>NZ_JMFO01000011.1 GCF_000714715.1 Candidatus Magnetobacterium casense
CATCGTTTTTAGTAGATTCTATCAAAAGACTTGTCGTAGGGTAATTATAGACAACTTTGGCTACAAACGCTCTGCCAATTGCATACCTCTCCTTGAGTTTACGACCTATGCATTGACTGTCTACCCACCACATATGTCTTTCTATCTGAACTATCTCCAGGATTGTAACTAACTGCTTTTGTTTCTTGGTTATTGGATCGGTAAGTATTTCTTCCAACTCTGGGAACAGTACCCGTTGTATATTTCCTGCTAACCATGATATACTCTCTAATAACATTATGTTCTCCTTTTAATCTATTATATTTAGGTGTTATATTATAGCACAAAGAGAACTAAAAAAGGTTTAGTTTAGGAGTTTTGCAAGAGGCTCGATTAGTTATTGATAATGCCTCACCTCATAAGAGTAAAAGTTTCGAGGAAAATATTCCTAAATGGGAAGCAAAAGGGTTGAAAATATTCTATCTTCCACCTTATTCTCCTAAAATGAATTTAATTGAAATTCTGTGGAGATTTATGAAGTATGAATGGATTAACTTCAGCGCATACAAAAGTTGGAACCATTTGGTAGATTACATTGATGGTGTGCTTAATAATTTTGGTCAAGAATATATAATTACTTATGGGTAGGTACTTATTGATATAGGCAGTGGAGTTATAGAGAGTTCCCATCGTATTATAGTGCAAAGCAGAATGAAACAATCGGGCATGCATTGGAACAAGAAAAACGTCCAACCTATGGTATCACTAAGAGCATTATATCTATCTGGACGATGGAGCAATATTGTCACACATCTAAAGGTTGCAGCCTGATGCCACCAAAAATTTATGCACCCCTTACACCAGCATCTCAGACGGTTACCTCTGGTGATACTACAACCCTAATTGTGACGCCCAATTCATGGTATCAGGTATCTAACGTAACGGGTTGTGGTGGATCACTCAGTGGTAGTACATATACGACCGGTCCATAACAAATGATTGCAATGTTACAGCCACTTTTGCTCTGTCACCAACCCCAACCCCGACACCTACACCTACGCCAAGTTCGACCCCTACGCCTACCCCGACGCCGACACCAGGCTGTACGACTAAATCAATCAGTCCAACAAGTAATACTTTTTCATCTGCCGGTGGCAGTGGCAGCGTAAGTGTTACGGCTAGTGCTGGATGTACATGGACTGCAACAAGCAAAAGCGATTGGATAGCAATAGTTGGAGGTAGTTCTGGAAGTGGAAATGGTACTGTATCCTACACAGTAACTGCAAATACAACTGCAAGTATACGTACCGGTACAATGACCATTGCAGATCAGACATTTACAGTAGCTCAAGAGGGTCAGTCATCAACCAAAAAGGTACTCAACATCTTAAAACAAGGTACTGGTGATGGTTCTATAGATGCTTCAATAGGTACAATTATATGGAACGGTTCTTCTGGCAGTGCTGAGTATGATATTAACACCACAGTAACACTTACAGCAAGTGGAGATATGAGCTCAGATTTTGTTACATGGTCAGGTTGTGATACAACTTCATCTAATATATGTACAGTCAAGATGACAGTATCCAAGACGGTTACTGTAAAATTTGATAAAAAGGCGTCAAATGCCTTTATGTTGACTGTGACAAAAACAGACACAGGTGATGGGTCAGTGACACCGTCTACTGGTGTACTCCAGTGGACTGGCAAGACTGGGACGGCTATGTATTCTGCCAATTCTCAGGTGATCTTAAAAGCTGATGCGGCTAGCACTTCAAAGTTCGTAGCATGGACCGGCTGTAGTGATTCTATTGGCAATCAGTGCACTGTGAATATGACATCGGCCAAGTCCATATCCGTAGAGTTTAAACTTAACAACATTGGTAAGAAGGCAAAGCGGGATTTTGATGCTGATGGCAAGAGTGATGCGGTGACTTCTATCTTTGGTTGATGGATGGAACAAAGATGCAACCTAGCAGTGACGATGTTGTCAAGGGGATACCGACGGATTGGCAGGTCAAGGCAATTGCTGACTATAATGGTGATGGTAAGAGTGATGTATCCATATACAACACCACGACAGCCAAAACCGTAATCTGGTTGATGGATGGGACAAAAATAATCCATGCCGATTACACAAAACCAAATAGTACATCGACAAGTCAATCAGGCCCGCTAACACAGCACAGTTCTGGTACCAGTACCTGGGAGCTGAAATCCTCAGGCGACTACAACGGTGATGGTGTTAGTGATATGATCTGGCATAATAGTTCAACAGGTGATGTATATATGTGGATAATGGACGGCAGTGGTAATGGTTACTCTGGAGGTTGGGTAGACCATGGTATTCCACAAAACTGGAGTATATACTAAGCGAAAGAAGGTGGAAGGGCTCTGCCCTTCCACTCAAACCTCTTTGCCCCATAAAAAATGCCATGTCTTTTGTACTTAATCCAATCGAAACCTGCTATATCCACCCACAAGACAGACAACATCGGTGACAAAACTATTTCTTCCACAGGACATCCGCCAAAATGTTAGAATATAGGAAATAGATAAGGACGGTGATCCCTATTTTCAGATCAACACGTAGCCTGATGGCAACCCTGTATAAGGCACTTACCGATACGGTGGCAATAGAGAAGACACTGGAGAGCTATCTGTGTCCTTTGCAGATGTTTTTCGAATTGACACGTAACGGCTGGAGTGCCGGGGCATTTAAAATTCTGAAACATGACTTGAATGTTAAGCGCATATTCCTTGCCAAATTAACCGTAGAGTATTTCAGGGGTATTAGTGCAAGCCTTAAACGCCCGGCATCGCTGCATAACGATTCAGTTGCAGGCACTGCGGAGGCAACAACAGGCACAACTCTTAACGTCAAACAAGTGCATGATAAATCCAGAGAGGAAATGCAGACATGGGAAGATATGTTGTCCATCCCCCTGTTTGTCATTGGCGTTGTGTATGCTATAGTCTTAAACGTCAGAAGAACGCTCGTTAAGTTGACAGACGCCCGAAAATGAGCTGTTCTCACCTTCAGGGGTCAGGGGAGGGTAGGATTGGGCTTGGTGGCATAGAACAAATTATACCTATCCCTAATCCCCTTGACGTTTATAGTTTAAAGGTTGTAACATTAGTTACGAATTTTAAACAAAACAAAAAGGAAGGATAGATATTATGTCACAAGCTCAGGAATCAAAGGTTTATGTGTGTGGTCTGTGCGGTTACATATACGATCCCAAAAAGGGGGACAAGAAGTCAAAGATACCGCCCGGGGTGGAGTTCAAGGACTTGCCTGAGGGGTGGAAGTGTCCTTTGTGTGGTGTTGGAGTGTCGCGGTTTAATGAGATGCTATAGGCGTTAGGGCAGTTGCAGACTGAACCACAACTGATAATGCCCCATTGGGGGGCAAACACCCCCCGTCTTTTTTTGATTGCGCGTTGAGGTTATAGGGCCTTAAGGGACTTGAATGCGGCCTTGATGGTATCGTCGATATCGCCGTCTGAGTGAGCCAACGAAATGAACCCGGCCTCAAACTGAGATGGAGCCAGGTACACGCCCTCATCGAGCATGAGCCTGAAAAATCGTCCATATCGTTCGGTATCTGCTTTAAGTGCCGTGTCGTAGTCAAAGACGTCGCCGTCGCAGAAGTACTGGCAGAACATTGTCCCAACGCGGTAGAACCTTGTTTTTGCGCCTGCTTTGGCTGCGGCGTCCGTCAAGCCCTCCTGTAGCGCCTGAGCCGTGCGCTCCAGCTTGTCGTATACGCCACCTTCCATGAGCAGCCTGAGGGTCTTGATACCGGCAGTCATGGCGATGGGATTACCCGATAGCGTACCCGCCTGGTAGACAGGTCCCTCCGGCGCTATCATAGCCATGATCTCACCCTTGCCACCGTATGCCCCCACGGGCAGACCTCCTCCAATCACCTTGCCCAGGCATGTCATATCAGGCGTGATCCCATACATTGCCTGAGCGCCGCCAATGCCAACCCTGAACCCCGTCATGACCTCATCAAATATGAGTACGATATCGTACCTGGCAGAGAGTTCCCTGAGTCGTTGCAGGAATCCCTCTCTGGGCAGTACGCAGCCAATGTTACCGATCACGGGTTCAAGGATGATACAGGCGATTTCCTTGTGTTGCTGTGTGATAACGGTTTCAATGGCATCGACGTTGTTAAATGGCAGGGTTATGGTGGCCGCTGCAAAGGACTGCGGCACTCCCGGACTGGTAGGGATCGACAGGGTCGTTGCCCCGGAGCCGGCCTTCACCAGGAGGCCATCGGCATGACCGTGGTAGCAACCGTCAAACTTGATAACCTTGTCCTTTTTCGTAAAAGCCCTGGCTGCTCGTATGGCACTCATTGTGGCCTCGGTTCCAGAGTTGACAAAGCGCACCTTGGCCATAGACGGATATAGCCCCAGGACAAGCTCGGCCAGCTCCACCTCAAGTGCAGTTGGGGCACCGTAGCTCGTGCCGTTTTCGACCGCCCCCCTGATGGCCTCAACCACCGCAGGGTGCGCATGACCAAGCACCATCGGTCCCCAGGAAAGGACGTAATCAATGTAGGCATTGTCATCGACGTCGTAGACCCGCGACCCCTTTGCACGTGCAATAAACAGCGGATTGCCTCCCACCGCCTTAAACGCCCTCACCGGACTGTTGACACCTCCAGGGATCAGTTGTTGAGCCTTGGAAAATAACTCGTTTGATCTTGTATGTTTTCTCATGCCATATATTAACATAAACAGGGGGATGGTGGGGAGGGCAGAGCCGTTTCCCTTCTTTTTTTCCACGGATTGACAAAGCTGTGCGCAAACCATTACTATAAACTATGTTCACGCAACTGCAGATAAGGGTTGGCAACCAGACCTCATGTGTAGCCTCATCGCCGGGGCTGCCGTTTGGGTATGCCATCGCCAGCGGATTTGATACCTTTGAGTGGTTCCCTGACAAGAAGGATTGGGGGGGGTGGCTGGAGGACGATATAAGCCCCACCGAAAGAACTAACATAAGGAAAAAGGCCGCTCAACAAAAGATCACCCTGAGCGTCCATGCCCCCCTTGTGGTAAATCCGCTGCGGGGTGAGACCTATGACGCCTTCACCAATACCGTTGACTTTGCCCTGGACATAGGTGCCGTGCTTATCAACATCCACCTGTTTAACCACGAGGGAATGGAGAGATACGTACAATCCCTGGAGCCTTACATCAGACGCACGGCAGAGTTAAACCTGAAGCTCTCAATCGAAAACACCCCGGAAATATCCCCTGATGACGTCAACAGGGCATTTGAGCTTATCGGACAGCTCGACCACATACCAACAGACCACGTGGGAATGTGCTTTGACATCGGACACGCAAACATATTCCCCCATACACGCAATGACTACATCCGCTACATCAGGACAATACAGCCGCACGTATCAATCATACACATCCACATGCACGAAAACTACGGCGATTGGGACAGACATATGCCCATATTCACTGGCCCGGCCGGGGACAACCCCATCGGCATAACCGCCTTTGTCGCCGAAATGAAACGACGCAACTTTTCCGGTTCGATAATAATGGAACAGTGGCCTGAAAACCCCTACTTCCTAAACAACGCCCGTGACAGGTTGCTGGCAATCTTTAACGACAACAACGTCTGAGGAGCACATGGCAGAGATAAGTTTTAGCAGAAACTACAGCGACATGTGCATATCGCACGGAGTCAATGCCGGTTTTCAGTTTGAGTTCTACTGCGAGCGCTGCAACGATAAATAACGGAGTATAAATGTTTAGAACATTAGGGTTAAGAATAATGGGGTCAAGGGGACTGGTCCCCTTGCGGGGGAGGTCTGAGGAGGGGGCGGAGCCGCCCTCCTTCTTTTCTTCTGTTGTTATAGCTACTTATACTCTTCTGCTTACATGGCGCACGGAGTGTGGCCACAGGATGCGCTGAGTTGTCATATGTGTTTTATGCCCTTGCCCTGATTGTTGTTGCAGCCGTGGTGGTAGGTGGGGTGGGGGGCAGAGTGGTCAAGGCTCTTGGCAGGGGTTCGGAGCACTTCCCCGGGGTTATCTCTCTGGCGTCTGTTGTTGTTGGGGCGGCGTTTATGGTTAAGGTCGCCTATGATGTGCTGTTTTCAGGGCAGTCCCGCATGGTTGTCTTAGACCTCGGTTCTCCTCTGGCAGTGGTGCCGCTGCAACTGGATGCCTTATCGGCCTTCTTTGTCTGTCTTATTGCCGTTATGGGCACTCTCAATGCCCTGTACATGCAGGGGTACATACGCCTTAATCCCAATAAAAACATACCTGTAGCGCGACACTATATGTTTTTTAACCTGATGCTTGCCGCCATGGTTGTCGTCGTGACGGTCAAAAACACCATAGCCTTTGTCATGGCATGGGAGATTATGTTGGTGTGCGCATTTTTTATACTCCTGTCTGAGCGCCAAGGCACACGGACAAGGGCCGTTGCCCTGGGATACATCGCATATATGCACATGGGGGTCATTGTGTTGATGGCGGGGTTTGCCGCTGCCAGTGTGTACTGCGGCGGGACGGATTTCACTGATCTGGCCGCACTCCGGTGGAGTTCTTCGGGTGTGGGCGTGTATTACCTGCTGCTGGTGGGGTTTGGCTTCATGGCGGGTAGTGTGCCTTTTCATGCCTGGATGACAAAGACCTCCACCACCACCGCCGGCGGCGATCTATGGCTGTTATCCGGACTCCTCACAAACATGGGCATCTACGGGATACTCAGGTGCATTGCTGAAACGGGGACTGCCCCCAAATATGCCGGTTACGTGGTGCTCATATTCTCCGTTGTCACGGGCCTGTGGGGCGCCATCAACAGCATCACGCAGAACAACCTCAGAGGAGTTATCACCTGCAACAGCGTTGAAAACACCGGCGTCATAGGGATCGGCATCGGCACCGGTCTGATAGGTCAGGGCAACGGTCTGCCCCTGATGACCGCACTTGGCTTTGGTGGCGCCGTGTTTCATACGTTGAATCACACCCTGTTTAAGGGGCTGCTGGCCTATGGTGTTGGCGCCTTTGTCAGGGGCGTTAATACCGGCAACCTGGGCCTTATGGGCGGACTCATAAAGAGGATGCCGGTTGTGGCGGTGTTGTTTCTGTGCGGATGTCTGTGCGTGTGCGGTCTGCCGCCCTTTAACGGTTTTATCAGTGTTGCCGTCATTTTCATGGGGCTACTGGGGGCCAAGGGGTCAGCCAATGGGGCAGTGTTAAGTGCGGGAGGGCTGGGTGTTGCAGCCCTTGCGCTGATAAATGCCCTGACGGCCATAGCCTTCATAAAGGTGTCAGGTTATGCGCTCCTGGGGCAGCCACGCAGCACGAAGGCCGCCGAGGCAGAGCCATCCCCTGCCTCCATGACCCTGCCTATGGTGGTGCTTGCCGTTGTCTGTCTGCTGCTCGGCCTGATGCCGGAGCTGGTGTCAGGCGTGGTAAAGGCAGCGTTGGTCTCTATGCACATAAACCCCGATATCGCCATACACGAAACCTCTATGCTCGTCTCATCGATATCGAGGGCATCACTGTTGCCGGTGTTTGCAACCGGGGCGCTTATGCTTCTGAGGTCGTTGGTTCCATTGAGCCAGGGGTCGCTGACCCCAAAAGCCCAACCAGTTGCACTTGTCAACGGTGAGAAAAATCAACGTTCATCGGCCTCATTCTTCGTTGCCGGTTCCGCCTCCATGGTCGCCGTTGTAGCCCGTGTTGACGCCATTGTGCAAGGCATCGGCGGGGTGTTGCCGTGGTTTTGGCTGCGTTGCAGGCGGGCGTTTGAGACCATTGGCCGGCTTCAGGGCGGGCAGATGAGGCTCTACATACTCTACCTCCTGGCGACCCTGCTGGTTACACTGCTGATTATGAATGGTTAGCCTACCCCCCCCAAAAAAAATAAGAAAAAGGGGGCGGCGCTGCCCCCCTCGACCCCCAACTTTCTATTTGATCTGCCAATCTGATGGCATACCTTTTAGCACGTAATCTCCACCGGAGATGTTAAGCCCGTTCATAAACCACACTGCAATGTCGCCAGTTACACTATCCTGCCACAATACATGACCCTTGCCGGTGCCGCTGTAATCTCCACTTGTCAGGATATTCCAGTTGTTTGGTATCCCTCGTGCCAGGTAGTTGCCGCCAACGACACTAAAGCCATCCATTATCCAGGCGGCTGTGTCACCGGTTATGGTGTCCTGCCATATTACGTCGTTCTTACCGTCACCATCTAAATCAGTTATAGCCTTTATCAGCCAGTTGCCCGGGATACCCCTGGCAGCGAATCCGCCTCCTTGTACCTTTGTTGCGTCCATGCTCCAGATGTAAATATCACCGCTATCGTTTTGCAAAAGGACGTCGCTCTTGCCATCGTTATTAAAATCTGCCACTGCCTTGACTGTCCAATCTGAGGGTAGAGATTTTACTACAAAGTCACCACTCGTTATACCAGCCCCATCCATTAACCACAGGGCAACATCACCGTTTGTGCTGTTTTGCCATAGTATGTCACTCTTGGCATCGCCATTAAAGTCGCCTACTGCCTTGAATAACCACTCCCCTGGCATACCATGTAAGGCAAAACCACCACCAGATATCTTAGCCCCATCCATGATCCAAATGTAGACGTCACCGTTAGTGGTGTTTTGCAATAGAACGTCCGCCTTGCTATCGCCATTGAAGTCACCTATGCCCTTAATCGCCCAATCTGAGGGTAAGCCCTTAACTACAAATTCACCACCTTTTATTGCCTTTCCGTTCATCAACCATATAACGACATCTCCTGTGCTGCTGTTTTGCCACATGATGTCACTTTTACCATCTCCGTCAAAGTCCTTCTTATTACTCCATAACGTCGGTGTTGTACCTGACGTAAACGTAACCGTTACAAGAGTATCCGCCGTCATGGTTACCTTGCAGGTCAAACTTGTCCCTGAGCAAGATTCACCCCAAATTACGGTTGAACCTGAATCCGGCTTCGCCGTTAGGGTTACTTCTATGCCTGCGGTAAAATCAGAGGAACAACCTGTACCGCAACTAATACCACCAGGGCTGCTGGTGACTTCTCCTCTGCCGTTCTTTGTTACGGTGAGTTTATGTGATCCCTTTCCAGCATATGCTGCTTGTGTTGACATAAGCAGCATAGACAAAAACACTATGCCCACCGAAACAAGATGCAATATGTATCTATGCGTCAATCTTCTTCTTGAACTCATTCTAACTAAACCTCCTTAATAGTTTGGACAGTTTGCAGTCACATCTGCCGCCTTGGTTACAGGATTTAAAAACTTAATCTCTACGACTTTCCATTGCGTGCCATCATCTGGTAGACTAGTATCAGCGTATAGTGTATAGGGTAATTTCTGGTTGGAGTATGTGACTATGTTTGTTGAATCCCAATTCTTCATCGTAATATCAACGTACTTCTCACTATCGCTTAGTTGTGGAGCATTCAATGTAAGTTGGCTGCAACCACTATTCCACACCTGCCATTGGAAAAACACTACCGGTTTGTAGGTTGATGGTTCGACCCTTGTTACATCCTTAAAAGCGCCGTATGGCCATTCTCCTGAAGCAGGTACATTGGCAAGACTTCTAAAACTATGACTGATAACCGATGCGTTTCCATTCCACTTATAGCTACCATCGTAAAGCACACCTGCATTAGACCCTGCAGGCGCATGAGAACTTGTGAGCAGCTCATTGCTACATTGTACATCCAACTTGACAGAGGTGTTAACCGTGTCCTTAGCGGCAATCATTAACACATTCCAATCATCATCTCCTGCGCCATCAGCGTGATTAATGACAGCTGGCAGTTCAACGTTTGAATAAATCTTGTCGTTTGCTCTGGTGTTCCAATCTCCTATTACAACATCAAATCTTTCGCTGTTCGTGGGAGTAGAAATTTTTAACTTGCTACACCCATTTGTGTTAATGTGCCACTGAAAGAAACCTGCGGGTAGATTTGTTGACGATTGTAACACCGTTACATCTCGTGTAATTCCATAAGGATACTCAGCCCCTACAACATCTTTTGTCAAAGATCGTCCATTATAACTTATGAGCGATCCGTTTCCTGTCCAGAAAGCAGAAGAGGTTGAGCCTGCGCTACTGGCTATACCAATTTTCCTATAAGTAGTAATCTCATACTGACCGTTGGCTAAACTACAACCTATAAACATATTGCCTGCACTGGTTGATACGCTCTTATTTGGAACCCGCCAGCTAAAGCTATTTGACACGTTTTTCGCTACCTCCGTCCACGATGCTCCGTCATAGAAGGTTATATCACACTTGTTACTTGAAACATTAGCCGTCGTCCACTGGATGTTGTAATAAGACCCTCCTGACAAAACCTGACCATTCTGCGGGGATGTTACACTCATTGTTGCGCTACTGGCTATACCAATTTTCCTATAAGTAGTAATCTCATACTGACCGTTGGCTAAACTACAACCTATAAACATATTGCCTACGCTATTCGATACATTTTTATTTGGAACCAACCAGCTAAAGCTATTGGATACGCTTGTTGCTACCTCCATCCACAATGCTCCGTCATAGAAGGTGATATCACACTTGTTATTTGAAACATTAGCCGTCGTCCACTGGATGTTGTAATAAGACCCTCCTGACAAAACCTGATCATTCTGCGGGGATGTTACACTCATTGTTGCGCTACTGACTATGCCAATTTTTCCTATAAGTAGTAATCTCATACTGACTACCGTTGGCGTCCAAAGCACAACCGATAATAAACATTAAGCCTACACTATTAGATACACTTTTATTTGGAACCAGCCAGCTAAAACTATTGGATACGCTTGTTGCTACCTCCATCCACAATGCTCCGTCATAGAAGGTGATATCACACTTGTTATTTGAAACATTAGCCGTCGTCCACTGGATGTTGTAATAAGACCCTCCTGACAAAACCTGATCATTCTGCGGGGATGTTACACTCATTGTTGCGCTACTGACTATGCCAATTTTCCTATAAGTAGTAATCTCATACTGACTACCGTTGGCGTCCAAAGCACAACCGATAAACATTAAGCCTACACTATTAGATACACTTTTATTTGGAACCAGCCAGCTAAAACTATTTGACACGTTTTTTGCTACCTCCGTCCACAATGCTCCGTCATAGAAGGTTATATCACACTTGTTATTTGAAACATTAGCCGTCGTCCACTGGATGTTGTAGTAAGACCCTCCTGACAAAACCTGACCATTCTGCGGGGATGTTACACTCATTGTTGCGCTACTGGATATCCCAACCTTTACATACGTAGCAGCTTCATACTGACTACCGTTGGCGTCCAAAGCACAACCGATAAACATTAAGCCTACACTGGCTGATACGCTTTTATTTGGAGTCTGCCAGCTAAAGCTATCGGACACGTTTTTTGCTACCTGTGTCCATGCTGATCCGTCATAGAAGGTTATATCACACTTATTATTCGACAGATTAGTCGTTGTCCACTGGATGTTGTAATTAGTCCCGCCTGGCAGTACGGCATTCTGTTGCGGGTAGGCTACGCTTATTCCTGACGCATGCTTTGTGAATGCCTTTAAACAGACATTTGAATTTGGAAAATTTGTTGTTAGATCTGTCCAGTTGGCGCCGTTGCTGCTTATATAGCTTTGACCAGGGCTGGCCGTAGCCCCGCTGCTATAATTGGCACTAGGCCTTTCAATTGATATTTGGTATTTGTATCCGGGAGTTGTCAGTTTTACGACTACAGAAAACTTTTGTCCGGCATTAAGGCCAACAGGTTGTGTAATTTTTATCGTGTGGTATCCAGCATACGGTATAGAACCATCTTGAGTAGTCATTAAGGTGGTATCCTTGTAAACATAGATTGTATAGGAAGAATTGGGCGACATAGTGTAAAAGGCTACTGCCGAAAGCAGCTCATCGCCATTTGATGTGAATATGTTAGCGAACCATCCGGTTTCACTATTATAGCCTATTGAACTCGTATGCCCAAGGGGATCATGCTGATAGATACTGGTGTAGTTGGACCTCGATTCGACATTGTTAAAGACGACGTTCTGCCCTTTAGCTATATTTTTGTCATAGTAAGAGATGTAGAAATAGCCACTTTCACCCCAATATTTACCCCAGCTATTTCTAACAATAAATGCCCCGTTGTTAGGGGGAACTGGAGAGAACTTCGATTTATCATAATTATCATCCCAACCCACAATGGCAACAGCGTGGTTTAACGAAGATGTGCCATTGTAGTAGTAGGAGTACGTGGTTGCCTTATAGTACGAATCGTTGTGATAGTATGTGGTGTACATGGCACCGTAGTTCATTACGGCACGTTTAATCTCGTCGTTATCCATAAAGCCGACACTGCCTGGTATGAATAACACCTCCTGAATGTGTTTATGTGGGGTCAGACCAGCAGGAGATTCGTTTGATGACGTGTTGTATGGGTCCTGCCACTCATTTACAGCACCACCCCACCTGGAAAGATAGGCTGTTGAAATCGAGGCGTTGCCACCTTGACACATGCCTTTATCAAAACCGTGTGTATTCTTGAGGTGGTTTTCGGCGAAATCGTTTGCCTCCCCTGGCATCAAGGCGCTCTCCAATGATCCGTAAGAGGCAAAGGCCCAGCATGTACCGCATAAGCCTTGGTTCTTGACGGCTGTGAGCTTACCTGTCGTGCGAAGATCGTATGACGTGGGGAAGACGGCGTTGTCATCATACACACGTTGTCCTGCCAGATGTGATAGGTCAACTGGTGATGGGATAGCTCCTGTTGCATGTTCGTTTGTGCTTGTTTCCGTGGTTGTGCCTCTTTCTTTAATGCTGTTGACATATTCGATAAATTCAGGGTTAAGTGGTGCAATCTGTACTTGCACCTCATCACCTTGGGCTGCTGTTACCATCCTACTTGTTGCAATAACAAACAACGCAAACCATACGCAAACTACTAACAGACCTTTTGCTCCCAAAAGCCTATTTCTCTTCATTGTGTACACTCCTTTTAGTTTGGTTTATGTTTCTTGAAAAAGGGCTGCCTTAAGGCAGCCCTCATTACCGTTATGTAGATTAATAGATACTCCATTCACTGGGAATTCCTTGCTCTACAAATCCTCCTGAATAATTCAATCCCGTGCTGTCCATTGACCACATATATACATCTCCAGTTGAACCATTCTGCCAGAGCACGTCATTCATACCGTCACCGTTATAGTCTCCTGTTGATTTTACATCCCAGGTGTCGGAGCCTTTTCCACGTTCAGTTATTGGCACTGATTGGGTTGTTGCACCACCTTTAGGTTTCACGAAGTCGGCTCCCTTTATCTGTATACCATCCATCAGCCAGATTACGCTCTGACCTGTAACGCTATTTTGCAGGTACACATCGCTATTGCCGTCACCATTATAGTCCGCAACTCCTTTGATCTGCCATTCCATTGGTATCCCTTTGACAATGAAATCACTTCCGGCCTTAATCTTTGTGCCATCCATCAGCCATCCAAAGAAGTCACCATTTTGGTTTTGCCACAGGATGTCAGCCTTGCCATCGCCATTGAAGTCTCCTACTCCCTTGACATACCAGTCTTGTGGCATACTACCAACTACATAATCTCCGGAGGCTATGGCGGTGCCATTCATCAGCCAGATGTAGACTGCCCCGGATTTGGAGTCCTGCCACATAACGTCGCTCTTGCCATCGCCGTCAAAATCCTCAGAGAGCTTGATCTGCCAGTCCGCCGGGATACCCCTGGCCACGTAGTTACCGGATTTTGGTTTGCCGTTATCCATTAGCCATACGTAGACGTCACCCGTGTCGATGTCTTGCCACATCATGTCACTTTTACCATCGCCGTCAAAATCCTCCGCCGCTTTGACACGCCAGTTGGCGGGGACGTTATTTGCCGCAAAGGCAGCAGACTTTCTTGTAACACCATCCATCTGCCAGATGGCCACGTCCCCTGTCTTGGAATTCTGCCACATGACGTCGCTCTTACCATCACCGTTAAAATCTTTCTTAGCCTTGCCTGTTGTGGTCTTATTAAACTCGGCAGAGACACTCTTTGTTTCGGTTATTGTCAACGTACACTGGTTGCCGATGGGCACATCACACCCCTTCCATTCTATAAACTTTGATGTGTTGTCTGGTGCTGCCATGAGGATTACCTGGGAACCAGCCGTGTAAGTTGCCGTACCTGTCTTACCGCTCCAGTTGAGCACGCCCGTGGAAGTGCTTACCGTACCATCTCCTGTGCCTATCTTGGTAACAGTCAGGAGAAATCCGCCGTTTGTCTTTTTGTTAAACGTCACATAGATTGTCCTGGCCCCCGTCATATTGACCGTACACACATTTGACGCCGTAGTGTCACACCCTGACCATGAAACAAAATCTGAACTCATATCCCCCTGCGCCGTGAGAGATACTGAGGTATTGAGGTCATATTCAACAATACCGGTGTTACCGTTCCAGACAATTGTACCGGTTGAGGCTGCCACAGAACCACCGCCTGTGCCCTGTTTCATTATTGTTAGGGGCTTCTTTGTAGCTGACTGTCCATCCTGAGTTACCGTAAAGGTTTGACCTGCGATAGATATTGTGCCGATACGTACGCTAGAGTTTGTGTTTGCCGTTACGGAATACGCAACACTGCCGCTACCACTGCCGGAGTTGCCTGAATTGATCGTAAGCCAGCTAGTATCGTTACTCGTTGCCGTCCATGTGCAGCCGGTGTTAGCCGTAACGCTTACGCTATCACTCCCACCGGTTGAAAGGAAATGCTTGCTCGTTGGAGTGATTGATTTGCTATTACAGTCTGGTGTCTGTGTCGGAGTAGGGCTTGGTGTCGGTGTTGCTGTTGGAGTGGGAGTTGGAGTACCTGTCGGAGTTGGTATTGCTGTTGGAGTGGGAGTTGATGTAGACGTAGGAGTAGGAGTAGGGGTTGGTGTGGAAGTAGGGGTTGATGTGGGCGTAGGCGTAGGTGTTGGTGTCGGAGTAGGGGTGGGAGTAGGAGTAGGCGTTGGAGTAGGAGTGGGTGTAGGAGTGGGCGTTGCGAGAGCAAACTTCTGGATGCGATGATTCCCCCAATCGGAAACATAAACGTTTCCAGAGGTATCAACAGTAATTCCTTCCGGGGTAGCGAATTGACCATCACCGCTGCCGGGACTACCCCACTTGGTTATAAATGTGCCAGTTGAGCTAAATTTCTGGATGCGGTTGTTAGATGTATCGCCGACATAGACGTTTCCAGAGGTATCAACAGTAATTGCTCTGGGGTCAGAGAATTGACCATCACCGCTGCCGGAACTACCCCACTTGGATACAAAGGTGCCAGTTGAACTGAACTTCTGGATACGGTTGTTAATACGGTCGGTAACGTAGACGTTTCCAGAGGTATCTACAGCGATTCCGGTTGGTGCATCGAATTGACCATCGCCATAGCCATTACTACCCCAAGAAGTTATAAAAGTACCGGTTGAGCTGAACTTCTGGATACGGTTATTATTCCTATCCACAACATAAACGTTTCCGGAGGCATCAACAGCGACTCCCATTGCAACATTAAATTGACCATCACCATTGCCGGAACTACCCCACTTGGATACAAAGGTACCAGTTGAGGTGAACTTCTGGATATTATTGTTAGTTGCATCTGCAACATATATGTTGTTTCCAGAGGTATCAACAGCAACACCATATGGATAAGTGAATTGACCATCACCGCTACCGGAACTACCCCACTTGGTTAAAAAGGTGCCAGTTGAACTAAATTTCTGGATACGTGTGTTATACCAATCTGCAACATAGACGTTTCCAGAGGTATCAACCGCGATTCCGTATGGGTAATTGAATTGACCAACTCCTGCGCCATTATTTCCCCATTTAGTAACAAAGATATAGTTCTCCGCCGCATAGACGTTGCTTACGGCTCCGTTAATACACATTGCTCCGATCATGGCAAACAACGCCAAGGTGAGCAACATCCTCACGCCTGTCGCACAGTGTGACGGGAGATGCTTCATCTTTACTTGGTTGTTACTTTTCCAAAACATACTTCCTCCATACATATTCAGTGAAATACGACTCTATAGGCCAGCAAGGCTGACATTTAACATAGATTCTATTCGTAATAGTTCAGCACTTGGCGTTATAGTGCTACCCCTGTTACTTAACACCATCGACAATAGTGTCTTTTTCATCTCTATACACTACTGGACTTGAGTGTTTAGCCCTACAAGATAATAATTTTAAAATTATACAAAAAAAAAAACAAAAAGTCAAGGGGGTATTTTAAAATATCTTGCATGCAATTATTATGCCTCAAAGCATTGCTTGTACCTAACCTTAGTGATTTACATATTTTCATGACGTTCAATTCAAAAATATAGAGCATCCTCTTAATTTTCAACTCAAAAATACTCTCATAAAATTTTAATAAGCAGAAGAGTATACGTAGCTATAACAACAGAAGAAAAGAAGGAGGGCGGCTCCGCCCCCTCCTCAGACCTCCCCCGCAAGGGGACCAGTCCCCTCGACCCCATTATTCTTAACCCTAATGTTCTAAACATTTATGCTCCGTTCTTTAATTGTGAAAAGAAGGATAGGAGTGTGATGTTTTATAGTATGGCAATAGTATGCTTGTTTATGAGTATCCTCTTTAAAAAGCAGGGTAATTTTTATTTCACGGTTAAAAGGCATGGATTCCTGCTTTCGCAGGAATGACAGTTACAGCCGTTTTCCAAGTGTGTCATTCCTGGCTTGACCAGGAATCCAGGATGCGTAAAAGCATAGTTACCATGAAATATAAAGAGGATACGTTTATGAGGCGAATACACGTCCTCCTAAGCCACCAGGTTTTGCAAATTCTCTGCTCTCGACCGGGAATGCCCTGATGCCGGCTACAATTAAGGTTAAGCAAAAAGTAAAATGTATATGCTATCATAGAGGCATATGCAAATTACGGGTGATGCCAGAGAGACGGTCGTCGAGGGCGATGAGGTAGCAAGACTCCAGGCCATCTTAGTGCAAAAGAGCCATCTTGCAAGTGACCTGCTCAAGATAGGAACCGCCCTGTCGGCAGAGAAAAACATAGAGGCCCTCCTGGAGATGATTGTTGTTGAGGCCATGAATCTGACAAACTCCGACGGTGCTACCCTCTACATCAAGACCCCCGATGAGACGACCATCGCCTTTAGGATACTCCAAAACCGCACACTGGGACTACAGATGGGGGGTACGAGCGCAAAAGAGATCAAATTCCCACCCCTGAAGCTGTATAAACCCGATGGTACCGGTAACAAGCACCTCGTCTCCGTCTACGTGGCCCTGACCGGGACGACTCTGAATATCCCTGATGTCTATGAGATAGACGGCTTTGACTTCCAGGGCTGCAAGGACTTTGACAAGAACACGTGTTACCGTTCCAAGTCAATGCTGGTAACGGCACTCAGAAACTATGAAAACGAAATAATCGGCGTCCTGCAGTTGATCAACGCACAGGATAGCGAAGGTGCCATAATACCGTTTTCCATGGACCATCAGGAGTTGATCGAGTCTCTGGCCTCGCAGGCGGCTGTGGCCATCACCAATGCCTCCCTGCTCAGTGACCTGAAAAACCTCATGGATGGCTTTATCAAGAGCATAGCAAGCGCCATTGATGAGAAGTCTCCCTATACGGGTGGGCATATCCGCCGTGTGGCGGAGATCACGCTTGATATTGCCCAGGGCCTCAACAGCTCAAACGACGGCCGGTGGAAAGACTTCAACCTCTCCCAGGATGAAATCAATGAACTGAGAATAGCCGCATGGATGCACGACATTGGTAAGATATCCACACCCGAGTACGTAGTGGACAAAGCCACTAAGCTTGAAACCATCTACGACAGGATTCACTACATAGAGGCAAAGTTTGAAATACTCATACGTGACGTTGAACTGTTCTATCTCAAAAAACACGCCGAAATATCCTCCCGCAACGATAAAGACAAGCAAGAGCAACTAAAAAGGCTTAGAGAGGTCTACGATGAGCGAATAAATAGCCTCGCCTCAGACCTCAACTTCCTCAGGCTCATCAACCAGGGAGGAGAGTTTATGTCAGATGCCCTGATTGCCCGACTAAAGGACATTGCTACCACACAGATTACACTCAATGGCGTACAACAGAACCTGCTGACCGAAAACGAGGTATATAACCTCAGTATAAGAAAAGGCACATTGACAGAAGAAGAGCGTAATGTTATCCAAAATCACGTGGTACTGACACACGCAATGCTTGCCAGACTACCGTGGCCAAAGAAACTCAAAGGCGTCTGTGAATATGCCGGTGAGCACCACGAAAAACTCGATGGCACAGGCTATCCTAACGGTCTCGATGCCGACTCCCTGTCCGTGCAGTCAAGGATCATTGCAATAGCGGATATCTTTGAGGCACTCTCGGCAGGGGACAGGCCCTATAAGCATGGAAAAAAACTCTCGGAGTGTGTTAAGATAATAGGCATGATGGTAAAGGATAAACATATAGATAAAGACATTGTGGACTTCTTTGTCCAATCCGGGCTGCTGCAAAAATACGCAAGAAGGGAGCTGAAGGATTATCAGATAGACCCCTTTACGTACAATGGTGTAACGTATGACTTTAAGGTGTAACAGAGACACCAGATAAAATAAAATCCACAGGAGGAATATGAAATGAAGAACATTGTGAAGCTACTATCCTTTAACACGTTTATACCGGTCTTCTACCCGGCGCTGATGTTACCGCTGAGGGGTAATCGCAAGAAGGCAATAAACATGCTCAACTTCAATGCCGGAGACCGTGTCCTTGTCCCCGGTGTGGGGACGGGTCATGACCTCTCTGCCCTGCCCAAGGATGTCGTAGTTGAGGGCGTAGATATCAGCGACGTCATGCTCGGTATCGGAAAACTCAAGATCAAGGCAATGGGCCTGGATAAAAGCGTCAGATTCAAGAAAATGGACGCAGAAGACCTCTACTACGATGACAACACCTTTGACAAGGCCATCCTTAGCCTGTTTCTGACGGTTGTCTTTAACCCCAAAAAAGCCTTTTCCGAGGTCGTTCGCGTACTAAAACCGGGCGGGCAGATACTAGTCTACGACCACCTGTTCAGGGAAGGCGATATCCCTGCCAATGTGGCTAAACCCATAGATGCAATCCTGAGCTATGGCTTTGCAAGCATCACAAGAAACTTAGATGACATCATAGAAGGACAGCCCGTTACCATTGACAAGGTAACAAGTGGCGACCCCGTAGGGTTTATGAAGGCCTTCGTACTAAAAAAGAACGGTTAATTGTATCCATTGCACTGTGAACAAGATATAAAGGGGTCAAGGGGTATGGACCTCTTGCAGTGGGGGTCTGAGGGGGGGACGGAGCCGCCCCCCTTCTTTTTAGGCAACCAGGTAAAGGCACTCTTTACTGACAAAAACGTTGGTATAGACAGGGCTAGCATCTGTGCCTTATTTGAGCGGGAAGTTGACTTCTACATGCCCACACAGAGACACACAGACTTGGCTATCACCATCCTCAGAGACCAATCATTGACACCGGAGGGTTGTGTTGCCGATGCGGTTATCACGAACAGGCCAGGGGTCGTGATCGGTGTACAGACTGCCGATTGTGTGCCCATACTTGCATTTGACCCGCATAGACACGTAATAGCAGCCATTCATGCCGGGTGGCGTGGCACGGCAAAGGGCATCCTCAAAACAGTTATAGCAACCATGCGTACCGACTTCTCCTGTAATCCACGGGAAATCTTGATTGCGGTGGGGCCATCCATCAAGTCCTGCTGCTACGAGGTGGGGGGCGACGTCATGTATGAAGTGCGGCAGACAACCGGGGCAGGTGACTATATCCGCCAGGAGGGCGACAAGTGGTACGTTGACCTGGCAAGGGCAAACCTGCATCAGGCCCTTGCGGTGGGATTGGCTGAGACAAACGTCTGGATATCCCCTGATTGTACGTTCTGTATGCCCGAACTCTACCACTCCTATCGCAGAACAAAGGCCGGTACTGGCAGGCAGGGTGGTTTTATCGGTATGTTGTAGGGCAGAGTCGCCCCCTTCTTATGTTTGAGCTTATCAGTAAGTCGCACGACCAGACGGTGGCGATTGGTCAGAGGCTGGGCAAGCTCCTCAGGAGCGGACAGTGTGTGTTTGTCGTTGGTGACTTTGGCTGCGGCAAGACCACTCTAATCAAAGGGATCGCCGAAAACTTTGGAATCAGACAGGAGGCCATCACCAGTGCCAGCTTTACCATCATTGCCGAATATGACACGGACATCCCGTTTTACCACATCGACCTCTACCGCCTTGAAGACGTTGAGGCAATCTACAACTGTGGTGTCTTTGAGTGTCTTGGTGGTGAGGGGGTGGCCGTTGTGGAGTGGGCCGACAGGTTGGATGGCCATTTCAAGGCCGATATATACATAACGATAACACACGTTGAGCCCCACGGTGAGCAGTCACTGCGCCGTCTGGTGATTGAAGGTATGGATGAAAAGGATTGGAATAATCTGTAAGAAGGGCAAAGCGGAACCCATTGCACTCTTAAAGGAGCTTCTGCCGTGGTTGTCAGAGAGGGGGTTGACGGTGTTTGCAGACAGTGATGCGGCACAAGTCCTTGGCATACGCGGTTATGAGAGGTGTGCACTGCCCGACCTAGTTGATATGATAATTGTGCTGGGGGGGGATGGGACAATGCTCTCAGTGGCACGGCTTATCGCACAAAGAGACATCCCTATCTTTGGTATAAACCTTGGAGGACTTGGGTTTATCACCGAGGTCAGTAAGGGCGAGGCCCTCGATGCCTTGGAAAAGGTCATTGCCGATGATTATGTCATCGAGGACAGGATCATGCTCCACACCCGCATCATCAGACAGGGACAATCTCATGAAGAATTCACGGTTCTCAACGACGTGGTGATAAACAAGGGGGCGTTGGCCCGCATATTTGACATCGAAATCTTTATAGAGCGCAAGTACGTAACGACCTTCAAGGCCGATGGTCTGATTATCTCAACGCCGACTGGTTCCACGGCCTATTCGCTCTCAGCCGGTGGGCCAATCCTGTATCCCACGCTGCACTGCATAGTCATAACGCCAATCTGCTCACACACCCTTACCAACCGCCCCATTGTGATCGGGGATGGTATGCTCATCGAGGCCAGGGTCAACCCGGGTAGCAAGGACATAAGTCTCACGCTCGACGGTCAGATAGGCCGGGCGTTGTGTGACAACGACGTGATTGAGATCAGAAAATCCGACCACGTAGCCCGTTTGTTGTTGCCGGCACAGCGGGACTATTTCCAGGTCTTGCGCGAAAAACTTAAATGGGGTGAACGATAAAAAGAGGAGCGACGCTTTGCACGCGAGCGGTAGCTCACTTCGGAACAGGCCAGGCGTTTCTATCTATCGCGCGGTTTCGTAAAGTCTCCGTTGCAGTCAATGACGCTTATGATGACTTTGGCAACAGTGCGTTCCATTCTGGTTGAAATGAAGAGCGGGAAAGGGGCTACCGAGGCGGCATAGAAGCAACCTTTAACAGCTCATACATGAACAGAGACGCCGTTAGCGATGCATATGAGCGCCATTTGTCGTTGCTGGCATCCTCATCTGCCCAGTCAGATATGCCACGAATAACAACAAAAGGAACATTCTGGCTATGACATGCCTTGGCGAATCCGCCAACCTCCATCTCATACGCAATCGTTTTGCGATTGTAGAGGTCCTGGCATTTTTTCATGTATTCCGGGTCTTCAATGAAAGCATTGCCAGTGAATGCTGGATCAAGATGCACATCAGGTGGAAACTTATGATTATCAATACGCTGAAGCTTCGGCGTATTCCAGATACTCGGCTCCTGACCAATCCCCCTGCAAAGCCTCAGCAAATGCTCATTTGGCTTTCCAGGATTTCGAAGTTCTGGAATAGTATGTTGGCGCCCGTCTACCCGAGTAATTTTGTATACACTCTCGTCAAAAATATGAGGAGGCACAACTACATCACCTAAATTAGATTCCCTTAGTCGTGAACCCGCACATATGCCTACCAAGACAGCCAAATCTGGTTTCAAACCAATGGTTTCCTTAAACTGCCAAATAAAGTTAGTCGCGATGCTAGCTGCATCTTGGTTGCCTGTTTCGGTCTGTTGGACTAAGATAATGTTAACAGTTCGAGTATCAGATGAAAACTGTCCCCTATACCATGTTTTCTCAACGTCAAAAACTAGTGGCGTAAAGGAAGAGATACCAGGCAGTTGTTTGTCGGGAAATGTCTCTCTAAGAGAGTTGATTTCATCATCCCGTACAGTTATTACAAGAACATTTACGTTCATCTTCTGCTCCATTACGTTCATTTTCTGTTCCATTATCGGCTTGATCCTTTCTGGGAACTCGCTCAACATTGCCTTTGCCAGATTCCAGTAGTAGCTCTCTGCTGGTAGAATCTGCAACTTTGTGAAAAAATCAGCGATAAGCAGTTCACGTTTGTTGTTATTTTTACATTTGGCAAGTTCATCCGCCAAAACTCTGATCGATATCTCTGGACGTTCTACGTCCGGTATGTCGTTCCTATACGAACGAACCATTGTTAAACCATTCCTTTGGAAGCTCAAACTCATACAAACAAAAGCTGTTATCAATACGCAACCTGGCCTGTGGTGACTCGAAGCTGAGGACGCACAAGTGCGCAAGAACAGTGCGCCTAAGGTGATCCAGAAGTTTCATGATGGCATCCCGTGTCCCACCAGTCACGGAGAACTCCTCAAGGACAAGTACTGGTTGATCAGGATTAACCGAGTCAAGCTGTTGACTACAAATAGGTTCTTTGAGACGAAGTCGTGCAGTGACTTCTTCCACATTGCTGGAATCAGGCTTGAGTTCATTCCTTACCCAATTGGGGAGTTCTATTAGAGTTGCGCCAAGTAGTTCCCTAAGATACAAAGGCAATGGCTTTGCACCTTTCTCTTGCAAATGAACAATGGGAATTCCCTTGAGTCTGCATTCCCCAAGGCTATTTTTCAACAGGTTTACTGCTTTCTTGGCAAGCCATGGACCATTTTCATTCACAATATCCCGAATGGGAGGCACTACTTTAAGAGGCTTGGAGCGATGCTTTGGGGTATCTGAATTATCTTCTGAAAGACACGGAAAGTCGCCTACCATATCCCAGAAGTCATAGGATGTGAGAGAAAGGTATTGATCGGCAAGTCCACTGTCTTGATGCGGGATATCCAACCGGCACAAAGGGCATTGGCTATTATATTTTTTCAGCTTGCGATGGAGTAGATAAAAAACCTCGTATTCTACACCATCGAATATGGGTAGCCAAGACCCATTCCTATCTTTGTCCCCACGCGTAGATATGACGGAAAAAATCTTCGGCTTGGGGAGTTTTGCTTTGGCCCAATCTTGCAATATCGATGCAAGAGTATTAGCTGTATCGATTACAGGCATGACAAGAAGATATTGTGCCTGAGGGCAATCTTGCCCTTCCTTGAGATATTCTTCCACGCTCATAGGTCTTTTGGACGAACAGTCTTCGAGCGTAAGCACCACATCTCTTAGCCAGTTTGATTGGGGGTCTGTATAGAGTATAATGGGGTTCTCCTGGTCTTTGTAATGTTCTTTTATGTGATCTCGTATGAGCTGTGCAATCTCATCCTTGCATTCCGAACCGTCAAAGTAATGCCTGGCACAATATGCTTGCTTTTCTTTGTTTACGACCCGAAAGTGACCTAAACGCCTGATCAATTTCAAGTCGAGCATATCAATTGGCGTATTTCTTGCGCGCAGAAGCTCCCTTTTATATTCTTCTCTGTCAATCAAATCTTTGAATTGTTGATGCCCACGGATAAGCCCTACATCGTCAATTATGAGTGCATTCCCTGAATTGAAAGAAGCCAGCATTGGAGACCATAAAATGTCAGTCTCTGTGGGGCGCGCCTGTTTTAGTATTATCCACAGAGGTTGTTCACCTCGGGATAGCGATTCATTAATCAGTGTGGTTAATGCGGAGACAATAGCCATTTCCCATTCGGAGCGAATGGTTTCCGTTGACGTAGCTCTGGCTATCTCGACTATTGCAATTTCTATGGGTGTCTTCCAATTGTTCTGAACATAGCTGTAAAGCTGATTATATCGGATGTTCTGGGTTTTGACTGTAAAAAATCGTGTAACCCCTTGACACTAAACGATTATTCAAAATTGATAGTGTCTACATTTTAAAATTCTTTGCTATATTAATAAGTTATCATGAAATGTATTATACCATGCCTCACTAATAAAATCAAGTTTTAGTGTCTACGTGTTTACACATTTTCTTTTATAAAACCTTATATTTAAAGGAAGTAAGCCTTTTTTTGCGCAGAACATCCGTTATATATCTCTATATGCCCTAGACCGCCAGTTTTTGCCACTGATGGCACGTTCATATCTTTACCTGATACGCTCTGAATACAATGCGCTTTAGTAAGCGAACGCGCTATCCAACAATATAATTCTTGCAGTTTTTTCGAGATCGGCTCGGAGGCTAGAGATCCAAAGGTGTACTGTATGAATTGAACACTCTTCACTGGTTGCAGTCAGATCCCATTGATTGTCTTCGTATTGGAAGACGAACGATTAGCATGTTACCTGGGAATTGGAAGTTATTATTCGGGCGCGAAATAGATACGGCATAGTCAGCTTTATTAGGGCCTTTCTCTTCTCCTCGCTTCACATTCATAAAAAGATTCCCTGTTCTGAAAGAAACACTGCCGCCAAAAATGTTTACGGCGCAGTCAACCAAAATATAGAGCCCCATGCCCGGCTGGCGGAGTGGGGAGTCCGTTGGAATCTCATCGGAAAGCATAGTGCGATGACCTATACCATTAGGGTCGCGTGTAATTCCGGCGCATATTGAAGAGAAAAGAATCTCAGCGTCAGAACTGTCTCTATTCGGAATATAATTTGTCGATAGATTGCGTGGTTGACCTTCGCTGGCATGTTTGTACGTTATTGAACACAGCTTCTCAGGGAGTTGTAACCTGGACGATACGATTGATCCACCATCATTAATCACCTTTTTAAGTGTTTCTACAATCCCCTTGCCGTTGTCCCACCACAAGCACGTGAACGCTCCTTCTTCCTTATTGTGCTTCCAGTGAATGTGTGAAGTCGTGATAATCATCGTAGCATCAGGATGACGGACAGCGTTCATCATTGCCTCGAAAACTATTCGAGACGGATAAGTGTTCTTTACAAAATTGCGCCATTCGGTTCGGTCCATTTCTTCCGGACACTTAAGATTCAACTGGAGCCAAGCCATTATCAAAGTTTCGTTGGAACGTTTCAGCTCATCGTCTACATGCTGGTTACTTGGTCTATCTTGTCCATTGATACCACATATAAACTTTATAGGGAGATAAGTCTTCTCAAGCTCGTTCTCAAGGTCATCGGGACGGCGTGGTTGACTGGTATCGTCAACACTTTCCATTAGGACAGATGGATCACTTATACTTTTTAACGCCTCCAAGAAATTCCAGTTTCTCATAAATCTTCGCACGGCAAATTCTGTGGGAAATTTTATTGCCGGTGGGCGATTATTACGTTTAAGATCACTATAGATTGCGAGGAGCATTATCATTGATGCGGGTTCAATGAATTTTATTTCTGACAAGTCAATGCCGATCTGTATATCACTATCTTGGATAGAGCCAAGAAATCCCGACAGAGCGTTATCCAACGGTCCTGCCAAGCCATCTTTCAGGTAGCACCAATGATATAATTTTGCTTTTTCAGACATGCAACAGTGTAACAAATTAAAAGAAAAAATTGCAATATTTTTTTATGGCAGGTTTGATTGGACTAAATACAAGGTACGTGGCATTTTTACGGGGCCAAGGGATCAGTTCCCTTAACCCCTTCATAACTACTCAACCCTTCATCCTGCTCATACGTTCTTTAACGTTTTGTGGAGATAATCGATTTCGGCCCGTATGTCTATGGGGTGGTTGCCTACAAAGAATCCATAGTCGTGTGCGATATCGGCATTGGACGACCCAGTCACCTCGTAGTCAAAGTACTTTATGACATCATGCCGGAGGAAGTTGCCGCCAGTGATGATCCTGTGCTCGATTTCGGCCTCCCGGAGCCTCTGCAAAACACGACCTCTGTCTACCCCCGCTTTGGGATTGACGATCATCGTAAAGCAGAACGACGAACTGACGGAATCCGGCCCCACCGGCCTCTGGATAATAAACCTCTCGTCATCCTTAAACAGCCCCGTAAAGTGGGCGGCATTTGCTATGCGTGTATCTATGAATCCCCGGAGCTTTTTCAACTGCTCCTTGCCCACACCCCCCTGCAACTCCGTGGGACGGACGTTGTAGCCGGGAAGGATAAAGCGATAGGCCTCATAAAAATCGTCGTCGCGGCGATTGAATATGACGCTACCGGGGTCTTGGTCTCTCGTCCATCCGTGATTTCTCAGCGACCTGCACAGGCAGTACAGTTCATGATCATTGGTTAACACCAAGCCACCCTCCATCGTCGATATGTGGTGGGAGAAGAACGTGCTGAAGGTGTTGAGCAATCCAAATGTCCCGGTGTACCTGCCCTTGTGGGTGGCACCAAGGGATTCACAGTTGTCCTCGAACAGTATAATGCCATGATGGTTACATATCTCCTGGATGGCTGTAAAATCGCAGGGATTACCCAGGATGCTGACGGCCACAACCATCTTTGTTTGTGGCGTGATGGCCTTTCTCAGCTCGTCTATGTCGTAATTGAGGGTATGGAGGTCTACGTCAACAAACCTCAGTTTCAGACCGTACTGATGCAGCGGATAGTACGTCGTCGCCCAGGAGATGCAGGGCACTATGACCTCATCGCCACGCCGGAGGGGGGCCTTACTCCTGAAAAACAACGACGCAACTGCTATAACGTTTGCCGAGGAGCCGGAGTTGACCATGACGGCATGTTTCATACCCATGTATGACGCAAACTGCTCCTCAAACTCCCGGACATGCCTACCCATCGTAAACATGTCGCTGTCTATCACTGAAACCATTGCCTGTTTCTCTTCAACCCCAAAGGTTGAGGAGGTTAACGAGTATTTCATTTTCACATCCTGTCTGGTTGATATACGACGATCTTTGAGCCGTCAAAGTCGAAGTTAAACGGTACGTGCAGGAACTTGTCAAGCGCCCTTTTTATCTTAAAGTGGTCCCTTGGTTCGGCGTAAAACACCATGAAACCTCCCCCTCCTGCCCCCAGGAGCTTACCGCCTATGGCACCGTTTTTGATGGCCGTATCGTACATTTCGTCTATTTCGGGTTTAGTAATCTTTGTTGACAGTGTCTTTTTCAACTTCCACGTCTCATTTAAGAGTTCCCCAAACTCCCTGAGGTCCCTGCTTGGGGTAGTAAGTATCTTGTAGGCGTAATCGACCATTTCCTTCATCTGTGCCAGGTTGTCGTAATTCTTGGGGATATTCTTTATCTTGTCTCCTGCCACCTCGGAGGCATATCTGGAAAGTCCCGTGAAGAATAACAAGAATCGCTCCCTGAAACTATGCAACCTCTCAGGCTTCATTATGACGGGTTCCACGACGATCTCACCACTCTGCAAGAAGTTGATCACGTTCATCCCCCCGTATGCGGCAAAGGTCTGGTCCTGGGAACCCACGTTTTCCTTGATCAGGTCTTGCTCTACGTGTATGGCCTCCTTTACCAGCTCATCCCTGGAAGTCACCTGTCCCTCAAGTGCGTACATGGAGTTGAGCAGCCCCACGGTGAAGGACGAACTCGACCCCATACCACTTCGCGCCGGAATGTCGCCATCGTGATGAATCGACACCCCATAGGCAACATTAAGGTACTTGAGCGTCTCTCTCACGGAGGGATGCTGTATGTCGTTGATTTCCTGAACGTTTTCCATCTTCGAATAGACTATCCTGTGCGTGAAGTCAAAAAACGGTGGCAACCTCCTGACGCTTAGGTAGCAATACTTATCTACGGCAACGCCCAGGACCTTACCCCCGTGTTTCAGATAGTAGTCCGGGTAATCAGTGCCCCCGCCGAAAAACGATATCCTGTGCGGCGTGCGCGATATTACCATAATAACACCCTTTGTCCTCCTTAATTTCTATCAGACGTTGGCAAACTGGTTGGGCCTTAGTATTTTGTAGCCCTTGAGCAGTTCCTTTATGCCGTCATCGAGGGAGTGGTCAGGGCGCCATCCCATGCCCTCTATTTTTTCGTTGCTAACGAGGTAATCCCTCTTGTCGGGGTCCTCGCCGACCTCGGCGGAGTGGATGTAGAGTTTTGGCACGTATTCCTTGATTTTTTCGCAGAGCTGACGTTTGGTCAGGTTTGCCGAACTCAGGCCAACGTTAAAGGGCTGTCCCTTCATCCTGTCATAGTTGTTGATGGTAAAGACGAAGGCCTTTGCCACATCGCGGACGTGTATGTAGTTGCGCCTGAAGTGCTCCTCAAACAGGACAATAAAACCGTCCTTGTAGGCACGATATGTAAAGTCATTGACCAGGAGGTCCATTCTCATGCGCGGACTCATCCCAAAGACGGTTGCCAGACGCAGGGTGACTGCGCTGCCTTTATCCAGGAAGGCCTTTTCGATTTCGACCTTTGCCACGCCATACTCCGATATCGGTCGCAGCGGAGAGTCCTCCGTACACATGCTGTCCTTTTCACCGATCCCGTAGCCGCTGTTGGTGGTGGGAAAGATGGCCTTCTGTAAGGAAGATAGCCCCTTGATCAGCGTCATCTGGGCATCGTGGTTTACAAGGTTTGTCAGCGTTGGGTTTATCTTACATGCCGGAGCGCCGACGATGGCAGCCAGGGGAATGATGATGTCAAACTTTGGAATCAGGGACGACATCAGTTGTTCGTTACATATATCTCCCTTGATGAAATCAAAATCCGGATTGGCACAACAATCAAGGAGGGCATGCTGGTTAAACAGCAGCGAGTCTAAAGCGGTTACCTTAAAGCCATTGTTCAACAGCACAGGCACCAATGTAGACCCCAAATACCCAGCCCCTCCCGTAACTAACACACTTTCTTTTTTCATAAACTTACCTCCTTTTAAAACACTGATTATGTAACATCAGGGGAGTAAATGTCAAGTTATGACTTAACCCCTTCGTTGAGGCGTGTTTCTTTTCCCGGAGTTTTTATGGTACAATTAATCATGAAGACATTGATGGTATTTTTCGTATTGATGTTTTGCATGACAATCGGGGTTGAGGCTGCCGATTCGTCATTTACCCAGGCGGACAGGGACCGGATGACTCGGCTGGAAGAAGGCTTAAAGGCCACCAATCAGAAGATCGATGACGGTCTCAAGGCCGTCAACCAGAGGATCGACGATGGTCTCAAGGCCGTCAACCAGAGGATCGATAGCGTCAACCAGAGGATCGACGATCTCAGAGGGTTGATATACGTAATGATCAGCGTAACAGTTAGCGGTATGCTTTTTATTGTCGGTTTCGCCTTATGGGACAGACGGACAATCCTTGCGCCTTTGACTAGAACCACCAGGGAACTTGAAGCTCATACTGAGAAACTGACACTCGCAATCAAAGCAAAAGCCGAAAAAGACCCGGAACTGAAAGAGGCATTAAGACACGCAGGGTTGTTGTAACCTCAGTATTATTCTAAGGGGTTGTCTGTCGATAACAGAATTACTGTTGCGGCGGCATAGTCGGCACTGTGGGAGATGGAAACCGTGACCTCTTTGATATTGCGTCGTCTAATCAGGGTCTTGATCCAGCCCCTTAATGTCAGCGTTGGTTTGCCGGAGGGTTGATTGCTAACCTCTATGTCCTGAAAGACGCCCGTTGTTGTAAAGCCAATGCCAATGGCCTTAAGCATGGCCTCTTTTGCCGCAAACCGCCCGGCAAGTGACACGTAAGGTCTGGCCAACTGCATACAGGCTATGCGTTCCTTTTCGGTAAAAATGTCTGTTACAAGCCGTGTGTTTCTGTCTGCTACGTCTTTGAACTTAGGGATATAAACGATATCCAGCCCCTGAAACAGACGCATCAGGAGACGCTTAACCCACCGTCAACGGCGATGGCCTGCCCCGTTATGTAATCCGATGCGTGGGACGATAAAAACAGCACCAAGTCGGCCACATCGCCCGGTGTTCCAAATCTCCCTGCGGGGATGTCCTTGAGCACCTCCTCACCGGCACGCTTTCTGACCCTCTTGCTCATATCCGTGAGGATCATCCCGGGTAGCACGGCATTTACCTGTATCCCCTTGGGGGCAAGCTCCACGGCACATGCCCTGGTAAAGGAGATCACCCCGCCCTTGGATGCCGCATAGTTGGACTGCCCGCGCGTACACTTAACGGCTGCAACGGAGGCCAGATTGACGATCTTGCCGCAATGATTGACGATCATCAGTTGGGCAGCCATGCGACTGCACAGAAACACGGCCTTGAGATTGACATCCATTACCCCCTGCCAGTGGGACAGCTCCATTGCCAGCAGGAGTTTGTCGTTGATGACACCGGCGTTGTTTATCAAGATGTCAAGGCGGCCATGTTTTTTTCTCACGTGTTCAAACAGACCCCTGACCTCTGACTCCTGTGTGATATCGGCCTTGAATATCTCACTGTTGCCTCCCAGCTCTGGCAACAAGGATACCGCAAGCTCCTCCGAACCTTTATAGACGGCAATCACCGTCGCCCCAGCCCCGGCAAGTCTGAGCGATATCTCCCTGCCAATCCCCCTGGCACCGCCAGTGACTATGGCAATCCTATCAGTTAAACTCATACATAGAAGTCTACTATAATTAATGGCAGGGGGTCAAGAAGTCAGTTTTTTTTAAGAGTCTGATTGCTTGGCCAGGAGGGCGTTGACCTTGGCGTCGCTCTTTCGCAGTTTATCCGAAAGTATGATGGCCAGGTTTCTGTATAGCTTCAGGCAGAGTCTTGGTTCAGAGTTTCTGAGTACCACTTCATTGATGGCTATGAGTATGCAATCGGTTTCGCATATTGCGGTGGCAAAGCGAGGGGCAGACTCCATGATTGCCATCTCACCAAAGCAGTCGCCCACCTTGAGCCTGTTTAACAGGGTTGGGTTTTCTTGCGGGGAGAACACCTTTGTGATCCTGATCTGACCCGATATAATGATATACATCGTGTTACCGATGGTGTTTTCCTTAAATATAACCTCATCGGCCTTAAAGGTGTTTTTTTTGCTTATTTTTATAATTGTGTGGAGTTCTTCCAGTGTAAAGTCCGAAAAAAAGGCGTAACTCTTCTTAAGTGCCAGCAGGAAATCCTTGTTGGCGTACTCTACGGGGCTGCGGGCACTCTGTGAGCCTTCCTTTTCACTCTTGTTGAGAAAAATGACCAGGGCATCGGCAAACTCACTTGCCGATTGGAAACGCTCCTCTTTGTTTTTCTTCATAGCGCCCATGATACAATCGCTGAGGGTTTTGTCTACTTCCGGTAAGATAAAGTGCGGGGCAATAGGGTCTTCGGTCTTGATCTTATGAAACAGGGAGGTGATATCGCTTGCCGGAAAGGCCTTTCTGCCCGTTATAAACTCATAGGCCATAGCGCCGAGGGAAAACACATCCGTAAGCCTGTCCAGGTCCTGTCCACTGATCTGTTCCGGGGACATGTATGAGGGCGTACCGAGTATCTTGTCCTGCGTGGGTCTGGCCATGGCGTCCTTGGCCGTTGAGAGCATTGCTATACCGAAGTCCATTATCTTTGCCTGGTAATCCTCCAGGAGCATGATGTTGGCAGGCTTGATGTCTCTGTGTATGACACCACGCTGATGGGCATAGTGCAAGGCGTTGGCTATGATGGTTAGGATACGTACCTTGTCATCGAGGGTCAACGGGAGCTTATCCGTAATAACGCTCTTGAGCGATATGCCGCTGACGTGCTCCATGACAAAGTAATGTATGTCATAGTGCTGCCCCGCATCGTAGATCATCGCAATGTTTGGATGTGCCAGCTTGCCTGCTATCCGAACCTCCTGGTAGAACAACGCCAGAAGCTCCTTTTCCTTAAAAGACGACAGCACCTTCCCCAGCTTGATGGTCTTTATGGCTACCGTGCGATCAATGATCGTATCATTGCCCTTGTAGACGACACCCATTGCCCCATGACCAAGCTCATGCAGTATCTTATATCGCCCCAGATGGGTCAACCCCATAGTGGTGTTATACAAGAGGTTAAATCTTTTCATTGCCACTTACAGTTTATTATAGCATAACAGATATGTTCATTAGGCATTTATGTTGCGCGGGTGGCCACGGCAGGGCAATCGCAGTCACATTGCCGTTGCATGGTATATAGGCCCCGGTGCTCAGTGGTGACTGTGCTGCCGGCAGGCGCTGACGGATACACATGAAAAATTTATGCACTTTTTTTGTTTTAATTTGGCAAAATAAGATATAATAGGACAAAGAAAGTAACGGCAAATTGTAAACAAAGGAGGCTAAATGAAAAGCAACACGTCAGGCAAAGGGATAAATATGAATATTATAAAAATTACGGCTATCCTGTTCCTGGGTCTAGTGATAGTGGTGTATTCCATACTACTGTTTACAGGGGGATTGGGCAAGGAGGTTGTCACGATAAAAAAAGCCACCGATCCCAAGGAGATAGAGGCAGCCAATAAGGTCATAGAGACGCTGTTGTTGAATAATACCACCGGTGTCGTCACCGAATACACCGAGGCAGACAACTATCTCAGGATCAAGGTAGCAAGAGACATCTGGAAAAAGAAAAAAGCAAGTGAAAAAAAAGAGTTCCTGACAACCCTGTCCCACGCACGTTCTACCCTGGGGCTGACTCCAAACCTAAAGATCGTAGACAATAAGTCTACCGCTGAATATGCATCCTTTGAAAACAACAGACCAACTCTCAGTGAGACAGATTTTTAGTTTACCCCCACTAACCAACACACACACGCAGCCACTGGTATCAGAGCCGACTACCCGGCTGCTTCGATGCGGTAACTACCCTTGCCCGTGGTCTCATGGTGGGGGGCTGAGATATTCTCCATGACCTACCCCTTGGTTTGGTCGGTAGTGTCCGTTTACTTCGTTGACAATATCGTTATTTAAACTATACGTTCTTTTTAAGCAAGGAATCAACGCCGTCTTTTAAGATGCCAAACACCGTGTTTGTGCTGCTGAGGGTTGATTTCGTCTTTGCCAGTATCTTCGTGCTATTTTCAATCAACCTGACAGTGGCATGGTCCAGTTGATCGTTGAAGCTCTCTTTTAACACCTCTGCTGTTCCTTTGAGTTTTTTGCTTAAGCCCTTTACAGCTTCCTTTGGGGCCGTTATAACTGTTATGCCTGCTCCGAGAAAGCTGCCAACAAACACCGACGTGAAAACTATCATTCCCGATATCTTCTGCTTTGGGTTCATATTCTCCTATAGTGTAACGTTTCCTAAAATTATACAGCTCACTGATTACTATCTTAACAAGTTTATATATTTTTGTCAAACTCCCCAATTGCATTTAACCCAATCGAAACGTGCTGTATTGCACACGAGCGAAAAATAGATTTGCCCGCCCTGCCCTTATCCGAGATATGCCTCTGCGACCCTTGGGTTGTGCAGGAGGTCTTGAGCCGGAGCGGCAAGGGCTATGCGGCCAAGATCGAGTACCCATCCGTAATTGGCCAGCTTCAGGGCAGCCCTGGCGTTTTGTTCCACCAACAGAACGGTTATGTTGTCACTGGCAATGCCCCTGATTATATCAAAGATGGTCTGCACCATCAGTGGAGCCAACCCAAGACTGGGTTCGTCGAGCAACAGGAGCCTGGGACGTGCCATCAGCGCCCGACCAACTGCCAACATCTGCTGTTGTCCGCCGGAGAGCGTTCCACCCTCCTGATCAAGACGCGTTGCAAGCACCGGGAAGTAGTCAAACACCCGCTGCATGTCCTGCCTGATGCCTGCCCTGTCCCTCCTGATGCAGGCACCCAGGAGCAGGTTTTCACGCACCGTCATACGGGGGAATATCCGCCGCCCCTCTGGAACCTGGCAGATACCCATGCGCACTATCTGCTCCGGGGACGCCCCGTGTATGGACACTCCTTCAAGCTCGATCTCCCCCTGTGTTGGATGCAGAAGACCGGAGATGGTGCAGAGCAGCGTGGACTTGCCCGCTCCATTGGCCCCAATCAGACAGCCAATCTGACCGCTCCTAAGCTCAAAGCCGACCCCCTTGATGGCATGTATGCTGCCGTAGTAACAGTGGACGTCGTTGAGCTTAAGCATGGTCGCTATCCACGCCAAGGTAGGCCTCGATGACCTCACGGTTGGTACGTATTTCCTGCGGGGTGCCATCGGCTATCTTTTTGCCGTGGTCGAGGACTATTATCCTGTGGCAAGCCTGCATTATCAACCGCATGTCGTGCTCTATGATGATGATTGTTATCCCCCTGCGGTTTATCTCTTGTATGAGTTCAACGACTCTGGCGGTCTCAAGGGGATTCATTCCGGCGGCAGGCTCATCCAGGAGCAGGAGGGATGGCCCCGTTGCCAGTGCCCGTGCAATCTCAAGACGCCTCTGGTCGCCGTAGGGGAGGTTGGCCGCCCTGAGGTCACCCCTGTCGTGCAGGCCGACAAATTCAAGCAATTCCTCCGCAGACCGATGAATCTCCAGCTCTTCGGCCTGTTGAGAGGCACTGCGCAGTATCGAGGCCAGGACTCCACAGCGGCCATGCCGGTGCCGGGCTGTCCTAACGTTGTCGCAGACGGTCATATCCTTGAACAGCCTGATATTTTGAAAGGTGCGCGCTATTCCTGATGCGTTTACCCTGTTAGGTCTGATGAAGGTACCAAAGGCGGCAAGTACACCACTGCCACTGAGACCAACGATGACAAAAGGACTGTATACTATAAATATCAATGCCGTTACAATGACAACAGGTTTCAGGGGCAACAGTTGTACGGCCTCCGGGCCAACCGAAAAGAACCTGTAATGGCCGTATAGCTCAAGCCTGAAGAGCCACACCACCGCCGTAATGAGGTCAGACAGCGCAAAGACAATGGCCACTGCCCTGCTCCAACCTGCAAATGAGCCAAGTCTCCGGGCGCTGAACACCCTGAGTATCGTGACCACCATTAACGCCATAAATGTCTCTAGTTCAAACACCACCCCCGGTAGCGTTACCGCCGAAAACACCATCCCCCACAATAGGGTTGCAACAAGCATCACATAGCTGAACCTGACAACAGACACCGTAACTGCACCGTCCACCTCGGGGACTATGTCAACCCCCTTAAACCGTATAAAGCCACCAGAAGGACTCACAATACCCGAAAGACAATTGACAAGCGTGGTCTTGCCGGCCCCATTAGGACCAATAAGGCCAACCACCTCGCCCTCATCGATAACAATGTCAACATCGCTTAAGGCACTCAGACCTCCATACGACTTACTCAGCCCTCTGGCTTCTATAAGCATCTGTTTCTCTAAGTAATTAACTATGGGCAGAGGCTTGTCATGCACTGAACAAGGAAAAGGGTACTTACCCCCTTCCTTGCAGTGGTTCTATAGAGCAGACAGTGCATGTGTATACAAAATTTCTTATTGTATACTGAACTAGACCGCCTCTATCTTTCTACCGGGTTGCCTGCTTTTATCCAGTCAGCCATTTTCATGGTTACGGCTGTTACATCGGTAAATCCTACGTCCTGGAGGGCCTTTGCGGTTAACACTGCCCTGCCGCCAAGTGCGCAGTAGGTGTAGATTTTTAGAGAGGTATTGGTCTTGTCGGGGAAACCCGCCACTGCCTTCCATATCTTGAACTCAGCCAGACCTCTTGGGATGTTTGTGGCTCCAGGGATAAATCCGGACTTATATTCCTCCGGCTCTCTGACGTCAATGATGATCGCATCACCCTTGTTTTCAACCACCTTCTTAAATGCCTCCATATCGACGGTCTTAACTGAGGATTTGGTCTTACCGATAACCTCATCAACTGAGGCCGGCCACCCCTTGGCGGGCTTTGCATCCTCTGCAAAGACCTGACCTGAAAGGCCAAGCATAAAGATACTCATCAACGCTACCACGAATAACTTAACTCTCATGTTTCTTCCTCCGTACTGCTTTTTTATATTACCTCAAAAAAAGGCGGCCTTTAAAACCCCATGGTATAATTAAAGTCTACTCGTTTATTTCAAACAAATCCAGTGTGTCGGACAACATCAGGACGTCTTTCATCACCCTGCTTGGCTTTCGGATGATCACCTTTGGGAGGTTGTTGTCGTTGACAAACTTAGAGATGGCCAACAGGCAATCCAGCCCCTCCGGTTCAATGACCCTGACCTCCGAGGCATCTATGAGGACGGCGCTGCGGTGCTTTATTTTCTCCCTGACGATGTCATAAGCCGCCTCGGCTGCTTCTATGTCCAATGTTGATGGCAATGCTATCTTTAACATTTGAGATTTCGCACAATACTCCCACGAGCTCTATAGTAATGACATCAGGTATTTTTTGTCAATATTATTTTTGCTTTGAATTATATTGTCAGTTGTTGTTATAATTAGGTTTGGAATTATTTTAACGTGAAAGGTTATAAACGGGTATAGAATAGCATAAAATGATAAAAAATACGTTCAGTGTATTTGACGGCATAGGGGAAGGTACGGAGAAGAGGCTGTGGAAAAAGGGAATTATGACATGGGAGGACTTTGTCAACGAGGAGACCATTCCCTTTGTCAGCCGGGAGAGGAAGTGCGACATCAATAAGAGTGTTGAGTCTTACACCAAGGGGCTGGAGGACGGTAACTGGTCGTTGTTTGCCCGGTGCATCAAGAGAAAGGAGCACTGGCGGTTTTTTGAGCTGTTTAAGAACGATGCCGTGTGTCTGGACATTGAGACCAACGGTCTGCCCAGGGACTGTGGCGGGTATATAACAGTGGTGGGGTTGTATGACGGTACCAAGTATACGTCCCTGGTAAGTGGCAAGGGGTTGACGGAGACAAACCTCATCAAGGCGTTGTCGCCGTATAAGTATTTGATCACGTTTTACGGGGCGGTTTTTGACATCCCGTTTTTGCTCACGAGCTATCCAACGCTTAACCTTGAAATGCTGCACTACGATGTGTGTCTTGACTCCAGGCGGATCGGGATGCGCGGTGGGCTTAAGAAGTATGAGAAGTGTTTTGGTATCAACAGGGTTGACGAGGTAGATGGAATGAACGGTTTTGATGCCGTGAGGTTGTGGCACATGTATAAGCGTGGCGATAATGCCTCCCTGGAGACGCTTATCAAGTACAACCGTGAGGATACGGTAAACCTCCTGGTGGTGGCACAGTACGTCTACGACGAGCTGAAGCGTGCAACGGGCATCGGAGATTACTTGAAGCTATGAATGATGCACTGAAAAGGTTTCTGATATATCTGAGTGCCGAGCGGGGGCTTGCCGGCAATACTATTGATGCCTACGGGACAGACCTGAGGCTGTTTTTTGCCTTCATTACGGCATGGCAAAAGACACCGGCAGACTTTAACCGTCAAGACATCATTGAGTACATACACAGCCTGAGACAGAAGGGTTATTCCTACAGATCGATATGCAGGTTTATCGCTTCGGTGAGGTCTCTGTGCAAGTACCTGTTGATCGAACGAGTGCGGGTTGATGACCCTGCGGAGAATCTGCACAGACCCAAGGGGTGGCAGCACCTGCCCAGGACGTTGAGTGTTGAGGCCGTTGTCGGGGTATTGAAAACGACGGTATCAAGCAAGTATGTTATGCGTGACATTGCGATGCTTGAGCTGATGTACGCATCGGGGTTGAGGGTCAGCGAGCTGGTGCTTGTAGAGATAGCCAATCTCCAGTTGGAGGCCGGCTTTATAAAGGTCAAGGGCAAGGGGTCGCGGGAGAGGCTGGTGCCGGTCAACGACAGGGCAAGACAGCGTATAATGGCTTATTGTAAGGATATACGCCCAATTATTCTGAAAAAACGCATCAGTCCGTATCTGTTCTTAAGCAACAGGGGAAAGCCGTTGACACGACAGCGGTTCTGGCAGACGATCAAGGCATATGGCAAGGCGGCAGGAGTTGAGTTATCGCCTCATACGCTGCGGCACTGTTTTGCCACGCACCTGGTGGAGGGCGGGGCAGACCTGCGTTCGGTTCAGAGGATGCTCGGACACGCCGACATAACAACAACACAGATATACACCAAGGTCTCAACCGAACTTATCAGGAAGGAGTACAACGAATGTCATCCGCGGGCATAATTGGAGGCAGCTATGGGTAAATCCACGGCCCCGCTGATCCTTGTCACCAACGACGATGGCGTAAGCTCTCCCGGGATCATAGCGCTTCATCGGGCGATGAAGGAGATAGCCGATTCGATCATTGTAGCCCCCGACAGGGAGAGGAGCGCTACCAGTCACTCACTGACCATGCACAGGCCGCTGCGGGTCAGCGAAGTGGGGCAGGACATCTACTGTGTAAATGGCACCCCTACTGATTGTGTGGCCGTGGCGGTACAGAAGGTGGTAGACAGACCTGCTGCGCTGCTGGTGTCTGGCATAAACATGGGAGGCAATCTGGGCGATGACATAACCTATTCCGGCACGGTGTCGGCGGCCATTGAGGGGACGATCATGGGTGTGACCTCGTTTGCCATATCGATGGTGGGAAGCGGTGGATATCACTTTGACACAGCCGCCTCATTTGCCGGTAAACTTGCCCGCATAATACTTGACAAGGGGCTGCCAAAGGACACGCTATTAAACGTAAACCTTCCCAATCTGCCGGAGGTCGATATCAAAGGGGTCAAGTTCACCAAGCAGGGCAAGAGGCTCTACATCGGCTCCATCCATGAGACATTTGACCCCTGGGGACGCAGACACTACTGGATTGGTGGCGGCACGCCCTCCTGGGAGGACGACATCAACACCGATTACCTGGCCGTGGAGTCCGGTTATATCTCCATTACCCCCATACACCTGGACCTGACCAACTACGAGGCCCTGGACTGTCTCAGAAGGCAGTGGAGGGAGGTCTTTGATTAGTACCTCATTTGACGACAGACGCAGGGCCATGGTTGATACCCAGATCGTGGCACGCGGGGTAAGGGATGCCCGTGTCCTTGAGGCCATGTCTAGGGTACCGAGGCACCTGTTTGTCGGAGACGACATAGTTGAACGGGCATACCACGACATGGCCCTGGATATAGGGATGGGGCAGACGATATCTCAGCCCTATATGGTGGCAGTTATGACGGAGCTGCTGGAGCTTGACCCTACACTGAAGGTGCTTGAAATTGGCACCGGTTCGGGGTATCAGAGTGCCATCCTTGCGGAGCTTGCAAGGGAGGTCTGCACGATTGAGCGGATCGATTCCCACACGGAACGGGCACGAAACAGATTGCACGACCTGGGATATGACAACATCAGGTTCAGGACAGCAGATGGCACCCTTGGTTGGGTCGAGGAGGCACCCTTTGACCGCATACTGATAACGGCTGCCGCACCGGATATCCCACAGCCGCTTATTGAGCAACTGGCTGATGGCGGCATTGCCCTTGCTCCGGTTGGACAGCGCCATACGCAGCAGTTATTAAAGCTCAAAAAGTCAGGTAAAGACTTCACTAAGGAGTCTCACGTATTGTGCGTATTTGTACCACTTATAGGACAGTACGGCTGGCATGAGTGAGGGCAGAGCTTCAGGCTTTACGACTGGTTTGTTGCGGTGTTTATCTGATTTATCTCCCTAAAGTTGAGAATGTCGAGATACAACCAATCCCTGAAGGCAAGCGTGTAGAGTCCTTTCTTGCTTGCATAATTGACGACATGATGCATCCTCTTAAAAAAGCATGGTAAAATGGGGTCAAGGGGACTTCTTTCCGGCCGGGGCGCCTCACCCCTCCCCTTGCGGGGGGTTCTGAAGGGGGGCGGAGGGGGTGAGGCACCCCTGCCACAAACCGCCCCTTTCTTTCTTGCCTTAAAGTATAGTTACCATGAAATATAAAGAGGATACGAAGATACGTTATTTTATTGTATTACATATAAGTGATATGCTAATATATTGTTATGAATGCAGAGACGGAGATGAAAGAGGCTTACCTATATAACAAGTTGCCTGACGGCAGGGTGGAGTGTTTGTTATGTGCCCACAGGTGTGTTATTGCCCAGGGCAGGCGCGGGTTGTGCGGGGTCAGGGAGAATCGCCAGGCAATGCTCTACAGCCTCGTCTACGGTAAGCTCGCCACCGCACACATAGACCCCATCGAAAAGAAACCGCTCTATCACTTTCATCCCGCTTCCACGACCTTTTCCATTGCCACGGTGGGATGCAACTTCCGGTGTCTGCACTGTCAGAACGCCGACCTCTCTCAGTATCCAAGGAGTTTCAGGGAAGACTTCACGATCGTTGTAACCGGCAAGCACTCCTCTGCCTCGGAGGTGGTTGGTGCCGCACTCAGCACCGGGTGCAGGAGCATATCGTATACGTACTCGGAGCCGACGGTCTTTTTCGAGTTTGCCCTTGACTGTGCAAAGCTGGCCAGGGAGAAGGGGCTTAAAAACGTCTTTGTAAGCAACGGTTTCATGACGCCTGAGAGTGCTCAGACTCTCATTCCATATCTCGACGCCAACAACATCGACCTCAAGGGCGACGACAAGTTTTACCGAAAGGTCTGCGGCGGACGGATTGAGCCTGTAAAGGACACCATCAGGCAGATGGCAGAGGGGGGGGTATGGGTTGAGGTTACAACGTTAGTGATCCCCGGGCACAACGACTCGAACTCTGTGCTGAGGTCGATAGCGGAGTTCATTGCCTCGGTGAGTCCGTCAATCCCCTGGCACGTGACAAGGTTTCATCCCACCTACAAGATGATGGACAGGCCGTGGACGTCCGCCGATACCCTGGCAACGGCAAGGCAGATCGGCCTGGATGCCGGTTTAAAGTACGTCTATCAGGGCAACGCCTACAGTGAAGGAACCGAGGACACCTGGTGTCCTTCCTGCAAGACGTCCTTGCTCAAAAGGCAGGGGTTTTTCGTCAGCGAAGATGTCTTACTTAGGGCTGAGGATGGCACTGGCCGCTGCCCGGTGTGTTCCACCAGGATAGACGGCGTCTGGTAGAGGGTTCAGGTCTGTGATTCTGCAGATAGCCTCCATGTCCAGGTGTGTCTTGACAACTCCTGCCAGGGAGTCGAGGGAGTCTAACATTACCTGGTGGTAGTTGACAGAGGTCTCCAGTGGCGGCAGGGAGCGTTTCTCTCTGAGGGCGTTGACAAGTGCCCTGCGGAAGGCGTCGTTGTCAAAGATGCCATGCAGGTACGTGCCCCAGACGTTGCCGTTTGAGGAGCCATCGGCATAGCGATGTGTGCCATCAAGGGGGCTGACGTCAAACAGCTCTATCCGGCCTTGTGACTCTCCCATGTGGATTTCGTACCCTTGCAGGTTGGAGAGATGATCAGCGGCAGTGTTTGTGACATGCCAGTCCAACCAGGGTGCCTTGCGCAGGTTAGCCCTGACCCTGCGGGTGGTCTTTGTCCGGTCAAAGGTGGTGCAGATATCGAGCAAACCCAGGCCCTCCACCTCTTTGACGTGACTCTCTACGCAGTAGGGGTCGCTCAATAGCCTGCCAAGCATCTGATATCCGCCGCAGATACCGGCAATGGGGATGCCCCTCAGTGCGGCCTCCTTTAACACCGCCTCAAGTCCGTTGGCCCTCAGGGACAGGAGATCGCTTACGGTGTTCTTGCTGCCTGGAATTATGATTAGGTCGGAGTTCAACAGTTCCTGCTGCCCAAGCGTGTACGACAACTCCACATCAGGCTCGTACAGGAAGGGGTCGAAGTCCGTGAAGTTGGAGATGTACCTGAGCCTCAGCACCCGCACCTTGATGGGTCTGTCGCTGCATGTATCCTTGTAACGTTTGTATGAGTCTATGGCAAGGCCGTCTTCTTCGGGCAGTCTGAGGTTGCCCACGTAGGGCAGGACGCCCAGGACGGGGATGCCCGTCTTTGCAGAGAGCATGTCGATGCCACTGGTAAGGATGTCCAAATCGCCTCGGAACTTGTTGATGATAAAGCCCTTGATTCTGTGTGCATCCTCCGGTATCAACGCAACGGTGCCATAGAGCGACGCAAAGACCCCCCCTCTGTCGATATCCCCCACGAGCAGGACGGGGGCGTTGGTGTGCCGTGCCACAGCCATGTTGACGATCTCCACGTCTGAGAGATTGATTTCGGCAGGACTTCCGGCACCCTCGATGATGATCAGGTCGTACTGTGCGCTGAGTCTCTCAAGTGCGACCTCGACATATGGCCAGGCACTGTCCCGGAAGCGGTAGTACTCCTGTGCGGACATGTTGGCGTGTACCTTGCCCAGAAGAATGACCTGAGAGCCGCTCTCCCCGGAGGCCTTGAGCAGGATCGGATTGAGATAAATGGACGGCTCGATCCCCGCAGCCTGCGCCTGGAGGGCCTGTGCCCTTCCAATCTCCCCACCCTCGATGGTGATGTAGGAGTTAAGCGCCATGTTCTGGGCCTTAAACGGTGCCACCCTTACCCCACTCTGTTTAAATATCCTGCACAGGGCGGCAACAAGCAGACTCTTGCCCACCCCCGAACCTGTACCCTGTATCATCAGAAACTTACTCATAAATTTGGTATCCTCTTAACAAGCATGGTAAATATTTTGTACCTTTTTTATATTTCTATGGTAACTATACTGAGCAAGGTGATTGAGTATTTTACAACCCTCTGATTCTTTACACTTTGAACATTCAGTTGTTAAAAAACTTGTTCTATGACCTTTGAAAGTATATATTTTAAGGCAAGCAGGAACAGCAGGGGCGGGTGCAACCCGCATAATCAAATCGCTCCTTAAAGTCGCCAGGCCGTTAAATCGTGGTTCAGACATCTTTAATGCTTAAGTCAATAGTATTAGGGGCTAGGGGAGGATGGCTGGAAGGTTCCCTTGCCTTGCCTTTATATCGTCGAAGTTGAGTATGTCGAGGTACTCCCAATTTCTGTATGCAACGACGCAGAGTCCCTTTCTGGCTGCGAATTTGATAATTTCATCCTCAACGACGACACTGGCAAGCATGGGGATTATCTGTCTGCCTTTGCACTTCTCGAAAAAGGTCGGCAGTGTTTTTGTCTTGGCCAGTATCTTCATGACATATCGTCCATCCGGTTTGGATTTTACCTCTCTATCTTTTCTCTCACTCTATACTCTCTATGATAGCATGTATGACAGCCCTTTGGCAACGGCGACTACCCGCTGCAATAAAAAAATCTCATAGGCCCATTGACAATTGCATTAGATATAGTGCTATACTAGCCTATGTTTAAACTTAACGTACCTGAGGAGAAAAATATAAGGGCCAGATCCTCTGGCACCCCTATTGCAAGCAAGCAAGCACATATAACGCATCCTTAATAGCCTGTTTCTTTATCACCAATCCTTCAACTTCCGTCCTTATGTCTGCTTTTTTGCCGGGTGAATATTGCCTGATCGCTGCCTGTGGCTATTTCCTTGACTTTAGCCATTTAGCACGATCCGTTATTAGAATAAGCAGGCCGGTTTCACCGGTCATGCAGGGGAAGTATGGAGTGTTCAGTATAGGGGTGCTGCTCGTTATGATCGGAGCGTTGTGTCTTGGCAGCGCTGCCTACGCCGGTACCTTCAGCGTAGATCATGTCAATACCCGTCTGTTGACCGTGACAAAAACTGGAACCGGTACAGGGATTGTGACGGCATCGGCGGGTGTACTCCTTTGGAGTGGGACAGTTGGTGAGGAAAGGTATGCTCCTGGGACTAATGTGACGCTTACGGCTACCGTTACAACGAGCACGTCCACGTTTGGCGGCTGGTCGGGGTGCGATTCCTCATCAGGCAACCAATGCACTATAAAAATCTCCGGTGACAGGGACATAACAGCAACATTCAATGGCACGCCGGAGACATATATATCATCAAAGAAATTTGGCAACCCTGGCAGCGAAAATGGCCAGTTTAATTCGCCTGGCAAAATGGCAAAAGGACAAGGCCAGGGCGACCTGCTAGTCCTGGATGTCTACAACCATAGGGTACAGAAGTTTGACTCAGACGGCAATTACAAGGACGTGTGGGGTGGGTATGGCAGCTATAACGGTCAGTTTGATACGCCATCTGGCATAAGCATGTATTCATCCGGTTACGTGTACGTGGCCAATACCAACAACAATCGGATAGAGGTATTTGATACAGAAGGCGTTTTTATATCCTTTTTTGGTGGAACTGGCAATACAGATGGCCTGTTTAACTCCCCGCACGGTGTGGCCGTAGACTATGCCGGTAATATATACGTGGCAGATACGGGCAACCACTGGGTGCAGGAGTTTGACACGAATGGACGTTTTGTCAGAAGTTGGAAGGCTTCCGGCATAACTAAGTCTTCAAAAGCGCCAAAGGGGTTGAACCTGAAAACGCTCAGACAGGTCGATGATACCTTCTCTCCCGATGGGATAGCTATAGACAGGTCCGGTTACATATACGTGATCGATACATACAGCAAGTATATTATCAAATATGGTGCAAGAGGCGAGGTTGTGTCGTACTGGGGCGGTAGTGGCAATGGGAATGGTATGTTTGCTCATCCAAGCTCTATAGCGGTTGATAACCAGGACTACGTCTATATAACAGATACGCACAATAATAATGTGCAGAAGTTTTACAGTGACGGACAATTTGTATCGTCCTTCAACGGCGGCGGTATGGCCGATACGCTATTTGACCAACCAGATGGTCTGGCGGTTGACTACTATGGCAACGTCTTTGTGGCAGAGGCAGGTGCCAATCGCATCCAAAAGCTGACAAAGACCACAGAGACAAGACCGGCTAAGGTGACATATCTTGCTGCCACACATGCAACAGGCGGGGTTAGGTTGACTTGGGCTGGGGTTTTGGATGAGTATTCAATATCGAATGTTATGAGTTACAAGGTCTATTACGGCACGATAAACTTTATTGACGAGTCAAGCAGTGTGTTGGGCACGTCAAACAGCGATATATATGATCATATTGGGACTGTAAGTGGTGTAACCTATTATTACCGTGTCAGCGCCTGTAACTCTGCCGGCTGCGGTGAGCTTTCGGATATGGTGGCATACACGTTTAAGCATAATGTCCTGACTGCTGATTTCAACGGAGACGGTAAAAGCGACGTCCTGTGGCGCAATATGCTGACAGGAGATGTTGCAATATGGCGGATGAATGGTGAGACGATCCATAATGTAAACACGGTTATGAGGTTAGACCTCCACTGGCATATAGAGGGGATCGGTGATTTTGATGGTAACGGCAAAAGCGACATTATTTTGCGACACACGCAGACGGGTCTGTTAGTTATATGGTTTATGGACGGGGCGTCGATTGCGAACATCAAGGTTATTGGTAAAGTTGGCTTAGAAGAGCAGGTAGAGGGGATCGGTGATTTTGATGGTGATGGCAAAAGCGATATCCTCTGGCAAAACACACAGACGGGTGAATTTGCCCTGTGGGTGTCTATGTCCAGAGTGGAGGTGATTATGTCGGTGGGCCATAGTCGGCGCGTCTTGGCGGTCGGTGATTTTGATGGTGATGGCAGGAGTGACATCCTCTGGCAGAACACTATAAATGGCGATATAGAAATCTGGGCCATGACAGGGAGTTCTGTAAAGATTGCCAAAATATTGCCAAACATTACAGCAGACCTGTATTGGCACATACGGGATGTTGGTGACTTCAACGGTGACGGAACAAGCGATATTGTTTGGCAAAACGAAACAACAGGGCAGCTCTGTTTCTGGTTAATGAAGTACCTGACTATTGAAGGCGGAGGGTTCTACGGGCCGGTTGACAGTCAGTGGCAGATAGTGGGCGCCGGGGACTTCAACGCAGACAAGAAGCACGATATCGTGTGGCGAAACACCAAGACTAACGACATGTATCTATGGGTCATGGATGGCATTGCCATATCAAGGGTGGAGCTGGTGGTAAAAGGGTTGCCGGTAGAGTGGCGGAGTGAATAGGAAGGGATTACTTTGTGGGTATGAGTTTTTTGTTTAATCAGGGGCATCATTCAGAAATAGGTATCTGTGCTAAGTACCAGCCTTGCTGGATCACAGAGCCAGGACGCAAAACATTTCAGGAGGAAGTATGTTTGGACAAGAGAATAACCAAACAAGCGTGAAGTATCTCCAGTTTAACAGTGTGTTTAGCATAAGGGTGTTGTTTATGCTGGCGCTGGTTGCCGTAATTGGAGTCATGTGCATCAACAACGTCTATGCTGGAACCGTCCGTCTGCCGCAGACGGGGCAGACAGTGAGTTACGCATCAGGTGACGACGGTGCAATCAGGGCAGGAGTGGCCTGGCCATCTCCCAGGTTTATGGACAACGGCAACCAGACGATCACTGACAAGCTTACGGGGCTGGTCTGGACAACAGAAGCAGGGACGACAACTTTGGGCAGTTGTCTCGGTGGGCCTAAGACTTGGCACGCAGCGCTGGATTACGTGGCCTGCTTAAATACCGCCAACCACCTTGGGTACAATGACTGGCGGCTGCCGAATATTAACGAGTTGCAAAGTCTGATTGACGGTCAAAGGGATAATCCGGCGCTTCCATCAGGTCATCCCTTTCAACATGTGCAATCTAATGGGTCATATACGCTTAGATATTGGTCATCCACTGCCCTTGGTTATGCAGGAACGGAATATGTGTGGACTCTCATCATAAGTGATGGTTTCGTGGCATATGCTCATATGAATAATCAATATGACGTTTGGCCGGTACGGGGGGCTAATGGGCCTATCTTCCCGGCTATGACGTTTCAGACGGGGCAGACAGTGAGCTACGCATCAGGTGACGACGGTGCAATCAGGGCAGGAGTGGCCTGGCCGGACCCCAGGTTTACTGACAATGGCAATCAGACGCTTACTGACCAGCTCACAGGGCTGGTCTGGCCAAGTGATACCGGTACGCCATCCGTGAACACTTGCACAGGCGGTCAAATGACCTGGCAAGCAGCGCTGAGTTATGTTAGTTGCCTTAATGCCAACAACTACCTTGGCCATAACGATTGGCGGCTACCAAACAGAACAGAACTGCGGAGCATAGTTGATTTTGGAATGTTTTCCCCAACGTTTAAATATCCCTTTTATAACGGCGATGGAACTTCCTATTGGTCATCCAGTACTTGTGCCAGCAGTATGGTATCTGCATGGATTATCGCTCCATACGGTCCGGTGGAAATCAGCCAGAAAGCAGGATACTTTCTAGTTTTGCCTGTACGTAACGGTGCCGTGACACCAACATGTACAAGCTACTCAATCAACCCAACGAGCAAGAGCTTCCCATCCTCCGGCGGCACCGACAGCGTGAGTGTAACTGCAAACACCGGTTGCACATGGACAGCAGCAACTAACGTTGCCTGGATAACAATCAACGCCGGTAGTTCCGGCAGCGGCAACGGCTCGGTAAGCTATACGGTGGCAGCCAACACAGGCACGAGTTCTCGAACTGGTACGATGACAATAGCAGGGCAGGCCTTTACCGTAACCCAGGCTGCCGTGACACCAACATGTGCAAGCTACTCAATCAACCCAACGAGCAAGAGCTTCCCATCCTCCGGCGGCACCGACAGCGTGAGTGTAACTGCAAACACCGGTTGCACATGGACGGCAGCAAGCAACGTTGCCTGGATAACGATCAACGCCGGCAGTTCCGGTAGCGGTAACGGCTCGGTAAGCTATACGGTGGCAGCTAACAGCGACACAAGCCAACGCACCGGCACAATGACCATTGCCGGGACAACGTTTACGGTAACGCAGGAAGCCAAACAAGATTGCTCAAACATAACAATCGCTCCAACGACCAGGAACTTCTCATCGTCCGGAGGTTTTGACAGTGTAAGCGTAACGGCAAACACCGGTTGTACGTGGAGTGCCTCAAGCAATGATACCTGGATAACGATCAACGGTAACAGTGCAGGTACCGGCACAGGCGCAGTGAGTTATACGGTGTCCTTCAATAGCAGCACGAGCCAGCGCACCGGTGCAATGACGATAGCAGGGCAGACCTTCACGGTAACGCAGGACGCACCCAAACCAGACTGCACGAGCTACACAATCTCCCCAACGAGTAAAACCTTCCCTGCCACCGGTGGCACCGATAGCGTGAGCGTAACGACTAATGCCGGTTGTCAGTGGGCAGTCTCAAGCAATGATACCTGGATAACGATCAACTCCGGTAATTCGGGCAGTGGCAATGGTTCGGTGAGCTATACGGTATCAGCCAACACGGGTGGCAGTTCCCGTTCCAGTTCAATGACCATAGCAGGGCTGACATTCGAGGTAACACAGGATGGTACAGGTATTCAGGTAAAGCTCACGGTGGCAAAACAAGGCACTGGCGATGGTGTGGTCACTGCGGCCCCCGGGACTATCACCTGGAGCGGCAAGAGCGGCACGGCGTCGTTTGACACGGACACATCCGTTACCCTAACGGCATCGCCCGCACTGGGTTCGACGATCAAGGGTTGGACGGGCTGCGACCTGAATATCGGCGCTAACCAGTGCATGGTCACAATGTCCGCCGACAAGAGCGTTTCCGTTGAGTTCGACGGCGGCAGCTCCGGCAGGCGGGTCAGGCACGACTTCAACGGTGACGGCCATGCCGACGTCTTGTGGCGCAACACCGCAACCGGCGAAGTTGCGATCTGGCTGATGGACGGCATGAAGATAAACGGCGGCAATTTTGTCGCCAGGGGCGTGACAGCGGACTGGGACGTCAAGGCAATCGGCGACTTTAACGGCGACGGCAAGGCCGACGTCCTCTGGCAAAACACCGCTGGCGATGTCTACATATGGATTATCGAGGGCGCCGTCATAAAGACCGGTGGATATGCCGTGCGCGGTATGCCTGGCGAGTGGGAGGTCACTGCCCTTGGCGATTTTAACGGCGACGGCAATGACGACATCATGTGGAGAAACGCCAACTCCGGCGACGTCTACGTCTGGTTTATGGACGGGACGAATATAAAGACAGGCGGTGGTTATGTCGTCAAGGGCATGAAGTCCGAGTGGGTGATCAAGGCTATAGCCGACTTCAACGGCGATGGCAAGAGCGACGTCCTCTGGCGCAACACCACAACCGGCGATGTCGCTATGTGGTTGCTGGACGGTCTGGGCATGTCAACGGGCAACTACGTTGCGCAGGCTGTTCCCGACAACTGGCAGATCAAGGGCATTGACGACTTTGACGGCGACGGCAAGGCCGATGTCCTCTGGCAGAACACCGTAACTGGTGACGTCGTTCTCTGGTTCATGGATGGGCTTAGTATAGTCAATGGCGGTTACGTGCAGAAGGGTGTGCCTCACGACTGGCAGATCAAGGTTGTTGGGGATTACAGCGGCGATGGCAAGGCTGACATCCTCTGGCAGAACACCGCAAGTGGCGACGTATACATGTACATCATGGACGGCAAGACTATGTTCGATGGCGGCATGGTGTCATTTGGTCTCTCCGGCGACTGGCAACCGAAATAACGAAGAAGAAGAAAGGGAAAGAAGGGAGGGCTTTGCCCTCCCTCAGACCCACCCACAAGGGAGCACGGCCCCCTTGACCCCGTAAAGGGCGTGGTTGATTGGGTTGGGGGGTGGTAAAACTTTAGTGGATAGAACAGGTGGCCGGTTTTACTGGCTCTACAGAAACAAATAAGTAACGTTGGAGGAAGTATGTTTGGAATAAGGGCGTTGTTTACTCTGGTGGTGATTGGAGCCATGTGTTTAAGTGACTTTGCAGTAAACGCATTTGCCGAAGACTATGTTTTTGTAACCCAGTGGAACAGTTTCGGCGCTCCCACCGGGATAGCGGTAGACAACGTAGGTAATATCTATGTCTCTGATCAGGGCAACACCCGCGTACAGGAAATTACATCAGGTGGTGCATTTGTAACCCAGTGGGGTAGTTACGGCAGCGGGGATGGGCAATTTTTAGGCGGTCCATGGGGTGTAACGTTAGACAGCGCAGGCAATGTCTATGTGGTTGATACAGATAACAGCCGTATCCAGAAGTTTGACTCAACCGGCAGGTTTATAACCAAGTGGGGTAGCAAAGGCAGCGGAGATGGGCAGTTTGATCGTCTCTTGGGGATGGCGTTGGACAGCGCAGGCAATGTCTATGCGGCTGATGCAGGTAACGGTCGTATTCAGAAGTTTGACTCAACCGGCAGGTTTGTAACCAAGTGGGATAGTAGCAATTACCCACGGGGGCTTGCTGTAGACAATGCAGGCAATGTCTACGTAACTGATGTAATGTACAACCTTATCCAGAAGTTTGACTCAACCGGCAGACTTATAACCGAGTGGGGTAGCCAGGGCAGCGGAGATGGGCAGTTTTATTTGCCCACCGGGATAACGTTAGACAGCACAGGCAATGTCTACGTGGTTGATTCTGGTAACAATCGGATTCAGAAGTTTGATTCAACCGGCAGGTTTATAACCAAGTGGGGTAGCAAAGGCAGCGGAGATGGGCAGTTTGAGAGTCCATTGGGGATAGCGTTAGACAGAGCAGGTAACGTCTATGTGGCTGATTCATCTAACGGTCGTATCCAGAAGTTTGCCCCTTCAGGCTCCGATAGTAAGGTCAAGAGCGATTTTAACGGCGATGGTCATAGCGACGTTCTCTGGCGCAATACCAAGACCGGCGACGTCTATATCTGGTTTATGAATGGTGCAACAATATTCGGTGGAGGTTATGTGGCTAAAGGCATACCGTTGGACTGGCAGATTATGGCTGTCGGTGATTTCAACGGCGACGGCAAGAGTGACGTTTTGTGGGAAAACACCACAACTGGTGATATAGTAATATGGCTTATGAATGGCATAACAATATCTGGCGGAGGTTATACGGTTAAGGGTTTACCGTTAGATTGGACGATTACTAAGTCAGTCGGCGACTTTGACGGAGATGGTAAAGCGGACGTATTGCTCCGAAACTCAAGTGGTGATGTTGTCATCTGGCTTATGGATGGTATATCTATAAAATCCGGAGGGTATGTAGCCAAGGGTTTACCTACAGAATGGACGATTAGAGGTACAGGCGACTTCAATGGAGATGGCAAAAGCGATGTCTTATTGCTTAACCATACTACAGGTATGGTTTACATATGGCTAATGGATGGTACAAAGATATCCGGTGGTGGTTCTCCTGCCACAGTTAATATGTCATCTGGTTGGTTTCTTCTATATACAGGCGATGTTGACGGAAATGGCAAGAGTGACATCTTGTGGCATCAAATCGGTGACGGTATAGTTTACATATGGCAAATGAATGGTGCGGCAATATCGAGCGGTGCTTCTCCTGGTACGGTTAATATGTCATCTGGTTGGTTTCTTCTATATACAGGCGATTACAACGGTGACGGCAAGAGCGATGTTTTATGGCAAAATAGAAACACTGGTGAAATCGTTTTATGGCTCATGGATGGCTCTTCAGTATCTGCTGTCATGTCTGTTGTGAGAGAGATATCCAGCGATTGGCAGGTTTTTTAGACAGGGCAGTGATGAGCACCCATCGGTGGCGATTTTGTGCATAAGAGAGGTACCTTGCAACTGGCAGATCAAGGTCGCGGGGGCTGTCTCCTGGCAGCCCCTTTCCTGGCCAAAGACGGTCTATATACAAAAAAAGTACGGATGAGGGTAGTGTGTTTTAGATGCCGCCAATAGTTATAAGGAGGTCAAATGTTAAAGGGGTTACACAACAACGGTAAACAACGTCAGTTTGTTGACACAAAAGAGGTGTTAAAGCACTTTCCGTTTTTGTCATTTCTGAATGATATCGAACCAGGGCAAGTTGGGGGGCTTTCTATAAAATCCTTCCGCAAGAATCAAACAGTGCTTTCATATGATGATACTGAAGACTTCATGTATATCATATTAGAGGGAAAACTAAAGGTTCTTTGCGCCAGAAGAGATTCCGAAAGAGACCTGTTAATCGCAATACATGATGCCGGTGAATTCTTTGGCGTTGTTTCTGCAATTGATGGCAAGGTAACACCATCTGAGATCATTGCAATGAAGGACAGCACCATACTGTTCATTAGAAAAGAGCATTTTTTCAGTATGATTGATACCAATAAGGAGTTCAGAGACGGTTTAATCAAAATGTTATGCCAGTGGTTGCGTTGTGCTTGGGATAAACTTGAGATCATAAGCTTTGATAAGGTATTAATCCGGTTAAAGTATTTTCTCTTAATGGTCTCGGAAAAGGGCAGGAATACCACGGACGGTATAGAAATAGACCTTAACAGGAACACATTGGCACAAGTATTAGGGGTAAGGTATGAGGCCGTGATAAACAATCTCAAGATACTTAAACATCAAGGGATTATTATCAGAGACAACAAGGAGACTATTTGTATAAGTCACGATTTTGTAAAGAATCCTGATCCTTATATAGATGTTATACCTCTTTAGCGATAAATAACGGAGCATAAATGTTTAGAACATTAGGGTTAAGAATAATGGGGTCAAGGGGACTGGTCCCCTTGCGGGGGGTTCTGAAGGGGGGCGGAGCCGCCCCTTTCTTTCTTGCCTTAAAGTATAGTTACCATGAAATATAAAGAGGATACGATTGTGCGTTGACGCATAGTATGGCCTCTTTTGGGTGTGGTAGGATTAATTATAGAAACTAAATTAAATTTAAGGAGGACTGTAACAATGAAGAGATGTATGTCGAAGGTAGTATTGGTAGTAGTGATGTTGGTTGTGGTGTTTGCCGGGCAGATTTATGCCGAGGACACTTACAAGGCCCCGAGCATAACGTATAGCTACAGCAATGGTGTGTTCGGTATTATGGTTTTAGGGGTAAACTATGGTGCCGTCAGCGATTTTCTCCTGGATGATTCCTCAATAGGAGAGACGTTGAAAGAAATGGCAACCCAGGGGCAGCTTGTCGTTTACCAGTATACAGACTGGTTTTACATTGGCATCTACGTAACAGAGGAAGCGCTTGCGGAGTTTGCCGGAAATAATTTCCAGATTGCCTTATCGGAAGGGACAGTCCTCAGCAAGCCATTGCCGGAGGTCAGCAATTTGCTTCCCGCTTCAGAAGAGCCAAGTGCAAAAGTAGAGACCAAAGCATTTTATCCAATAAGCAGTAGTGAATATAGCACTTTAAGAAAGTGGGTGTTAGGTGCATCTGGGAAACCATCAGGAGAGTGGGGGCAAAAGCATAACGATTGGTGTAGTATATATCCGAACTGTCAACATCCTGGTGTTGACTATTCAACCGGAGGGAAATCCATTAAAGCCTCTGCCGTATGCGACGGTAAAGTAACAACAGTTGGAGGTAAATACGGCACTATCTGTATATACAATAGTAAGAAGAATAAAACCTTTTGCTATCTCCATATGTCCAGCTTTAACGGTTTAAAAGTTGGTGATGACATAAAAAAGGATAAGACTATTGGTATGACAGGAAATAAAGGTACAAAAAGCTACCATTTGCATTTTGAAGCCCGTAACGGGAAAAAAACAGCGGCTGCTCCAAGCTATTCTGAATCTATAAATCCATATGATGCAGCAAAATCCTGTCGATAAGCAATTTGACGACTACGATCGCTATAGCCGATAAGACAAATTGTACTGTAGAAAGTAGGTAAGAGATGGAGGCAGGTTTCATACCTGCCCTCAACAAGAAAAAACGTGGCTCTAATGAACACAACGAAGGAGGACAAGATGAAAGGACTAAAAAGGATTGGATTAGTGATGATGGTTATGGCCGTTTTATTGTCAGTGCCGATGATGGCAATAGCGGCGGTTCAGTTTTCCGAGGTGTCTGACAACAAGATTGTCGGAGCATCTGCAGATTTGGGGGTGACGTTTTCTGCCTTAACAGAGAATGACATGGCAATCATAGAACTGCAATTGAACAACAAAAGGATCACCGTACAAAAAGGATACAACGATAGAAGCCATGAACTGTATATACAAGGCATAAGTATTGAGAGTAATGAAATCGCAACATTAAGCCAGGAAGATTCAATATCTATCAGTAACTTACATTCAGAACTATTACAATATGCTGGATATAGTGAACTTGGCGATACTTTTCTTGACACACTTAATTTATTGAGCAGTTGGCCGGATACCATGCCTATTGTCTTGACAAAGGATGAAAAACATCCAGAAACTAAAGCATTAAGCAAAAGTCTTTGTTCCGACATCGGTAAAACCGTTAATGTTGCCTATCCTCCAAGTCCTGATAGTCTTGGAGGGAACTGGAAATCAGAAGCGACTTTTATTGGCACTAGTACTGCCGGTAAATGTGTAGGCCGTTGTGGAATAGGATGTGGTAGTAGCATAATTGGTAATGCAGATAAATATAGCGTGAATTGTTTAGTCCATGATGTTTGTGCGGGAAAATATGGACGTACTGCTAAAGCTTGTAATAAACTGTTTGAAGATGCCGCAGATGATTTTCTAGCGGGAAAGTCTTGTTCAAGAAAAGTGACTCCAACCACCGTAAACGTTAAGGTTGGTAAAACAGCAACCGCTACCGTTAATGGTGATACATCAACTTATGTAACAACTACATACTTTCCTCTTATTAGTTCAGCCAAGGCCACTGTCAAAGGCAACACCGTAACCATTACCGGCGTTAGGAAAGGGTCTAGCCGAATAGGTGTTAGTGGCACGAGTTTGGTTGGTACCACGTATATAGATGTAACTGTAAGCAAGTAAAGTTTAGGCCTATAAATTGAGCAATTTAGTAATAAATAACGGAGCATAAATGTTTAGAACATTAGGGTTAAGAATAATGGGGTTAAGGGGACTTCTTCGTGGCCGGGGTGGGTGCGACCCACTTGCGCCTCGCCCCTCCCCTTGCGGGGGAGGTCTGAGGAGGGGGCGGAGGGGGTAAGGCACCCCTGCCGTAAACCGCCCTCCTTCTTTTCTTCTGTTGTCATAGCTACTTATGCTCTTCTGCTTACCTCTTTAGCGATATAAAAAATCCTGAATTGTGCGTTGACGCATAGTATGGCCTCTTTTGGGTGTGGTAGGATTAATTATAGAAACTAAATTAAATTTAAGGAGAACTGTAACAATGAAGAGATGTATGTCAAAGGTAGTAGTGGTAGTAGCGATGTTGGTTGTGGTGTTTGCCGGACAGCTTTATGCCGAGGACACTTACAAGGCCCCGAGTATAACGTATAGCTACAGCAATGGTGTGTTCGGTATTATGGTTTTAGGGGTAAACTATGGTGCCGTCAGCGACTTTCTCCTGGATGATGTCTCAATAGGAGAGACGTTAGCACAAATGGCAACCCAGGGACAGCTTGTCGTTTACCAGTATACAGACTGGTTTTACATTGGCATCTACGCAACAGAGGAAGCGCTTGCGGAGTTTGCCGGAAATAATTTCCAGATTGCCTTATCGGAAGGGACAGTCCTCAGCAAGCCATTGCCGGAGGTCAGCAATTTGCTTCCCGCTTCAGAAGAGGCAAGTGCAAAGGCTGCTGATAAGGCTAATGTGTGTCAGTGTACAGACTATGTCAGGCTGAGAAAGGGGCTTCCTAAGAATGGCATGGGAGGTGCCCATACGTGGGATAATGGTTATCTCAAAAACAATGGATACAATCGGGTCAATGGACAACCTAAGAAGAACGATATTGTCGTATATGAGAAGAATTACGGAAGTGGTATTGATACTGCGAATGGTCATGTTGGGATTATCGATAAAAACGCCATTGACGATAAAAAAGGCAATTGGCGAATTGATGTCAGGGGTGCCAATCAAGGCGGAAATGAGTCAGAAACCGGTTGCAATAATGTAAGCACTTTGAAGAACAGGACAGTTTCTAAAGCCAAAGTCAACAAGACTATATCTTTCTGGAGAAAGTAAGGAAGAGTAAATAGGATGGGGCAGGTTTCATACCTGCCCTAATATAAACACTTAGTTTAAGGAGGTTTAACATGAACTCAACAAAAAGAAACGTGGCTCTAATGAGCACAACGAAGGAGGACAAGATGAAAGCAACAAAGAAAGTAATGTATGTGAGGTCGTTTTTAACGGTGGTGTTTTTGATGGTTTTTGTATTGCTGCCAGTGGTGTCAATGGCAGAGGAAGGAAGTCTAACTTTACCTGAATTAAGTTACTCCGTGGATGGCAATAATCTCGTAGTAATTGCTGACAATATACCTTTAGATACCATAACCTCTATTACGGTGAATAGTTTTGCTATTACGGATATTCTTTCAGTTATGGTAAAAGAAGGTTCAGCTAAACTTGAAGAAACAGAGCAGGATACAAGCACTCTTGTCTCTGTGGATATATATAACCTACAGACAAAGTTAATGTTGGCATATCCAAATATAGACATCATAAACCAAGAGTTTGTTTTTGGTATTATGCTTACTAAAGGTGTCACTATTTCTGTGCCAATTTCAATTCCGAATGAACTATCGCATATGGCATTTAGGGCATCATCTGACAAAACATTTGGCCTCCCAACTACCGTGGCTGAGAATAAAAAATGTGGATATAGAAGTACAGAATGTGCAAAACCTGGATATCAACATACAGCGGATGTTCTGGGTTTTGACTGTAAAAAATCGTGTAACCCCTTGACACTAAACGATTATTCAAAATTGATAGTGTCTACATTTTAAAATTCTTTGCTATATTAATAAGTTATCATGAAATGTATTATACCATGCCTCACTAATAAAATCAAGTTTTAGTGTCTACGTGTTTACACATTTTCTTTTATAAAACCTTATATTTAAAGGAAGTAAGCCTTTTTTTGCGCAGAACATCCGATACAGGTATTGATTACTCTGGTTTTGGTACTGCCGTAGCTACAAGCTCTGGTACTGTGGTAGTAGCAGAAACACTGAGCAGTAAAGATCATGGGATGGGGAATAATGTCATTATACAACATGACAATGGAATCTATAGCTCTTATTCACACCTTGCCTCTATCGATTCAAAGATAAAGAAAGGTAATACTGTTTCAAAAGGACAGACTATAGGTACAATAGGAGGATCAGGTTATGGAAAAACCAATTACTGGGGAACTCATCTTCATTTTGAAATAAAAACATGTGGTAAAAGTAGTTCCTGTAGTAACGGTCAATTTTGGGGATATACATCAGGTAACCCTGATGATTATGGTTACAAGAATCCAGCGAATTACATAGGAAGTGGTTCAACTCCATCCCCTACGATTAGCTCAATAACCCCGACATCAGCCAAACTCAATAAACTCACTAAATTTACCGTATCCGGCAAAAACCTAACCTCCGGTATGAACTTTTCCTTAAAAGATTGCAAAGAAAACGGTAAAGGGGATTTAGGTGGCAATTCTTCATCATGGAATTTTCAATGTACACCAAGCAAAACAGGTACTAAAGATGGGGATATCAAAGACAAGAGAGGTAAGAAGATATTTACCTTTAAGGTAAAGGTAAACAAATAAGGTAAAACTGTCCTCGATGATATTCAAATAAGTAAACATGAGGATTGTCTGAACCATGATTACACAGATTATAGGATTTACAGGAAAAAGGGATAAGACCTTTTTTTTACAAAATCCTGATAATCCCTTAATCCGTTAAATCGTGGTTCAGACATCTTTAATTGCAGGGATTGGAATATGACATTGTCAAGCTAAATAAAATGTCTATAAGTACCAAGACCTGTTTTACAGGTTTATAACGAAATATGTACCATTGGAGGAAGTATGTTCCGAAGGAGTAACAGACCCCAAAAGAAGTATCTCAAATGCCGCAGTGCAAGTATTGTAAGGAGGCTTGTATGTTAAAGAAGGGCTATGGCGTTGGAAACATTTTTTTAGCGTTGTTGGTATGTGTCATGGTTCTTGCCATGTTTGGTGGTGTAGCAATGTCTGATTCAGCCAGGCTCACTAACCCCGCAAATAATCACACATATCAGAGGTATGATATATTACGGATATGGGATGACGCCAAGGCTCATTGTGAAGCGCAGGGTGGATACCTGGCAACCGTGACTGAAAATAGTGAAAACCTGTTTCTTGTCGATAACTTCTGTTCTACAACTCTTATAGGTTCAGCTCGTTGTTGGCTTGGGGCAACTGACGTAGAGAACGAAGGCGATTTTAGATGGATAACAGGCGAGGCATGGGGTTTTACGTATTGGGCTCCTGGCGAACCTAATAACAACAATAACAAAAGTGAAGAAGATTGCCTGGTGTACAAGAATAACCAATGGAATGATACGGAATGTGACGCAGCCTATTATCCGGTTTGCGAGTGGGATGCACCATCACAATACACCCTTACGGTGACAACGACAGGTTCCGGTACTGTAACGAGCACGCCTTCAGGGATAGATTGCGGTGACACGTGCTCTGCCGATTTTGATACCGACACACCCGTAACCCTAACCGCGGCGGCTGACTCCGGTTCAACGTTTGCGGGTTGGAGCGGTGACTGCACAGGGGCAAGCTCAACCTGCGCGGTAACGATGTCGGCGGCAAGGAGCGTGGCAGCAACGTTTTCGCTTACGCCCACTCCCACACCAACGCCAACTCCCACCCCGACACCGACTCCAACTCCCACTCCTACACCAACTCCTACACCCACACCTACACCCACCTCAACGCCTACACCAACTCCAACGCCTACTTCCACTCCAACACCGAGCCAAGTGAAGCTCACGGTAGCAAAGCAGGGCACCGGCGACGGCACGGTAACCGCGGCCCCCGGCACTATCACCTGGAGCGGCAAGACTGGCACGGCATCGTATAACAAGAATACATCCGTTACCCTAACGGCATCTGCCGCGCTGGGCTCAACGATCAAGGGTTGGACGGGCTGTGACCTGAACATCGGCGCTAACCAGTGTATGGTCACAATGTCCGCCGACAAGAGCGTTTCCGTTGAGTTCGACGGCGGCAGCTCCGGCAGGCGGGTCAGACACGACTTCAACGGTGACGGCCATGCCGACGTCCTGTGGCGCAACACCGCAACCGGCGAAGTTGCGATCTGGCTGATGGACGGCATGAAGATAAACGGCGGTGATTTTATCGCCAGGGGCGTGACAGCGGACTGGGACGTCAAGGCAATAGGCGACTTTAACGGCGACAGCAAGGCCGATGTCCTCTGGCAAAATGCAGCGGGCGATGTCTTTATATGGCTCATCGAGGGCACCGTAATAAAGGCCGGTGGATATGCCGTCAAGGGTATGCCTGGCGAGTGGGAGGTCACAACGCTTGGCGACTTCAACGGCGATGGCAAGACCGACATCATGTGGAGAAACGCCAACTCCGGTGACGTCTACGTCTGGTTTATGGATGGGACGAATATAAAGGGCGGCGGCTACATGATCAAGGGCATGATTGGTGAGTGGGTGGTCAAGGCCGTGGCCGACTTCGATGGCGATGGCACAAGCGACGTCATGTGGCAGAATACCAGGAATGGCGACGTAGCCATGTGGCTGATGGACGGTCTGAGCATGTCAACGGGTAACTATGTTGCCAAGGGTGTCCCCGACAACTGGCAGATCAAGGCGGTTGACGACTTCGATGGCAATGGCAAGGCCGACATCATCTGGCAGAACACCAATACCGGCGACGTTGTTATATGGTTCATGGACGGGATGAGCATCGTCGGTGGCGACTTCATCCAGAAGGGTGTGCCTCACAACTGGCAGATCAAGGTCGTTGGGGATTACAACAGCGATGGCAAAGCCGACATCCTCTGGCAGGATACCACAAGTGGCGACGTCTACATGTACATCATGGATGGCAAGAACATAACCGGTGGCGGCTATGTGGCCTTTGGGCTTGCCTCCGGCTGGCAACCTAAGTAAAGAAGAAGAAGCAAGGAGGGCGGCTCCGCCCCCTCCTTGGCCCCATTTTACCATGTTTTTTTAAGAGGATACACAATATCTTTACAATACATGTGGTAATATGTTCATTCAAGCGTCTTTATTTCCGATGGGCTGAGTCTCCTGAGTTTCTCAAGGCCCAGCATCTTCAATACCTTTGCTCCTTCCGGCTCTTTGCCCATCTTTTCAAGGATCGTGAGCAGCGTATCACTGTCAGACTTGTCCGGTATGAGTATCACGGGGAGCATTATGTCATTGCTCTGGAGTAATGTGGTTATTGTCCTGTAAAGCTCCTGGTTTATAGTCGATAACTTTTCGAGACTGTTATCGGTGGTGACGGCATAGTCTACCAGGCCAAATCCTAACGACATGAGTGCGTCTATATCCTTTGGTACTGTGAGTATACTGACGGTATCCGATATTTCCTTTTTATTGCCAAGTATCTGGCGCAGGACATTGCGATTATGCTCCTGGGTTCCGGAGGCCGCCAGCTTGCCCCCCTGGAGCTTGTCAAGTGAAGCAACCTTCTTGCTTGCCACCAGTACCAGCTTCTGCACCGCCTTGCCATTGGATAACCCAACCATTACAGGGCGCACCTTGGCTCTGTCCTTGATCATCAGGTAGTACCAACTGGAGACCAAAAAGATATTGTCATTGTCTTTCTGGCCGTTGTGCCCCAGTGTTTGTGCATTGACATGACGTTCAAATGTCTCCTTGTCCTTGAAGGGTTGAAACTGATAGTTGCCAAAACGGGCAAGATAGTTGTCAAAGGCACCCTTTAAAGAGCTAAAGCTATCAACGTTAAGCTCGGGGCTGTAAAAATATATAACGGCCCCATTTGCACCAGCAGGGTTGACAAGTAGCAGCAATAGAGTCAAACACAAAGGCATCAGAAAAAAACAGGGCAACGCCATCCCCTCCTTATACCTGCCCCGCAAGAAGGTGCGGTTGCAGGGCATCCTTGCTGCACTTGCAGACAACGGATAGTCGTGATTGATTAGAGCAGCCACAAGCATTTATGGATTCAAGGGGGGTGGGGCTGAACTGCCCCCTTTGCCATTGTCATCGTCGTTTTTATCCACGGGGATTCTTACGGTAAAGGTAGTGCCTTTGCCCAGGATGCTTTGACACTCGATTGTGCCTTTGAGCGTCTGATTTACAGTGTTGTAGGTTATGTGCAGGCCCAGCCCTGTTCCTCCCTGTGCCCTGTTTGTGGTAAAGAAGGGGTCGTATATTTTAGGCATGTTTTCCGGAGCAATCCCCTTGCCATCGTCCGTGAAGTTGATGACAACGAATGTATCATCGCTGTAGATATCTATCAGGATGGTTCCCACGGAGTCATCGTCGTAGGCGTGCATGAGGGCGTTAATTGTAAAGTTTGTCAGTACCTGGGCAAGCGCCCCGGGATAACTGTCCATTTCGATATCGGGGGGGCATTTTATCTCCACCTTTATGGAGGTCGCCTTGAGCTTGGGGCTTAGGCTTATGATCACGCTTTCTACGTAGTCTTTGACATTAAATCTTCTTCTCTCGTGTGAGGTTCGGTCGGCAGAGACCATCTTGAAACTCCTTACGAGGTCGCTGGTGCGTTGGAGGTTGACAAGGATCAGTTGGCTTGATTCTTCGGCGTTACGCATGTACTGAAAGAGGTCGTCCTTTTTTGCGGTCTTGTTGGCGATATCCGTTGCGATGGTTTTTGTCAGATACTGCAGGTGCGATGCGGCGCTCACGGCAATGCCAACAGGGGTGTTTATCTCATGCGCAACGCCGGCAACAAGCTGCCCCAAGGATGCCATCTTTTCGGCCTGTACCAGTTGCTCCTGACTTTGTTTTAGTTTTTCATAGGCTTGATTGAGTTTTTCGTTGACCTCGAGGACCTCGCGTTGCTGGCGGTCGCTGATCTTTGTAATCCTGTCAAGACGGTGGGCGGTTTTTTCATAATACTTCAACAGTTTTGTCACGACCTCCTTTACCTCGGGGGGACTGGTATCGCCTTTGGTAATTTCTTCGGCCTTGCGGATTAGAGCGTCTTTGTCTGCCATGACGCTATATGCTATCCTACAACCAGATTAAAACGCAAGGATTCGAAATCCTCCTTGAAATCCATGCCTGATTCCTCTGCGCTTTCGTTTTCCTTGTCATGTATCCAGTTTATCTCTATCTCATGCCCGCTGTCCTGTGCCTCTTCCAGGAGGTCGAACATGTCGTACAGGAGTTTGGAGCTGCTGCTGTTAAAATAGGTTATCGTCAGGTTAAATACCGTCTTTGTAGTTGGTGCCTGCTCAAAGTATGACTTCAACCAGGCCATCACGGGGCCATAGAAGTCAAATGTGTTTTCAGGATAGGACTTTCCGCTGATCTCCATAACAGCCCTGCCTGCATCAAACGATATTCTTGGAGAGACCTTGGTGGCCTCTATGTACAGGTTATCCATAGATTTATCTTACCTCCCATAATTCTGCCTTTATCGAAAAAAATGCCTCTGTTTCACTAATGTCATCGATACTGTACTGAAGCGGGGCAGAGGCCTTACGTTGCATTTCGGCAAAGCCAAGGCCGGCTCCCTTACTGTGTGCATCTTGCCCGGACTTACGTAGCGTGCGATAGTAGTCTTTGAGGGTGGCGCTATCCATGGCTATTATCTTTCCCACCTTGTCGTGTATACTGGCCTTATCGCTGGCCAGTATGGTATTGCCGCTGGCAACGAAATAACGGTTTTTCTGCTTGTCGTATCCTACAAGGATGATCCCTGAGTCCTTATGAGTGTTGCTGATACTATCGCCTTTGTCGTTGATGTAGGTGATGAGATTCTGGGCCATCTCAATGAATATGGCGAAGACATTGTTTACAAGTCTGTTGTTGATATCGAGTTTTTCGAGACTCTCTCCCACAGCCTCGGCAACACTGGCTATGATCGAATGAGACAGTATACCGCTGAGACTGACTATTATACCTTCCTCGTCAAAATGTTGCTTTATAAATCGGATTTTGTCTATCATATTATCCTCATATCGTAAGTCCAACTACGGTTATATCATCGTTGCGGTCAGAGAGACCCTGATAAGAATTGAGCTGGTCTAAAAGCGCTTCCCTTTGCTCTGACATTGGTCTATGCCAGTTGTTTTCAATTATTGATACAAAACGCCTCCTGCCAAATGGCAGGTCCTTATTGCCACCGTTTTGATCGAGGTAGCCATCGGTGGAGATGTAGAATATGTCGCCCTGGACAATATTAAGCTCGATGTCGCGATAGATATAGTCTGGATTAGAGTCCTTATACCCCACGCTTTGCCTGTCCCCCTTTATAATATCGACATGCCCCTGCCTGCATACAAAGAGAGAGACGTTGGCCCCTGCATAGCGCACGATGCCGCGTTTGCGATTGAGGTACAACACGCCACCATCAAATCCGACATTGCTATGTCGGTATTGCCCTTTGACGTCACCGAGGGTTTCGAAGATGTCCTGCTTTAGGAGATCACGGATAGATTTGTTAAGCATAAAGAGTATCTGTCCAGGGGCAATGCCGCTATCCTTTGACAGTATCGTGTCTACTACGTTAGACCAGATGGTTCTTACCAGCATCGTGACAAAGGCTCCCGGCACACCATGCCCCGTACAATCTATAACGGATACGATGCACTCGTCCTGTTCACTAAGCTTGTCAATTATGTAGATGTCACCTCCAACGACGTCCTTGGGTTGCCAGATGACGAGGTGTTGGCTAAAGTATGCGGCAATGGAGGAGTCCTCCGGCAGTAATGAGTTTTGTATCATGGAGGCGTATTCGATAGAATCCGTGATCTTTTTGTGGGCCAGCTCAAGGCGATTGCGTTCATTTTGCAGGTGTTTATTAATTTCGTGGAGTTCCCGAGTACGTTCTTCTACCCGACCTTCGAGTGTCCTGTTGTATTGTGCAAGCTGTTCGTGCGACAATCTCAACTTATTGGTCATCTCTACGAAGGTACGGGCAAGGATGCCAACCTCGTCCTTTGACCGGAATCGCTCTTTACGATCTCCGGGGCCGACAGTTATCCGGTCTACTGCCGAGAAATCCCCTTTTGCTATCTCCTCTGCCGTCCCGGTAAGGTTGATCAGGGGGTCTGTAATAGCGCCAGAGGTGATCCACACAATAATTGAGCTTATCATGATGAATATGATGGCCACTACAACTGACCGGACGATCATCCCATGCGTCTTGACTTTAATAGTATCCTGCGTATCTTTGCTCAGTTGATTAAGTCGCTTGTTTGAATAACCTATGCGCAGAACCCCCCAGGGCTGAGATGCAAAGTACACTGGAACAATAAGTTCCATATATTCGTTGTCATTCTTTGTAAACTCATTAATGGTTTTATTCTGCCGGGTAATGGCAAAGATGTCCTCTGCTTCAGTGAGCCTGGTCTGACTCAATTCAGGCTTTAAGGTATGAATAAGCGCCGTTGAGCTGTTATCCATCAATATGATATATGCCGGCTCACCACTCTCTTTCCCCGCCTTTACGGACTTGCCTATTTGGTTTATTATGCCGGATATGTTAAAGGTGACCAGTGCCTCCTCAATCATAGTCTCAAGGCTATAAGCAAGGTCATTAGCCCTTTCTTTCATTGCCCCCTTCATGGTTTCGATGTATGTATTGAGCTCGTTTTTCAGGGCTGCTTCCTGGGCGGATATGTGGATGACAGTCATGATCGCCACAACGCTTACGACAATACCTACTGCAACAGCCAGAAATTTCCACCGTATGCTGTGATAAAATAAGTCTCTGAGCATCAAAAACGCTTTCCCTTTTTTGTATCAGATTGTTGTTTGGACACATCGTAACCCCATAGCCGATATCGGTCAACCTTGGCATGGGGGGCAATTGCTATGACAGAGAATTCGTCTATGCCGGTGCTGCGCAGCAGCGGGGTCAATGGGGTGGAACCATCCCCCTTTACAACGGTGTGGACGATGGGGGCATTTGCCTTCTCTCCACGTTGTGTCACTACCGCTATATCATTGTTTTTGAGCCTCACAAAAGAACCGGGAGGATAAAAACCAAGGGTTCCCATAAAGGTTTTTGCCACGTTCTCATCGAACTTTTGATCCTTGTTGATGAATATATCCCTTACGGCAACTGCCGGGGAGAGCTGGCGGCGATAGCTGCGTCCGGTTATCTCTGCACAGTAGAGGTCAGCCAAATAGAGAATGCGGGCAGCTCCACACACATCCCCTCCCGCAAGCCCTTTGGGATAACCTTTGCCGTCTATGGTCTCATGGTGCTGCAGGACGGTATTTAACCACAATTCATCGGTAACATTGTTCCTTTTAAGGAATGTCATGCCCTCCAGAGGATGACTTTGAATCTCTGCGCTCTGTTCGTCAGTCAATGGAGTTTTTTGATGATACAGTATTTCCTGTAACTCTATTATGGTAATATTCATCGTAATGGCCGCCGAGAGCAAGGATAAACGATCCTGTGCGGACCACCCAAGTTTCTTGGCAACAATCTCACACACTATCGCCGTATGCAACGGATGTTTGATAGTGTATTTTGCCTCTTGCTTTATTAGCAATGTGCCAAGTGCAATATCCGTGTCTGTTGAGCATGCGTGCATCAGCGTATTAGCCAGGGAGAAAACCTCCGATTGTATGTCCGCTTGTGTGCCTATCCGTTTGAACAAATGTTCGGTACTTGCATAGACAGCGTCGATATCCTCAAAGATTGAACCGGCAGCCTTGTCGTTAAACTCCACCGTTGCATCTACAGGGGCATTGGTTTTATTGGTGCTACCATTAAGGGCGATAAAGGCATGGACATGCGCAGATTTGATTGATACAGGTGGCGTTTTTGGTTTAACCGCATCCGTTTCTATTGTTTTAGCAGGTGTTGTGGGTATGGCAGGTATTTCTGTAGCCTTTGTATATTGTTCAAGCTGCTCGTGTGATGACTTGAGGTTGCTGGTTATCTCTACAAAGTTGCGGGCAAGCATACCAATTTCATCGTTTGAGTCGGTGGATAGCTGCTCTGCGGCTGAGAAATCCCCTTTTGCTATACCCTCCACCATCTTGGTGAGTTTGGTCAGGGGGGCTAGAAGCCTTCCGGAGAAGATCAACGCAATGATCGCACTTATAATAATGGAGACAATGGCTACTAAGAGCGACCTTATGACCAACTCCCGTGTTTTCAGGCTGATAGCATGTTGTGTGCTTTTTATCATTTGGTTAAGCTTTTTGTTTGAATAGCCGATGCGCAGAACCCCCCAAGGTTTGGAGGCATAATTTACGGCAACGATAAGCTCCATATATTCATTTTCATCCTTTGTAAACTCATTAATAGTTCTTTGATGCTGGGCGATGGCAAAGGCATCCTCTTTTTCGGTCAGCTTGGTCTGACGCAATTGAGACTTTAAGGTATGGATAAGGGCGGTTGAGTCATTGTTCATCAATATGATATATGCCGGCTCACCGGTGTCTTTACCAGCCTCGATATATTTTTCCATTTGTTGGGTCACGCCGGAGATGCCGCCGGTAACCAGCGCCTCCTCGACCATAGTGGTCAGTGTATCGGCAAGGTCATTTGCCCTGTCTTTCATGGCCTCTTTTACGATTATCCTGTGTGTATTGAGCTCATCCTCTAGAGTTGCTTTATGGATGGATATGTTGATGGCTGTGACTATTGCCACAACGATCATGACAATACCCACAGCAACGGTCAAAAACTTCCATCTCATGCTTTGTTTAAACAAGCCCATAAGCACCATAATAAAAGAATTGGGGTGTTTCCCGTAATACACAATTTAACATTGCCACAGCCTTAATTGTTTTTTCTCAAAAAGTCAAGTTCCATATTTTAGTGCCAGCATTGTGATATCGTCAAACTGGGGGGCATCTCCAATGAATGTCTGCAGGGCATCCACGATGCGCCCTACCAGGTGATTTGCGCTGTCGTTGCTGGCGTTGTTTAACAGACGCTCCAGGGCAGGGGCATCAAATGGTTGTTGGTTTGCATCCACTGCGTCAGTGATGCCGTCGGTGTATATAAAGATACCGTCGCCCTTTTTGAGCGATACAGTGTCTTTGTCGAATGTGAAATCGTCCATGACGCCCAGTGGAATATCTGCCTTGATCTTCATCTCTTTCGGTTTGTCGGAGGCGTAGAGTAGGTATGGGGGATTGTGGCCGGCATTGCTGAAGCTCACCTCTCCAGTACGGATGTCTATAATTGCCAGGAAAAATGTAACGAACATCCCGGAGTTCTGTGCGCAAAGCTCCTTGTTGAGCGCCCCAAGGATCGCCTCAGGTGACGTATACAACGTGGCAAACGCCCTGAGTGTGATCTTGGCCGCAGACATTATGAGGGCGGCATGTACGCCCTTATCCGATACGTCCCCAACGGCAAAGCAGAGATGATTGTCATCCATCGGGAAGAAGTCGTAGAGGTCTCCGCCGACCTCTCGTGCCGGTTGCAGGAAGGCAAACAGATCGATCCCGTATCTGTCCTTTATGTCGGAGAAGTTCGTAGGCAGCATGTTCATTTGTATGTCACGGGAGAGCTTAAGGGATTGTTCCAGCTTATGTTCCCTGACACTGCTGAAATACATCGAGGCATGGGTGCAGAATATGTCGATCATCTTCTTGTCCCACTGGCTGATGGCGTTACGGTTTTCTATCAACAACATGTTGCTGATCTCATCACCGGTCTTAAGGCATGTAACCAGTTGCCTGGCAACTGAATCATTTTTATCGGTTTTTTCTACTGTCGTTGGTGCAGATGCAGCCTCAAAGGCTTTCTTGAGCATCACAAGGATATCGGCGCTAACGAGCTCGGCAACCCTCTTGCCCTTGGCCTGCTCATACACACCGGTAGCGCTTATAACCATCAGGTCGTCTATCTTGTTGTCGGTGAGGATGAGTGAGTATGCATCTGCTCTTGTGCTTGTATCCAGGGTCAGGATCGAGTTTAGTTGTATCAGCACCTCTGAAAAAAAGCTGTCTATGAGTTTTACGTCAAAGAGTGACTTTGATGACTCTATCAATTTTTCCAGGGCGTGCAGGTTGCTATCTATGGTCATGATGTCCCTGTATGACCTTATGGCTGCCACCGTGGAGGTTATTAGTTTCTGTCTTTGGAGTTCATTTTTTTCCTTATAGTCATTTATATCGTAATCCACTATGATGGCTTCTTCCGGGGCCAATCCCGGTTGACCTGTGCGCAGGACTATCCTGACGAACTTGTTCTTTAGCGTTTCCCTTATGTATTTAACAACGTCAAGTCCGGCGTGGTCGTTTTCCATAACCACGTCCAGGAATATCAGGGCGGTGTCAGGATGTTTGGCGATCTCATGGATTGCCTCCTTGCCCGTGTATGCGCTGATGAATTCCAGTCCCCTGCTTTCGATAGTGAACGACTTCAGTATCATCAGTGTCACCTCGTGTACCCCCGGCTCGTCATCAACGATCATAACCTTCCACCTGGTATTGGTGCCGGTTAACGGTGCATCTTGACCGTTGCTACTGTCCTGAAACAGGTCGTCCAACTCATCAGACATGGAACAAATCTCCTTGCCACAATTTGGTTGAGGTTAGCATATCAAGCATCACGTTGTCAATGGAGCGAATTCTCTGGGTACATAAATCTTCATCGGCCCCACTGAATCTCTGCATGAAGGAGTTTATTGCAGCTCCTTTAACGCTGCCTCCTCGGAGTCATAGACATTAAAGAGGGTGTTGTAAAAGCCGGTCAGTTTAAATATCTGCTCTATGCGTTTGGGCATGGCAACGAAGATAATTTTTCCCCCTTGTTCCTGGAGCTTCTTGGCCGGTGTGACAAAGCTGCTAAGTCCGGAGCTTGATATAAACACCAGGCCACTTACGTTAATTATAAAATACAGCTCGCCATTGGCAATACACGGTTCTATTATGGCAGTGAACTCTCGTGCAGTGGAGCTGTCGAGTCTGCCGTTAATTGTTATAATCGTTATGTTGCCGTTCTTACGGGTCAGGATTTCCATGCTGTCTCCATGTTTGAGAGCTGTTTTAATTTAGTTTTTTGGTTAATGTCAGCATCCCAATGCCGTTTTTGTGTTCGTAACGCATCTCATCCATTACCTGTCTTATAAAGTAGACTCCCATGCCACCGGGTTTCCTGTCTTTAAGATTAGCGGTAAGGTTCGGAGCAGGCACGGAGTCATAGTCAAACGGGCGTCCGTTATCCCTGATGGTGATTACAAGTTTGCTGTCAGTAACGGTAATGCCAAGGTTAAGCCACGCTTGTTCTGGGACATCATATGCGTATTTGATAATATTTGTGCATGCCTCCTCAACGGCCAATGTTGAGTCAAACCCAACGTCTTCGCTCAGACCAAGTGATTGGACCGACTCTGCAATGAAGTCCACGATTTCAGGTATATTTTCAAGTCCGCCTGTTACGGTTAGCTTGAAGTGTATTGGGGATGGCAGCTTTTTCATGGCTATCATCCTGACGTCATCAACCTGTAGAGCGTCTTGCGGAATCTCATGCACGTAAATCAGGTAGGCTGTAACAAGGCATTTGGCGGATAACATTCGGTGTCATATCCAAGGCCCTACAGCCGTATGTCCGCATAGTGTTTCAAGCAGGTGCCCATCCTCATAACTTGTTACTCACAGCCATTCTCCTTATTTTCTTTTATCCGGATGTTATACCTAACAGGGATAGCGTTTACAATGTTACTCTAAAATGGACGGTAGGGGATTCGAACCCCCGACCCCCACGTTGCGAACGTGATGCTCTCCCAACTGAGCTAACCGCCCTTAAATGACCGTCCACTAACCATGCAACCAACACACCTATTGTTACATAACCATTGACCCAAAATCAATAAGCACCACAAACAACCGTGGTTGGCAAGATTTAAGCCACTTTTATATTTTTCGTAATGAGGATACTTCGCCCCTCTGTTGGCAACCCCTTCTATAGCACTTCGAGTTGGTTTATCATGGTTTCGATGACCCTGAAGCCACTTCTCCAGAAGGCCGGGTCCGATATGTCAATGCCGACTTCGCTTAGTATGTGATCGGGGCTTTTTGAGCCGCCGTAGGAGAGTATCTTCAAAAACAGCGGCTTGAATTTCTCACCTTCCTCCTTGTACCTCTGATACAGGGCAAGGGAGAGAAGTTCACCAAAACAATAGGCATAGCAGTAAAACGGAGTGTGATATATATGCGGGATCGCCATCCACTCGAATCTGAAGTCCTTGCTGATGTCCACGACGTCGCCAAACTGTGCCGAAAGGGTTGACATGTATAGGGCGTTGAGGTCTATTTCACCCTCGGAAAAAAGACGATGCGCCTTCTGTTCAAAGATCACAAAGTATGCCTGCCTGATAACGGTTGCATAGATGTCATCTATGGCGTTTTGGAGGATTTCGCGTTTTACGTTTCTGTCGGTTTCGGTAGCCAGGAGCCTTTCGGTCAGGAGCATTTCGGAAAACACGGACGCCGTTTCGGCAAGCGGGAGGGTTGCGTTGTACGTAAGGACGCTGTGCTCATGAGCCATGAGTGCATGTACGGCGTGTCCCATCTCATGTGCAATGGTGGCAACCTGACGCGGTTGACCGTTGTAGTTGACAAGCACCCAGGGCAGTAGTGTTGGCAGGGCACTGTAGCAGAAGGCCCCTCCACGCTTATTGGGACGGTCTTCGCTATCAACGTGCCGTTGTTCAAAGACACGGCGGGCTAACACCTCTAACTGCGGGGAAAACTCCCTGAAGGTGTCCAGTACCATAGCCACGGCATCGTGATAGGCAATGGTCTTGTGTGGTTTATTATCCTGATTGTCAGAGGAGGCGTAGCAGGGGGCATAGATGTCATAACGCTGCAACTTGGGAGTGTTTAACATGCGCCCCTTGAGCTTGAAGTAGCGTTGAAAGACATGGGCCTCCACTTCGCAGACGGTTAGCAGTATCTCCACTGCAATGTCGGAGACGTCGTTGGCGAGATTTCGTACGCTTATTGGTGATTGAAATTGGCGCAGATGCAGATTTTCGTTTGTAAAATCACGCAACCTGTGGATGTATATCTGCGAAAGAACAGCCTCGTCGGCACCATAGACCCGTAAAAGTTCCTGATATGCTCCCTTGCGTAGCCCGGCGTCATGGTGACGGACATAGCCCATGAGTGCATCTCTGGTCAGTTGCTGTTTCTTGCCGTCTATCTCCAGTTCAAAGGCATACTTGTTTGTAATCATATCATAGAGGGTAAGGATTGCATTTATGCCGTTTACGTCCTTTAAGTTGATAATTTTCTCTTCGGGTTCTGAAAGCGTGTGCCGTTTAAAGTTGCGTTGCTGTTTCAGGTAGTATTGCAGGGAGCCGGAACAGGCGATGAGTCTGTTGGCCTCATCGTTGGACAGTGACCTCCACCAGAGGTTGAAAAACAGTATGCGATTTTGCAGGGACGCCAGCATGTCATCCATGCGCACCATATAGGACAGTGCCTCACGGTTTTGCGTGTCTTCGGAAAACCACAACTGTCCATAGGCCCCCAGTCGGTTGGACAGCGTTGCAAACCGCTCCAGGGCATTGAGGATTCTCACAAAGTCCTCGCACGTCATACCGGGCACAAGCGTATCACGAAGGGATTGTATGTAGCTTGCAGTTTCGTCTATCTCCTGTATAACATCCTCCAGCTCAGGCCCCTTCCCACCCGGCAAGAGCTCACTCAATGTCCACCTGGGGGTCAGCAACCCCTGGGGCAATGTTTGCTTGTGCATCGCATCTGTCATCTGTCAGCCTCCATCTGTCAAGCCTCTCTGGGTTTTATTTTGAATCTGTTGTAAAATGAAATTGTCTGAAAATTCAACGTTCCTCAAAAAGCCTTTTGCTGCCTTACACCTTCTTGTCTTTAAGCAGCTTTCTTGCCACCACGGAGTAGATTATATCCTCAAGGTATTGTATAGTATAAGGTTTTTTGAGAAAGGCGTTAACATACTCCTCTACATCCTTAACCTTCTTATCGGGCTCTGCCGTGATCATAATGACCGGTATATCTTTATAGGCCTCAAGTGCCCGCAGCTTCTTTACAAACGTCAGACCGTCTACCATCGGCATGTTCCAGTCGGTTATGATAAAGTTAGGCTTTGTCACCATCAGCTTTGAAAATGCCTGTGCACCATTTGAGGCAGTCGTTATGTTTGCCTTTGTAAAACCCAGGTCTTCAAGCAACATGATGTTATTTTTTATATTGGGCATCATGTCATCTACCAACAGGACCTTCATGGTCTTAAATTGCTGCCTTATGAGCATCTTAACGCGCGGATCAATCATCCGTAGCACCTCCTTCTTCTATTACATTGACAAGTGGCAGTTGGATGCAAAACGTTGCCCCTTTGTCACCAAAGTTCTCTGCCCATATCGTACCTCCCATTTCGCCGGTAAGTTTGCGACAGTCGGTCAGGCCGTAGCCGGTTCCGGTTGTTTTAAAGGTAATGCCTTTTTCAAAAATGAACTCCTTCTTGTCATCCGGTATAAGTCTTCCTTTGTTGGAGACTTTGATAAGCACGTTGTTGTCATTGACATGCCCGTCTATTATAATATGCGACTCTTCCGTATCGAGTATCTTCATATTACCCTCGGCATAAAAGCCATCATCCCAGGGGCCATAGTGCATGATAACCTCATCTCTGGCGTTGTTAAAGACGTTTCTCAGAATGGTGTTGAGATTGACGGCAATGCCCCTGACGTAATATTGTTTATCGTCTGGAAATCTGTTCTCCACCTTCAGGTAACTGCTCTTTTTACCCATGCGTAGTGGCAGGAGGTTCTTTTTTATATATTCATTGACATTGAGGTCGCCTTCCTCAACGTTATTGACAGAGGTACTCTTAAGGACGCTGACAAGGAGTTCGTACATGCTTTTTAGTTCGAAATCGAGGCTTTCTATATAGTCTTCCTCAAGCAGTTCGTTGAGCTTATCCGGTTTGTTCTTGCGCCTTTTAAGCAGCTCAAAGAAGGTTATGATGGTGGAAATGTAATTCTTTAAGGTATGGGCTGAATATGCGTACATCTCAAATATCTGGTCCTGTTGTCTGATGAGAAGCTCCTTTTGCTTAAGAAGGGTCTCTACCTCTATCTTTGCCTGTCTGTACGGATAAGACTCGCCGTCGTATATGCCCTCATCGTTGTGCTGATACAGATTACCCCTGATCATCGACATAAAGAACTTCCTGTTGTCAACCTCATAACTTGAAACCGTCACCTCGGCAGGGAACCTGCTGCCATCTTTTTTAGCAGCAACAGACTCGCTTATCTTTGTCTCTCTTTTTAACAAATCCAACCCCTTTGGAAACAACATTTCAACGCTCATGCCTATTAGCTCGTCACTGTTATAGCCAAAGAGCCTTGTGGCGGCATTATTGCCATACATGACAGACCCCTTCTGGTCCATCACCAGTATGGCATCTCGTGCAGCCTCAACCAACCGTTGGAAGTGATTGCCGTCTTTGTCGTTAATATCGTTGTTGCTCATAACAGTAACACCTTTTTATGATACAACAACCGCAAACATTTATGCAATTGCTGTATCCTCTTTATATTTCATGGTAACTATGCTTTTACGCATCCTGGATTCCTGGTCAAGCCAGGAATGACCCCTGTTCGAGCCAGGGGCAGGCACACTTGGAAAACGGCTGTAACTGTCATTCCTGCAAAAGCAGGAATCCATGCCTTTTAACCGGGAAATAAATTTTACCCTGCTTTTTTAAGAGGATACCAATTGCTCATCGGGCACCCCCACTATATCGGTAACAGAGAGAGTGTGTTGTATTTTTTACCTTATGGCCTCAATGGGATTGAGGTTTGCGGCAGTGCGTGCCGGGGCAACGGCAAAGACTACGCCCACGACAATTGCCATTGCAAGCCCTATGGCAAAGGCCTTCCACGAAAAATAGATCGGAAACTCAGCCATCATCACGATTAACTTTGACGACGCAAGCCCCAGCACAAACCCAAGCAGTCCCCCCACGGTTGTCAGGATGGTTGACTCAAGGATGAACTGATGAAATATGTCGCTTTTTCTGGCACCCAAGGCACGCCTGATCCCGATTTCGTTTGTCCTCTCACTGACGGAGAGACTAAACAGGTTGGCCAGCACAAACCCTGACACCAACAGCGACACCACACCCGTAATCCCCAAAAACACCACAAGCGATCCCGTAAAGGCCACCAGGAAGCGTATGATCTCATCCGGACTGACAATCGTGAAGTCGTCACTCTGGTCGGACTTTATCCCGTGCCGGTGTCTCAGAAATTGCCTCAACTGTTCCGCCCATGATTTGAGATATGCGGTCTCCCTGAACCTGACCTTTACCATTGTGATGTAGCGGGATTCGTTTTGCAGCTTTCTCATCACCGTGGTAATGGGCATGATAATACGGTCGTTGATGTTGTGCCCCATCTGTGAGGCACTCCGCTGTGACAACACCCCCACCACGCGGCATTGCAGCCTGTCAACGAGGATAGTTTTACCAACGGGGCTTATTTGGTCAAACAGTTGCATGGCTACGTGCTGACCCAACAGACACACGTTGCGACGCCCCGTGACGTCATCGGCTGAGATGTCTCCCCCCTCTGCTATGGCCCAGCTCCAACTGGCGGTATAATCAAAAGTCGAACCGATTACCAGGGTCTGGTGCTTGTGGTCGCGGTAGGATACATCAACCCCGCCCCTGGTGGCCATGGGGGTGACGAAGTAGGCCGATGGGAAGTTTCCCCCAATGGCATCGGCGTCATCAAGGGTCAGGGTCTTCTGCCTCTGTGCCACTGCCCGAATCTCCGTCCCCCCGCCCAGGACGAGCAAAGAGTCCGGCCCAAAGATGTCAATGATGTCGTATGCCTTCTTGTATGCCCCCTCCACTGTGGCCACGATTACCGTTATGGCTGCTATGCCCAGAGATACACTCAGGATGCAGAAAAACGCCCTCAGCTTAAACGCCACAACCGCCCTGAATGCATCAATGGCAATCCCCGTCAATCGTCTAACGCCTTGCAGACTCATGCGGCAGTCACGAGTTGACCGTCCTTGATGGTCAACACCTTGTCGGCGTATGCGGCTATGTCCCTGTCGTGGGTGACGAGCACTATGGTCTTGCCACTGTGGTGGAGGGCCTTGATGATGGCCATGATTTCGCCGGCAGTTGTGCTGTCCAGTTGGCCTGTAGGTTCATCGCATATGAGCAACTGGGGGGTATTGATAAGCGCCCGTGCGATTGCCACGCGCTGTTGTTGCCCACCGGAGAGCTGTCTGGGTTTGAAGTCTGCCCTGTCCTGCAGGCCCACCAGTTTAAGCACCTCCTCAGCCCTACGGGAGGTGTCTGCCGTGGAATTTTCTTTGTACAGGGTTGGCAGCAGCACGTTTTCCAGCACCGTGGCGTAGTGAAGCAGGTAAAAGCTCTGAAACACAAACCCGATCAGTTCGTTTCTTATGGTCGATAGTGTATCGTCATCTGTCCGGGAGACGTCCTTGCCATTGAGGACGTAACTGCCCGAGGTTGGTACGTCCAGGCACCCAAGAATATTCAGCAGCGTGGTCTTTCCCGAGCCGGATACCCCCATGATGGCAAAGAAATCACCACGGTTAAGCGTCATCGAAACCCCCCGGAGGGCCTCAACCGTTATGTCGCCCACCCTGTAGGTCTTGCATACGTTGCTGAGTTGGCCAAGCAGATATTCATCCATAGCTTTAATTATATACGAAAAGAGTAAAAAAGTGAGCACCTCCAGGGTAATCCATTTGACCGTGAAATAAGAAATAAGTAGCTCCGCACACGTCATATGTTATAATTGTCTCAGTTGATGATTATAACAGTGACACTTAATCCCTCGATAGACAGAACTCTGAGAGTGGATGACTTCAGGGTTAGCGGTGTCAATCGTGGGGAGGCACTGATGGTCTGCCCTGGGGGGAAGGGGATCAACGTCTCCCGTGCCGTTGTGCGCATGGGGGCGGAGGGCATTGCCCTTGGCTTCGTTGGCGGCAGGACGGGTGGGATGATCGTTGAGATGCTCAGGCAAGAGGGAATAGACTTTAGGTACGTTGAAGTTGAGCAGGAGAGCAGAAATTGTTATGGCATACTGGATGTGCTAAATGATGAGACCAAAAACGCAGGGGAGACGATACTCAATGAGCTGGGGCCTGTCGTCTCAACCGGCGAAGTGAACAGATTCAAGGCGCTCTATGCGGAGACGGTAACAGCCGGGGCAATCGTAGTGCTCTCCGGCAGCATGGCCAGGGGGATTGACGATTGCCTGTATGCAGAGTTGATATCCATTGCGCACCAGAGACAAGCCAAGGTTATTCTCGATACCAGCGGCAGTGCCCTTGCAAGGGGGATTGAGGCAGCACCGGATTTCCTCAAGATAAACGCAGCAGAACTACACGGACTCACCGGGAGGGTTGACGGTACCCTGGAGGAGACGATTTCGGATGTCGAATGCCTCCTGAACCTGGGCATTTCAACGGTGGTCATTACCCGTGGCAGGGATGACGCACTTGCCTTTACATCAGGCACGGCGTGGAGGATTACCCCCCCGCAGGTGGCAACGGTAAACAGTTGGGGCAGCGGTGACTGCGTTGTTGCCGGCATGGCCATAGCCTTGGCAGATAACACGCCCCTGCAGCAAACCTTACGGCTTGCAATAGCATCCGGTACGGCCAACACCCTCTGCTACGGTGCCGGTTTCATCAGCATGGACAAGGTTAAGGAGTTGGCTACGGCTGTCGTTGTCAGCGACTTATGAGAAAAGCCCTTTACGATTACCTCTTGGCCTTATTCCTCAAAGACGTCCTTAACATCAAATTCAAGCCCTTCAATGACTCTGGACCTTACCACTCCCTCACCTTCTGCCAGGGAAAACAACTCGTAAGCATCCCCCTCAATGGTAAACACTTCTATGGTTTCAAGCTCCGGGATGACAATCCAGTACTCAGGCACTCTGAAATCTTCGTAGATTTTCTTCTTGGTTACGGTGTCTTTACCATGAGAGCCTTTAGATACAATCTCACATACCATGTCGGGCACGCCCCTGATCCAGTCTTGCACGATGACCATGTTCTCTCTTCTGATAAACAAGATGTCGGGTTGTAATCTTTGCTGCCCTTCCTTGAGGATAACGTCAAGGGGTGCATAATACACCTTTCCAATCTTGACCTTTTCCATATGTCTGTCTATTTTCCTGTAAATATTACTGCTGATACTTTGATGTCGTTCAAAAGGACTTGGCGACATAACTTCCACCCCATTGATTATTTCAGTCAAGTCTAAATCCTTCTCTAATATTTGTGTTGTCATAAACCTATTGTACCATAAGGACACGCTATAGTGTACATAATTTATGTCTCAAGATTGCCAGTATGTCCGAGACTCCGGCAGGTAACATTCCCCCTCCAACAGACCGTACAGTTTGCAATAACATCCGGTACGGCTAACACCTTCTGCTACGGTGCCGGTTTTATAAGCATGGCCAAGGCTAAGAAACTGACTACGCCGTAATGGTCAGCGACTTATAAAAAAACGCTTTTTTGTGTGTGTTTCTCTCTGTCTTAACCCTTGTTCCAATTAAGCGACTGTGGTGCAGATCCTCGTTTTTTGGGAGCAGCTTTTTGTCCTCGCCCGGAACCCGTGGAGCTAAACTGACCCAGCACCTTTTCAAGACTTGACGAAAGGTCAGTCAGGTCTGTCGATGCACGCGATATCTGCTCTGCATCAGAGGATGTTTCGTTGGCTGCGGCTGCTATGGATTCTATGTCGGTTGTCATGGTTTCGGTTACGGTGGACATCTCTTCGGTGGCGGAGGCTATCTGTAGTACCATAGTCTGAAGCTCCTGCACACTGCTGACGATGGTTTGCAGAGCAGTCCCGGCCTCTTGGGAGAACCGTGAGCCGGATTCAACGCGCTTGAGACTCTCCTCCATCGATGACACGGCCTTGTCCGTTTCCCGCTGGATGGCGTTTATCATTTCACTGATTTCGGTGGTGGCCTTGGCCGTTTTTTCGGCGAGCTTCCTTACCTCATCGGCAACAACGGCAAAGCCTCTGCCTTGTTCACCGGCCCTGGCTGCCTCTATGGCGGCGTTTAAGGCCAGCAGGTTTGTCTGGTCCGCTATGTCGTTTATAACGCTTACGATATCGCCGATCTGTTTGGAGCGATCCCCCAGGGTGGTCATCACCTGGGCCAGGTTAGAGACGGTGTTGGATATCTCATCGACCTCGTTGACGGTCTTGATGACAACGTCGGCGCCCTTTTGTGCAGTTGTCAGGGTTTCGCTGGCTGAGGCGGCTATCTCCGAGGCGTTCTTGGCTATATCTATAACTGTCTGAGACATCTCCGTCGAAGAGGTGGACAACTGCCCTGCCCTCGTTGCCTGGTCATCGACCTTGCGGGTTATCTGCTGCACAGAGTTCGATAACACCTCCGAGGCCGACGTCAACTGCCCCGCCGTATCGGATATCTGATCGATAACGCCAGCTAACGACTCCTTCATCCGATTAACCGCACCCACGAGCGTGCCAACCTCATCACGGCTATCCACACGCATGGATTCCACGTGGAGGTTGCCCTCGGAGATAGACTCCGCCGTACTGGCGATATTAATGATTGGCTGGGTTATTGACTTGTTTAAGAACATGGCTATCAACACACTTACCACCATACCCAGGATGACCATAAAAATCATCGAAATAATTACCGTACTTTCTGTAGAATCAGCCTCCTCTTTTATTTTCTTGGCTGCATCCTGGATCGTCCTCGCCTTTGACTGGTCTTTAGTCCCAATCTCTGCTGCCAGGCTCTGACTAAGCTCCTCTGCCTTGTCTGTTTGTGTTATCAGCTTTTCCACACTTATAAAACCTACAACACCGGTTATCAGTATAAGACAGAACACTATAGCGAAACCCAGATACAACTTGGTCTTAATCTTCATCTCATTTAACATATTTACTTACTCCATAAATCTAATGTTTTTTAATAAAGGCCCCACCCCTCAGCTATCACCAATGAATGAGGCCGTTTTGTTGATTATAACACGTATGCTACTTGAGGTCCGGCTGTCCGATGTCTTTTATCAGGGCCTTAAACCAGTCCACGTTTGGATCAAAGGGCTTGCCCCCCTTGATACGCGTAAATTCGATGGCACGCAATACGCCGTTTCTCTCCTCGTCATGTCCAAGTATCCCCGGGATGCCCGCAACGGCCATCTCCACGGCCAGGTCCGTCATGGACTTTATCAGCATGATGTCATGGATATTTGGTCGGGCTGCACGGGCATAGTAACCGCTCTTCTGTACGAGCACCTTGCCGGCTCCGATCATGCCTGAGAGGGTGTCGGCGTGCCACTGTCCGACGTTGACCTTGTCCAGTTTCACGTGACCAAAGGCATCGCGTGGCACCTCAAGTCCCTTGGACTCAAGCTCTTTTACTATGCCTGCCGCTCCGGCGCCTTCGGATATGAATATCTTGGCACAGTCGTTCTTTGCCAGCTTGTCCTTGAGAAGGGCGGCCAACTTGTTCAGGTCAAACTCGACCTCCGGTATGAGTACGGCATCCACCCCGTAGGTGTTGCTTGAGATACCAAAGGAGTCCACAAAGGATATCCTCTTGAGCAGCTTGTTGTACTCATAGGCGGTTCTTGCCGTCAGATATCCGCAGTTTCTACCCATAACCTCATGGACGATCAACATTCCGGGGTTTGCCGAAGTTTCGCCGACGACGTTCAAGAAGAAGTTTGCCCCGTGTTCTGCCGCCGTGTAGGCTCCAAGTGTTTGCACGATGGGTGAGACGTCGTTGTCCACGGTCTTGGGCAGGCCGATGACGGTCAGCTCATAGCCGTTTTCGTGCAGGTACTTTGCCAGGTCGGCAGCCGTGAGGCTTGTGTCATCACCGCCGATGGTGTGCAGTACCTCTACGCCGAGTTCCTTGAGATTTTCGGCTGCCACGTGCAGGGGATTCTGTCCCTCCTTGACCAAGCCCTTTTTGACGCAATCCTTGACGTTTGTCAGTTTCACGCGGCTATTGCCAAGCGGACTGCCGCCAAACCCATGCAGCAGGTGGGCGTTCTGTCTTACCTCGGGTGTAACAGTTATGAAGCTCTTACGCAACAGGCCGTCATAGCCGTTGGTAAATCCGATGATCTCCGTCTCCGGTAATATCTCACTGTAACGCTGGATGAGTCCCCCCACCGCCGAACTTAGACATGGCGCCAATCCGCCCGCCGTTAATAGCGCTACCTTTTTAGGCATAAAATGACCTCCTTATTACAATAATTATACAGTATACACATTTAAGCGTACAATAAGCAAAGACTTTTTCTGACAACAAAAAATTGGGGGGCAAACCTCCCCCCCTCCACCGTACAACGCCTACCACGTAATGACCTTGTCGCTGCTGACAACGCTGTCAATAATCTTGCCGTAGTCCTTGTCGGTGCGCATGTCGATGGTAGTAAGTTCTGCGTGTTTTTTCATCTCATCTATGATGACCTTGCCCGTGGGGTTAAGGTCCTGTTTCTGGATTAGTAGTACTTTCATGTTACCTCCATGGGTGTTTTGTTAGTAAGCAAGGATATTGTCATACTCCAGGAGTTTGCTGCCAATTTCCTCTGTTGTGACGTACTGTATGTCGTCGTAGTCCTTGATGTTTGTGCACAGGTTCATGCCCATGTCCTTGATCATCTCAAGGTTCATGGAGTTTTCTTCGTTTTCGACGATCTTCTTGTCCAGGATAAAGACATCTATAATGTCGTCCATGACGGTTATACCGATGCTCATCCTCAGCGCCTCACCCTGTCTGTCTCTTACGAGTACTGCTATTTTCTTGGCCATAGTGTTAGTTGTCTCCTGCAGTTGTTTATTGTTTGTTAAATGAGGATCACCCGGTCGGCGTCCTGGTTCATTACTGAGTTCTGGTACTGACTGCCGGCGGTGATGCACGCCGGGATCATACCCTCGGTAACGTCTCTGAGCTTTGCGCTGTGGTCGCACAGGCTCATGCTCACACCGGGCAGGTCCTTCAGCGCCTGGATATCTGCATCCTGTGAGTGTCGTATGCCGTCATCCATCATGAAGATGATGACGGTGTATCCCTTGCCTGCCGCTGCCTTGGTCAGACCAACGATGTCTTCCTTAAAACCATCCCTCGTTACAAGTAAACCGATAGTCATAATATCTGCCTCCTTTGTTTTGAATATCTAAAGCCGTATAAGTGTTCTTGCCGCCAGTGGGTCAACCTCCCGGCAAGCGTCTGAGAAAACACTGTCTATTATTGTTTCATAAACCGATTGAAAAGATAAATCCCTCAGACATTTTTTTGTTCTGCAATTTTTCTTACGGCATGGCGAACATGCAATTGCGGTTCTGAAGACGTGTCCAAAACTGCCATATGGGCCTGTGAGTTGTGGGTCTGTGGGGCCAAAGACGGCAAACACCGGGACTTTCAGGGCTGCTGCGATGTGCATGGGGCCGGTGTCGTTGGTGAGCACAAGGCGTGCCCTGGCGATTATACCGACGATATCCTTTAAGGAAGTCCTGCCGGCAAGGTTTATGGCCTTCCCTGCCGAGTGTGCTACCACCGCCGCTGCGGCCTCTGCATCGTCGTTGCTGCCGATGACAACCGAGGATACAGGTAGTCTTGCGGCCACCTGACCGAACTTCTCCGGCTCCCACTGCTTGGTCCGCCACCGTGCACCGGGGACTATGACGGCAAAGTCCTTACCCGCAAGCCCCTCCGGCGGATTACCCATAGGTAGGGGGAAGTTCACCGAAGGTGTCTTGCACCCAAGTGTCGTGGTTGCCACCCGCAGGTATCTTTCAACGGCATGAAAATTCCGGCCACCCTCTACGAGCTGATTGTAAAACAGCCTGCTGCCCTCTCTGGCCTCCTTGAATCCGATCCTCAGCGGGCATCCCGACAGTGCCGCTACAAGCCCGCTCCTGAACAACCCCTGCAGATCAACGACGACATCGAATCGCTCCTCTCTCAGGCCGATCCGTAACGCGTTGAGTTCTGCAATTGTCTCCTTGATGCGCCCGGGTCTCTTCCATTGGTCTTTGTCTATGGCCCAGAGCCTGTGTATCATCGGATGGCCATCCAGGAGATCGTACAACCCCCTGGCGATGACCCAGTGGATTTCGGCCTGCGGATACCCCTGGCGTAAGGCGTTCAGAAAAGGCAGCGCATGGATGACATCCCCCAGGGAGCTTGGCTTGATGATCAGTATCTTCATTGCGTTTATTTTTTTCCCCTGTACTGTTGGCTCTTGTATCACGATTGCCGGTTTCTCCAAAATATCATTAAATACGCTTTCCCTTTAGACCGCTAGTATTGTACCATACCACCGGCAGTCAATTCCACCAGCAGGCAATTCGTCATATTGACAGCGATACGGAGATATGTTATCATCGATGCATAAAATGTATCCTATTGATATTTCATGGTAACTATACTTTACGGCAAGAAAGAAAGGGGCGGTTTGTGGCAGGGGTGCCCCACCCCCTCCGCCCCCCTTCAGAACCCCCCGCAAGGGGAGGGGCGAGGCGCCCCGGCCGGAAAGAAGTCCCCTTGACCCCATTTTACTATGCTTTTTTAATATGAAATGGTTGGATAGAAAGGGGTATTTGTTTGTTATCTTTCTTTTACTGTTGACTTCCAATATCCTTTCAAGCATAGTGTTAATCTCTTTTATGACCTACGACCATAGAGAGCCATTGCCTTTATATGTTCTTATTTTTCCTATTACAATGGCGCTTATTTTTGTGGCCGGCACATTTACCTTATGGAAGCTTAAAAAACACTTGCGTAAAATACGGAAAGCTATTATAGCGACTATATTTATAGCAGCTCCTGCTTACTTGCTTATATCGGATGTTCTGCGCAAAAAAAGGCTTACTTCCTTTAAATATAAGGTTTTATAAAAGAAAATGTGTAAACACGTAGACACTAAAACTTGATTTTATTAGTGAGGCATGGTATAATACATTTCATGATAACTTATTAATATAGCAAAGAATTTTAAAATGTAGACACTATCAATTTTGAATAATCGTTTAGTGTCAAGGGGTTACACGATTTTTTACAGTCAAAACCCAGAACATCCGTTATATTTGTTACAGGGAACTTGCTATTTGCTAGCTATTTAATCTCAATGATATGGTTTTCCTGTTTACTCGTTACTGAAAAAATAAGCTTTAACACGGCGGTGTTCGTGTTAGATATTGTACTCCTGGCGTTGTTAGCGGTGGGGTTGCATGTGTTTGTGAAGTGGTTCTATCCAAAGTTAAAGCGCCTCCGCAACGAAACACCAACAACCTGGCAATTGAGATGGACACTTGTCTCTGTGGCAGCCTTTGTCCTTATATTTATCGCCGGCATAGCAACAACGACATCGATTCACCGGTTGAGCTGGACCGACAACTCCCCGCCTCTATTAGAGACACTTTTAACATGGGCTGAGGGCGTTGACGCCAGGGATAAGGTAAAAGCCATCAACTCAGCGGCAAGGGGTGCCGTCTCTGACCTGCAAGTCTATTTGAATTCATATGCAGCGGGTAACCCGTATCTAATCGTAACAGACAGTAGCGGTAAGCAAGGTTGTATCGAGGTCGAAAACGCAGCGGTTACCGGTAAGACCTGCCAGGCGGTATACAACCAGGCCAATTCTGCCCTCTACACGTCCTTCCCGGGTGGCATGGATGAAGTAATCAGCGACTTTATAAGAGACCGCACCAACAAAGGAGACAAAAATCCATTTACGAAGTTGCCCTTGTTTGTAACCACACACACCACACAGGGAGATATTGTCTTAACTGCCGTGAATAGCCAGACTATTAGCATCACGGCCTACGCCAACAACACTGCAAAACCGATCTTTAGCGCGATTGTAACGGTATCAGCAAAATAACGCTGTAGTGATGAACATGCAGTGGTGGAGCAAATACGTGGCCCTTTTAATGGGGTCAAGGGGGGTCAGGAGCGTCCTGGAGCGACAAAGAAGCGGAGCCGCCCCTTTTTTTTCTTGTTACTTTCGGATTCTGGGGTCTGCGATGGCGTAGCCGATATCGGCGGCAAGGTTGCCTGCCAGAGTCAGGACTGCACCGATGGTCAGTATGCCCATCACCAGGGGGTAGTCCCTCATCATGACGGCCATGTAAAAGAGCTGTCCCATCCCCGGGATGCCAAAGACCTGCTCAAAGATAACGCTGCCCCCGATGAGTCCCGGTATGGACAATCCCAGGATGGTGATTATGGGCAGGAGGGCGTTTCTCAGGGCGTGGACGTAGATGACCTTGCCTTCGGTTAACCCCTTTGCCCGGGCCGTGGTGATGTAGTCCTGACGTATCACCTCAAGGAGACTCCCCCGCATATATCGGGAGATGCCGGCAAGCCCCCCGAATGAGGATACAAACACGGGCAAGACCAAATGCCTTGCCATATCCACCACCTTGCCCCAAAGACTCAACCCTTCGTACCCCAACGACTTAAGCCCCGATATGGGCAGCACGTGCAGGTACGTGCCAAACAACATCATCAACAGCAGGGCCAACCAGAAGGCCGGCATCGCAAAACCCACAAACACGAGCAGGGTCGTAACCTTGTCATACATGGAATGCCTGTGGGTGGCAGACAACACCCCTATGGGGACGGCAGCAACAAAGATAATGGTCAGCGATAGCAGGTTTATCCCAAAGGTCACAGGCAGTCTCTCCTTGATCTTGTTCCAGACGGGTCTGTGGTCTGAGGAAAATGACTCACCGAAGTCCAGTCGCACAACCCGGCCAAACCACCGTGTGTACTGTTGCCATATGGGTTTGTCCAGACCATAGTATTGCAGGAGTCTGGTGCGTGCCTCCGGTGTGATCTTGGGATTCATATCGGTTAAGACGTCCGTGGGTTTGCCCGGGGCCAGGTGGATTATCAAAAAGCTGATTATCGTTATCCCCACAAACGTGACGACCATCTCGGTAGCCTTCTTAAATAAATACGTAAGCATATGAAGTTACTCTCCTGTATGCTAACATTAATGTAGCGTCTTTGTAAAACAGAGTTCTTCGGCAGAGTGCTAAACGGGGACTGTTGTGATATAAGCGTATATAATCAGCATGTTGCAACAGCCCTTAAAATCAGGACATGGCATGTATGTTGGCTATTTTAGGGGATATTGGACAGGTATTGACAATAGACAAAAAAAATATAAATTTTTCTTCAAAATGCTTTACAAATTCAAAACAATTCTGTATCATAAAAAAACATAGGCTTTACGCCGTAAGAACGATATAACTAACTTTTAGGAGGATCTATGACAAAGGCACAGCTTGTTTCTTCCATTGCTAGTGACACCCAAATGAGCAAACACGAGGTTCTGAAGATCGTCGAGTCGTTTATGAAGAACGTTACAAAGGCACTCACCACCGACGGCAAGGTCACACTGGTTGGTTTTGGCAGTTTTTCAGCCAGGGAGAGAAAGGCACGTGAGGGACGTAATCCAAGAACGGGAGACGCTATAACAATCCCCGCTGCCAGAGTCCCTAAGTTTATAGCCGGGGCAGCCTTAAAAGACGCTTTGGTCGTCAAGGAACCCACAGCTAAAACCTCAAATAAAAGCACAGCTAAAAATCAACCTGTAAAGAAAGTTGCCGACACGCCAAAAACCGAACCAATAAAGGCAGGTAAGAAAGTCAAGAAAAAATAGGAGATGGCATACATTAATTAAGGCCAACTAAAAAACGGCAGTCCTGCACAAGTAGTGACAACCGGTGATTTAGCCCCTGATTTGTCAAAAATCGAGGTGTTGCAAGTCACTATCAGTGGCAGGGCTGTCCCCAAAAAGTAAGGTTGGCAGCAATTGCCCTGTCTTACCGCAAAAAACTGCAACAGGAGGTTTTCCTTGCGCAGAGTGTATCCCTAGGCCATTAACATATCCGGTGGCGCTGCTCCCTCTGCAAAATTGCGGTAATAGCCCTCGACTTTTGCTATGTAGTTGCGTGTCTCCGTGGGCATCTTATGCGGTATTCTTTCCAGGTTTCCCATACCCCAGTTATAGGCGGCAAGGGTTAACCGCACGTCACCGTTGTAACGGTCAAGCAACTGGCGCAGATAACGTGTGCCTCCCATGATATTCTGCTTGGGATCAAAGGAGTTCTTTACGCCGAGGCCTGCCGCCGTTGAAGGCATCAATTGCATCAATCCCCGTGCGCCCGCATAGGATTGGGCCTTGGGGTCTCCGTTACTCTCTGCCATTATAACCGCCTTTATAAGCGCCGGATTGACCTCATACTTCTGTGCCGATTCATTTATGATTGCCTCATACTTATCCAGCACCTTGTATTTACCTGAATTCTCATCTTTTGCCTCTGCAGAAGAGGAGTTGTTGTCGCCATCCGTGGCAGCCACGGAGATTTGGTCAGGCTCTGTTGCAGTCTGCCCATTTATGCCTTTTCCGGTTTCGTTCTTTACGGTGCGGGCAGTCTGTTCCTGGGGTTTTTTGGCCTGCTTTATGCCTGAGACGTCCACGGCAGCCCCAGGATGAGAGGGCAGCGATACGGCTGCAATCTTCTTCTGTGCCAACTGTGGCAGGTACAACGGAAGCGGAAGCATGGGGAGAAACCCACCAACTCCGCTGCTGCTACCACTAAACATAGTATCCTCGGAGGGGAATAAAGCTGAATTGCTATGGTTGACAAAAATGTCAAGTATCCTGCGCAGCGAGTCAACCACCGACATATCCAACGGCCTCAAGTGCTCATCATCGTTTAGTGCCCCCGTCAGGATTCTCCTGAAGTCCGAACTGAACTCGGCGCCCTGCGCTACTGCCAGTCTCGTGTCCTTGCTGAAAGCATCTGTCCTGTTGTCGTTAATGTTTTTAATCATAATACACAACTTTATCAAGATTCATGCCAGATATGGTTGCTGCATCTCAGTATCTGGTGTCTATGGTTTTTCTGTGAGCAATCTCAATGCCTTATCGAATAATTCGTTCACCCTGAGACTCTCCTCAGATATCTCCCGCATGACCTCGGACAACTCCGTGTGTCCTTCTTCTGACATCTTTTGAGACCATTCATGGTAGGTGCCGGCATGTTCAACGTTGTGATGCTTCCAGTGAAGGAGCATGGTCTGTAGCTTTTCTAGGTTTGTCATTGATACTCCTGTCGTTTAAGTTTCTATCAGTATAAAAATTGCCACGTACTGACAATTTATTGACATCTGTTTTATGATCCCCCCTGTGAGATATCTCGATCCGTTAATGTATCAGTTTTTGTGTACCATAACCGGCAAATGCAAGAGCCGGCAAACGCTATTGGTTCAGTGAATCGGCATAGCCCTGGATATCTTTGAGGGCCTTTTTGACCATCCGCCGGCTATACAGACCGAAGGCGGCATAGAACAGGTCAAGAGACTTCATGTGTCGCCAGAAGTGTTTCAGGCTGTAGAACCTCTCCATTGCCTTTATGGTCTCCACCTGGAGGTGTTGGGGCTTGATGGTGGCCGTTTTGTAGACGACGTGGTTGATGTCGTACTTGGACCAGTCGGTGTGCAGGAGCCTTTGTGTTGCCTTAAAGTCCTCATACAGTGCGGTTCCGGGCAGTGGGGTCAGGATCATGAACTGCACCGAATCAAGTCCGCTATCGATGGAAAACTCGGCGGAGTCAGTGATCGTTTCGATGGTGTCTGTGTCGGCACCAAAGACAAACATGCCGTGTATCTTTATTCCATGTGTCTTGAGGGCGGCAACACACCTTATGTTATCATCGACCTTCTGGTGCTTGTTGTAGTCCTTGAGGGCTTGGGCGCTTGTTGACTCAAAGCCGATGGATGCGGTAAACTTCCCCGACCTGGCCAGCAGACCCAGGAGTTCCTCGTCCCTGTATATGTCAGGACGAACCATTGCAGACCATCGTGGCTTTATGCCCTCAGCGATCATGCGGCGTAGTATCTCCTTGGTTCGTTTCTTGTTGGCGGCAAAGTTGTCGTCAACGAAAAACAATGGAGACCTTGATACTGATGCTATGCGCCTCAGCTCATTCACCACCCTTTCAACAGAGCGAAATCGGTATCTCCTGCCAAACATGGGACTTACCAGGCAGAATCGACAGTTAAAGGCACACCCCCGTGAGGTGGCAATGGGGTGGATATTGGAGTTCCTCCAGCCATGCACGAGTGTATAGTCCGGGTCGGGCAGCGAGTCGAGGTCTGCGACGAACTCCGACGGCGGATTGTGGACATCGTTGCCGGCCTTATCCCTGTAGGACAGTCCGTTGATTGAATTCAGGGCGGGAGTTCCGCTCTTAAGCGACTCCACAAGTTGCAGGAGCGCCCTCTCCCCCTCGCCCCTGATGACAAAGTTGGCGTGTTGCAGTGCCTCCCCTGCCATGAACGTGGGGTGTGCCCCGCCCATCACCACCGGTATCCCGAGCTTTCTGGCCCTGTCTGCCGTCTCATAAGCCACATGGACTGTAGAGGTAATGGTGGATATGCACAAAAGGTCTGAACGCTCAATGAAAGACCAGTCCGGTGTGCGGATATCCTCAATGAACGTCTTTACCTCATAACCCTGCTGTCTAAGCAGCGTTGACAGTAAGACAGCCCCTAAACGTGGTATAGGGAATCTCCTGAATATATTTGACAGCGGAGACCTCGTCTCAATAAATGCTATTGTCTTCATACAGTTATTATATCCGGCTACAGTGTACTACACTTGCCCGTACTTTAGCAAGAGGTCGAATTGTTTATACTTCTCTCCGCTGCAGGTGGAGTTCTTCTATGGAAAAATCAGATATCGGCACGTTATATTCAGCCATCAGATCAAAGAGATCATGCCGGGTTATTCCCAGGAGTTCAGCGGCCTTGCCCTGAGATCACTGGCAAGGGGTGCCCCATCTTAAGTCCGAGCAGTATCCAGTCTTCCAATGTGGAACTAAGCTCACTTTCACATTCACTTAATTTAGCCCCAAAGGCTATGACACCCTTACAGATTGGTATCCGACCAACAAAAGTATCGTCTTGTAGCCTGTCATATACGGCAACAGACATTGCTTGTTCAATGTATTCACTCAAGATATCAGGCGCAATCTTTAAAATGAGCCTCTTGCAAAAAGAAATCAAAAATCCCTACAAATATCTACTCTCTCATCTTTAATGAGGTCTAAATTTTATTCACTCACATAAAAATCTCCAAATCTTCTATTTTATCGGACATAATTGCCAATTTGTTCTGATTTTAGACGCATTTCTCCCTCATAATGCTAAAACAACCTTTTTTTAGGTATCTTTTATCGTTTAGGTTATCAGTTTTAACATTTGATCGGCAAATAAGACAACAATTCCGATCATCAAGTGCATCTTTACTTTCATGCTTCCCCTTACCAAAACATTATTTCCACCAAATTCGGTCTTCAATCTACCATTGACTCTTTCGATTGTAGTACGTTCATTATATCTTATAGCCTCTGCAGTGGACATTGGTAAAACGCTGCCACGGCGAGGATTTTTGTCTATTATTGGTACATGTCCAAGATTTTTGCTTGTATCGTATATTGTTTTTGCGTCGTAGGCTGAATCCATGAGGTCATAGAAATATGTCACCCTATCTGTTGCCATCTTCATCATTGGAATTGCTGCCTGACTATCATGCAAAGAGGCCGACGTGAGGGCTACTGCTACAGGAAGACCACAGTCAGTTGTACCTATGTGTAACTTAAACCCTATCCATGTCATCTTGTAACCCTTGGAATCTACCTTACAGCCTACATCGCATACGCATGGCAACTCTTTCAACGAATCTTCGTAACTCTCGTTGACTTGTCTATCAATACGCTTCTCTTCTACCTTTTTTTCCCTTTTCTCTCCGTTCTTAGGTCTACCTAATTTTTTCGGCTCTTCTGCCTCAATCACCTTTTTTTCTTTCTTTTGCGGCTTTTCATTGCCCTCTATTGCTGTAGAATCCAGTGACATATGACCAATCAATTCGTCCCTTAGATACTCTTTAATTAACGCTTCATGCACTTTATCACCTATCCCATGTAGTGCATATTCAGCAAAAGCACGTGAGAATGTTGATTCTGATGGTATATCTTGTATTTTAGCAAATCCACATATCTTTCTCAGATTTGGCATCGTTTTTAGAGATTCTATCAAAAGACTTGTCGTAGGGTAATTATAGACAACTTTGGCTACAAACGCTCTGCCAATTGCATACCTCTCCTTGAGTTTACGACCTATGCATTGACTGTCTACCCACCACATATGTCTTTCTATCTGAACTATCTCCAGGATTGTAACTAACTGCTTTTGTTTCTTGGTTATTGAATCGGTAAGTATTTCTTCCAACTCTGGGAACAGTACCCGTTGTATATTTCCTGCTA
>NZ_JMFO01000012.1 GCF_000714715.1 Candidatus Magnetobacterium casense
AAAAAAAGTAGTGGCGGTTTTTTTAGCCCTCACAAATGTTTTAGAATATAGTTAGAACAAAAACCTAAAACACTGGAGGGCTATATGAATAATATAACAAACATAGGAGAAGAAACAAGGGATAGACTAATCTCAGAATAAAGGTTCCTTTTCATTTCAAGTGGGTAGCCCAATCTTAGTATAATCCAGCTTACCTGTTAGCATGTAGATAATAGTCTTTATGTTTTTGAATGTTTTATAACCTCTTGCCTTTGCTTTAGCTGCCTGTACCAGACTATTAAGTCCTTCTAATATTCCATTGTTTATTCTACTTTCATACCATCTCGTTACTCCTGACCAATGCCTTTTTATTGTTTTGGCTGCTTCATATATAGGCTTTAAGCGACTATGAGTTGCCCAAAAATACCACTTATGTAGTTTTAATTCAAATTCTTCTTGTGTCTGTTCTGTATAAATTGATTGAAAATTTTCACGTATATGAAATGCTCTTATAGTTTGTAAATTCAGATACGGCATTAATTCTATTTTCTTCAATTCTTCCTTCTGTGTTTCTGTTAATTCATCTCTATTTTTAAGAAATATATACTTTTTACCTCGAAGTATAATTTGTTCCTTTACTTCATTTCTCCTTACTTCATCTACTGCATTGTTTATTATCTTCATTATGTGAAACTTGTCAAAAGTTATTTCAGCATTTGGAAAAACCTCTCCTATTCCTTTTATAAATGCAGGTGACATGTCTATACTGGCATCTTTTATGTTTTCAGGTATGCCATTGTGATTTTCAAAATCTTCTTTGAATTGCTTAACTGTTTCGGCCCCTTTACCCTCAGTTACAAAAATAGTTTTTTTATCATCTAAATCCACAAATAATGTAACATAATCATGCCCTTTTTTTTGGATGTTTCGTCTACTCCTATTGCTTTTACATTGGAGTAATCTTCTAATTTTCTTGCTTCTTCTGTGTAATGATGCATGAGCCTCCATAGTTTGTTGTCATCTTCTTTTACAATTTGAGACACTTTGTTTACAGGCATTTCTCTACAAAGAATCATCATTAGAGAATCAAATAAATATGTAAAATCAGCACCACTACGAGCCCAAGGTATTTCTATCTGTAAAACTCCACATTCATTACAATCAGTCCTTGGTACTCTTGCTATTATATAACTCTCATATTCAAAAAAATTAAGATGTCGCCATTTCTTTTCAGTTGTGTCATAAGCTTTAGAATTGTTTCCACACTTACTACACTTGAATATACTACCTCTTGTAAAATCAATATGTATATCTATCACCTTTTCCACTTTCTTGAAATCTATAGATGTTACCTTCCACGGTAACTGTATATTTAGTGCTTGCTCAAATAAATTCTCCAACATTTCCATAACTCTATTCTCCTTACATGTTTTACCCTCATTGTACCATTACCCACTCACTTTGAGAAAGAGCCAAGGAAGTTATGTGACCTAGTCCGTTCTATAGTTATTGCACAGAAACATAAAAGACAAAGCCGTTTATTTTTTTATGGTACACGATAATTTTTGACACATGCAGATAATAAAGTGAGATGTTATGTTATAATTCTTAGGTTAAGTTATTATATATATTATTGAGGGGTACCGATGGACAGAGACGAAGAAAAGGGCTTTGAGTTTATAGACAAACGCAAACTCAGGCAAGATGAGGCACTGAGAGATGAACAACACATGCAGGAGGTAAGACATGAGGCTGTCTGTCATCAACACATGCACCCCTCCGAGGAGGACGCATATGCCACTGGTGGGCACACTGGCCACTGTGGAGGCGAGGCGCACGATGGCCAATGTGAGCACGATGTAATTGCGGAGGTCAGCTTTATAAACTTCGTGGCAAACATCAGCACGGATGTGATGGTTAGCTTGGGCCTGTTGCAGGACCACCAGGGACAGACCTATAAGGACATGGCAGTGGCAAAGTACCTCATCGACGTAATTGCCATGCTACAGGAAAAGACTAAGGGGAATTTGGACGACTCTGAGGCACAACATCTCTCCGACATGTTGTACCATCTGCAAATGGCGTACGTAAATATTGCCAATCAACCTTAAAATAAGCAAACAGGAGGTCTTTTTATGCATCCAAAGGTTTTGACATTGATATTGGCAGGAGGTGAGGGCAGAAGGCTCTTTCCGTTGACGGCGATTCGTTCCAAGCCCTCAGTGCCCTTTGGGGGTAGGTACAGGATTATTGACTTTGCCCTGAGTAACATCATTAATTCCGGGATGTACTCTATATACATGCTGGTGCAGTACAAGTCGCAGTCGTTGATCAAGCACGTGCAGGAGAACTGGAGTCATACGTCGGTGTCGCGTGACCAGTTCATAACCATAGTGCCGCCGCAGATGCGTAAGGGTACGGAGTGGTTCCAGGGCACGTCGGATGCCGTGCTGCAAAACGTCAACCTCATTCAGCAGTTTAATCCCACCCATGTGGTTATCTTTGGTGCCGACCACATCTACAGGATGGACGTCAGTCAGATGCTCGACTTCCATATTGCCAATGACGCAAAGGTCTCCGTGGCAGCACGCCCCGTGCCAATAGGCGAGGCTTCGGCGTTTGGGGTCATAAAGACCGCAGCAAATGGCCTGATTGAGCGCTTTGAAGAAAAACCCAAGAATCCATCCCATATGCCCGGCGATCCGACTCAGGCATATATCTCTATGGGGAACTATATATTTGACACTAACGTGCTTCTGGAGTCCCTGGCCGACGCTCAGAGAAAAAACGAGCATGACTTTGGCGGCTACATCCTGCCAAGTCTCGTTGGCAAGGTCAACCTGTTTGCGTACGATTTTTCGCTCAACAAGGTCCCGGGCACAAAGCCCTACGAAGAGGTTGCCTACTGGCGCGACGTAGGAACCATCAAGGCGTTTATGGCATCAAACATGGACATGCTTGGCGAGTATCCGGTCTTTGACATATCCAATCCCGGTTGGCCGATACATCCGGAGTTATCCCTGGTGCCACCGGCCAAGATAATCAGCGGTTCGATCAACAACAGCTTCATTGCCGACGGCGTTTACATCAAGGGTGCTACGATCACCAATTCCATTATCCGCAGCGGTGTAATCATCGAGGAAGGTGCCGAAGTCGAAAACTGTATCATCCTGGAAAGCGTCCATATCAAAAAGGGCAGTCGCTTGAAAAACGTCATCGTGGACAAGCACAACGTCATCAAGGAGTCCGAAACCCTGGGCTTTGACCCAAACAAGGACAGGTTCAGGATGCACATCGATGAATCCGGTATTGGCATCCTCCCCAAGACGTCGTTCAGCTAGACGCCTGACAGAGTGAAGGAGTCGTTTATGGAGATTATCAACGAGTATATCACCCTGAGCACCGGGGGCAATGGTGAGCTGATCGACCTCACGGGGCACTTAAAGGCCATCCTGGACAAGTCCGGTTTGGCAAAGGGCGTAATGACGGTCTTTGTGGTTGGCTCTACGGCGGCCATTACTACGTTTGAGTACGAATCGGGGTTGATCAAAGACATGACGGAGTTGTATGAAAAGCTGGCGCCATTTGGCAAGCAGTACGCGCACAATCAGACCTGGGGGGATGGCAACGGCTTTAGCCATGTCAGGGCAGCCCTGCAAGGACCGTCTCTGACAATACCATTTGACAACGCAACGCTGTTGCTTGGAACCTGGCAACAGGTGGTGTTGGCGGATTTTGACAACAGACGCAGAAATCGGAAGATTGCCGTCAATCTGATCGGGCAATAGCTTAAATACACAAAGGAGACAATACATGGCAGAAATAAAGATCAAAAAACCAACCGACAAGGAACTCAGTGATATGGGTGTGAGCAAGTGGCCTATATGGGAGAAAGAGGTCTCAACGTTTGACTGGTCCTACGACTCCACGGAGATGTGCTATCTGCTTGCCGGCAGGGTAGTGGTCAAAACCGACAGCGGTGAGGTGGAGTTTGCAAAGGGCGACTTCGTGACCTTCCCAGAGGGCCTCTCATGCACCTGGGACGTCAAAGAACCCGTCAGAAAGCACTACAAGTTCAAGTGAAAGCAACCTGAAAAAGAAAGGGGCGGTTTGTGGCATGGGTGCCAGCCCCCCTTCAGAATCCCCCAGCAAGGGGAGGGGGTAGCCCCTCACTCTACCGCATAATGCCTAAGAACTTATACAGCAAATCAAGATGTTATCACACCTCCAAGCCAAAGTCAACCGCCCCAATTGCCTCATCTAAAATCTAAGCGAAACAACACCTGTTGTCTCAGTTGTTAAAGAATCCTTAACAACTAGGCAGGTTTGGTCTAAACGGTAACTATTTACTCAAGTATGTAGAACGACAACATTCCCATGGTTGCCAGGAGGAAGCTGCTGCCGAGAAACTCCGTCAAGCGAAACAGTCGCATCTTTGCCAATCCAACCTCGATGAGTATCAACCCAACCCCTACGACTGCCAACTTGATAACCATCAGCACAAAGGTCATCAACACTGCCTTGACATCGGCTGTGTGCGCTATACCCCAAGGAAAGAACAACGACGTGGCAAGCATCACAAACAAAAAGAGCTTCATCATCTTGGCCCACTCCAGCAACGCCAGATGCCTGCCCGAGTACTCCAGGATCATCGCCTCGTGTACCATCGTGAGTTCCAGGTGTGTTGAGGGGTTGTCCACTGGAACTCGCCCCGTCTCTGCCAGGGCAACCATCACAAATGCCAAAAAGGCAAACACAATCGACGGCCTCAGCATAAACTGCGTATCAGCCACAGACTGTACCATCTGCGCAAGCGACGTTGACTTGCTTGCCAGCGAAACGGTGAAGATAGACATGAGCATGGCCGGCTCGCTCAACGATGCGATTGTCATCTCCCGGCTTGCCCCCATGCCACCAAAGGCCGTACCTATGTCCATTGCGGCAAGGGCCGTGAAGAATCGCGCTATCGTAAAAAACGCCACCAGTACAATGACATCAGCCGTGGCTGCCAGCGGGAGGTCTGCACACAGCATCGGGATTATTCCCCCCGGCAACACCGCCACGCCAAAAACGAGATACGGCGTAAAACGAAATATCCACGAGGCGTTTTCGGCAATGACGACGTCCTTGGCAAATAGCTTCAGTATCTCCCTGTAGGGCTGCAACAGTCCTGCTGAAGAGCGCCCTTGACTCCAGCACTTGAGCATCCGAACCCAACCCACAAATATCGGCGCCCCAACAAGCAAGATTACCAACTGCATGGCCTCTATGACCATCGGAAAAAAAAACCTCATAATATAAATTCTACAGTTAAGCAAGTGGAAAAAGCAAGACATCGAATCAGGGCAATCGCATTTATAGCGAGTTTCGATTGCGTGCAATCCCAGCCAAAAGCAGGGATATTTTCACGGTAAATCTGCTATATACTGATCGGATTCGAGTTTTTTAGGGCATCAAACTTGCTTGCATACAAGAAAGAAAGGGGCGGCTCCGCTTCTTTTTCGCTCCAGGACGCTCCTGGCCCCTTCAGAACCCCCTGCAAGGGGAGGGGCGAGGCGCCCCGGCCGGAAAGAAGCCCCCTTGACCCCATTATTTCACACTCAATTATCATGCCTGAAAAAAACCGTGTCATTTTAGTATACTATATATAATCATGTCTCTGAAAGATATTTTGATGACACTCGAAAATCTTAAAGATGGTATCAGACAAAGGTATAAGGCTGATATCAGGGGTGTTTTCGGTTCATATGTCCGCGGGCACCAAACTGTCGATAGCGATCTTGATGTGCTTGTCGAGTATGACAAGGGAGCAACTCTCATTGACCATGTAGGTTTATCGCTGTTTCTTGAAGAACACCTTGGAATGTCTGTGGATGTGGTTATCGAGAGTGCCATCAGAGCAGAAATAAGGGAAGAAGTTCTCATGGAAAAAGTATCTGTATGAGAAAGACTTCTCTGTACTTAAAGGATATGCTTGATGCAATGACAGCCATTGAGAGATTCGTCACCGGTATTGGATACGAAGAATTCAGAGATGATGACAAAACCTCCAGTGCAGTCATAAGAAAGTTCGAGATAATAGGCGAAGCGACAAAACATATTACCCAAGAAATCAGGATAAAATACCCACAAATACCGTGGAAAGAAATGGCTGGTTTTAGGGACAAACTTATTCATTTCTATTTTGGGGTTAATTTTGAGCTTGTATGGGATACGATTAAAAATGTCATACCTGACGTTAAGTTAGCTATTGAGGCTATTTTAAGAGAAAATGAAAGCAACTGAGTGATAGAGCGCTTCAGAAGACGTGTTTTGCCAGATGATGTCATACTTACCGTCCTTGTTAAAGTCTTCAACCTGCTTGATGTGCCAGTTGAGATCAGAGATCGTTATGGGCGACCCCATGCTTGATACGGAGATGCCGTCCATCAGTCAGATAGCGACCTGGCCGGTCCTTGAGTTTTGCCACAGGATGTCGCTCTTGCCATCCCCGTTGAAGTCGCCTACGCCCTCTATCCTCCAGTTTAAGTCTTCCACTTTCCCCGGTATACCTTGGCGGAAAAATGGCGCAGTACACCCGCTTTTAGTTACCAATCGAAGCAGCATGAGATCGGAAAAAACAGGGGCTTGGGAAAAAATTTTTACTAAAAGGGTGTTATATGTGAATGAGCGCAAGGGTCATGCCAAACCCCAAGCTCACAAAAATTATCGAGGTATGTAGACGATGCAGATCACACCTCCTAAAAAGCGAAGTCCCCAAACACGTCGGCAATGTCTATCTCCAGCCCCTCAATGACCTTGGATTTAACCACACCCTCACCCTCGGCTATGGAAAAAAGCTCGTATGCGTCTCCTTCAATGGTAAAGACCTCGATAGTCTCCAGCTCAGGAAAGACAATCCAGTATTCAGGGACTCTAAACCTTTCATATATCTTTTTCTTGGTTACGGTGTCTTTACCAACCGACCCCTTAGAGACGATCTCACAAACCATGTCCGGCACGCCACGTATATAGTCCTGGGCTATTGCCATATTTTCTTTCCTTACAAACAACAAGTCAGGCTGTATTTCTTGCTCGTTCTCTCTCAGGATAACGCTAAGTGGGGAAAGGTGCAACCTCCCTAACTTATTTTTTCTAACATAAGGACTTATTATGTCAGATAGATTCAGGACAATGTTCTGATGCTTCCTAAACGGACTAGGCCCCATAACTTCCACTCCATTGATTATCTCTGTCAAGTCAAAGTCTCTGTCTAATGTCTGCGTTTCCATACTGTTTATAGTCTATACACCATATACTCAAATTGTCAAGGGCTTCGGGGTGGAGGGGTGCATAAAAAAATGGTGGCGTTTTTTTTAGCCCTCATCCAGATTAGACTGACAATCTATCCAGACTAACTGAACGAGGGGGAATATAAAAATCTCACATCCATCTTTATTGCAGAACGTGAGGGACTATATACTATATTATAGTTTATACATAGTATGCTAAAGTTGTCGAGAGGACGAATTGCCTCATGTAAAACAATGCCTGACCGGGTGCATAAATCTTTCATGGGTAACAAGAGTCTTTATACCCTCATCGCAGAAACACCAACAGCGCCAGGATGACAACAAAGGAGTAGATCAGGTAGACCTGTATGCGTCCCAGTTGCAGCATACCGACCCTCCTTGCCAGATAGAAGGCCGCATCAATCACGGGCCTGTACAGCCACACCCAAAACAGGTCACTGATGCGCAGGTGGTAGTGAAACCTCTGCGGAAATACCTTGTTTGCGGCATGTGCGGTTAGCCTGAAGCGTTCCCTGATGCTGAAGAGGAAACCAAAAATGCGACGTATGGGCATCGAAAATGACGTTGCGTTGTACTGCATGGAGGCGGTTAGTTTTTCGAAACCGCAGTCCCAGATTGGCACCCGTTTGAGCTTGTTGTGCCGGACGTGCAGGAGCAGATACGTTACCATGACGATGAAAAATATGCCGATAAAGACAATTGGCCCTGAGTATGACGCCCGTTGTGGTTGCAGCGGGATGAGCCACAGCCATGCCGGTGCGATGTTAAGCCAGGGGTCGCCGACCCCATTGGGCGACGACGTTGCAATCGTGGCGGAGGTCAACGCTTGCGCTACAGGGTTTAGCCATGCGATGGTAAAGGTTGGCAATACGCCGAGGACGAGACATGCCGCAGCAGTCAGTGTCATAGCTATAAGCATGGGGCGGTTTGCGTCGTGTACGTGTTCTATGTGTTGTCCACGGTAATGCCCCAAAAACGTAACCCCAAAGGCCTTTACAAAGCACGCCCCGGCTAAGGCACTGGTAAGGGCCAGGAGTGCCGCCCCCATGGGGATCAGGAGTTTCAAGAGCGTGTTGGGCAGGGATGGCGACAGCAGAAATGCCTGAAACGTAAGCCACTCCGATACAAAGCCATTTAGCGGCGGCAGTGCCGATATAGACGCACAACCCACCAGAAACACGGCAGCCGTCCAGGGCATCCTGTGTATAAGCCCGCCCATTGCATCCATGTTGCGTTGTCCGGTGCTATGCACTACAGCCCCGGCGCCCATAAACAGCAGTCCCTTAAATACGGCGTGGTTTATCGTGTGATACAGGCTTGCGATCAGGGCTATGCCGGCCAGCATGGGCAGTTGGTACGACTTAAAGATCATGGCCAACCCTATGCCAATCAGGATTATGCCTACATTTTCGACCGACGAGTATGCAAGCAACCGTTTCAGGTCCACCTGCATCACCGCATACAGCACGCCCATCACGGCCGACACCAGCCCCAGCGACAAGACGATGGCACCCCACCACCACGGAAAATTGCCGATGAGATCAAAGGTCACACGCAATATCCCATAGATGGCCGTCTTGAGCATAACGCCGCTCATCAGCGCAGAGACGTTAGACGGTGCAACCGGATGTGCCTCCGGCAACCAGGCGTGCAGGGGGATCACCCCGGCCTTGGCCGCAAAACCCGTAAACGCCAGAAAAAATGCCACCGCTGCCATACCGGAAGATAATCGTGCATTACGCATTGCATCAAACGTATACACGGCAACACCGTCATATCCGGTGGCGTTGCTTGCCATGACGCCAAAAGACAGCAGAATACAGGCCGCCCCCGCCACTGCAACTATAATGTAAAGCAGAGCAGCCCGTCTGTTTTGTGGGTGTTCATCCTCAAACATCACCAGAAAGTACGAGGCAGCCGCCATCACTTCCCAGCAGATCAGGAAAAACACGGCGTCATCGGCCATCACCACAAGCGACATGCCCGCCAGGAAGAGGCAGTAAAACACCACAAGGGTCGTCACAGACCTCTGCCCCAGGTATCCCTTGACGTAACCGATGGAGTACAACGACACAAAGAAGGACAGCAATCCGATAACCGTAAGAAAAAAGCCTGCCAGCGGGTCAAGTCTCATGTGGAAGTTTAGCCCCGGTAGTCCCATCAGCAGGGTGATCTTGCCCGTTATCCCTCCGTTGACCGTCCACCACCCGGCTATCAGCAGCAGGAGTGAGGCACCTGCCGCCAGCACAAACGAGACGTTTATCAGAAGCCTCTGCCGGCGGCCCAAAGACACAGCCATCAACGCCGCCACAAGGAGCAGTTGTACCGCGGCACTGGCCGTATCAATTGGCGCAAAGGGCACTAGGGTTGCTTAGGAGCAGTACTTTCTGAGGTAGAAGTCATATATCTTCTTCAATCCTTCATCGAGTGAGATCGAGTGATGCCAGCCCAGTTTGTTTAGTTTGCTGACGTCCATGAGCCTCTTTGGCATACCATCCGGTATGGTGTAGTCATAGGAGATGATGCCTTTGTAGCCAACGGTTTCCTTGATCTTGACGGCCAGCTCCCTGATAGGCAGGTCTTTGCCTGTGCCAATGTTTAGGAAGGGTTTTTCGTTGTAGTTTTGCATTATCCAGAAGATGGCGTCGGCCAGGTCGTCAACATAGATGAACTCACGTTGTGCGGAGCCTGACCCCCACAGGGTTATCTCAGGGAGGTTGTTGACCTTTGCCTCGTGCATCTTTCTGATCAGAGCAGAGATGACGTGGGAGGAGTCGGGGTCGAAGTTGTCGTTTTCACCGTATGTGTTGGTTGGCATACAGGAGATGAAGGTCTTGTGGTATTGTTCATATATTTTTTCACAGAGTTTTATGCCGGCGATCTTGGCTATAGCGTAGCCTTCGTTTGTGGGTTCGAGCTTACCCTCCATGAGGTAGTCTTCGCTGATTGGTTGCGGGCAGAGGCGTGGATAGATACAGGCACTGCCTAAAAAGAGCAACTTCTTCACTCCGCTGAGGTGTGCCTGCCATATGACGTTGTTTTGTATCTGGAGATTTTCATAGGTAAAATCGGCTGAAAATGTCATGTTATGCTTGATCCCCCCGACCTTGGCGGCACACAGGATGACAAATTCCGGCCTCTCTGCCATGAAGAAGTCCCGTACCATTTGCTGGTTGAGCAGGTCTACCTCGCCCCTGGTCTTTAGTATGAGGTTCGTGTAGCCATCACATTGGTATCTGCGTACCACCGCCGAACCAACCAAACCGGTATGACCGGCAATATATATCTTTGAATTCTTGTTGATCATTACCCGTTTAAGTCTCCCTTGATAAAGTAGAGTCAACCGCCTGATGAGCTATCTGCAGATGCAGTTTTTTTGATCAGGGCAATTTCCCTGTCATAGTCTGCCTGTGTCATGATCTCCACCAGTTCTTTGAATTTGACCTTTGGTTGCCAGTTTATCTTTGCCTTTGCCTTGGAGGCGTCACCTATGAGGTTATCTACATCGACGGGTCTGAAGTATCGCGGGTCTATTTCGACGACGACCTCTCCGGTGTTTCTGTCGATAGCCTTTTCATTTATGCCAACGCCTTCCCATGCGAGTCTCATATCCAGGTATTCTGCCGTAAGCTCAACGAACTCACGCACCGAATGTGTCTCACCTGTGGCAATGCAATAGTCGTCTGGTTCGTCGTGTTGCAGCATCATCCACATGGCCTCTACGTAGTCCTTGGCGTAGCCCCAGTCCCTTTTGGCATCCATGTTACCGAGGTAGAGTCTGTCTTCCAGGCCCAGTTTTATCCTGGACATGGTCCGTGTTATCTTGCGTGTTACAAAGGTTTCTCCCCGTCTGGGCGATTCGTGGTTGAACAGGATGCCGTTACAGGCAAAGAGTCCATAGCCTTCCCTGTAGTTGACCGTTATCCAGAATGAGTAGGCCTTGGCACAGGCGTAAGGGGAGCTTGGATAAAACGGGGTCGTCTCTTTTTGTGGAACCTCAGCACCCTTGCCAAAAAGCTCGGAAGAAGATGCCTGATAAAATTTGGCATCGAAGGCAACGGTCTTTAATGCCTCAAGGACTCGTACTGTCCCCAGGCCGGTTATATCTCCAGTGTACTCGGGTATCTCAAAGCTGACCCGCACGTGACTCTGGGCTGCAAGGTTGTAGACCTCACAGGGACCTATCTTTCTGACCAGCTTGGTTATCAGGCCACCGTCGTTGAGGTCGGCATGGTGCAGATACAGCTTCCTGTCGTATATCTTAGGATTGTCTATCAAGTGGTCTATGCGACTTGTGTTTGTGGTACTTGAACGTCTTACGAAGCCATGCACCTCGTAGCCCTTATCCAGCAACAACTCTGCCAGGTAACTGCCATCCTGTCCTGTGATACCAGTGATCAGTACCCTTCTTAGCATACTCCTTCCGTTTTCCGATCCCAATAAAATCTCATCGTTGTCTTGTATCTGTCTAGCCAATCTACAAACTTTAGCACTGCCTCTATTTTAACGCTACGCGGAAGATATGTCAAGTACACGAATTGCCTGGGTGCATAAATTTTTGGTGGCGTCAGGTTGCATCCTTTAATGTTGTTATATGAGGTTTATATAATTTCGTATAGATTTTAGATGAGGCAATTCGACTTATTGACAAAAATTAGTGACATATGATACACTAATACAATTATATTTTAAGATATAATTTGCTCTCTAAATCTTAGAAAAAAACAGGAGGCCCAAGACATGGAAAGAAAAGGTGTGATTACATTTCAAGGTAACGGATTAACCCTCGTTGGCTCCGAGGTAAAAGTGGGGGATAAGGCACCGGATTTTACAGCCCTCGATAACGGCTTAGGCCCGGTAGGACTAAAAAACTACGCTGGAAAGGTCAAGGTCATAAGCGTAACACCATCGCTTGATACTCCCGTGTGCGACATGCAACTGAGGAAGTTCAACGAGGAGGCCGCAAAGCTCTCAAAAGACGTCGTCGTCATAAACATCAGCATGGACCTGCCATTTGCAAACGCCAGATTCTGCACACACGCCGGTATCCAAAACGCCATAACCCTTTCCGACCACAAGGACGCCTCTTTTGGTATGGCCTATGGCGTTGTCATCCAGGAGTTAAGACTGCTCAGTCGTGCAATCTTTGTAATTGACAAGACCGACACCATCAAATACGTCGAGGTAGTCCCCGAAATCACAAACCATCCGGACTACGACAAGGCCCTAGCCGCCGCTAAACAACTGGCGTAATAGTTCCGTGCAAGACCATGTATAATCACCCCCATGTTAAGAAGGGGTCAAGGGGACTTCTTCGTGGCCGGGACGGGTGCGACCCGCTGCGACAAGATTGCGCCTCGCCCCTCCCCTTGCAGGTGAGTCTAAGGGGGGGCAGAGCCGCCCCCTTCTTTCTCTTCTGCTCTTAACGTGCGGGATTACACTCGTGACATAGGGAAAGGGTATCAAATATCGCTGATATCGTTGGTTGTTATTGTACCCTTTCTCCTGACGAGATTGCCGTTTTACCTGTACTACCCCATGGTAACGCTTACCCCCGATAGCTGGACATACTCAAAGTTGGCCTTCAACATCCTTGAGGGTGTGTTGCCGCAGTTTGACCACCGCACGCCGGGATACCCGTTGTTTATTGCGCTGGTGTTTAAGCTCTTTACGGGTACGAATCTGTCGTTGGCCATGGCCCAGAGCCTGGTCTGTTTGGGGGCAATGCTGTTGTTTGTCTACGTGACCTTCAGGCATTTTGGTGCACGGACAGCCCTGTGGACAGCCCTGGCACTAATAGCCGCCTCCAATACTATCACCTTCGTATGGTCTGAGACAACGTACATGACGGAAAGCCTGTACATCAGCTTTTTAATAATGTCCCTGGCATGTCTGATACACGCACTGCACGGCAGAAATGCCCTCTGCTGGGGCATGACATCCCTCCTGATGGGCTATACCGTCTGGATACGACCAAGTGGATTGTTTTTGGTTATCCCCATGTCTTTGACTACTGCCTATATCATAAAGAACTCCTATCTCATGAGGTCGGCTCTGGCCTTTGTCACCCCCTTTGTCCTGATGATATTGTCCCTGGCCACGTACAACCTCTGCACCATTGGCTCATTTACGCTATCCCCATTTGGGGCCAACAACATCTTTGCCGTAACGATGCCATTTATGGAGACCCCCAAGGGCCTCCCGCCGCAGGTCGGCAAGGCCTTTACCGATAGCGTCGCACCACGGATACCTCCCAACGCCAGGGACACCATCAACAACTCCTGGAACGTCAGGGAACTGCACGACGCCTTTTTTGCCGTCTATCCACAGAACCTGGCTGTCACGCTCGAACTAAAAAACATCCTGCAACCATCCCCGGGTACCGCTACCCCACTGATGGGCCTCTATCCATACATGAACGACATTGCACGCACTTCAATAAGGGCACACCCGCTCTTGTATGCAAAGTTTGCAGGGACTATGTTTCTATACTACTTCCTGAATGTCGGAGAGGACGAGGCCGGTCTTACGGCCAAAGAGGACATCTACAATTCCGTGATCCGATACAATATCTATACGCTCATCTCACACTACAACACCATGAAAACGGCAACCACCTCACAAAACGCCGCCATCATCAGGCAGACCCTCAACGAGTACGCAGACCCCTTTCCACCCAAACACCCTTTCTACGCGATGCTCCTGGGCAAGCAGGGGGCCGGCGTCAAGCTCGAACTCCTCCTTGTCCGCCTCAAAGAAACGGGGTTTCAATCCCTCAGCACGTCGTATCTGAGATATCATAAGCTACTGTTTAAGAATATCGTCTGGGTGATACTGTACCTCCTTGCATTTTCCTACGGCATCTATGCCTTGTGCAAGGGCGGGTTCTCTGATGCACCGTCACTGATCGTCGTGGTGATTGGCAGTGTGCCTGTGCTTTCGGCACTGCTTGGCAGTCTGGTGTCGGTGGCCTACATACGTTACAGCTACGTGGTGGAGTTCTGCTACTACCTGACCGTGGCCCTATTGCCAACGCTGCTCATACGAAAAAAAAGAGTACAATAAAACTTACCCCCCTTATATTATAATTAGTCCTGCTGGTCTGATGTAATTGTTGTTTACTTAAGTTGTTGGTAATTATTATAATACAGCAGTTGTGCAATGAGTATTGCGTGCATTTGGATATAGCTTTGTAAGCATAAAATTTGGAGGTTGACAATGGAAAGGGTCTTATTGCTACTGGCAGAGGGTTTTGAGGAGCTGGAAGCGGTTACGATCGTTGATGTTCTCAGACGTGCTGAGATAGATATCGTCACGGCTGGTCTTGGCGATGGTGTGGTGACAAGCGCAAGGCGCATAAAGATAGTCCCCGATATGCAACTCAAGGATGTAGACATAGAACGGTTTGATATGGTGGTGCTTCCAGGTGGTCAACCCGGCACCGATAATTTGGCCAAGGACGAACGTGTTGTGCGCATAGTCAGGGCCATGAACGAACGGGGCAAGTATATCGCCGCCATATGTGCCGCCCCCTACGTGCTGTCGGAGGCCGGTGTGCTCTCCGGTAAAAGGGCGACAAGCTATCCAACGTTCCAGGAAAGGCTGAAGGCGGCAGAGGTGGTAAAGGACAAGCGGGTCGTCAGGGATGGCACCGTGATTACCAGTCAGGGCCCAGGGACCGCCATAGATTTTGCCCTCGAACTTGTTGAGATATTTAAGGGCAGCCAAAAGGCACAGACCATCCGACAGGCGATGCTCTGTGCGTAGGCCGGCAACGATAGCGACAACAAAGGGGAGGCTGTAGTGTTTGTAATGGGAAATTTATTATTAGCGGTTGCCCAGCTCCTTGATATGTTGCTGGGGGCCTACACGTGGGTTGTGATAATTTCGGCCCTGATCAGTTGGGTAAACCCCGACCCATACAATCCGGTTGTGAGGTTTCTGCGTTCGATAACAGAACCGCTCTATAGACCGATCAGGAGTAAGATAGGTCTCCTTGGCCCCATGGATGTCTCCCCCATAATTGTCCTGCTTGGTGTGCATTTCCTCAGGGTATTTCTTGTGGGGTCGCTGGCAGGGTTTGCACGTCGGATGATGTAAGTCTTTGCTGTATGGCCTGATATGTGACATGGAGCAGATGTCTGAACCTTGATTTAACGGATTAGAGGATTTACAGGATTTATCAGAGAAGGCTTTATCCCTTTTCCGTGGTAGTCCCTCCGTCCGTTTGGGGCTGGTATCGCCATCATGCTTCAGGCGTTTTTTTAAAGTGAATGGGTAGCACTCCGGTTGCAAATATCAGCAATCTAAGATTTTTCGGTAATTTCTTCCCCGGTATAGTATAATAATAGTTATGGATACACCGACAGGTCCAGGGAGCTACGACAAGCTCATGAAGGAGCTTCTTGAAAAGATCGAGCAACCCCTGATAGAAAAGGTCTTGGGTATTAAGGCCGATAAGATCAGCAAACTCAACGTCATAACGCAACTAACGGACGAGCGGGAGGCGGATTTTGTCATCAAGGTGGAAAACCGTGATGAACCGTTCTTTATCGCACACGCTGAGATTCAGAGTATCAATGATTCGAAGATGCTAAAGAGGATGCTGCGGTACTTTGTCCATCTCTATTCGGTGCACGAGGTCATAATAAAGCAGTACGTTGTCTTCATCGGCAAGGACAAGATGGCTATGAACAACGCCTTGGATATGCCCGGTGTCCACTACGAGTATGAACTTATAGATATAAGGCTATCCCCTGTGAGCGATTTCTATACTCCGGCGTGCCTCAGGAGATAGCGATCTCGATATTGTGTGACAGAGGGGCTCGCAACGAGCGATCATTTGCAAGGGAGATATTAAAGGAGTTGGTGGCGAGTGTTATCGGAGGCTTGGACCTGTCAATGTATATAAAGGAAACAGAGGTCTTTTCAAAGTTGAGGGACATGCAACAGATCATAATAGAGGAGGTGGATAAAATGCCGATAGTATACGACCTGGAGACGGATATAAGGTTCATGCAAGGAGTGCAGAAGGGTATAGAAAATGGCCGGGTAGAAGGCTTGTCAGAAGGTCAGGTAAGAGGTATGCAAAATTCGATTGAGATTTTGCTAAGTAACTGTCCATAATTAACTTGAACAATTAGGTGCTATAGTATAATTCCATTCACCATGAAATGAAGCCTTAGTTAAATTAACTTTGTCAAATTCTTCATCAGACACCTTAATTCCCTTTGAGTAAGCAGTTGTATCCAGTTCTGCCTTGATCTTTAAACCCTTATTTGTTGTGGTGCTACCTATTAGATTTACGATTATCTCATGGCTTGTCAAAGGCTTACCACGCCAGTTCATGCTTATATGGCAGAACATTCTATGTTCTATTTTATTCCATTTGCTGGTTCCCGGTGGAAAGTAACAAACCGATATGTTTAAACCTGTTTCGTTTGCAAAACGTTGGAGTGCAACCTTCCACAAACGGACACGATAGCCATTACTGCCCCCGCAATCAGCAGTAATGAGAAGTGTTTTAGCATTGGGATAATGTTCACACCCCATTTTACGCCACCAGCGGCGGATACTTTCCACTGCAAACTCCGAAGTATCGTTATCTGTACCAACACTTACCCAGCCTATATTTGCGCCTTGATCGTATACCCCATAGGGATTGACCTTACCAAGTTCCTTGTCGGCAAAGTCATGATCCCGTACCACATCGGGTTGTCCCATCGGTTGCCATTCACGTCCCGCATTTTTAAAATCACCTACAAGTTCCTTCTTTTTGGTGTCCACAGATATTACTGGTTCTTGACGCTGTTGGAAATCAACCACTTGCTCGTTTATGTATCTAAACTGAGCATCGCGGTCGGGATGGTCTGAACCCTCACGTATCTTCCGGTTCGCTTGTAAACTGTACCCCAAACCAGACAGCAGGTGGGCAACTTTTTGTCTACCAATCACATGTCCTTGGTTTTGAAGAGCAACAGCAAGATTACGAACACTCTTACAGGTCCACCGTAATGGAGACTCAGGGTCTCCTCGGGTAACCGGATCTACCAACCCCTCAATATCTACAAGCACGGATGGGTCTGTTTCAACAACCGGCTTGCGTCCACCTCCAGGTAAACGTATCTTCTTTTTCCCTTTTGAAGGTTTTTCCTTTGATTCAGCAATACGTCTAATTCCTTCATATATCGTTGTCCGCGAAAGACCAGTAGATCTGGAAACTGAAGTAACTCCTCCTCGTCCCAATGCCTCGGCTTCCACTGCAGCCCACATTCGTCTGCCTTGTTCGTCTAAAACATCTTTGAGTACTTCAAATTTTCTTTGTATCATAAGTTCGGTATCGCTTTGCACTTTTTGATCATAACATATTTAGACACCATTTGTACAAGTTATTTGTGGACAAATCCTAATAGGGTGAACATAGATAACGGATTCTGAAGCAATCACCCCTAAAAACCCGTGAACAAAAATTCACTTGACACCATTTTCCCCTTCGATTATAATAACCACATGACAATCACGAAGGGGTCAAAGATGATTGAACTCAAGGCAGGGTGCCCAAGCACCACCGTGGCATCGGCCTGTCTGGCAACGTTCTTGCCACACACACACACACACACAATGCAACGCTAGTTTTAGCTGTTTTCTTATCACCAACCCCGCGATTTCCATCATTACGTCTTCCACTATGGGGGGTGAAAATTGTCCGAGTGTCGCCTATGGATATACCCTTGATTTTAGCCATTTTACGCAATCAGCAAATAGAATAGCCCGGCCAGTTTCACTGGTCACAGAGTACAAAAGAGTCCGAATTGTTTTTGGAGGAAGTTATGTTCAGGAGAGATAGCAACCGCAAAGAGAAGAGGTATCCCCAGTTCCACAGTATGAATGTTTTAAGATGGTTGTTTTTGTGTGTCATAGTTTTTACTATGTTAGGTGGGCTGGCAATGGCTGATTCAGGCAAAATCACTAACCCTGACAATAATCACAGCTATCAAAGAATTGAGACAAGACAGACATGGGATCGCGCTAAGGCTACTTGTGAAACATTGGGTGCTCACTTAGCAACCGTAACTTCAGCCAGTGAAAATCAATTTCTTCTCGATAATCTCTGTTCTACCGGTAATATAGGAGACTATCGTTGTTGGCTTGGGGCAACGGATGCAGGTAGCGAAGGCACTTGGAAATGGGTAAATGGTGAGACGTGGAGTTTTATAGATTGGGGTTCTGGTGAACCTAATAACCAAGGAGAAATTGAGCATTGCCTGGTGTACAAAAATAACAAATGGAATGATACTGAGTGTACATCTGACTATTATCCACTTTGCGAGTGGGAGCCAACGCCATGTGTAATAGGAGACGAAGCAGGAAGGAATACACCTGAGACTTTTTATTACGATATGGGGAGTAACGCAGGGACATTTACTTTTCAATACGATACACGCACGGCAAAAGACGATATTGTTGTATCATACGAAGGTCAAACTTTATACAATACCGATTGTGTTGGAACTGAAGGTTGGAAATCTGTTGATCTTTCCTTCTCTGGAAGTTCTAGCGAAATCAAAGTTGTTGTTACTCCCAACTGTGTAGGAAATCAACCAGGTACTCTATGGTATTTTAAAATCACCTCGGCTACCTGTCCAATAAAACGTCCAACCCTGACAGTTACAAAGTCCGGTACAGGCTCCGGGACGGTGACGAGTTCGCCATCGGGGATCAACTGCGGCTCGACGTGCTCCGCTGGCTTTGCTAAAGACACCTCCGTAACCCTGACCGCAGCGGCGGACTCCGGCTCGACCTTCACCGGCTGGAGCGGCGACTGCTCCGGGACGAGCGCAACCTGCACGGTTACGATGTCGGCGGCAAGGAGCGTAACGGCGACGTTTACGGGAGGGGGGACACAAAAATACACGCTGACCGTTACCAAATCCGGTTCAGGCACAGGCGTTGTTACCACTTCAACCGGATCGCTCACATGGAACGGCAACACGGGTACAGCCACTTATGACCCAGGCACACCAGTTACCCTATCGGCAAATGCAAACTCAGGTTCGACCTTCACCGGCTGGACCGGATGCGATTCCATAAGTGGCAATCAGTGTACCGTCACGATGTCGGCGGCAAAGAACGTTACGGCTACGTTTACGGGAAACACGGCTACCTGTTCAGTTACGGTAGGGAGTTTGGTGGTTAAGAGCGCCACCTGTTCAGAATCAGCATTGGGAAAACATACGATGAGCAATTCTATAACGATTGCAAATTCATCTTCATCTAACACACCCGTATTGAAGGTTGACAGCGGCAGTGTTATCGTTGACGCTTCATCCAAGACACTTAAATCTTCGGGCAAAGAAATGCTTTATGCAAGTTTTGGTTCGGTTAGTCTAGGGCAGGGGTTTGATTTTGACGTAAGCGGCAATGAACTGACTAACAGAGGTGACGCTTTAGATGTGCCATCAGATAGCAAACTCACGGAAAAAATCTATCGTATACAAACATATCTTAATAAGATTACTATTAAGACTGATTCTGCGGAGGTAGAGGGAAAATTCTCATTGATAGACCACTTTTCGGATGCATTTGAAATACTTGGTAGTGGTGCAGGAAGTATTGGTTATAGTGCGAGTATTTCTCAATCTACCGGCATTAAGATTACTGGAATGGAATTTGAGGGAGGTAAGATAGGCTTAAAAGGTACTCCTATAGTCTTAAAGGACTTAGTCTTGTCTTTCAGCAGTGATACACTTACGGCTGGTGGTGGTTTTGAGATAAAGCGCATAAAAACAGGGATAAATGGTGGTGCATTCAGTCTGACAATTAAATCTGGCAGCATAGAAGCTTTAACACTTGAGGTAGACGGTAATGTTCCAATTGGCTCCGTGTTTTTTATTAATGAATTAGAAGGTGGAGCTGAGGGATTTAAGACGCCGCCTGTAAAAGTTCATCTTCGAGGATTATTTTCTGGTGGACCAGATATAGGTGGCTTTAAGTTTGTATGTCTTGATGTAGAAGGAAAGTTAAGTTTTGACAGCGTTTTATCGGGTTCAGCTAGTGGCGGTCTATTATGTTTTGATGAAGGCAACGATCAAGGTTTAATTAGCAAAAATGGGGCAATTGGCGCTATTGCTGAAGCATCTATTGATTGGAAAACCCCTTCTCTAACGGCTAATGGAAAGTTAAACTTCCCCTTTGATGTGTTGAAAGGTAATGCTAAATTTGCACTTGATAGTCAAAGCATAAATGGAAATGGTGTTTTTGATATTTGTGCTCCTGATGTTGTACCCTATATTGGGGGTAAATGTGCAGCACAAACAAAGGCTATTCTTAACATGAAAGGCGCTGGCGGAGAAATAGCTGTATGGGGTGATTGGCTGCATTTAGCATATGCCGTAGAATGGAAGATAGCACAAGCAAAGAGCTTGAAAGATACAGCAAACTATATCCATGTAGGTACGAACTTAGACACATTGGGAGTCAAGCAGCAATCTGCATTCAGGTACGTTGAAAGGGGTTTGCAGAGCAGAGCTATAACGACAATTTCTGTGCCTGGCGGACTTAGTGTGGTATTAATAAGACTGGACTGGCAGACAGGCTCAACGGATTTCAACGTTACAATGCCTGACGGAACTAAGATAACACCTGCTAATGCGGCAAACAGCCAGACATATGTTTATCAAAAGCTATCGAACGAGGCATGGTATGCTATCAAGAATCCACCAGGTGGTACGTATACCATAGAAATCGGTGATGATACCTCAGCAGCCAATGATGTTCGTTCAATAGGAACGTATCAGTTGAGTTATCACTCTTTGACCAATCCATCTACTATAAAGGTAACCTCTCCAGCTACCCTTACTACGGCATCAACAAGTGTAAACATCCAGTACGATGCGCACGATAGCGATGACACAGCCAAGATATCTCTGTTCTACAGCAAGGACAATACCAGCGCAAATGGTATCCTCATCGTAGATAACCTTGTTGAGCAAGACGGATCGGGTAGTTATACATGGGATGTAAGCAACGTGCCTAATGGAACGTACTATGTCTATGCCTTGATAGACGATGGCAAAAATGCCCCCGTGGTCAGTTATAGCGCCGGAGCGGTAAAGGTTTCTCACGGCACTACTACAGCAACACCGGCTAACCTCAAGGCCACGGTAACTGGCAATCAGGTTGATCTGAGTTGGACAGGCGTAAGCAAGGTTGCTGGTTATATAATCCACTACACAGACGATGTTAAGCAGCTCACATATAAGGACAGGATTGCCGTTGCCAGTAATGCTACTTCGTATTCGATGAAGAACTTAAAGAGCAATACAACGTATAGGATAACAATAACGTCATTTGATGACAATCTCATCGAAGGTGATGAGGCAACACCCGTAACAGCTTATATTGCCGCTGTAGCAACACCAACAATAGTTTTGTCAACAGACACCATAGACTTTGGAACTACCGTGGCAGGGACAACATACACAAAGAAGTTCACCATATCAAACACAGGCAGTGCAGCACTGACAATATCAGAGATGTTTACACTTGGCACTAACTCAAGTGTCTTGACGTTAAACCCATCCAGTCTACCGATGCAGATACAGAGTAACGCAAGCGCTGAGATAACTGTTACGATGGTAGCTCCGAGTACCCAGTTAAGTGCCTCCATCGTGATAAACAGCAACGATCCTATCAATCCTTCAATGCAAATCTCTGCTACAACGGTATCAACGCAGTCCACAACCTACGCCCTCACCGTCACGAAGACCGGCTCCGGCACGGTCACAGCCTCAACGGGCACCCTCACCTGGAGTGACAACACCGGCACGACAACCTACAGCAGCGGGACGTCCGTTACCCTCACGGCAACTCCAACGCAGGACTCAAAGTTCGGGGGCTGGACGGGATGCGACTCCACAAGCGGCAACCAGTGTACCGTCACGATGTCGTCAAACAGGGGCGTCTCCGTCAGCTTTACACAGGGCGTCTGCCTGCTGTGCAGAATCCCCAGGATGGATTTTAATGGTAACGGCAAGAGCGACATCCTGTGGCGCAACATGTCAAACGGCATAGTCTACACGTGGCTCATGAACGGCATCAACATAGCAAGCGGCGGTTCACTGGCAACGCTCGGCGACGAGTGGCAGATCGAAAGCATGGGCGACTTCAACGGCGACGACAACACGGACATCGTCTGGCGTAACACCTCAACCGGGATGGTCTACATCTGGCTCATGGGCGGGGCTACGGTAGCAAACAGCGGTTCACCGGCGACGCTCGGCCATGAATGGCAGATCGAAAGCATCGGCGACTTTAACGGCGACGGCAGAAGCGACATAATGTGGCGCAATACCTCAACCGGGATGGTCTACACGTGGTTCATGAATGGCGCAAACATAGCAGGCGGCGCCTCACCATCGTCGCTGTCGCAGCCATCGGCGGTTGACTCTGCCTGGCAGGTGGTAAGCTCAGGCGACTTTGACGGCGACGACACAAGCGACGTCCTGTGGATAAACACCTCAACCGGGATGACCTACATATGGTTTATGAACGGTAAGGCTGGAGGTTCCCCGGGGACGGTTGGCACTCAGTGGCAGATTGCGTGCGTGAGCGACTTTAACGGCGATGACACGACCGACATCCTGTGGCGCAACATATCAACCGGCATGGTCTACATCTGGCTGATGAACGGTGCAACGATAGCGGGTAGCGGTTCACCGGCGACGGTTGGCCTGGAGTGGCAGATAGTCAACGTGGGCGATTTCAACGGTGACGGCAAGAGCGATCTCCTGTGGCGCAACACCGAAAACGACATGGTCTACACATGGTTGATGAACGGCACAACCATAACCGGCGGCGATCTGACGGCCAAGGCCGGCACTCAGTGGCAGATCATAAGCGTTGGCGATTTTAATGGCGACGGCAAAAGAGACATAGTCTGGCGTAATACCGCAACCGGAGAGATATGCATCTGGCTCATGGATGGCACGCAGTTGTCGCTTGGCGGCTTACCGGCGGTGCTTGGTACGGAGTGGCAGATTCAATAGGCAACTGATTCGGTAGCACTATGGGGGTGGATATACTGCCATCCCCTCCCTTGCCGGGATGGGGGTAAGGTTGCGCAGGAAGGGGTCAAGGGGGCTGGCCCCCTTGCAGGGGGTTCTGAAGGGGGGCGGAGCCGCCCCTTTCTTTCTTTGTATCGCATGCAATCGAAACGCTCTATACAGTTCATCGTTGTTGAAAGCCAGTCCAGCGTTGTGGGATAAATATCTGTTCGTATGTCATCAGGGCAAAGGTATCCGTCATACCTGCAATGAAGTCGCACACCATCTGGTTGAGGTCTGAGCCGCTCTCCTGCGGGACCTGACCTACGACCAATTCAGGGTGGGCGATGTAATAATCATATAGGTTCTTGAGGATATACCTGGCCTTGTTGAACTCCGACCTCAGAAAATCACTCTCATAGACTCGCTCGTATAGAAACCCCCTCAGCAACTCAACGGCATGAAGTACCTCATCAGACATCTTCAGGCGTTGCAGGTCTACAGAAAGGGTGTTGCAGACAATGTCCCTGACCATCGTGTCTATCCTTTTGGAGTGTCTGTTGCCGAGGATGGCAACGACTTCGTGGGGGATATCAGCCTCTGTGATTGCTTCTGCCCTTAGGGCGTCATCGAGGTCGTGGTTTACGTAGGCTATGACGTCGGAGACGCGTACGATCTGGCCTTCGAGGGTTTCGGCGCCTTCGCCTGCGTCTGCCGGAAGGATGTTACCCTTGCCCTTTGAGTGCTTTATGATGCCGTTGCGCACCTCATAGGTGAGGTTGAGGCCGCTGCCATTTTTCTCAAGGAAGTCCACGACCCTCAGACTCTGAACGTAGTGGTCAAAGCCGTCCTTGTGCAGTTCCCTCAGCACGGCCTCTCCGGCGTGTCCAAAGGGGGTGTGTCCCAGGTCGTGTCCCAGGGCTACTGCTTCGGTGAGGTCTTCGTTCAGACGCAGGGCACGGGCAATGGTGCGTGATATCTGCGCTACCTCCAGGACGTGGGTCAGGCGGGTGCGGTAGTGGTCCCCGCTCGGGGCAAGGAATACCTGCGTCTTGTGCTTGAGGCGCCGAAACGACTTCGAGTGGATTATCCTGTCCCGGTCACGCTGGAAACACGTTCGGATATCGCCCTCGGCCTCCTGCACTCGTCTGCCCTTGCTGTTGACACTCAGGCAGGCACGGTTGTGCAGATATTGGCGCTCCCTAGCTTCTATCTCCTGCCGTATCGTCATTGAAGAAAAAAAATCCCCTTAGCTCATCAAGCGTTTTAGACGTCTTGAGCAACACCTTAAACTCTTCCAGCTTTTCAACAGACCTCAACTCTTTTACATGTACCATTATCTCCAATCCGGCAGTACCGTACTTGATCTCCAACATCCCTTCTATACCCTCGAGCAATCCCTCAAGCTTGCCTTCAGCCTTGCCTTCAGCCTTGCCTTCAGCCTTGCCTTCAGCCTTGCCTTCAGCCTTGCCTTCAGCCTTGCCTTCAGCCTTGCCTTTTATAATTCCTTTTATAATTCCTTTTATCATTCCCTGACGTTCACCTTCGAGCTGTCCTTTAATACGGGCATTCTCCTCTGCGTATTCTATGGCGCCTTTGCTAATCTGCATTTTGATCTGCCAATATTCATATACCTCGAATTCTTCTTTGTCCCACGTACTCTCGTTTGCTATCTCATAGGCATCTTTTATCTCTGCGAAATCTGCACACTTGGGTACCATATCCAGATAATTGGCATTTTTTATGAAAAACACCCACTTCTCTACTATATTCGCTACCTCATTCTCTTTCTTTTTGAACTTGGGCAGCTCTATAAAATTAAACTCAAGGTCGTCCAATTCGTTTTTATATGTCTCTGTATTTAAAATTAAATGCCTTGTTAAATAATTATCTCCTTCAAAAATCTGAAAGTCAACTATCCCTATGTAGATAACTTTATTTAACTGGGAATAATTCTCTCCCTTACCTAACTGATTAATATATGCCTTGCTTGTATAATAAAGTACCCTTTTAGCAAAGCCCTTCTCCCTTTGAACCTGTATCTCTATTATAAACGTTACACCCCTCTTGTCTACGGCCCTTATGTCTAACACCGTGTGCTTCAGCTCATCTATCTTAGGTGCCTGATAAGGGCTAAGTATAGTTATTTCAGCAATCTCCATATTCCCGTTAAGACCTAATACGGCATTTAAAAAAGATATGAGTATATCCTTCCTGGCTTCATTGCCAAATATCCTCTTAAAAGCGATATCGCTCTTTACATCTACAAATCTCATAGTCTTATTTTAACATATCATCAAGACTTTGTGTGCAGGCAACTAACGGCAATAAATAAACACGCTGTTTTTACACAACATTTACCGTGAAAATGCATCCTCTTAAAAAAGCATGGTAAAATGGGGTCAAGGGGACTGGTCCCCTTGCGGGGGGTTCTGAAGGGGGGCGGAGCCGCCCCTTTCTTTATTATTCTATGATCTTTGGCACACGGTAGAAGTCTCCGGCCCTGTCGGGGGCATTTGCCAGGGCGTCATCGAGGGCAATGGATTGCTGCAGGGTGTCGTCGCGGAAGATGTTCTGCAGGGGGATGACGTGAGATGTGGGGGTGACATCGACGGTGTCCAGTTCGTTGAGCTTGTTTACGTACAGGAGGATGTCGTTGAGTTGATTGCCAAAGAGCTCTTTCTCTTCTTCCGTCAGACTCAGGCGAGACAGGGCTGCTATATGTTGTACGTCTTTGTGCGATATCGTCATGAGATGCTCCTTACATTCATAAGATTATATGCGTTCGAGGTTGGCATACTTCAGGGCCAGACGCTTGATGCCAACGGTTGGGAAGCTGACGGTTACCTTTATGTCGTTTTCCTCGCCATAGCATTCACGGATGATCCCTATGCCCCACTTGGGATGCCTGACACGGCAGCCCGTGTTATAGGGGAACTCCGTCGCTGGGGGCTTATCGATTTGAAATTTTGTGGAGATGTTTGCAGGGATTGGTTTTTTCTCTACCCAGAAGCAGCAGTCCTTGGGGATGTCGTTGAGGAATCTCGAGGGTTCCTGGTCCTGGAACTTTGTGTAGAGGCGTCTGCGTTTGGCTCCGGTCATAAACAGGATGTCCTTTGCCCTGGTCATTCCCATGTAGAACAGGCGTCTTTCTTCGTTGAGTTCCTCGGTGGTTTCGGTTGCCTTGAAGTAGGGCAGGAGGCCATCCTCCAGACCGGTTATGAACACTATCGAAAACTCAAGCCCCTTGACGTTGTGCAGGGTGGTCAGTGAGACATGCCCTCTGGTTACCACGTCGTCATTGAAGGTCGTAAGAGAGACGGTGTCAAGGAATAGCTCCAGGGGGGCCGTGCCATGCAGATACATCAGTTCCGATATGTTGTTGAGGCAGACCTCATCGAGTTTCTCTATGTAGCCGGTATGGGTGCCAATCAGCTTGATTGCATCATTGAGGGTGTTCAGTGGCGCATTTGAGATGGCCTCGAGGGTGTCTAGCAGTTTGGTGAGTCGCTCACGAGCTGTGGCACTGAGACCCTTTGAGGCAGTTAGTTGACGCATTGCCCTGTATATGCTTATGCCTTGACGTTTTGACTCGTTTTCAAGCCTGGTTATCGTGCTTAACCCTATGGCCCGTGATGACAGGCTCATTACGCGACGCATGCTTACGTTATCGTCCTTGTTGACAATCAGCTTGAGATAGGCAATGAGGTCCTTTATTTCCTTTTTTTGATAAAAGCAGGCAGCCCCTATTATCTTAAACGGTATTCTTTCGTTTCTGAGTGCCTCCTCAAGGACACGACACTGGAGGTTTACACGGTAGAGGATGGCCATGTCTTCATATGAGCAACTGCCCTTGAGATACATGTCTTTGATGTTTTTGGCGACGTACTTGGCCTCCTCCTCCTCTGACATAAACCAGTAGTGACAGACCTTTTCGCCAATCCCCCTGTCGGTCCACAGGTCCTCTGAGGGGGGACAGTGGCTGTTGACAATGACGCTGTGTGAGACGCGGAGGATGTTTTCGGTACTCCGGTAGTTTTGTGTCAGGTTTATTATAGCGGTGGAAGGAAAGTCTGCTTCAAATTTGGTCAGGACGTTTTCATTTTCGCCACCCCTCATCTTATAGATGCTCTGGTCATAGTCACCGGCAACGAGTATGTTTGCCGCCGCACCACCCAGGAGCTTGAGAAACTGATATTGTGCAAAGTTAGTATCCTGGAACTCATCAACCAGGATGTAAGACAACTGTTGTTGATAGTGTTGCAGTACCTGGGGGTGTTCCTGGAAGAGTTTTATGGTGTATATGATCAGGTCGTCAAAGTCCATGGCGTTGGAGCGTCTCATCTCATCCTGGTAACGGACATAGACCTTGAGTAGTTTTTCGTCGAAGTCAAAGTTACTGGAACTGGAGGCCAGTTCATCGGGCAGCACCAGCGTAGACTTAAAGCACCCGATCTTTGTGACAATTCCGCGATAGAGGGCCTCGTAGAGCTTCATGTCGTTGAGGATGTGTCGGATGAGCTTACACTGGTCGTCGGCGTCGTAGATAACAAAGGTGTCTTTTAGTTCTGTAAGTTTTTGTTCCTTTCTCAGTATCCTGTTGCACAGTGAATAGAACGTACCGATCCAGGAGGCGCTGAGGTCTTGTGAAAGCAGATACGTGATTCGTTCTCTCATATCCATAGCGGCCTTGTTGTTAAAGGTCACTGCCATTATTGATCCGTATTTTTCCTTGTCTAATGAATAGAGATAAGCATACTTATAAGTCAATAGCTGTGTCTTACCACTGCCGGCCCCGCCCAATACCAGCACAGGGGTATTGATTTGCTCCAATGCTGCCCTTTGTTGCCGATTAAGCGTATTTAACAAGAGATGTTCAGGCAAAAGATTTTCAGGCATTACTTAACTCCTTGCATAATGGTTCATTCTACAGTGACGCTTTTTGCGAGATTTCTTGGCTGGTCTACGTCGCATCCCTTTATGACTGCCACGTGATAGGCCAGCAACTGCATAGGGACTGACATTATCACCGGATTAAGAAACACGTTTGAGGATGGTACCAGCAGGAACAGGTCCGCTAACTGTCTCACTGCCGGCTCATCGCTGTTTGAGACCACCACAGTCTTGCCGCCACGGGACTTAACCTCTTGTATGTTGGAGATGATCTTTTCGTATAACGCACCCTTTGATACCAGGATCACAACGGGGAGGTTTTCATCTATCAGGGCAATGGGGCCGTGTTTCATCTCTCCAGCCGGATAGCCCTCGGCATGGATGTAGGATATCTCCTTTAATTTCAGTGCCCCTTCCAGTGCTATAGGATAGAGGATACCCCTGCCCAGAAACAGGAATCCGCCTGCCTTGGATATCGTGCGTGCCATGTGTTCGATTTCGTGGTCGGACATCAGCACCTCTTCCAGGAGCGATGGCAGCGACAACAGGTCGTTTATCAGTTCAGCGGTATTGACCGCCGCCGGATTTCTGTTGCTTAGTCCCACAGCCAGCAGGTACAACGATACCAGTTGTGTGACAAAGGCCTTGGTCGATGCCACGCCGATCTCAGGGCCTGAGTGCGTGTAGAAGACGAAGTCCGCATCCCGTGCCGCTGTACTGCCAACGACGTTACAGATGGTCAGGGTTTTGGCCCCGGCTCGTTTGGCTTCTTTCATGGCGGCGAGCGTGTCTGCCGTCTCACCGGACTGCGTGATACTGATAAAGAGGGTCTTGGCGTCAACGAGCGGTTGCCGGTATCTGAACTCCGAGGCGATGTCAACCTCCACCGGGATGCGGCAGAGTTGTTCGATCATGTACTTGCCGCAGAGGGCTGCGTGCCAGGAGGTGCCACAGGCCGTTATGCAGACCTTACTGATGCCGGATGTGAAATCCCGGTCAAAGCCGAACTCATAGAGGTTTGCCTCTGCGCGCTGGACGTTGACACGACCCGTTATCGTATCGGTGATTGCACGTGGTTGTTCGTATATTTCTTTGAGCATGAAGTGTCGGTAGCCGCCCTTTTCTGCCATCGAAGGCGACCACGTTATTGTCGTAGGTTTTTTGTATATGGCCTCCGAGCCGCTGTTGTTGAAGATCACACCTTCACGTGTCAGTATGGCCAGTTCGGAGTCGTCCATAAAGATCACATCACGGGTGTAGCTCAAAAAGGCCGGCACGTCAGAGGCAGCAAAGAACTCATCCTGACCAAGGCCAATCACAAGCGGGCTGTCCTTTTTGGCACAGATTATCTTGTCAGGTTCTTGTTTGTTAAGCACGCAGATGGCATAGGAGCCTCGTATCTGCTTGATTGCCGTGGATACGGCCTCCACAAACGGGTACCCTTCGGCGTAGTATCGGGCTATCAGGTGGCAGATAACCTCCGTGTCTGTATCGGAACTGAAGCGGACGCCTTTTTTTAACATGTCTGTCTTGAGTTCCATGAAGTTCTCTATGATCCCGTTGTGGACCAACGCTATGCCATCAACCATGTGCGGGTGTGCATTGTTTTCAGAGGGGCTGCCGTGAGTAGCCCAGCGCGTGTGACCGATGCCGGTGTTACTCTTGCCCTGGACGTCTCCTATCTTGTTGACCAGCTCGCCTATCTTGCCCTTGCAGCGCACGATGTTCAACGCCGCAGAGTCATCCATAAAAGCTATCCCCGCTGAGTCATACCCTCTGTATTCGAGTTTCTTCAGGCCATCAAGGATTAATTCTATTGCGTTGTTCCTGCCTGTGTATCCAATTATTCCACACATATCTTCGTTCCTTTACCACTGTTATGGGTTTCTTCGGACATCTTTCATCCTAATGATTTGTTAATTTATTTTTTCAACATTGGGGTGTTGCATCGCCTTTTGTTGCACAAGGTTCTTTTTGGCTGCCCACTGATGTATGTTTTTCTGCCTGCCCCTGGCAACGGCAAGTGCATCATCCGGCACGTCGATGGTGATGGTTGAACCTGCGCCTACAAAGGCGTTTTCTCCTACCGTCACGGGCGCCACAAGCTCTGTACCACTGCCGATAAACACGTTGTCTTTGATTACCGTCCTGTGTTTCTTTTTGCCATCATAGTTGCAGGTTATAGTCCCCGCTCCAATGTTCACGTCCCTGCCTAGCTGCGAGTCTCCGATATAGCTCAGGTGCGACACCTTGGTGTTGGCTCCGACTGTGGAGTTTTTTATCTCAACAAAGTTACCGACCTTTGCCTTGATTCCAACCACCGAACCCGGCCGTAAGTGTGCAAACGGTCCGATTGTTGCCTGTGCCTCTATCTCTGAGTTTTCAATTACGCTCGAGTTCTTTATTATAACATTATCACCGACAATCGTGTCTATAATAATCACTCCGGGATATATTGTACACCCCTGACCGATCTCCGTATGCCCCTCCAGGATAACGTCAGGGTAGATGACCGTATCCATTCCAATGACCACATCGGGGGAAATCAGGATTGAGTCTATGTTCATCAGTGTCACCCCCTCGGCCATCCACCGTGCGGCAAGCCTCTGCTGCAGGAGCATCTGTGCCGCAAGCAGGTCTGCCCTGCTGTTGACACCAACAAACTCGGCCTCCTCTGCCATCAAGGCGGCCTCAACCCGTAAACCGGCTGAATTGCAGATGGCAACGATGTCGGTTAGGTAGAACTCGCCCTTTTTGGGGTTGCGTTCGATCTTGTCCAGGTATGACAGCGCCGTCCTTTCAAAGACGTATATGCCACTGTTTACCTCGGTGATTGTCTTTTCCTGGTCTGATGCGTCGTTTTCCTCTATTATGCCGGCTATGGTGCCATCGGGGTTTCTCTTTATCCGTCCGTATGAGCCGGGGATAGCGGCATTGAAGGTGATGAGGGTCAGGGCGTTATTGTGTGTAATGTGTTGCCCGATGAGGGCCTCCAGGGTTTCCGGCCTGATTAGTGGCACGTCTCCGGCAAGTACGAGCAGGTAGTCAAAATTCCCTCCGTTGACAATCAGAGCAGACTTAAGCGCATCTGCCGTGCCAAGTGGGGGATTTTGCCAGGCGATTGATGTTCCTGTGCCCTTGTACAGCGGCACGAGTGCCTCCGTGTGGGGGGATACCACGATGAGCGTTTTGTCTATGGCGTCTACGCCGTTTATGGCATCCGTTATGTAGTTTATTATGGGTTTACCCAGTATCTTATGGAGAACCTTGGGGGTGTTGGATTTCATTCGCTTCCCTAACCCCGCTGCCAGTACTACTGCATCAATTTTCATCCTGTGCCTCTCTTTGCTGTTATGATGTCTTGGTTGCTGTAATCAAAAAGGATGTTTACGACCTGAGTTCCACTTTACAATTGACCGTTATAATGCCCTTGCCCCTGAGAATTCTTATCGGTACGCTCTTACTGTTGCCGGCAGCAGACAGTGCCTTTGCTATGTCCTGCATCGATGACACCTTGATTTCATTGACCTCGAGTATGACATCGCCTCCGAGGTAGATCACCGTGTCGCTGATCTCAACCGCCTTAAAGCCGCCCTTGATACCTGCCCTGTGTGCCGGGCTTCCCTTGATCACCTGTGAGACGAGTATGCCGTTGTCTACGGGCAGTTCCAGCGCACGAGCCAGTTTCTCCCACAACGGTACTCCCACGATACCGATCCAGGGTTTTTTAACCTTGCCGTACTTGATGAGGTCTGGTACGAGCGCCTTGGCCGTATTGATCGGGACGGCAAAACCGATCCCCACGCTGCCCCCCGATGGTGTAAAGATGGCGCTGTTGATACCGATCATCCTGCCGCTGGTATCGATCAGCGGACCGCCGGAGTTGCCCGGGTTGATTGGCGTATCGGTCTGGATGACGTTTTCCATGACCCTGCCACGGCCCGTAGTCAGAGGGCGACTCAGGGCGCTTATTATCCCCGTCGTCAGCGTTGAGTGTAGCCCAAAGGGGTTGCCTATGGCATAGACCCGCTGACCGACCTGGAGTTCGTCGGAGTTGCCAAGTTCCACGGCCTTAAACGATGCGGGGCTATCGCTTATGATTTTTATTACGGCAATGTCGTTATCGGGGTCTGCGCCTATGAACTTGGCGCGGTACTTCTTGCCGTCTGTCATTGTGATGTTTATTTCGGAGGCATCCTCTATGACGTGGGCGTTGGTAAGGACGTAGCCGTCGGGGCTGATGATGGAGCCGGAACCAGAACCCTTTTGAGGATAGATGGAAAAAAAGTCTTTTATTAACGTTGTTGTGGTAATATTGACAACCGAAGGGCTGTTTTGCTTGTATACTGTGACGTTGGTTTCTTCTTCCGGTGTCAGCCGACCACTGGCCTGTGATTGTTCGCATACGGACAATGTGACAAGCGGTAAAAAGATAACCGCCAACAGTATGGTTCTTACGCTCATGGGTTCAAACTATGCATCCGTCATCATGTCATCGGGCAGTTCGAAGTTTGCGTAGACGTTCTGCACGTCGTCGAGGTCTTCGAGGGCGTCTATGATTTTCATGTTTTGTTGCAGTGTGGCGGGATCGACGTTTATATACGTGTTTGGGATCATGGTGATCTCACCGGAGGCGATTTTGATCCTGGCTTGTTCAAGGGCGGTTCTGACCTGCGCAAAGTCCTCTATGTGGGTGATGACGCCGTAGTGTTCTTCCTTTGGGTCATTTTTGACGTCGTCCACGCCGGCGTCAAGGACGATGCCCAGGAGTGAGTCTTCGCTGATTAGCTTTTTTTCGACCTCTATGTAGCCCCTCTTTTTGAACATCCACGCCACGCATCCGGACTCTCCGAGCGTGCCGCCGTTTTTCGTCAGGATGTGTCTGATCTCTCCGACGACCATGTTTTTATTGTCGGTGAGGACCTCGATTAGTATGGCAACCCCGCCGGGACCATAGCCCTCGTAGATGATGTCCTCGTAGTTTTGTCCGGACAACTCCCCCGCGCCCTTTTGGATGGCACGCTTGACGTTATCCACGGGCATGTTTGCCATCTTTGCCTTTTCAACTGCGGTGCGCAGTCTGGCGTTGCCGTCAGGGTCTGGGCCACCCATCTTGGCCGCTATGGATATCTCCTTGACTATCTTGGAGAATACCTTCCCACGCTTTGAGTCCGTCGTTGCCTTTTTACGCTTTATTTGTGCCCACTTTGAATGCCCTGCCATTGCAAATCCCCCCGTCCTAATGCCTGTAAATATTTAACCGGCTATAATTACCCAATCGCCTATAAAAAATGTTCATCCTGTATTTTATCACACCACCCAAAAAAAATAAAGGGCACAAAGAAGAAAGGACGCATCCGAATCAGTATATATCTTTTTAATAAAAGCCAATATGGTATAATACAAGTATAATGGAAGCAACAGCAGAGGAACTGTTTGAGCTGGCAGCCAGTGGTATAGCCATAGTTGGGTTGGATGGCCGATGGCAGAGGGTCAATCGGAGCCTGTGCCGGATGCTTGGCTATACATCGCAGGAGATGCTCGCTATGAACTTCCAGAGCATCACCCACCCCGACGATATGGAGGTTTCACTGGAGTATGCAAAGTGCGTCTTTGACGAGAGCGTACATACCATCAACTTTGAAAAGAGATACGTCCACAAGGATGGCCATGCCATCTGGGTTGAGCTAAACATCGCTGTAGTCAGGGATGCACAGAACCAACCCTCTTACTTTATAACCCAGGTACAGGATATCACCAGGCACAAGATGGCAAGAGAGGCGCTTTCAGAGAGCGAAAGGCGCTACCGCCAATTGGTGGAGATATCCCCCGACGCCATTGTTGTCCAGTGCAGTGGTATTATCGAGTTTGTCAATCCTGCCGGTATACAACTGCTTGGGGCTGCGCACGTTAACGTGTTTATCGGACAATCCCTCATGGACTTCGTCTATCCGCAATACAAGGAAGCGCTCCGTCAGCAGTTGCAGGAGGTCAACCAATGCCTCCGGCAGACTCTGCCGGTACAACTGCGCCTGATCAAGTTAGACGGTACCACCCTGTACGTTGAGGCCACATCTGCAGCCTTTCAGTACAACGATAGCTCTTGTACGCTTACCGTTATGCACGACATCACTCAACACAAATATGCCGAAATGGCCACGCGCAGGTCCGAAGAACTCTATCGCACAATGGTGAGCAACTTCCCAAACGGTGCCGTCCTGCTCTTTGACAAACAGATGACCCTTAGCGTTGTCGATGGTCTGGGATTAAAGGACATGGGATATTCAAAAGAGAGCATGGAGGGTAAAAGCATCTGGGATGTCTTCCCTACCGATATATCCACCAGGTTGATGCCTAACTTTCGTGCTGCCCTGACAGGCAGGCCATCGCTCTCTGAACTGAACATCGGACAGCGCGTGTATCAGGTACGCACAATCCCCGTGAGAAACGAGTCAGGTGAAATCTACGCCGGTACGGCCGTGGCACAGGACATCACCGATCGCAAGAAAATGGAGGAGTCCCTCAGAAAGGCACACGAAGAACTCGAAATAAAGGTCAAAGAACGCACGGCAGACCTGTTGTTTGCAAACGTTGCCCTCAAAAAAGAGATACAGGAGCGCAAACAGGTACAGGAGGCACTCGATGCGGAACGCAAGAGACTTTTCGGCGTACTTGACCTCCTGCCGGTCATCGTCTCATTGCACGGGCATGACTACAAGATACACTTTGCCAACAGGTATTTTAAGGAACACTTCGGAGACCCACAGACAGGGGCATGTTATCAGGTGATCCGACAGCAGGAGGAAGTATGTCATGAGTGTATCCCCATGTGGGTATTAAAGACCAATGTCCCTGAACAGTGGCAGTGGACCAGACCCGGCACGGCCAGGGTATACAATATGTACAACTATCCCTTCACAGATGTCGATGGCTCCCCGCTGGTGCTTAAGCTCGGCGTTGACATAACGGACATACACATGGCCGAAGAGCAGATATCACGTCTGAATCGTGTCTATCACGTACTGAGCAGCATAAACGAGGCCATAGTACGTATCAGGGACAGGGATGCGTTATTTCATCAGACATGCAAAATTGCCGTTGACCATGGAGCCTTCAGACTGGTGTGGATTGGACTGTTTGACCAACAGCACAGCAATATCACACCCGTTGCCTGTTTTGGCACCTCCTGCATTGACATGGAACGGATCAAGATGACAAACAAAAACATCATGCGCGGATGCAATATCCTCTGGCAGAACATCCTGGCAGGTATGAACTTCATCTGCAACGATATACAGAACAACGAGTGTGTTCGCATACAGAAGTACGAGGCCATTGAGCGTGGGTACAATTCCATGGCGGCATTTCCGCTTAAAATTGAGGGCAATATAACAGGGGCCATCATGCTGTACTCAAGCGAACGCCAATTTTTCAAGGACAAGGAGGTTCAACTGCTTTCTCAACTGGCTGAGGACATCTCCTTTGCCCTGGAGTTCATGGACAAGGAGCAACGCAACAGGGAGGCCAATGAGGTTATACGCAAACTGTCTCAGGCCGTACAGCAAAGCCCCATCACCGTCATTATCACGGACACGCATGGGATCATAGAGTACGTAAATTCGAAGTTTACCGAAACCACAGGCTATACATCAGCGGAGGTTATAGGCCGGGAGGCAGACATTTTCCTGGGCACTCCCATGTATGAGCGTGGCTTCGTCTGGGCCACCATAGAGGCCGGCGGACAGTGGCATGGGGTCTTGCACAACAGGCGTAAGAATGGCGACGTCTTCTATGAACAGGCCACCATCACTTCCATAAAGGACCACGAGGGGGACATAACCCACTTTCTTGCCGTAAAAGAGGACATCACTGAGCACAAAAAACTGGAAGAACAACTCCGTCAATCACAAAAAATGGAGGCCATAGGGCAACTGGCTGGTGGTGTTGCACATGACTTCAATAACATACTCTCTGCCATTATCGGTTACGGGTATGTGCTGCAGTTGAAGCTCAAGGATAACGACCCCATACGGGCGTATGCCGACCAGATACTGACCGCGGCAGAGCGTGCCGTCAAGTTGATCAAGAGCCTGCTGACCTTCAGCCGCAAGGAGCACTTGCAGACCGAACCCGTGGATATTAACGAGGTGATCAGGGCATCTCATAAGATGCTCTCCAGGCTGATAGGTGAGGACGTGGAGTTTGTGACGCGGCTCTTTGATGAGGAGCTTGTCATCATGGCCGATACCAATCAGTTGACGCAGGTCCTTATGAACTTTGCCACAAACGCCAGGGATGCCATGCCGCACGGGGGGATGTTCACCATAAGCACTGATATTGCAGAACTGGATAAGGCATTCTTCAACTCACATGGCTATGGCAGCGCGGGCAGGTATGCGCTAATGACCGTCTCGGACACCGGCTCGGGGATGAGTGATGAGGTCAAGGACAAGCTGTTTGAGCCGTTTTTTACAACCAAGCCACCCGGCAAGGGTACGGGGCTGGGGCTTTCCATCGTCTATGGCATAGTGAAGCAGCACGGGGGGTACATAACCGTATATTCTCATCCCTCTATGGGGGTTACGTTCAAGGTGTATTTTCCGCTGGTTGAGGCCTGTATTGCAAGTCATCAGAGGGCTGTTGAGCAGTTTCCGGTAAAAGCTCGGGGGTATCAGGAAGCAGGAAAGACCATGGAGACGATACTCGTTGCCGAGGACGATGCAGAGTTCAGGCGAATATTAAGGGAAATCCTACAGGACGTCAGCTACAACGTGATTGAGGCCATAGACGGCACAGATGCCGTAGAGAAGTTCACGACAACCAAGGGCGATATCGATCTGCTCATATTTGATGTCATCATGCCACGGAAAAACGGCATAAGTGCATACGAGGAGATAAGTGCGCTAAGACCCGATATAAAGGCCCTATTTCTCAGCGGTTACACCTACGACGTTATATTACAAAAGGGCATCATAGACAAGACCCACCACTTCATATCAAAGCCCGTCTCCCCCAAAGACCTGCTGAAAAAGGTCAGAGAAGTACTAGATTCCCCCTGAAGAACAACAAGGAAGGCACGTATCCTCTTTAAAAAGTACGGTAAATTAACTTCATGGCTTAAAGACATGGATTCCTGCTTTCGCAGGAATGACAGTTACAGCCGTTTTCCAAGTGTGTCATTCCTGGCTTGACCAGGAATCCAGGATGCGTAAAAGTATAGTCACCGTGAAATATAAAGAGGATACGTTAAAATACAGTTTACAACATTCTTGTATCTATGTTATTATTAGGAATGGTATTTTTCATAGCTGTTAGAGTACAACCGTACAATTAAGATAAACTTGAAACAAGGAGCCATAAAGGCAATCATTGACAGGGTGTTAAGCCTGCTGTTGGTATTTCTATTGTTTCCCTTAATGCTGATAATCGGAATTATGGTCAAGCTGGACTCCCGTGGGCCTGTGTTTTTCTTGCAGAGGCGCTGTGGCCTTGGGGGAGAGGAGTTTTTGATGTACAAGTTCCGCACGATGGTCCAGGGTGCGGATGACTTCAAGGATGCACTCTCAAGTGAGACAGACGGCCCCGTGTTCAAGATCAAAAAGGACCCCCGGGTGACACGCATCGGACGAATCTTGAGACGCTGGAGCCTTGATGAACTGCCTCAGTTGCTAAACGTACTCAGTGGACAGATGTCCCTTGTCGGGCCGCGTCCCCTTGAGAATGTCGAAATGCAGGGTAACGACCACTGGCGGACGGTAAGACTTTCGGTCAAACCCGGCATAACCGGACTGTGGCAGATACATGGCAGGGATAGTTGCAAGTTCAGTGATTGGGTCAAATACGACGTAGAGTACGTACAGAATATGTCCCTGTGGCTGGATATCAGAATCCTGCTGGCAACCACGACGGCCATTATAAGAAAAAAAGGCACTTGATAACCGATACAACAGACAGGCCGCCTGCTACCACAGATGCAGGCAATACCGTCATAAGCGTCCTGGAGGCGCTGTATGACAACGTCCTGAGACGCCCCCAACACAACTTTATCCGTTACCACAACATGGTGTTGACGTATGAGGAGTTCTACGGACGGTGTTGTGGATTTACGCAGTTTCTGATGGCATCGGGGCTTAGGGCCGGCGACAGGGTCTGTTTGATCATGCCGCGAGTGCCGGAGTTGTTGCTGGCGTTTTTTTCGGTGGTAATGGCCGGGGGACTGCCGGTGCCAGTTAATTACATGATGGAGGGTACTTCACGCAATGTATTTATACACTCCCTTTCACCGGCGTTTATCGTGGTACATGAGAAGTACCTTTACACCCTGGATGACAACATCAAAGGAGGCATCGTCCTGGTTGGTAAACAACGGCGTGGGCTTATTGACTTTGACGGCGTAAGTCAACCAATCAAGGCCGGGCCACTACGACGCCCCGATGACTCCATCGCAGGTGACAAGCCCCTGTACCTCAACTACACAACAGGTTCAACGGGTACCCCAAAAGGGGCACTGGCCACTAATGACAACATCGCCGTCAACACCCTTGCAGCCATTGAGGCCATGGGTTTTAGGGCTGACGACGTTCACCTGTGCATGTTTGCCTCGTTTGCGCATCCGCATGAGCTATTTGCGCGTGCCCTGTACACCGGGGCATCCGTGGTACTCCTGGAGGAGATCAACCCGCGCACCATCGCCGCCACAATCGCAAGGCACTCCGTAACTGCCATGATGGGGCTGACTCCGATGTATGAGATGCTCCTGGCGCACTGCAAGGGGGCTAAACTGGACAGTCTCAGGGTGGCAGAGAGCGGTGGGATGTACACCCCTGCGGCGACCATCGCGGCGTTTAAACATACCTTTGGCGTTCCGATCCTTAGCGTCTGGGGCAGCACGGAGACCTCCGGCATTGCCATTGCCAACACCCCGCAGCACTACCGCATGGATGGCTCTATGGGCAGGGTCTGTCCGCATTACGTCGTGCGGTGTCTGCGTCAGGATGGCTCCGATGCCGAAATCGGTGAGGTTGGGGAGATGGTCTTTGAGGGACGGGGGGTTATCGCCGGCTTTTACGAAGACTCTCCACGCCATGAGTTAAATCCGCACACCGCCAAAAGTACGTTCCACAGCGGAGACCTCGCATACAGAGACGCTGAAGGCTACTTGTACTTCGTCGAACGACGCAGCGGACTTATCAAGGTGGCAGGGATCAAGGTCTATCCGTTGCAGATAGAGATAGCCCTGCGACAACACCCGGACATTGCCGAAGTCGCCGTGATCGGAATCGACGATAAGCTCAGGGGAATGGTGCCAAAGGCTTTTGTGGTCTTGCGTCAGGGCGCATTGTTAAGTGAGGCTGACATCCTGGCCTTCTGCAAGGAGACAATGGCCGCCACCATGATCCCAAAACAGATAGAACTCCGCTCCGAACTGCCCAGGATTGGTAGTGGCAAGGTCGATAAAAAGGCCCTCAGATGATATACGGCAGCGCTCCGATCCGGCGTGGTCACATCGCTTAAGCACAGTAACAATGTCATAAGCAGAAGAGTATAAGTAGCTTGACCCCATTTATTCTTAACCCTAATGTTCTAAACATTTATGCTCCGTTATTTACTACGAAAATATAAAAGTGCCTTAAATGCCGACAACCACGGTTGATTGTGGTGCTACCGCTATATATACCCTGCCCTTATTTTTTGTGCTTGCATAAAGTGGACAGTTTATCTTATAATGGGCAATATCATTTTATGGAGGCATAGATTTAAGATGGGTCTTACAACATTTGAATTAGGGGGCATACACCCGCCGGATCACAAGGAACTGGCCTCAGGTGCCCCTATTGAGGTTTGTAAGGGACCGGTAAAGGCAATCATCCCGTTAAGTCAGCACATAGGGGCGCCGTGCAAGTCGTTGGTAGAGGTCGGTCAGGCGCTCCATATTGGTCAACAGATAGGTAATCCGGAGGGTTTTGTATCCGCCCCCGTGCATAGCTCGGTATCGGGCAAGGTCTCTGCCATAGACACCTGTACGGTGGCCACGGGCAGGGTGATCCCAGCCATCATCGTCGATAACGACAAGTCCGAGCAGTGGACACCCCTGGAGGATGACCCGGGTTATCTCGAAAAGCCGCCTGAAACCTTGATGAAACGAATCAAGGCAGCGGGCATTGTGGGCATGGGCGGGGCCACCTTCCCTACGCACGTAAAGCTCTCCCCGCCAAAGGAAAAGACCATCGATGCTGTCATAATCAACGGAGCCGAGTGTGAGCCGTACCTTACATCCGATCACAGAGTCATGGTTGAGCGTCCTAAGGACGTTGTCAACGGACTGAGAATACTAATGCGTGTGCTGGGGGTCAACACCGGTCACATAGGGATCGAAAGCAACAAACCCGACGCCATAGCCGCAATCATAGCGGCATCCGCAGATTACCCCGAAATTCAAGTCTGGACTCTGGAAGTCAAGTACCCCCAGGGGGCGGAGAAGATGCTCATCAAGGCGGTACTTGGCAGGGAGGTTCCCGCCGGGGGATTGCCGATGGACGTCGGTGCAGTCGTCCAGAACGTTGGCACGGCACTGGCAATATATGAGGCGTGCAGGTCTGGCAAGCCGCTCGTTGAGAGGGTCGTCAGCGTCACCGGCAACGGCATCAAGACCCCCAAAAATCTAATGACACGCATCGGGACACCCATTTCGCAGTTGATAGCAGAGTGCGGGGGGCTTAAGGGCGGGGCGGCCAAGATCATCTCAGGGGGGCCGATGATGGGCTTTGCGGTCTTCAGCACGGACGTCCCCGTGATGAAAGGCACCTCCGGGATTGTCGTGATGCTTGCGCAGGAGACCTCCTACGGCGATAGGTACGGCAACTGTATCAGGTGTGGCCGGTGTGTGGATGCCTGCCCGATGGGGCTGATGCCGCTGATGTTGAGTCTGTTCTCCGAAAGGGGGCACTTCGAAGACGCCAAGAGCTATAACCTGTTTGATTGCTTTGAGTGCGGATGCTGCACATACGTCTGCCCGGCAAAACGGCCAATAGTTCAGCAGATACGGTTTGCCAAGACTCAGGTGAAGCCCGGATGAAGATAACAACGGCAAGACAACAGCTCCGGGGCAACAAGGCTACTATGGTAAATATAGAGAGGTTGCATGCAAGAAGAATCTAACAAGGGCCAAAAACCCAAAGAACAGGTCATTAATACGCAGGGATTGGTCGTCTCCGTAAGTCCGCACATACGCAGCGAGGAGACGGTCAACAAGATCATGTGGACGGTGAGCGTGAGCCTCAGTCCTGCATTTGTAATGGGGGTGTACTTTTTCGGCCCCAAGGCCATTGTGGTAACGGCCCTGTGCATCCTGGGCAGTTTGTTAAGCGAAGTGCTCATTCAGAGGCTTGCCGGTAAGGAGATCGCCATAAAGGATGGCAGCGCATTTTTAACCGGGCTGCTGCTTGGATTGAACATGCCGGTTACGGTGCCGTTTTACATCCCGCTGATAAGCTCATTCATAGCGGTTGGGATAACCAAGCAGTTGTTTGGCGGCCTGGGGTACAACATATTTAACCCCGCCCTGATGGGCCGGGCCTTTGCCCTGATCACGTGGCCGCGGGCAATGACAACATGGGCAGTGCCAACGCTGTCCTTTGCCGGCCTCGACGGCAAGACTACGGCCACACCCCTGGGAATACTAAAGGAAGAGGGATTGGTCAGGTTGCTTGAGGTCTTTGGAGACAAGATGCTCCTGTACAAGCAGTTGCTGGTTGGCTACAGGGCCGGCTCCCTGGGTGAGACGTCGGTTATAGCGCTGCTGATTGGGGCGGCATTTCTATTTTATTTCCGGTACATCTCCTGGCAAATACCGGTGAGCTTTCTGGCAACGGTGGCGGTTGGGGCGTGGATTTTTGGCGGTAAGGCAGGGTTGTTCTCCGGAGAGCCGATTATACACCTCCTAAGCGGCGGACTTATGCTGGGGGCCTTTTACATGGCCACAGACTACGTCACCTGTCCTGCCGTCAAGAAGGGGCAGATAATCTTTGGCATTGGTTGTGGCGCCCTGACGTTGCTGATCAGACTCAAGGCTGGATACCCCGAAGGCGTCATGTTTGCCATACTCATTATGAACTGCTTAACCCCACTGATAGACAGAAGCGTCAGGACAAAGGTGTTTGGGGCAAGAGGGGAAAAGACGTGAACGCAAAGGACATATTTAAAATAACGGTAAACCTGGTCGTGATCTATGTAGTTGGGGGCGTGCTGCTTGCCGCCCTGTACGCAAAGACATCACCCATCATCTTCAAGGCCAACCAGAAGGAAAAAGAAGAGGCCCTCCAAAAGATGATCCCCAGTGCCGACAAGATAGAGAAACTGGGCGATTGGTACCCCCACGAAAAACACTGCGAATACTACAAGGCACAAAAAGGCGGCGAGGTCGTAGGCTACATAGTCCAGTCAATGGGCAAGGGCTACTCAAGCTACATCGATCTCCTCTTCGCCGTCGATAAGGACATGAAAATACAAAAGATGGAGATACTCAAACAGGGTGAGACCCCCGGCCTGGGAGACGAAATCATGGCCGACAGCTTTAAGGGACTGTTTCCAGGCAAGGACCTCAATCACCTCAAGGTAGTCAAGACCGAAACGACTGAGTACATACAGGCATTAACGGGAGCAACCATATCCTCACGGGCCGTCACCGAGGACGCCGTGAAAAGTGGCTTGAAGTTCTTACAGGAAAAACTGAGCAACTCATCAGGCAACAACCAGGTTGACCAAAAAGACGACAACCACCAGTTAAAAGGAGGCAATGCAGATGGGAGCCATTGAGGCAACGGCTGGGAGGCCAAACTCCTTACAGTTAATAATCAGCGGAATCTTTAAAGATAACGCAATATTTCGGATGGCCATAAGCCTGTGTCCGGCCATAGCGGTGACCACGGGACTAAAGACCGGCTTCTTAATGGGCGTGGCCGTGATATTTGTAAACGCCATGGTCAACGTAACGGTGTCGCTGATGAGAAAGGTGATACATCCGCGGATAAGAATGCCCATCTACATGCTGATTATATCGGGGTGGGTGACGGTGGCCGACCTGACGCTTGCGGCATTCTCCCGTGAGGCCTACAAGCAGATGGGACTGTACATCCAGCTTATTGTGGCCTTTGCATCCATACTGACACGTGCGGAGAACTTTGCAAGCAAAAACAAGGTGGTGCCATCCTTCTTTGACGGTATCGGCATCGGAGCGGGGTTCTTCTTTGCGCTGGTGGTTATCAGCTTCTTCCGTGAGCTGCTAGGAAAGGGGGCGCTGTGGGGGGTTGACATCATTCATGCCAAACCCCTGTTAATAGCCCTGTTGCCAACCGGCGGATTCTTCGCAACCGGCCTGCTCATGGGCTTCTTCAACTGGATAGACATACGCTTCTATGGCGGCAAGGGTGCCGGCGGGGCCGGTGGCCATTGACTTTTATAACGTGGAAAATCCACAATATAAGGAGGTACTAACAGGACATGGACAGAGAACTTACTAAGCTGTTTGAAATATTTGTGGCCTCAGCCGTGATAAACAACTTTGTCTTTACAAGGTTCCTGGGGCTGTGCATATTCTTTGGAGTGACCAAAAAGGTGGAAACAGCCGTGGGCATGAGCATAACCTTCACCGCCGTTATGATGATTTCGGCTGCATTGAGCTGGGTCGTCTTTACCGCTGTGATGGTGCCGCTGGATATCACGTTTCTGAAGATCGTAATATTCATCGGAATCATCGCCTCATTCGTGCAAGCCTCTGACACGATCATGAGAAAGGTCTCCCCGGGGCTGTACTACAAGTTGGGCGTGTACCTGGCGCTGATATCCACCAACTGCATCATGGTGGCCGTGCCGCTTATAAATGCCGGCGACCACTACGGCTTCATAGAAAGTATCACCCTGGGACTTGGCTCCGGCATGGGATTTGCCATGGCATTGATTATAATGGCAAGCATACGCGAAAAACTCGAACTTGCAGATGTACCGGTCCCGTTTCGTGGCCTGCCCATAGCCTTTGTGACAACCGGCCTGATAGCCCTTGCCTTCACAGGCTTTGCCGGCATCATAACAATGTAGGGAAGATAAAGGTAAATATCGTGTGTATAGGAAATAAAATGGCACGTCAAGTGGTGCCGCAAGAAGGGGTCAAGGGGACTGGTCCCCTTGCGAGGGGGTTTTAAAGGGGGGCCAGGAGCGTCCTGGAGCGCCAAGAAGCGGCAGCCGCCCCTTTCTTCTCCCTCCCTTATAGAGTTAAACGCTTATGACAAGGATGACACAATGGCAGACATTTTGACAGTAAACGGTTTTTTTGACATTATACATCTGATCGACAGTGTGATCAACAGCATACCGCTGCCCTCTGTTGGTGTAGGTGGCGGTATGGAAGCCAAAGAGAGCGTGAACATGGGTGCAACCATCAAGTTTACGCTTCTGTTTGTTGGCGGCATCGGGGCACTGTTTGGGCTGGGCCTGGCCTTTGCGGCCAAGAGGTTTTCGGTAGAGGTAGACCCCAAGGTGGAAGAAGTCCGCGACGTGCTTGCCGGTGCGCAGTGCGGTGCGTGCGGCTTTGCCGGTTGCCAGCAATACGCAGAGGCGGTCGTACAAAAGAGCAATGTATCCCCCAACCTGTGTTCCCCAGGAGGATCGACTGTGTCCGAGCTGGTCGCCCTGATTACCGGCAAGAAGGCCTCTGCCAGAGAACCTCAGTACTCCCGGATTCTGTGCCAGGGAGACCGGGCAAGGTCAACAAAGAGATTCAAATACGAAGGCGTGAAGGATTGCAGGGCGGCAGTGCTTGCCGGTGGAGGAGACAAGTCTTGCGTCTACGGTTGCCTGGGCTATGGCACGTGTAAGAGCGTGTGTACCTTTGGTGCCATTGAAATGAGCGAACAGTCCCTGCCGGTTGTCAATACTAAGAAATGCACCGGCTGTGGGGCGTGTGCCAGGGCCTGCCCCAAAAAGGTGATTGAAATCCTGCCCTCCTCAAAGGCAGTGCTGGTGGCATGTCATTCCAAGTACAAGGGTGCTGATACCCGCAAAAATTGCCAGATCGGATGCATCGCCTGTGGCATGTGCGTCAAGGTCTGCCCCTATGAGGCTCCAAGCATAGCAAACAACGTCTCAACCATAAACATAGACAAGTGCAGGACGTGTGGCCTTTGCGCAATAAAATGCCCCACAAAGGCAATCGTAGACCTGCTCCTGCCCCGGTCAAAGGCCTTTATCACGGAAAGTAAGTGCATCGGCTGTAACATGTGCATGAAGGTCTGCCCCGTCAACGCAGCGTGCGGAGAACTCAAGAAGCCCCATACAATAGACAGCTCCCTGTGCATAGGATGTGGCATATGTACGGCCAAGTGCCCCGTACAGGCCATAGACGGTACGTTTAATGCACCAGAGGTGTTTGCAAAGGCCCTGGAAAAAAAGAGCGGGAAAAAAGACACTGAAAAAGAAAATGCTGCATAAACTATTGGGAGGTGACAACCATGGGCGATGATTTTTTGAAACACCTGATGGGGCTGTACAGCAGCCCGACGTTTAAGAATGCCTTTTCGGAGTTTCTCATGAAGATGCAGGAAGAGGGGCTGGATGCCGCCAAGAAATCATGGGAAATGTCGTTGCACAGGGGCGCAGTCAAGGGCAGCGGCACAGACCTGTTTGAGAAGATGATAGACTTCTACTCTGACATGGGCTTTGTATCCAAGAAAAAACACGAGGCCGTCCTGAAGGAAAACGAAGAACTCAAGAAGGAAAACGCCTTCCTGCGGGGAATCGTCCAGAATATGAACATGAGGGTATTTGAAGACGGCAGCAAAAACATCCAGGAAACCTGGAAAGATACGGTAGAAAAACAGATGGAGTTAAGCAAAGACATAGCAAAAAACTTCTTTGACTTGTTTAAGAAATAATAGATGACGGCAAGACAAGGCTGCATTAAGCGGCCATAGATATCTAAATTAATGAGGAGGATTGGACAGATGGATGAAAAGGCGTCTTTTATTGATTCGCTTATGAAGAAGCAAAAAGAATTCATCGACAACTGGTTGCATACGACAAGTAATATGCAGAAAGCCTTTTTTTCATACGGACTGCCTAAAGAGGGCGCAACCGGCGCTGCAAGCGGTATAATGAACCTATACAATTCATGGTTAAAGACGGTGGGTACCTCTTATGACGAACTGATGAAGATGTACCCCTCTGCAACAGGTAAAGACACACTTGGCAAGTTATTCAGGAGCTTTGACTCCTACGTCAAGGTCTTTGAGTTCTGGTCTCCGGTGCTCAATGCCATGCAGGAAAATGCATTAAATACCGAAGGATATCAGGATATGTTTGACCCTGAAAAGTTCAAGGCACTGACGGAGTCCATATACGGTCTTATGGGGCCGGAGTCGGCCTCAGAGATACTCAAACAGACCTCCGAACTCGTTGAGACCTGGGGTAAGGCAGCAACCAACCTGGTCAACCCCTGGGTAGAGGCATATCAGAAAAACATCGATATAGCAATGGATGCCTCATCGGCGGCAGACCCCAATGCGAGCATGAACATGTTCCACACCGTCTATAGGGCATTTGAAAAGACCTTCGGTAAAACCTTCAAGACCCCGCAAGTAGGAAAAGACCGTGAAAAACTCGAACTGATCCTCAAGACCATGGACATGTATTCGGTCTACACGGCAAGCTCGGCAGAGTTTCAACACAAGATGTTCGTAGCCGGCGAAAAGGCCATGAAAAAAGTCATAGATAAAGTTGGCGCAATGATTAAGGCCGGTGAGCAAATCAAAAGCTACAACGATTTCTACAAACTCTGGACGGAGATAACCGAAAACGAATACTTTGAGCTGTTTAACACGGAGGATTTCTCAAGGGTTCAGGGGCAGTTGCTGGATTCAGCCCTGGAATTCCGTAAGTACTATCACAAACTGATAGAACTCTACCTGGTAGACCTCCCTATCCCTGTACGGACCGAAATGGATGACGTCTACAAGACCATCCACGACCTCAAGAGGAGGGTCCGCACCCTCGAAAAACTCGCAAAAAAGGCTGAAGCAAAGAACGAAAAGGAGAATGAAATATGAAGACACCTTTTTTGACTTTTGATACGAAAAATATCGCAAAAGAAATGGTAGACATGACCCAAAAAATGGTAAAAGGCTCGGAGACCTTCATGAATATCGAAGATATCGATGTAGGCATCTCGCCCAAAGAGCTTGTTTATCAGCAGGACAAAATGAAGCTCTACCACTACAAGAACGAAGGCAACGTAACATGCAAGGTGCCCGTTCTGATAGTCTACGCTCTTGTCAACAAGGAGTACATGCTCGACCTGCAACCGGACAGAAGCATCGTCAGAAACCTCCTAAACCACGGCGTAGACCTCTACATAATTGACTGGGGATACCCCACCAGGGCAGACAGATACGTCTCTCTGGATGACTACATCAATGTGTACCTCAACGACGCCGTTGACTTCATCAGGGAGTCTAGCAATAATGACAAGATCAACCTCATGGGCATCTGTCAGGGTGGCACGTTCTCTACGATGTTCAGCGCCATCTACCCGGAAAAGGTAAAAAACCTGATTACGCTCGTTACCCCCATCGACTTCTCAATCAAGAAGGGATTACTCTTTAACTGGTCCCGCAACATAAACGCAGATACCCTGATTGACACCTATGGTGTGATTCCCGGTGATTTCCTCAACAGCGGCTTTCTCATGCTCATGCCCATCACCCTCAACGTAGGTAAGTACATCGGAATGCTCGACGTCGTAGAGAGTAAGGAAAAACTGTTAAACTTCCTCAGAATGGAGAAGTGGATATTTGACAGCCCCGACCAGGCCGGTGAGTGCCTCAAGCAGTTCATCAAGGACATGTATCAGGAAAACAAACTCGTCAAGGGTACCCTAAAGATCGGCGACAAGGACGTTGACCTCAAAAACATATCCATGCCCCTGTTGAACATATACGCCAATGCCGACCACATCGTCCCACCGGACGCCACCAAACCTCTCAATGACCTCGTAAGCAGCACCGACAAGGAACTCTACGAGTTCAAGGGCGGACACATCGGCGTCTTTGTAGGCGGCAAGTCGCAAAAGGAACTGGCCCCGGCAATTTCGGCCTGGCTGCATAAACGAGCCGACTCTAACGGGCAAAGGTACTAGTCTTAACATTACCCCCCACCCCCCTCTCCCGTCAAAGGGGGGGTGGTTAAAAGTAGGTAGTTCCGTAACTCATAACATTCTCCAAGTGCAATTGCCCTGTACACCTGAGTTTTGCTCTTGACTATTGCGGATGGTTGTGTCAACATAAAAGGTGAGTTACATACTATGAATCGGGTATTTTGCATGTAATTATGAAAGCAACAGAGTGGACTGTTGGTGATGTGTTGTTGGACCTCTATGAAATACGTGAGGTCTACAAGAGTGGCGGTATGGGGGTGGTCTACCGGATATTTCACAGGGGCTGGAATGTGGAATTAGCCATGAAAAGCCCGCGCCCCGAGTACTTTCAAAAGGAAGAGGACAAACGCAATTTTGAACGTGAAGCCGAAACGTGGATGGACCTCGGGCTGCATCCCAACATCGTCAGTTGCTACTACATAAGACGTATTGATGACATTCCCCGTGTCTTTGCCGAATACCTTGGCGGAGGCAATCTGAGGGACCACATACGCAAACGTAAATTAACTACCCTGGAGGGTATCTTAGACATAGCAATCCAGTTTGCCACCGGTCTGCACTATGCCCACGAAAATGGCCTGGTGCATCAGGACGTCAAACCGGCCAATGTCATGTTGTCCTATGACGGGATAGTCAAGGTGACGGACTTTGGACTTGCCAAGGCCAGGGCACTCACCGACACCAAGGCCATCGATCAGGGCATCAACCGGGGGATGCTGGTCAGCTATGGCGGCATGACACCGGCCTACTGCTCCCCAGAGCAGGCAAGCTCCGCAGAGAGGTCAATGCCCACACTGTCACGGTCTGCACTGCCAAACCCTGCACAACAAACCATCGTTACGCCCACGACAAGTTCCTTACTGTTGGCGACCGACAAATCCCTGTCCACAAAGACAGACATATGGTCATGGGGGGTGTCCATACTGGAGATATTCGTAGGGGGCATAAACTGGATGACCGGTAGCATTGCCGATATCGCACTGGATAACTACCTCCAGAATGGTCCCATGGACGATATCATACCCCGTATGCCCACGGAAATCGTAAGTCTGCTCAAACGCTGTCTCCAAAAGATGCCTGAAGATCGCCCCGCCTCCATGCTTGAGATCGTGGAGGAGTTAAGGCGCATATATCGTGATATCACCGGCAAGGCATATCCGCGTACCCAGTACCTGGCCGGTCGGGCAACCGCCGATGGTATCAACAACAGGGCAATCTCACTGCTTGACCTCAAAAAAACCAGCGGGATTGATGCCCTCTGGAAGGAGGCATTGAAGACCGACCCCCTGCACTTTGAATCCACATACAACCTGGCTCTGTATGAGTGGAAAAACGGCATGATTACGGAAAAAGATATCATTCGCAGGATAAAGGCGATAACGATCAAGCGTCATATGAACTGGCGGGAGTGTCACATGTTGGGCAACCTGTACATGTTTTCGGGCAACTACTCAAAGGCGGTAGAGGAGCTGTGGAAGGCCGTAGAGTCGGAGCATCCCTCCGCCGCAGAGATAAAGGACCTGGTGTTGGCCCTCTGTGCAGAGGGCAGGGCCTTTACCGCAACGGCCAGTAGTAAGGTCCCCGCTGCCATTACCCTGTGGAAGGATGTGGAGAGACAATGCCGCAGTATTATAGAGGACGTCCCCACTGGAACCGAAAAGACGCAGGAGCATCCCGAAACCGAAAAAACTAAGGAGCGTCCCGTAGCGGTAAAGAGCGCAGACCCCTACATAGTATCTGCCTGTACGCTGGCCCTGACCAGACAGGGCAGACAGAAGGAGGCCTATGAGTTTTATACCTCCTACAGAGAGAAATCACCGGGGATGCCTTCCTCTGCAGCGGAGGCGTTTCATCGCTATCTGCCCGGATTTGAGACCCTGCATACCATAGAGGAACACAACGGCATGGTCAGCTCCATTGCAATCACCCCCGATAGCAAGAGGGCAATCTCTGCCGGCAGCGATGACAAGACGGTGCGCGTATGGGACATCGAAGAGGGCAAATGCCTGACCACACTGTATGGACACACCGATTGGGTCACATGCGTGTGCGTAAGCTCCGATGGCAGATTTGCAGTATCGGGCAGCAACGACAAGACCCTGCGGCTGTGGGATATCGGCTACAGTGTTGAAGGTACCACGGGCAGATGCGTGCGGGTTATCAGCAACTCTGCAAGGAATGGCTCATCAGAGGGTAACGACCCCGCAAGCAGGATAACGGCGGTGGCCGTTACACCCGACAGCAAGTACATCCTGGCCGGATTCAACGACGGGGCTTTGTTGTTGTTTAGCTTGATATCCGGTGTAAAACTGAGGAGTTACGATGGCCACAGGGGCAGGATTACATCCGTGGCAATTACCCCCGATGGCCTCTATGCCGTAAGCGGAAGCGCCGATACGACAGTGTCTCTGTACAACATCGTTACGGGCAAACTGCTGCGTACCTTCACCGGACATAGGGGTGGCGTGACTTCGGTTGCCATAAGCCCTTCAGGGACACTGCTCCTGACCGGCAGCGAGGACAAGGCCATGCGTCTGTACAATCTCGCAACGGCCCAGTGTGTGCATACCTTCAGAGGACACACGGGGGAGGTCTTATGTGTGGCATTCTCTGACGATCAGACCTTGGCCGTCTCCGGAAGCAAGGATGAGACCTTATGTCTGTGGGATATAAGAAGCCGTCAGCGGGTCTTTTTATTCAGGAGGTTTGAGGGGCCTGCCCTGGCAATCACGCCATCGGGCAGACGGGCGGTCTATAGCATATGGAATGGCATCAGGATCGTTGAGATCGCCAATCACTATCCCCTATCATATGCCATCGCCATACCGGTTTCGTCGGTGGAGTCAGAGGAGCGCGAGGCGGCCTTCCGGAAAGAAATACAACGCGCAAGGGACCTCATCAGGGCCAACAATATAAGAGAAGTCCCTGAAATTATTAAAAGGGCTCGTGATATAAAGGGCTATGAAAAAGACAGAGATGCCCTTGAGATAAAGGAACAGTTGGCGGCCTACTTCCCAAAAATGGAGCTGCTTGGCGCCTGGCAGCTTAACACCTGGGAACTCAACAATCCTGCCGGTCATACCGGTGGTGTCAATGCCGTAGCGGTTACGCCCGATGACAGGTATGTCATTGCCGGGGCAGAGGATGGCTGCCTGTATATGTGGGAGCTTGACTCCGGCGAACTCAGCGGGGTGTTGGAGGGCCATAAGGACAGCGTTACAACGTTGGATATCAGTGCTAACGGCAGATATGTCATCTCCGGCTCCAAAGACAAGACGGTGCGCCTGTGGGAGCTACCGACGGGGCAGAATACTATTGCTCAGACGTTTTATGGCCATACGCTCTATGGTCATTCCGGCAGCATTAGTAAGGTGGTCTTTGGTACGGACCCTCACTATGCACTCTCTCAGGACTATAAAGGCGTGCTACTGTTCTGGGACCTGGTCAACAGGGAGGCTGTACGGACATTATACGATAAAGAGGGTTGTACCGTAGCGGCCCTGCACCCTGACCTCAGATACGCAATCTCCGGAAGGGCTGACGGTGTCATCACCATATGGGATATCGCACTTGAGGAGCGGTATCGTACCTTTAAGATGTTAAACAAGAGCGTAACGGCTGTGGCAGTGAGCTCCGATGGCAGATTCATTCTGACGGGGGCACTCTACGACGGCACTCTCCAGTTGTGGGATTTCAGAAGTGGCAGGAACCTTCGCAGTTTTACCGGCCACACGGGCGGAATAACCACCGTCTGCTTCAGTGCCGATGTCAGGTACATATTGTCGGTGGGCGCTGATAAGACCATCCGCATCTGGGATATAGAGACGAGCAGGGAGGTGCGCAAGTTTACCTTGCACGGTGAAGACATAAACACGGCGGTGTTAAGTCCAAACGGCTGGTTGGTTGTTACCGGCAGTAAGGACAGGACGTTAAGCTCGTTTTACCTGGACTGGGACATTGTCGCCCTCAACTATGAAGACTGGGACGACAGGGCGTTGCCTTATCTTGAGACCTTTTTGACCATGCATACGCCGCTTTCACAAAACACCCTGCTGCGACGGGGAATGCCACAGTACAGCGAAGAGGACTTTGACTCACTGCTGAGGCAATTGAGCCTCAAAGGTTTTGGCTGGCTCACTCCGGAGGGGATCAGACAAAAGCTCGACTACCTCCGGAAAAACGCCGCCGATAAGTCCACCGAGTCAGAGAGAACATATAAAATGCTCATAGGTCTCAGTCTGGCCCTCATCCGGGAGGGCATTAAGGAAGGCGCCACTGACCACGACTCCAAGGTGGTGAGTGCACTGGAGACGATTAAAAAGGCACGTTCTATAAATGGCTATGCCAGAGATGAACAACTGTTGAGGATATATGACAAGATATCGGCCGTATTTCCGAAGAAGGACATTTCGGCGGCATGGAAGGTCAGATATTTTAAGAGCCACGAGGCGGCCATTAACACGCTGGCCGTCAGCCCCAACGGCAAGTATGCCATCTCAGGCGGGGATGACAGAAACGTCTGTCTGTGGGATATAGCGTCCAGGACGCTTGTGAGGGGGTTTGCGGGACACACGGCAGAGGTCATGGCTGTGGCATTTATAGACGACAACCGTTTCCTTTCAGGCGGTGCAGACAAGACCCTCCGGATGTGGGATATCAAAAGCGGACAATGTTTGAGGGTCTTTAGTGAGCACACGGAGGCAATATGCTCGCTCTGGGCAGACGGGGTCGGGCTGATAGCGGTCTGTGGCTGTATTGATGGCTCGGTCCGTGTGTGGGACATCGACGGTGGGGATATATTACGTATATACAAAAACCCCCCGGGTAGCGTAAACGCACTGGCAGTAAGCTCTAACCTCAAGATTATGCTAACGGGGGGCAAAGACAGAAAGCTCACCCTGTGGCAGTTGAGCACGGGAAAGCCTTTATGCGTTATGCAGGGACACTCTGATGCGATAACTGCCCTGGCCATAGCCCCCAACGGGATGTTTGCCGTATCGGGCAGCGAAGACAGGTCAGTGCGGAGCTGGAACCTCTCCACGGGTGAGGCAATGGACACATACGAAGGCCATAAATCCGGGGTAACTGCCGTCGATATAAGCCCCGATGGTACCTTTGTGGTATCGGCTGGAAGGGACAACAGGCTTTGTCTCTGGAGGCTGTCAAGCCAGGGACGCCCGGCAGCGGAAAAGAGCCGGGAGCATCCGGCAGCGGGAAGTAAGGATGAGTTTCGCACGCTCAAGGGGCACGATGACGCAGTGCTGGCTGTAAGGTTTACCCCTGATGCCTCTCATCTTGTGTCGGCGGCAGTGGACAGGACGCTCTGTCTGTGGCATCTGCAGTGGCAGGAGGCCCTACAATCGATTAATGGGCCTGCCGATGCCGAGCAACAGTGCGGGAAATACATAGAAGACTTTCTCCTTCGCTACCGGCCACTGATGAAGGACTCTCTCACCAGAAAGGGCAAACCCCAGTGGGGTAAGGACGCCCTCAACGGGTTTGTCATGGAGTTACGTTACCGGGGGCTTGGCTTGATACCGGTGCAGCAGGTTACGCAACGGCTGATGCGCCTTAGTGACGAGCAGGGACGCAATGCCGGGGCGCTTGAAGCCGCATTTACGCAGTACATAGAGGGGGCGGGAGTATCGCTCAAGGACAGGGCTTATGCAAGGAGCCTGGGATTTGTATCAAAGGCCGTCGGCATCGAAGGGTACGCCAGGGACCCCAGGGCACTCAGTGCGATAGCAGAGTTGGCGGTTACACAACCCCGAAACAAGCTCAACTCGTTGTGGAAGCACAAGACCCTTCCGGTAAAGGGGGCAAGGGTCAGCGTGTTTATGTTCATGCCCCCGGGGGCATCCGGCAGCGGTAAAGAGCCGGGGCGTTATGCCCTGTGCACCGTTGCGGGCAGTGACAACACGACTGCGGTATACGATTTGCGGACTTGGCAGCCGCTGGTGGTGTTCAAGGGACATCAGGATACCGTAACTTCTGTGGGGGTTTCCTACGATGGCACGGTGGCCGTATCGGGCAGCAAGGACAAGACTCTGCGTCTGTGGGACGTTGCCACGGGGCAGTGTAGGGGCGTCCTTGAAGGGCACACGGGGGGGGTTAATGCCGTGGCCGTCACGGCAGATGGCAAGTACGTTGTCTCCGGCGGCGATGATGCCACTCTCAGACTGTGGGATGCCGCCGCAATGTCAAAGGTCAAGGTCTTTAAGAACAACGACCTCGCTGTCAAGGCCCTGAAGATAAGCCCCGATGAGTTGTATATTTTCTGTGGAAACTCAGACGGCACGCTCAACTTTATGGATATAGCGTTAGGGCGCCTCATACACGCCTTCAGGGGACACGAGGGGGCTATAACGTCGCTCAGTGTCTCCCCCGGTGGTCGCCATGTGATCTCCGGTGGAACCGATGCCACAATCCGGTTGTGGGACATTCCAACGGGTGAGTGTTTTCGCACCTTTACCGGGCATGTCGGGGCCGTTACGACGGTGGCCGTCACACCTAATGGCCGATATCTGATCTCAGGCGGTGTTGACAAGACCGTGCGGATATGGGACATACCCTCTGCCCAAGTCTTTGACACCATACAGTGGCATGCCGCAGAGGTGTGCTGTGTTGCCGTCAGTGGGGATGGCACGTATATGTTTTCCGGGGGGCAGGACCCCTTTGCATACCTGTGGTACCTCAACTGGCACCTGATGCTCAGACCCATTACCCAATGGGACGATGGCGCCAGGGCATTTCTGGAGGCATTTATCTGTATGCGCACGGCAAAGCTTGGCACCCACTCCGTCTTTGCCAGGAAGCCGCAGTGGTCGGAGGATGACTTCAACGCCCTCCTGCAGACCCTCGCACACGCAGGCTACGGATGGCTGGCACCACAGGGCATAAGAGACAAACTCCAGGAAATGGCCGATAAATGGAAAACCGTCCTGGCAGGAAAAAAGAAGTTCTTTGAAAAACAGTTCAGGTCATAGCCAAGAAAAAAAGACAAAATCACTTTACCGCAATTCTAAAAGCAACTTTATCTCGTCATCTGTAAATCCAAGCTGTCGCATTATTCGCAGAGTATAATAAGGAGAAAGTTCTTTAGCACCCATATCTATCAGAACAACTCTTTTTCCTCCCTTAAAATAGCGAACATAAATACTATGGTCTCCTTTACCTTCCCTATAATAAGCACATCCACCTCTTTCTAAAATACGGATTAGTTCTCTTGGCTTAAGTGATGGGAAATTCTTAAGCATATACCTTTTTTTAATTCATATGCTTCTTCGATAACTGTATCAGTTTCAAAAGATAGAAACTCATGTAGTTCACTTATATGTAAAGGCTCATTATAGATATATTGTTCGGATTTTAAGATATCGTCAAATGACTCGACCGCCTCTTTAAGCTTCTCTAAAGCAGTATCTTTAGTATTCCCCTGTCCTACTAGTCCATTTTCAAGACAAAGAGCTACCCAATAATTTCCGCTTTTTCGTAAAACTGCTGTGTAAAAATCCATTAATCTCACCTCCTATGCATGATACAAACAGTATGGAATGTTTACTCCCTTTTGTGTCCATAAAAAAATACTCCCGTTATGTTATGATAAGGGTAAAAGTATTTTACCATATTTTACTATTTTCTTGCGTAATATGAGTTAATAAGGAGTAAGCAGAGTATGGCACGGATATTTAAAGTGATCATTATGTATGATCATGAATATGAGGGATATGTTGTAGATGTCCCTGAGCTTGTAGGGTGTATGAGTCAGGGCAAGACTATGGATGAAGCCCTGGCCAATATAAAGGATGCTATCAGGGGATGGTTGTATGTAGAAGAAAGTCATGGAAGGTTGGATATTCCAGAAAGAACAGAGGTGTTTTTAGGGGAAGTAACGATCTGAAAGATATGGGAATACTTTCCAACATGTCGGGCAGAGATATTGTTAAGGTCTTTAAGGAGTTTGGGTATACAGAGGATCATCAAACCGGAAGCCATGTGATACTATACCATGACACAAGGGCAACATTATCAGTTCCAAATCATAGAGAAATAGCGCCAGGTTTACTGAGGGGATTAATAAGAAAAAGCGGAATAAGTGTTGATGATTTTATGAAGGCCAGGTAAGCACTAAGAAGACCGTAACTTGACAATGTCACATTATAAGTAAAACAAGGGATTGTCTGAACCAGGATTACACAGATTAAAGGATTTACAGGAAAAAGGGATAAGACCTTTTTTTTTAACAAAATCCTGATAATCCCCGATAATCAAATCGCTCCTTACAGTCGCCAGGCCGTTAAATCGTGGTTCAGACATCTTTGGTTGCAGAAATTGGAATGTGACATTGTCAAACTACATATCAGGGTAAAACTGCATTTCAATTTTTTTACTTTTTCTGACGGTTTTTGTTAATATATTCTAACATGACGGATATAAAAAAGCAGGCAATCGAGGAGAAGATGAAGGACCTCTACCTTGACAGTACGACGATACTGTACGTGGAGGATGAGGAAATTATACGGACCAACGTAGCCCGTTTTCTCAAAAGACGCATAAAAGAACTTTACCTGGCCACAAACGGCAAAGAGGGCATTGATCTCTTCAGGCTGAAGAACCCCGACATTGTGGTAACCGACATCCGTATGCCTGTCATGAATGGCCTGGACATGGCCGGCGAGATAAAGGCCATCAACGACGACTGTCCCGTCATTATCACTACGGCCTACAATGACGAGGAGTATTTCCTCAAGGCCATCGATATCGGCGTAGACAAGTACATTAAAAAGCCCATAAACAATAAAGAACTGCTGCACGTCCTGTTAAAAACCGCACGGATAGTCATACAGCAGAGGGATATTGATGCCAAAAACGAATTCATAAGGACGATCCTCGACAACAATCCGACCTTTATCATGATCACGGACGGTGAGAACATCACCTTTCTCAACAAGTCTTTCCTGAACTACCTGGGATTTGCTACCATCGAGGAGTTTCAGTATAAGTGCAAGACCCTAAACCGGTTTCTTGTGTTAAAGGAGGAGTCTTTCTATAAGGGGAAGTCGTTTCAGGAGTGGTTGGGGATTATCGTAAGCGGCAACAGCAAGGATTACATCGTACATCTTTCGGGCAAGGGTGAGTTAAAGAGCGAGGCAAGGGCCTACCTGTTACATGCCAGCGAAATCCCCGGACATAACAAGGGGGGAAGGTATCTCGTCTCCTTTACGGACGTCTCACACATAGAGATGGACCGCAAGAAGTACCAGAACCTCGCATGTAAGGACCCGTTGACGAGTATCTATAACAGGAAGAAGTTCGAGGATGAGCTGACTAAGGAAATTGAGCGTGTAGTGCGGTATAAAAGTAACCTGGCTATCATTATCTTTGACATAGACCACTTTAAGCACATAAACGACAACTATGGCCATCAGGTTGGAGACTACGTCTTGCAGGAGTTAACGGCCCTGGTGGATGTGCATATCAGGGCTACGGACATATTTGCGCGTTACGGTGGTGAGGAATTTATCATCCTGACCCCCGAAACCACCATAGAGGGGGCAAGGGAGCTGGCCGAAAAGCTCCGGGAGACCATTGACGGCTACGCCTTTAACCACGTAGGGCATGTGACATGCAGCTTTGGGGTCTCCGAGTATGTGAAGGAGGAGTCTGCATACATATTTATAAAAAAGGCTGATTATGCCCTGTACATAGCCAAAAACAAAGGACGCAACAGGGTCAGTATCATCGAAAAGGAACATTCACTTGTCTTTAACGTATAGCCCCCTTGGATGTTGCAAGTCCATATGGCAGCGATGTCTTTTTAGGCTGGATTGACAAACTATATGACTGATATGTTATCATTGCATCCAGCAATGTAAGAAAAAAACAAACGGAGGTAAGATGTTTAAGAATCTAAAGATAGGCGTAAGGCTGTACATGCTTGTGGCATTTATGGCAATCCTGGTAATAGGGATCGGGTTGCTGGGCATACATGAAATCAAGCAGGCAAACAGCGTAATCAAGAGCGTGTATGAAGACAGGCTGGTACCTCTTGGGCAGGTTGCTGATATAGGAAGGCTGAACCTCAGAAATCGGATAGAAATACTGCAAGCCCTGCAAGACCCCAAGCCAGATGTAATCAGCAAGCGCATTGCAACAATGGAAGAAAACATCAATAAGATAGGCGATCTATGGAAGGCGTATGCAGCGTCCTACATGACCCCCGAGGAAAAGGCCCTTGCGGATAAATTTGTTGCAGATAGGGCAAAGCTCCGGGAAGAGGGGTTTAAACCGGTAATGGAGGCCCTCAATGCCGGAAAAATTGAAGAGGCCGCAAAGCTCAATGAAGACCGCGTAAGACCGATGGCAGCTCCTGTAGCACAAGGCATAGATGCACTGAAGCAGCTCCAGGTGGATGAGGCAGACAAACTCTATAAGCAATCGGTAAAGGAATACGAATCCTCGCGCAACATGGCAATAGCGGCAATGGTTATCGGTCTGATATTAGCGATTATCGTGGCATGGTGGATCATAAGCAGCATCGTGAAGCCGTTAAACGAGGGCGTGAGCATTGCCACTAGCCTGGCCGAGGGTGACCTCACCGTGCGAATTGACACCTCCAGCAAGGATGAGACCGGGCAGCTCCTTACGGCAATGAAGAACATGGTCGAACGGCTCAAGGAGGTCGTCAGCAACGTGCAGAATGCAGCGGACCAGGTTGCCTCAGGCAGCAACGAACTAAGCTCAAGCGCACAACAGATATCGGAGGGCGCCACGGAGCAGGCGGCATCGATTGAGGAGACTTCGTCGTCGATGGAGGAGATGTCGGCCAACATCCGACAGAACTCGGACAACGCCGCCCAGACGGACAAGATCGCCGTAAAATCGGCGCAGGATGCCAAGGTGACAGGCCAATCCGTCAGCGAGGCCGTCAGCGCCATGAGAGAGATAGCCAGCAAGATCAACATCATAGAAGAGATCGCCAGACAGACCAACCTACTTGCGCTTAACGCGGCAATTGAGGCAGCCCGTGCCGGTGAACATGGCAAGGGTTTTGCGGTTGTGGCCTCCGAGGTCAGGAAGTTGGCCGAGCGTTCACAGAAGGCCGCCGGGGAGATCACCGAGCTGTCCGGGACAAGCGTTCAGGTTGCCGAAAACGCCGGGAGCATGCTCCTCAAGCTCGTCCCCGACATCCAGCGGACGGCAGAGTTGATCCAGGAGATCAGTGCGGCAAGCAACGAGCAAAATGCCGGAGCCGAGCAGATCAACAAGGCCCTCCAGCAACTGGACAACGTCATCCAGCAGAACGCCTCCGCCGCCGAAGAACTGGCCTCCACCTCCGAGGAGCTTAGTGCGCAGGCAGGAATGCTGCAAGAGGCGATATCGTTCTTCAAGATCGGCGACGGCGGCAAGAGAAGGTCCACAGCAAAGCCCGCTGCCAAAAAGGCCCAGATAGCCCACATGCCCGCCCATGCACCCGCCCCTAAAAAGGCAGCTCCCCCACCAGCCCCCAGGCAAGAGGCAAGGACAAACCTCAACCTCGCTGAAAAACACAGCGACGACGAGTTCGAACACTATTAAGAAAAAACATAAAAGGGAGGGCTTTGCCTATATGCCAGGGGTCGCCGACCCCCTCCCTCAGACCCACCCACAAGGGGACCAGTCCCCTTGACCCCGTAAAGGGTTATAGATTTTTTCGAGGGTATTTCTTAAGGTTAAAAGGAGGATTAAGTCTGTGACAACAATAAGAGCAAGATACTCACATGGGGTCTTTGAACCTCTGGAGGGGATCGAATTAGAGGAAGGTCAGGAGTTAGAGATCGAGGTCAGGGATAAACGTGAGAAGGCTACCCTTGCAATTAACGAACGGATAAAGGTATTTGCGGAGTTGATAAAAAAAATCGGTGATATATCACCTGGTGGAGACAGTGTTGATGACATAAGAAGAGAGAGAGAATGAGGTATGTAGCAATTGATAGCAATATCTTTGTCAGCAGTCTTGATCCAAGAGATGTCTTTCATTCGGCTGAATGTGAAAAGGTGATAGAGTAATTACCCAAGGAGTTTTCTCTTTTGCATCAGCCTCTTCTTAACCACTGCAATGGTTTCCCTCGGTTCGTCCTTGCGTTCAGATGCCGTGAGGGTGTCATAGAAATCTTCCCACACATTGCCATATTGCTTAAGATCTATTACAACGGCTGTTCTATCTCCATTATCGTCTGTCATGTACTGTATGCCCTTCATATGTCACCTCCTTTTGCAGCATCGTCTATACAATTTTCACTCATCTCTATGAAGGGTGCTGTCCCTTTTTGTGATGGAGGGGCGCTGCCCCCCTCCCAACTACGGCAAGGGCAGCGCAATCACATCTGAACTGTTTCCCTGGTCTCAGACGGCCTCAACTGCCTTGATGCCGGGGATGTCGCTCTTGAGTTTGACCTCTATACCTCCCTTTAGCGTCATGATTGACATCGGGCAACTGCCGCAGGCGCCAATGAGCTTGACCTTCACGATACCGTCAGCCGTGATGTCAACAAGTTCCACATCCCCGCCATCGCGTCTGAGGGCCGGCCTGATTTGATTCAATGCACTCTCTACTTCTGCTCTGTCTACCATTTAAAAAATCTCCTTTTCTTTTATTGTTAATGTCAGTAATCTCTGCATCATGTCCGATAGAGGTTATATATCTCCTTTCTGACGGGACAGTTGCACACAAAGGTATCAGCAAACGGCAGCCGGTAACTGCAGTAGTTGGCGTCAATACAACGCACGAACAACACGTTATCGTTGACAAAAATATCCACCTTGCAGAGCCACTCGACCCTGTTTTTCAGACACTGCTGCTCTTTCCTGCAATCTGCCGCTTCCTTAAGTACTTCGTCTCTTATGTTCAACAGCTCGTTCACTTTACATCCTCCTTTTCAATAAGATATATTATAACTTAATCTATGCAAGATGTAAAACTATCGGAAAATTTACGGCAGGCAAGACATACCCAACTGGCCCTTGCCCAACAGGTGCGGATAGAGGCGCTTGGCGTGCAACCGTGCCTTGTTGCCGGCGTGGATGCGGCATTTTCTGACAACAAGGTCATAGGCAGCGCCTGCCTCTTTGACTACAACACCCTGCACAAGGTGCATGAGGTTTCGGTGGTACAAGAGGTGGAGTTTCCGTATGTACCGGGGTTTCTCTCCTTCCGTGAGGCGCCGGTGATTATCGGGGCAATAAAGTTGCTACAGACCCCACCCGACCTTATAATCGTCGATGGTCAGGGGATCGCACACCCGCGTCGCATAGGGCTGGCCTCCCACATTGGGGTGCTCCTGGGCATACCGACTGTCGGATGTGCCAAGTCCAGGCTGATTGGCATCTATCAGGAGCCGGGTCCGCACAAAGGCAACTGGCAGTACCTCTACGACAAGGAGCAACAGATCGGAGCCGTCCTCAGAAGCCGTGACAACGTAAGCCCGCTGTACATCTCTCCGGGGCACCTCATCGATATCAGCGGCTGCCTCGACGTCATCCTGCACACCACCACGCGCTACAGACTGCCGGAGCCTATCCGCTGTGCCCACAACCTGTCGGCGCAAAATAAACGCCTGGTGACATGGCAAACATAGCACTCATATCACCCTACCCTGACATCACGGTGTTTGGACTGAGGACTATCTCTGCCTGGCTCAAGGTGCATGGGCACAACAGCAGGATGGTCTTTCTGCCCGACCCCCATGCCGATGCCCCACTGCCAGACCGTAAAAGACATACCAGGCAGATATACAGTGAACAGGTGCTCAATCAACTTATATCCCTCTGTGCCGGAGCAGACCTGATTGGCATCACGCTTATGACAAACTACTTTGAACACGCCGTTGAGTTGACAACGGCCCTCAGGGACTCCCTTCAGGTGCCCATAATCTGGGGTGGGGTGCATCCGACAATCAGGCCGGAGGAGTGCATCAAACATGCCGATATCGTCTGCGTGGGCGAGGGCGAGGAGGCAATCCTTGAGCTGGCCAACAAGATTGCCTCCGGCTCGGACTACCTCTCAACACCAAACCTCTGGCTCAGAACGGCAGATGGTATCGTCAAAAACCCCCTCGCACCCCTCAACCGCAACCTCGATATCTACCCGATCCCCGATTACAGCTTCCAGGACCACTACGTCTTACATGAGGGGTGTATCCCCCCCCTGGACTACGAAATGACCCGGGAGTTTTTAAGGCGTGGAACGGTGTCGGCCTATCTCAATAAGGTTGGTTATCAGACGATGACCGGTCGGGGCTGTCCACATGCCTGCACCTACTGCATAAACGATACACTCAAGGGCCTTTACAGTGGCAAGGGTGGTTATTTGCGGTGGCGTTCCGTGGGCAACGTCATGGAGGAGTTGTCGTGGGTCAAGGCCAATATGCCCTTTGTGGGGTACATATGGATATCCGATGACGCCTTCTTTGCCAGGGGGACAAAGGCCATTGCGGAGTTCTGTCAGAGCTACAAGCGGGAGATCGGGTTGCCATTCAGCGCCCTGGCCAGTCCCCTGACCGTGACCGAGGAAAAGATGGCGCTGTTGGTGGATGCCGGTTTGTGTTACATCCAGATGGGCATCGAAAGCGCCAGCGACAAAACCCAACGTCTCTTTAACAGGCAAAACATGTCAAACGACGTCACAATGAAGGCCATCCGGATAATCAACAAGTACAAGGGCAGGATGTATCCCCCAAGCTATGACTTCATCCTGGACGTCCCCTATGAAACGGACGAGGACAGGATACAGACGCTGAGGTTTATATCGGAGATACCCAAGCCCTATCAGCTTCAGCCGTTTTCCCTGGTACTCTACCCCCAGACCAGGCTCTATCAGATGGCCAAGGCCGACGGCTTCATCACGGATGAGCACAGGGACATCTACGACAAGTCCTACACGATGCGGCAGCCAAGCTATCTCAACCTTCTGATGGCATTGTGTCGGAGGGGGAGGTTTCCCGCACCGTTGCTGAGGCTTCTCATTGCACCTTCTGTAGTGCGGCTATTTAGCAGCGGCCCCCTGAAGCAGCCATTCAGCAAGGTCTACCAGGGACTGCATCGCCTGTATCGGCTCGTTAAACGGCAAAGGGTAGGCAGGGGGAAATTGTGAATATATCTGTTGTAAAAGTACCCACTATTAACGATGAGCTATCAGACTTTGATAGTTGACGTATTTAGCTGCAAATGTTATACTACAATTGATAGACTACAGGAGAAATACATGAACAGAGCTACATTCTTTGAAGGTACGATTGTGAATATTGTTCTGCGCTGTGATGCATTGTATTATCAATTTTCTAATGAAACTCCAGGTGAGTCGATTTTTTTGAGGATGGTGAATATAGTATGAAAACAGACATATATAAGGAAATAGGCGAAATCTGCATTACAATGCAAGATGGTCAAAAGATATTTGATCAGATATATCCCATATTGTTGGCCGGCAACACGGTTGAGCTTAATTTTGAGAAAGTTACATTATTTACGTCACTATTTTTTAATGCCGCCATTGGGCATCTGCTGAAAGATATAAAACCGGAGGACCTAAACCGTCTTATCAAGATAACAAACATGAACTCTCTGGGGTGGACAGTTCTTAAACGCGTGATAGAAAACGCCAAAGAATATTATGGCAAACCAGAGATACGTAAAGCTGTAGATGAGATACTACTACGACAGGCAGAAGATTAGTAATGCCCGTTCAGTATAATATTCGTGCTGATATTATTGACATTCGCAGTGATAGTCCAAGTCCAGACGACGTCTTTATGGTTGACACAAATGCCTGGTACTGGTTTACCTATACCCGTGATATTTGGGCAAATAAACCTTCTAAACGTCAAATTGTTAATAGTTACATCTCATACATAAATGTTGCTATTTCAGTTAAAAGTAAGCTGCTTAGATGTGATCTATCCTTGTCTGAATTATCTCATATTATAGAAAGAAATGAGAGGGACATCTTCAGCAGCTCAAAGGGGCATGAGGTGAAACCCAAATTATACCGCCACAACTATCCCTTTGAACGAAATAGAGTTGTCAGCGAAATCCAAGCTGCGTGGAGCCAGATTGAAGCGATGTCAAAAGCCGTTGCCATAAACATCGATGAAACTGTTACAAAGAACGCTATGAATCGTCTTACTACCGAACTACTTGATGGCTATGACTTGTTTGTCATTGAAGCAATATTGCGCAATAACATAACGAGTAAAGTCATTACGGATGATGGCGATTTTGCCACAGTTGGCGGTATTGAGGTCTTTACCGCAAATGATAACGTCATTAATGCGCCTCAATCACAAGGGAGATTAATCGCCAGGTAATGTGACATTGTCAAAATAAACATAAGGAGAATCTTCAGATGCCTCAATTGATCACATTCTGCTACATATTGTTTAGTGTGTTTTTTGCGTGTATCCCCCCCTTATTGTGGGCAGCAACGGCAGAGCCTCAATCGCTGTTTAACGAGGAGCACCTGGCCTCAATTGACGAGCTTGTGGACAAGAGCATCGGCGAAGGCAAGCTACCCGGGGCAGTCGTACTGATCGGTAACAGGGACAGCATCGTCTACCGAAAGGCCTTTGGCTACCGTGCCGTTGAGCCGGCCAAGATACCGATGACCGTGGATACGATCTTTGACATATCTTCGATGACAAAGCCCATTGCCACCACCATAGCCATCATGCAGCTTATGGAGGCGGGCAAGCTCCGCCTTGAGGACTCCGTGGGCAAACACTGGCCCGAGTTCAAGGCCAACGGCAAGGCGAAGATCACCATCCGTCAACTGTTGACGCACTACTCCGGCTTAAGTGCTGGTCTGCCCCTGACCCCATACTGGCATGGCAACGATGCGGCCATGAAGATGATCGTCAACGAAACCCCAATGTACACGCCGGGGACACACTTTACCTACAGCGATATTAACTTCCAGGTCCTGGGGGAACTTGTCTGGCGGCTCTCCGGTCAGAGACTCGATGCCTACTGCGCACAACACATATTCAGGCCCCTGGGGATGAAGGACACGTCGTTCAGGCCCTCCGAAGAGGTCCGCAGCCGCATAGCCCCCACGCAGTACCGAAAGGGCAAGCTGCTCCAGGGAGAGGCTCATGACCTTCCGGCCTACAGGATGGACGGCGTGGCAGGACATGCGGGGGTGTTTTCTACCGCCGATGACCTTGCCGTCTTTGCCAGGATGATCTTGCGCGGAGGGACGCTCAACGGCGTCCGTATCCTGGGCACCCTGACCATCGCCAAGATGTTCACCCCGCAGGAGCCTATGGACAAGAAGACCGTGCGCGGATTGGGCTGGGATATGGACTCTCCGTTTGCCTCTAATCGTGGCGTGTTGTTTCCCGTGGGTTCCTACGGACACTCCGGATACACGGGGACGTCAATCTGGATCGACCCCGTCTCTGAGACCTACGTTATCATCCTCTCTAACCGTGTTCATCCTGATGGCGGGGGGGATGTAGTATCTTTGCGGGCCGAAATTGCAACCATCGTCGGCGCCGCCCTGGAGTCGGAACCTGCCCGGCGGATACTCAAAAGTCGCATCCCCCTGACCGCCTACCACGAACTCGTAAACAGCTATCACACAAAAGGCCCGCGCAATGGCAAGGTCAAAACGGGTTTAGATGTCCTGGTTGCCGAGGGATTTGCGTCATTGTCGGAGCTCAGGGTGGGACTTATCACCAACCACTCAGGCATAGACTCGCAGGGACGCCACAACGTTGACCTCTTTCACAAGGGGCGTAACGTAAAACTCAAGGCCATCTTCAGTCCCGAACACGGTTTCTCCGGCGAATACGACGAAATCATAAAGACAGACGTCACCACAGACCCCAAAACGGGTGTGCCCATTTACAACCTCTACGGCAAGACCTATCGTCCCACCCCTGCCATGCTTGCCGGATTGGATGCCCTGGTCTTTGACATCCAGGATGCCGGTGTGCGCTTTTACACCTACATAACGACGATGGCCTATGCCATGGAGGCCGCTGCCGCACAGGGGATTGCCTTTTACGTCCTGGACCGGCCAAATCCGATCACAGCCATGGCCCTGGAGGGACCTGTTGTACAGAGCAATCTCAGGTCGTTTACCAACTACTTTCCGATGCCCACCAGACACGCAATGACCATTGGCGAACTTGCCAGGATGTTTAACGAGCAGTACAAGATCGGCGTCAAGCTCCACGTGATCAAGATGCAGGGCTACGAGCGCACAGACTGGTATGACGAAACCGGTCTGAAGTGGCTAAACCCCTCTCCCAACATCAGGACGCTGACGCAGGCCACGCTATATCCGGGCGTGGCGCTCATCGAGGGTGCAAACGTCAGCGTGGGGCGGGGCACGGACATGCCTTTTGAGGTCTTTGGGGCGCCGTGGATAGATGCCGGACGGCTTGCCTCATATCTCAACGGTCGCCGTATAGAGGGTGTGCGTTTCCTGCCGGTGGACTTTAAACCCAAGGGTGAAATATACGCCAACGAGGTCTGCCATGGTGTTCAGATAGTCCTCGTCGATCGCCAGGAACTTGACAGTGCCGTCCTGGGGGTGGAGATCGCCTCGGCGTTGTACAATCTCTTTCCAGGCTTTCAGCTTAACAGCACGAAGGGGCTTATCGGCGAATCCACCGTAGAGGCCATCAAGCAGCGCACAGACCCACAGTTTATCCCGCTACAGTGGCAGGAGCAACTACAACAGTTCCGGCAGTTGCGTGCAAAGTATCTGCTCTATTAAAGAAAGAAGGGAGGTGGAATCCATAACCATTGACGTTAATTGTACAGACTTTTGCCTTGCGTCAACCAAGCTATCAGACATGCGTTAGAAGTCATGTTGTATTCAGCATATCTGAGTTGTTTATCATTTTTCTTGTCCTGGACTCTAAAACCTTTTTTTCAAATCGGCCTGTTTACACAATTCGCTTGCTGTTATCCTATCAAACATTTTATGTCTTTTTACAGACACTAAAATTCAACATGTAGTTGCTGTAATAAGGCACCCCCTTCCGGGATATCTTCACCTTGCTGGAGGCATGCCATTATCATTTCTTTAGTTGCGTCCTGGAGTAGTTCCCTGCATTCCTCCAATGTCTGCCCTTCTGTAACCACCTCAGGCCACTCTACCAATTGCCCCATATACCCGGAATCGATCTTAACGTACCTTGCCGTATATATCCCTACCATGTTAGATCGTATAAAAATCCAATGGTATCAGGCAAATGCCGTCTCCGCTGATTGCTGATTTTTCTGAGGCATATACAACCCATCCGGCCTCAGCAATATTGCGAAGAGCCAACAAAAATAGCTCTTTGTCGTTTTCCTCCAAAACGGCGTTAAGATACTCAACCGCTTCTTCACGACCTCTTAGAGATTCAATTAAAAAGTCATGGTAGTCTGTCATCGCTCTCTCCTAATCATAAAATCATCCCAATATATTAAAGCTTTCTTGATATCAGCTTCCTGATGGGTCTTGTCGCCCCCACATAGAAGCAAAATTATATCAGAACCAACCTCTCCGAAGTAAACACGGTATCCTGGTCCATAATCTATTCTCAATTCATAAACTCCACTCTTTATTGCCCTGCAATCGCCAAAATTACCTAAGCTTAAGCGGTCTATCCTTGCCTTTACTTTCGCCTGCCCTTTAATGTCCTTCAGTGAGTCAAGCCACTGCCGAAACGGTTCCTTGCCATCCGTTGCATCATAAATCCTAATCCGTTTATTTGATGCCTCCAATAATTTATATTATCCTATCGACTACATGTTTTGCAAGATTTAAGGTAATAATTCAGGTATACAATAGAAAGATTGCACTATAAATTAAGATATTATGGGGTCAAGGGGTCAGCGAGGGGCGAGCCGCCCCCGGCTAAGTTCCCCCGGCTCAGTGGGGGGCTGGCCCCTTTTATGCCAGTGCGGCTCGCACCTTGCAGGGGAGGTCAAGGAGGGGGCGGGAGTGTCCCGCCGCATCAAGAAGCGGAGCCGCCCTCCTTTTCTCTTCTTGCCGTGTGTTAGTAAATGCCCCAGTCGCTTGGCACGCCGTGATCGGCATAGCCTCTGGAGTTAATAGTCGTGCCGTCCATCAGCCAGACGTATATCTTGCCGGTATCGACGTCTTGCAGGTGTACGTCGCTCTTACCGTCGCCATCGTAGTCGGCGATTGACCTGATCTGCCATTGAGACGGTATCCCCTTGGCCACAAAACCGCTGCTTCCCTGTATCTTGACACTGTCCATGAGCCAGGTATAGACATCGCCAACGTCCTTGCTCTGCCAGAGGATGCCGCTCTTGCCGTCACCGTCAAAGTCCTTCTTTGTCCTCTTGCATACACCGTTAAACTCGGCAGTGATGCTTCTTGTTGCCGTCATGTTTACCGTACACTGATTGCCGATGGTTACGTCGCATCCAGTCCAACCGTTAAAGATTGAGGCGTTGTCCGCCACCGCAGTGACTATCACCTGTGTGTTAAGGGTATACAGCGCCGTGCCGGTGTTGCCGCTCCAGTTGAGGCTGCCCGTTGACGTTGTGGTAGTCCTGTAGAGGTAGTGATACTATCCTTTGATGGTTTTTCCTAATCAGGCATTTAATGCTGTTTTTAAAGATGGATTCCCACTTTCGTGGGAATGACATGAACTATTTAATAATGAGGGTTTAGTCTACATGCATCACTACTTCTGCAGGACTACCGACGTTGTTATAGTGCCGTCACCGGTGCCCTGTTTTGTGACCGTCAGCGTTTTGTCTCCATTATGTCACTTGGTTTGATGTTCAAGCGACTTCACCCTGTCCGATAACTCCGCGATGGTCTTCTGCTGCTCCTGGACTATCTTCGTCAGCAGTGCGACCATGTCCATTGGGCTTAGACCCTTGCGGTCCTTTGTGGCCACGATGTCTGGGACGTCCTCCGCGATGAAGCCGATGTGGTGATCCATCTTGTCGGTCTTGTAATTGAAGGTCACGGGCTTCAGGTAGTTTAAGGCCAACATCGCATCGTTGCTGGAAAGCTCCTCGATGTTTTCCTTGTACTCGCGGCTTGAGGCGTTAGTCCATACACCGCCGGTGGTTACGTAGGCACCAGATACTCTCATGTGTAGGGGGTATGAAACTGTATTAACATCGCTGGAACCACGACCAACACCTAAATACCCATTAGCAGCTATCGTAACCAGTTGAACTCCTCCATTTACACTCAAAACTATAGGATGATTAGATTGAGTACCAATTCCAAAACTTTCGTATGCAGCACCTCCCTCATCACCAGGGACTCCAATATCAGCGGTAACCCCAACGTGATTAGTCATACGTATTGCAGCCGCATTATTACTTACAAGAATATGAAACGGTCTTTCAGGGGTTGTTGTCCCAATGCCAACATTCCCCCCGTTGAAATACAGGCTGGTTCCATTCTTATCCCAGCACCGCTCCCCCAAGTAGGTAAAGTTGGCATTGACCTCACTGGACTTGGCGACCGTCCCCGACGTGAACACGTTTGGCACCGATCCTGCATATGCCGATAGCGTCAGAAACAGCAACGCAACAATTGCTACGTTAGCCCCAATTACTTTCTTTAAACCTGTGTTACTAAACCTCATCTTAAAGTACCTCCGAACGTATCCTCTTAAAAAAGCATGGTAAAATGGGGTCAAGGGGGCTGGCCCCCTTGCAGGGGAGGTCTGAGGAGGGGGCGGAGCCGCCCTCCTTTTTTCTTTTACCATGAAATATAAAGAAGATACCTCCGAACTGTGTTTAATTTGCACGCAAAATGCGTGAGCGCCCTTTGATTGCTACTTCGTTGATGAAAAAGGCCGGACAAGATACAACAATGACGTTGATAAGTGGTAGTCCAATTAAACGCAAAAATACCGTGGAAAAGAAAAAATCTGGGGGTCTTAAGTCTTAATGTTGCTGAAGGTGTGCTAGAGAGAGAGCAAGACATGCGCCAAAACTGGGATATCCTGGCATGTCAGGCTGAAAATAATCTCTCAACCGTATAAAAAAAACCTCCTTCTTCACATTCTTTACGATCATCGCAGAATCGCATTTAACCTTATAGCCGCGACAGACGTTGTTCAACGGCAAGCTCAAGCGTTACCCTGCAGGTACAATCTCAACTGGGCTACTGACGTGGACCTCTTGATAAGCGCCCTGAATTCATCAAGTCTATCGACCTTATCAATGCCCCTGAGCATATCCATAAGCTCCAGCCCCTCCGGGCCATACTTGATTTCAAGCATCCCTTCTATCCCTTCCAGCTTGCCTTCCAGTTTGCCTTCCTGTCTGCCTTTGAGTTCACCCTTTGTAAATATATCCTTAAAGAACTCGTATTCATCCAAATCAATTGTTATCGGCATGTTCAGTACCTCCTGTTTTACCTTGGCGGCCAGATTTCTTAATCCGGCAAGATATAGAAATTTCCTTATATAATTCTCCCTTTTTCTGGGTTGTAACCGGTAGAGTTTAGCAAGAATCCTCTTTATAGTAACATCGGCATCGTCGAACCTGCACAGAATAGCCAATATGATATCATCAGGGTCATCACTGTCAATGAGTTGGTTGCCATCAAGAGTACGGGCGTCTATCAATTCGTAGGAATACTTTATTCGTTTAAACTTCATACTGCTTTTCATGTTTAACGGCTTATTACCGATATACAAGACAATCTGTAACGGTAACTTCTTGTACTGATTGTATATGAACCCGGAATAGAGATACATACGCCCCAACATATCGCTGTCGTTTGACGATTGCATCTCAATGTGGGCTATATTGCCATCCGGCAACTCAATCAAGATATCGACCTCCCTGATCTGAATATCGGGGAACTGGATATCTATGAATTTGCCCGTATCGTATCCCGTCAGCAGCTTCAGAAACCTCCGAGGTGCATCTTTAACGATATCCTTCAATACTATATCATACTTCTGGTGCATGACTATTATGATAATACCACAGAAGTGTTTCTGTCAACAGTTAATTTTTGCACACATAGTTGCAGTTAGTTCCGGACTTTCTGTAGTAGTTCTGTAGGTAGTCCTGTAGAGGTAGTGATACTATCCTTATGCATCACTACTTGTTCAGGACTACCTTTTTTTAGATATGTAGAGTACCCTTTCTGCCTCACCCCCTTGGCCTCACCCCCTTGGCCTCACCCCCTTGCGGAGTAGGTCTGAGGAGGGAGCCATAGCCCTCCTCCTTGCCGTTTTCTCGGCCTTACTTCTTGCTTGAGAGTGTCACGTATATAAATGACCCAGCCCTGTAGACTGACAACAGGACGTCGTCATCCTTCTTGATCGTGGATATTGCGGTTTCGTAATCACTGACATTACTTACACGCTTTCTGTTGACTTCGCCGATGATGTCACCCGGACGCAGGATAGAGGCAGCGACGCTACCCTCATCGACGCCGGTTATAATAACACCGCTGACCTTTGCCGGTATGTTAAACCTCTCCCGCAGTGACTGGGTCAGGTTCTGAACGCTTATGCCCCGCATCTTTGTTTCAGACTCCTGAGCAGAGGGCAGCATGGCGGCAGTCTTGTCATCGGGCAGTTCACCAACCTTTACACTTAGCATAACCTCTTTTGTCTCCCTGATGACCTTGACATCAACCGTGGTACCCGGGTCTATGGCAGAGACCATGTTGCGCAATTGCCTGGTACTGGTGCTTTCCTTGCCGTTGAATATGACGATGACATCGCCGCGCTTTATGCCTGCCTTATCAGCCGGCCCGCCATCGACGACATCGGCAATCAGCACGCCGGTTTTTTCGGTGAGTCCGAAGGACTTGGATAGCTCCGGGGTCAGGGGTTGAATATTGACACCGAGCCAACCTCTTACCACTTTGCCATTTTTCATGAGGCTATCCATGACGTTTTTAGCCATGTTGGTCGGTATGGCAAAGCCAATGCCCTGATATCCGCCGCTTGTTGAAAAGATGGCCGTGTTGATCCCGACAAGCTCTCCGTTGATGCTCACCAGGGCACCACCTGAGTTGCCAGGATTGATGGCGGCATCTATCTGGATAAAGTCTTCGTAATCGGCAATGCCAACGTCAGACCGACCCACGGCACTGACTATGCCCATTGTAACCGTCTGATTCAGACCAAAGGGGTTGCCGATGGCGATAATGATCTCACCCGGTTTCAACTTGCTTGAGTCGCCAATCTTGATGGTTGGCAGGTCCTTGGCTTCAATCTTGATAACGGCAAGATCGCTTTTGGAATCGGTCCCTATAACCTTGCCCTTGTACTCGGTCTTGTCGTAGAGGATGACCTTGATTTCATCCACGTCCTTTACGACATGGCTATTGGTGAGGATGTAGCCGTCGTCGCGGACGATTACGCCGGAGCCCAGCGCCTTTGACTCATGTTTTTTGGGTGCGTGGAATTGGTTTTCATCCCCAAAGAAGCGCCTGAAGAACGGGTCATCAAAGAATCGCCCCATGGGGTTGTCCTTCATCTCTACGGTCTTCATGGTTGATATGTTGACTACGGCCGGTCTGGCCACCTCAGTTACCTCGACCAAGGCATTGCTGAACTGTTCCAGGATTGCCTTGCTGTGCGGGGCAACCTCCTTTGACTGTGCCACGGACTGGTTTTGTATGTTGAGGTTAGAGGCGAGTATCAATCCTATGACAAGACCAACCGCTATCAGCGACGTCGCAAAGGCAACCTTTCTCTTAAATACCATATTGTTTTATCCTCCTGTATGTGTTACATAGATTTTTTGGGAAAAGCCCGGGTTAGGGGAGTACTGATAATGCCTTCAGCGCCACGGTTTCGTCAAAGCCGCACATGATATTCATATTTTGAACAGCCTGACCCGATGCCCCCTTTATGAGATTGTCTATAACACTGACTATGATAAGGGTGTTTTTTCTATCGATGGCGATACCGATCTGACAGAAGTTAGTCCCCCTGACGTTTTTAATATCGGGGAATTTCCCCTTGTCCATGACGATAACGAAGGGATCATTTTCATAAGTATGTTCGTATAGCGACAGCACCTCTTCGAGGTCGATTGCAGGGCCAAGGGTAGCATAGACGGTGCTCAGGATGCCACGGTTAACCGGCAGCAGGTGAGGAGTGAAGGAGACCGTTACAGGTTTTTGTGCACTCAACGATATGCCCTGTTCTATTTCGGGCGTGTGTCTGTGTGTTGCGACCCCATAGGCGCTGAATCCGCCGTTTACTTCACAGAAAGATAACGCAACTTCCCCCTTTCGTCCTGCCCCCGATACCCCGGACTTTGAGTCTATCACTATGTGGTCAACGTCAACGAGGTTGTGCTTCAGGGCTGGATACAGGGCAAGCAACACGGAGGTGGGATAGCACCCCGGATTTGCCACCAGCGACGCCCCCTTGATCGACTCCCTGTGTACTTCCGGCAATCCGTATACGGCCTTTGCAAGGGTCTGCGGGTAGTGATGAGTGGTGCCATACCATTGGCTGTAGACGGCGTGGTCCTTCAGTCTGTAGTCGGCAGAGAGGTCTATGACCATCTTGCCGTTTCTGTGGAAGTGGTCCACTACCTCCTGTGAGGTAGCGTGTGGCAGTGCAGTGAAGAAGACATCGCCCTTTTCAAGCAAAGCCTCCTTCTCTAACGGTTCAAAGACATAGTCGGTGTAATCATACAGGTGAGGAAACAGCTCCGTAACAGTTTTGCCCACATAGCGGTCGGCGGTTATGGCCGTTACCAGTACATCGGGGTGGTTGATCAGGAGCCTCATAAGCTCGCTGCCCGTGTATCCACTCCCTCCACATATCACAACTTTCAGCATTTACGTTTCGTATGCCCCCTTGTTCAGCAATTTGTCGTACTTCAGGTAAATAGCATCCGATAAAATACCGCGGCCTGTATCATTGCAGATATAGCCTCAGAATTATCTTTTTGAGAATTGGAATCTTTTACGGGCACCTTTTTGGCCGTATTTCTTTCTTTCCTTTTCCCTTGGGTCTCGTGTGAGCAGACCCTCTCGTTTTAATTTGGGTCTGAAGTCCGAGTCGGAATTGACCAGGGCAATGGAGATACCATGCCTGATGGCTCCGGCCTGTCCAGCGGGTCCGCCACCGACCACCCTGGCTACTACGTCGAGTTTTCCGACCATACCGGTTATCTCAAGGGGTTGGTTGATGATCATACGCAGGGTTTCCCTTGAGAAGTAATTTTCAACCGATCTGTTGTTGACGGTGATCTGCCCTGCCCCTTTTTTGACTATAATGCGGGCTATGGAGGTTTTTCGCCTCCCTGTTGCCGTATATCTGACCTCGGTCATTAAAATCTCCTTCTATACTATATTTATTGGTTCCGGTTGTTGTGCTGCATGAGGGTGTTGAGGGCCTCTGTAGACCTTGAGTTTTTTGATAATAGCGCGTCCCAGTCTGTTCTTAGGCAACATCCCCCACACGGCGTCTCTAATCATGGTCTCGGGCGACCTCTTGATCCTGTCCTTGGCGCTCTCCGACTTGATACTGCCGATGTAACCCGTATGGTGGTAGTAGAACTTCTGGTTGAGCTTGTTGGCCGTAAGCACTATTTTTTCGGCATTTACGACTATGATAAAATCACCCGTATCGGCGTTTGGAGTGAATATGGGTTTGTGCTTGCCCCTGAGATAAGTCGCTATCATAGACGCCATACGGCCCAATATCTTACCCTGGGCATCCACAAGGTACCACTTCTTCTCCACATCACTTTTTTTCATAAAGACTGTCTTCATTACATTCATCCTTTTTCCAAAATCTTTGCTCAGTTCTTACTATGATAACGGATTAAAAAATTTATGTCAATGTCTCCGGCTAAAAATTTTAGATTGACAGTACCCATAAAAAGCACTTATAATAATTATTATGGATGAAAGAATAAGAGAACTCGAAAATAAGTTTATAAAACTGGAGGAGGGACAAAGACGTCTTGAAGACAAGATAGACAATCATTTTGCCCTCTTTTGCCAGAAGATAGACGGTTTGACCACCCTGGTAGCTAACAATGAAAAGGCATTAAACGCTAAGATAGATGGCGTTGAAAAGGCATTAAACGCCCGAATAGACAGCACTGAAAGGAATCTGGGGCAACGGATGGATTTTTTCGAAAAATCCGTTGATGAGAAGATATCGAACAAGTTTAATGAAGCCAAGCTGCAACTAATCATGTGGATTGTAGGAGTAGGTATGACGACTGCTTCGCTGGCTGTAGCAGCCCTGAAACTATGGAAGTAGCCACCAGAGGTGCAGCATGGTTGGCATTTACGTCACAACCCTTCTGCAGACCTTCTCTGCCGAGGCATCGTATATCTCAAACAGGAACTCGGTTATTGTAATGGGTACGTCCTCGTGTTCGTTGCTGCAGAGCATGATGCCATAGTCGTCGCCGGCCCTTTCGATAACAATGTCCAGGGTTGAGAAGCAGCCTTCTTTGTACTTAAGCGTCCTGCCGTCATCGTCGTAGAGGGTGAAGGTTGCCTTGTCGGTGACAAACCCTATGACCGTCAGAGACCGGCAGTCTGCCTGACCGATGTAATCAACGGGATGAGTGAGTGTGACTAGGGTGTTTTCCCTGATAAAAATGAGCATCTCACCGAGTTCGGCGCCTATGTAATAGACCCCCGGGGCATAGACCTCGACATCTCTTGCATCATAGCGTGAGCATCTCCACAGTAGCCACCGGTTTTTTTCTTGTTCCAGGTCGCACCTGGTTCTTTCTCGCTCCAAGTCGCACTTGGCCGATGGCAGGGTTACGTACCTGCCCCTTGCATTTGGCTGATGTATGGGTGCTACCATGATGGAGTTGCCATACATGAACTGGTCTTCGACATCCGTCGTATCAAAGAGCGGCGAAATAAAGGGCACCAACTCCCTCACACAACGCATGTACTCCGAGTACGTGTAGGGCAGGAGGGCATAGCGCAGGCGTATTGCCTCCCTCATCATGCCAAAAGCCCGGTGTCCGAATGCCCAGGGTTCCTGATACCTTGTGCCCATGGCGGAGTGATTCCTGCACAGTGGCGAAAACACCCCCAACTGCATCCACCTGATCATTAGTTCGGAGTACGTGTTGCATCCAAATCCGCCAATGTCTGCGCCACAGTAAAAGAACCCCGCCATGTTCAGAGACATGAGCATCCTGATGTGTGACAACAGGTGTTCCCACCAGCTCATGTTGTCCCCGGTCCAGATGCCGGCCAACCTGTGAGTGCCCGTGCAACTGCTCCTGGACAGAAGAAAGTATCGCTGTTGTGGCATGTACTCGCTAAAACCCTCAACGGTTGCCTTTGCCATGTTAAACCCGTAGAGGTTGTGGATCGCATTATGGGGTACGGCGTTGCCGGCGTCATCGGTGTGGACGATTGCCTCGAAGTACTCCGGCCTGTTTGACATTGAAGTCAGCGCCTCCTTGTCAAAGCCGTTTTGTCTCATGTACTGTACGGTGTCGTAGAGTTCGTTGACGGCCTGCGGGGTGTAAAAGATGGATGGCTCGTTCATGTCGTTCCAGAAGCCCTCGATGCCGGCCTCGATGAAGCGTTTGTGGAGGCTTCCCCACCACTTTCTGGCGGCTTGGTTATGAAAGTCCGGCAGGTATGCAAATCCCGGCCACACCGCAGCAACAAACAGGCCGCCATCGGCACTGCGGCAGAAGTGTCCGTTATCCATTCCCTCCTGGCATACCCCGTACCCCCGCTCGACCTTCACGGCAGGGTCTATGATCGGCACCAGCTTAAAGCCATCCTGCTTCATTGAGGCAACAAAGCGTTCAAAGTCACCGAAGCGTTCCTGATTGATTGTGAACACCTTATAGCCATCCATGTAGTCTATGTCCATGTATATGGCGTCGCAGGGAAACCCCTTCTGTCTGAACATCTTTGCAAGTTCGGTGACAGACCTCTCATCGGGATAGCTCCACCGGGACTGGTGATAGCCAAATGCCCACTTTGGCGGCACGTAGGGGGTGCCGGTGAGTGTCAGAAATTCCCTGACGATATCGGTGGGCTTGAGGCCCTGTCCGGCAAAGACATAGATGTCAATGTTGCGATTTGCCATCCGTATCCGCAGGAGGTCGTCCTGTGTAAAACCGATGTCTATGGTAATTTCGGCGGGATAGTCCAGGAACACCCCAAACGTCTCCGTGCCCTCTACGATGACAAATGGGTGTGAGCCATAGAGGCACTCCTTGTCCGGCGTATGGACGGGGTCATCGGTTGCGTAGAGCCTGTAGACCTTGCCCCTCTTGTTGAGTGCCCCCAGCGTCTGACCAAGACCAAAGACCCTGTCATGTGGTGAGAGGGTGTACGTCAGGTTCAGGCCGGTTTCGTCTATGGTGCAGTCGAACCTGCCGATAGCGTCAACAGGTTCCAGGGCGTCCTCGTTTACGGGCAAGGTAGTCATACCCGTCGTTAAGGGGCTTCCCAGTCTATAGACCGTTGTGAAGTTTAAAATTTCCGACCGCTTAAACATACGACTATTATACCATGAATCAGAGGGCTTTATGTTATAGAGCGTTTCGATTGCATGCGATACAAAAAAAGAAAGGGGCGGTTTGTGGCAGGGGTGCCCCACCCCCTCCGCCCCCCTTCAGAACCCCCTGCAAGGGGGCCAGTCCCCTTAACCCCTTAATGGGTGGGTGCTATTACAGCGCTTACCTCATCTGCCAGACGGAAGGCATACCGCGTATAATGAAGTCCCCGCCTATTATCTTGGTGCCGTCCATAAGCCACACATAGATATCGCTGCTTGAGGTGCTTTGCCATATCATATCGGCCTTGCCATCGCCGTCAAAGTCGCCGGTTGTCCTGAGCTGCCAGTCTGATGGCATACCACGCAGTACGAAGTCAGTGCTTGCTATCTTGGCACCATCCATAAGCCACATGACTATGTCGCCGGTCTTGCTGTTTCGTAGCAAGATGTCAGATTTTCCGTCGCCATTGAAGTCGTCCACTGCGATAATATCCCAGTCTGATGATAGGTTTTGGGTGGCATAGTTGCCTCCGGTTATGGACTTACCGTTCATTAGCCATATGTAAACATCACCTGTTGCCGAGTTTCTCCAGAGGATGTCCCTTTTGCCATCACCGTCAAAGTCGTACTTGAGCGCATTTTGTTTGCCGACATTGCGAGCGTGCATGTAGGCATTGTGTCGCTGCAATCGCCGCTCCAGTTAGCAAAGGTATAACCTGTATCCGGTATTGCGGTGAGGGTTACGGATGTGCCGAAGCTGTATGATGTGGTACCTGTGTTGCCGCTCCACGAGAGTGTGCCTGTCGATGCGGTTACGTTTCCAGAGCCGTTACCGGATTTGGAGACGGTGAGGATATATTGGGGAGTTGGGGTGGAAGAAGGGGCAAACTTTTGGACGCGATGGCCACCTTGTTCTACCACATACACATTGCCTGCGTTATCCAACGCTACATAAGCCGGATAAATAAACTGTCCATCACCCGAGCCTTGGCTGCCCCACTTGGTTATAAATTTACCACTTGCATCAAACTTCTGTATGCGATGGTTACCTTGTTCTGGCACATACACATTGCCTGCGCTGTCTAGCGTTATTCCAATAGGGCCATAAAAATGCCCATCGCCGCTGCCTTCAGCACCCCACTTGGTGACAAAGACGTAGTCATCCGCAGCAGCCGCTACCCCCCCCATAGATGCAATAACCATGCCACACACAAGAACTGCCATAAACATTCTCTTCATAACCTTACTCCTTGTTTGAACTGTTTTTTCTGTACCCAAATCAGGCACATTTTCTATCTTGTCAAAGACAATTAGCCTATTATCTAACATCTATACCGCATTTGTCAAGGTGTGCTTTCAAAAAAGAGCTTGCAGTTTGGCGACAAATATGTCAACATAGACTTGTGAGAGATACACGACAAATTTCATGGCTCAAGGCGGCTCGCAGGGACTTCGAGGAATTTCCAGAAGATGTGCAAGACGACATGCTTGATGCGCTCTCACTTGCTGCGGAGGGCAAAAAGGCGAACAATGCAAAACCCTGCAAGGGTAGCGAAGACGGCGTGTTTGAAATTGCAGTTCGGCATCGCGGAGACGCTTTCCGTACGCTCTACGCCGTCAAGGTTGGCGTGAACATTTGGGTGATTCACGCCTTTCAGAAAAAATCCAAGTCGGGGATCAAAACCCCTCAAATGGAGGTCGAGCTTATCCGAGAACGGATAAAACGACTAAAGGAGGCTTTAAAATGAACGACGACGACATGGAACTTGTGCACGGAAGCGGCAACATCTATCGTGACTTTGGACGCCCAAACGCGGGACTTAGGCAGGCTCGCGCTATCATCGCGGCTAAGATCATCGGTATACTCGATGAACGCAAACTCACGACGCGCGACGCCGAAAAGTTGACGGGCGTTTCACACTCCGAGTTTTCGCGCATCCGCAACGCACAGCTCAGGCGGTTCACGCTTGACCGGATGATCACGATTCTTGGAAAACTTGACGAAGATATTGAGGTGGATGTTACCTTCACGTCACATCATTCTTTGCAAGAAGGAGTACACTCTGGTGCCACTGCATTCAAACGTGGTCACATTGCTCAAGTATAGTAAAGATTAACTCCAAGTGGGGTTCTGAAGGGGGTCAGGGGCCATGCGGCTTTTATGTCAAACCGCCCTGGCTCACCCCCTGGAATGTCAAGAAGCCATAGCCCCTTCACAAAAAACTTGACCATTATAGCCACATTAACTATAATATCTATATCAACTTTGATAAAGGAGATATGACCGTGCTTAAAACCATATCAGCAATGAAGGCCAGACAAAACTTGGGGCAAATCATCAAGCATGCTAAAGGTTGTTGTGGATACTAATGTTTTTATTAGCGCCCTTTTAAATCCTCTAAAGAAATGTTTTCAAACAACCGATAAGAACATATAGGTGTTTTTTTAGTGAAAAGGCCAAACAAGGGCGGGCATTTTGCCCGAGGTCAAGTATAAAGTTAAGGAGGAACGAATTGTATGAATGTTAATACCGACTTTAGCGCCTTGCAACAGACGGCCGACATTTACCAGGGCAACAAGGTAAACAACGTCGCTCGTGTCAACAAGACAGCCGACGGGGTTGAAGGCAAGGCTGATGGCCCGCAACGGGGTCAGGACAAGGTGAGCATCAGTGCCGAGGCTCGTGACAAGTACAATGAGAGCTTGAAGGCTGCCAACACGGACAACAAGGCTGCAGATGATACAAAAAAATCCAACCCCAACACTAAAGGCTCCGATGCGAACACCAAAAAGACTGAAACCGCAAATAGCCCCGAGGATATCGCCAACTACAAAAAACGTATGAAGCAGGCCGAAATCGACAGAAAGGCAGCAGAAGACGCCAAAAATGCGGAGGCCAAAAAAGCCGAAGACAAAACCGATAACTCCAACGCAAACACCAAAAAGACTGAGGACTCAAAGAACGCTCAGACCAACGACAAGGAAGCCCTGAAGAAAGCAGAGGCTGATAAAAAGGCAGCAGAAGACGCCAAAAATACGGAGAACAAAAAGGCTGAAGACAAAACCGACAACTCAGAGACAACTAAAAAATCATCCAACACTGACAACGCCAAAGGAACTGAGGAAACCACAACAACAAAACGAGGCAGTAAACGGCCAGCCGATAAGGTAGCATAACATATTGAACTCTGACTGATAAGGAATTAAAAGGAAAGGGAGGGTGACTCACCTGAACGATTTCTCTGTTAGCCTGATGCTCATCCTTCAGCTCTCCCCGAACTTTATGCCGGCTTGGGAAGGATAGCCAACAGCTAAACTAGAACTTTATGTTATGGTCTTTAAGGTGTTTAAGGTAGCGATTTATCTGCATTTCGCTTAAGAGTCTTTCTTTGACAAAGTACTCGCCGATTGGCTTTTGGCTTTTCTGTTGCTGCCACACCAGCATGTTGCATTGAAACGGGGTAATGACCTTGAGCCTGACGAGACAATCGCCAAGTCGTTCGCCCCGGATCTTGCCCCGTAACAGTTCAACGATCTTTTCTTCGTTGAGCCATCCCCACCGCACGGCGATCTCTCCCATGCGCTGACGCTGCTTTGACTGCCAGACAATGGCGGCTATGAGGTCCTTCCAGGAAACGATCCCGGCATAATACAGAAACTCGCCTATACGCAGCTTCCGCCGTGGCAGATTTTTTGCCTGATACGCGTAGGTTGACGTCTTTGAGGAGTCAATGGTGAAACGTGGGTCCTGATTGTTGGACTGCTTGTGGGCATCTCTGCCGTTGTGACTGTCGGCATGTTTGGCGGAAAAACCGTTGTTGCTAAAGCCGGCCGATTCAGTCTTGTGTTGCTGCGTATTGTTGGAAGACGACCTGTTGTTTCCATAGTATGACTGTTGAGTGCTCTTTGCCGACTGATTTTGATAGGCACTCTGGTTGGACTGTTGCCACGTCTTAAAGTTACCGGTGTAGGAGTCCTTTTGTGGCTTGAATGTATTGACGTAACTATCTTTGAGTTTGAAGCCGTTTTCCCTCTGCTTCAGGAACGCGTTGAGCTTTTCGTATGCCTCGGTGGCCTCGATGAACTGCTGCGTACAGGTTTTTTTGTACTCCTCGCCCTCGGAGGCATTGCGGTCGGGGTGGGTTGCGAGGGCTATCTTTCTGTAGGCGCTCTTGAGACCCGACGGCTGGATGTATTCGAGGAAGCCACGGTCAATCTTGACCTCCTCGCCAAACAGCACCTTGCAGGCATCGTAGAGCTCTATCTCATTTACACTATACATTGAAAAGATTGTATCAAATCTTAAAGTAACTTGTCAAGTAATTTTTTATATCACATTAATTAATAAGCAAAATCAGTATCCTCTTTATATTTCATGGTAAAAGAAAGAAGGAGGGCGGCGGAGCTTCTTTTCCTCTCCAGGGGGTGAGGCACCCCTGCCATAAAAGTCGCACCTGGCCCTCCTCAGACCTCCTCTGCAAGGGGGGGCGAGGTGCAATCTTGTCGCAGCGGGGGTTGGCAACCCCTGGCTAAAAGCCGCACCCGCCCCGGCCATGAAGAAGCCCCCTTAACCCCATTTTACCCTACTCTTTTAAGAGGATACGTATTGACTTGAAAGAGAGGTTTCATTTACTATTATAAGGTAGAGCTAATCATCAAAGCACTATGAAGAGGTGGAGCATCCATACTGTAACATCGTTTCATTTTGCAACATATATAGTAGAAAGAGGGGTCTGATTAGGAGCATGAAAATAGGCACTCGTCTTGGTGCAGGGTTTTTGCTGATACTGTTACTTCTGATGGCTGTTGCTGTTTTTGGAATAAACCGTATGCATAACTTGTACGGCCTTGTCTATAAGATGCACAGACATCCCTTTACCGTTATCAGGACAGTATCGAGGATTGACGCCAATGTTATCAGGATTGATCAATACATGAACTATATTGTCCGTGCCAAGGACTTATCTGACGTGGATAAAGACTCTCTCTACATAGACGAAGCTGAAAAGGAGGTACTCGAAAACTTTAATACCATCTCCGTGCGCTTTCTTGGCGATAAGGCAATGTATGATACTGCACTGGGGCTGTACCTGCAATGGAAACCTTTAAGGGGTGAGATTATATCATTGGTAAAGGCCGGCAAACTGGATGAAGCAGAGGCCATATTACATGGAAGACATACTGATCATATATCAGACATTAACAAGGCAACAAGCGTTATTGTAAGTTTTGCCCAAAACAAGGCTGAGACATTTCTCCAGGATGCAGAGAATACCACTAAAGATGCGTTAGACTTGATGTGGATATTCCTGCCACTTGCAGCGGATATTCTGTAAACAGTAAGCATAGATATCAATAAAGATGGCAGGGTACGGATATTTTTTAGCCAAAATGTAGACACTAAAATAGTCGAATGTACAAAAATAACGCTTGACAATTAAATTAACTATGATATATAATAGTAGTCACTATGTATATAGATTACTCAACGATAAAGACATCTAGTGGCAAAAGTCACACGAGGATATTATTACGTGAATCCTATAGGGATGATGGCAAGGTAAAAAAACGGACTTTATCAAATCTTACACATCTTCCTGCAAATATTATCAGGATGATCAGAGACATGTTGACAGGCACTGGAAAACCAATAGATAAGAAAGTGATAGAGACGGATAAGGTTAGCGTGAAAACAGGATTAAAGTTTGGTGCACTCTATGTGCTTTACGTTTTTATCATACGGCTAAAAATATTAGAAGCACTTGGTAAATCGCGAGAAGCCTTATTGGTGGTATGGTTAATATGTGCACGTATTCTTTTTCAAGGTTCACGACTTAAAGCCGCAAGAATGGCAAGACATTATGCAATCAGAAATATAATCGGAGTAGAAGCGTTTAACGAAAATCATCTCTATGAAGCACTCAAGTGGCTTAACGATAAACAAAAAGAAATCGAAGAGCATCTTATGAAACAAAATGTTGTTGACGGAGAAAATATATTTCTTTATGATGTAACCTCATGTTAGTAACTGTCCATAATTAACTTGAACAATTAGGTGCTATAGTATAATTCCATTCACCATGAAATGAAGCCTTAGTTAAATTAACTTTGTCAAATTCTTCATCAGACACCTTAATTCCCTTTGAGTAAGCAGTTGTATCCAGTTCTGCCTTGATCTTTAAACCCTTATTTGTTGTGGTGCTACCTATTAGATTTACGATTATCTCATGGCTTGTCAAAGGCTTACCACGCCAGTTCATGCTTATATGGCAGAACATTCTATGTTCTATTTTATTCCATTTGCTGGTTCCCGGTGGAAAGTAACAAACCGATATGTTTAAACCTGTTTCGTTTGCAAAACGTTGGAGTGCAACCTTCCACAAACGGACACGATAGCCATTACTGCCCCCGCAATCAGCAGTAATGAGAAGTGTTTTAGCATTGGGATAATGTTCACACCCCATTTTACGCCACCAGCGGCGGATACTTTCCACTGCAAACTCCGAAGTATCGTTATCTGTACCAACACTTACCCAGCCTATA
>NZ_JMFO01000013.1 GCF_000714715.1 Candidatus Magnetobacterium casense
GGCGTTGGAACTCGCCGTTGAGGGCAAAGACGTCATATGGTTGTCTGATCTGCGGAGAGGCCGGTATGTGCGACTGCGTATTGAGCGTGCGCAGACATGCCTGCTCGTGTCTGTTGAGCAGTTGGAAGAACGGGCAATTCTTGCAGCCATCACCAAATCGACCGTTTCTTATATCCAGGCGCAGACGCCTGTAGTGATGCCCATGCCAGACCTCTGACAGGGTATTATAGTTGAGATTACCCATAAACAGGTGGTCTATGAAACAACACGCCCTGATCAATCCCTTAAAGCCAATAGATACGTGTTGTTCTGCCGTCCTGCATGCAAACCTGCCGTCAGCCCTCATATCAAAGAACCTGTTGATCAGTCCCGTCGGGGGAGGAATCTCACCCGAGTACGTTCCGCCGTGGATGATGCTTATGCCGTGACTGTGGCAGACGGCAATGGCCTCTTGCAGGTTTTTGTCAAATTGTTCCCTGGCAAACAACACTGATTTCGCTTTGAAGTCATCCTCGTTGAAGAATATGCGCTGTGCTACAACGAGCTGTGTTGCGCTCAGTTGCACGGCCAGTTGGGCAATCAGTGGCAGTTCGGTTACGTTATCCCTGCTTGCGGCAAAGGCAATCTCTATGGAGGGTCGGTCGGTTTTGTACTGGTCTTTGAGTGAGTTCAGCAGCTTTATGTTTTCTATCAATCTGTCAAAGCTCCCCCCCTGTCTGATATACTCATAGGTAGGTCGTGTGGCCCCGTCGATGGAGATGGTTATGGCTATGTTTTTGCCCAACAGGGGGAGTATCTTCTGGCGGGTCAGCAGCAGCCCGTTGGTGGAAAAGCTGATATCAACGTCTTGGGGGAGGTGTTTTGTGCAATGCTCAAGGATTGCGTCCCAATTCTTTGCCAGCAGTGGCTCACCCGCCGAAAACAGACACAGCGACCTGATATGACTACACTGCCTGAAGGCATCCTCAAACATCGTCCACTGCATATGTCCCTTGTCCATCCTCAGATCGTCCTGTGCATGGGCGCACATGACACACCGGAGGTTGCAGTGGTTTGTGACCTCCAGAAACACCACCTGTGGCGCCTCCCAGTATAGAAGGCTGTTAAAGAGTTGCAGTTGTGTTTGCGACATTGCCGTTGTATACAATAGCATCTCCGGTGAGTGTTTGACAACATGCCGAAGAACAGAAAAGAAAGGGACGGTTTGTGGCAGGGGCGGGTGCGAAGAAGTCACCTTGACCCCGTTTTACCATACTTTTTTAATTCGGTTACAATAGCCCCATGACAATCACGAAGGGGTCAAAATTATCTGGACGTAAAACAGAAGGTCTAATCGCCGTGAAATCAGCTTGTACGGCACTGTTCTTGCCACCACACAATGCAGCGCTAGTCTAAGCTACATTTTCAACTACTTTACCATAACCAACCACTCGATCTCCGTCCTTGTGTCTTCCACTATAGGGGGTGAAAATTGCCCGAGTGTTGCCTATGGATACATCCTTGATTTTAGCCATTTTACGCAATCAGCAAGTAGAATAAACCGACCGGTTTCACTGGTCATAGAGTACAAAAAAGTCCGAAGTGTTTTTTTTTGTCAGATCAGCCAATTCTGAAAAATAAACTTGTCATTAATTCCAACAATTGTCTCAAAGACCCTGTCACCGCTTACTAATATGCAGTCTTGTGCTATAGCTGTACTGGCTAGCATAAGGTCTATGTTGTACTTTCTGATATTTTCCCGACTTATGTTTCTGTCTTTTTTAAGACGCCATTTTAGCTCTCCGTAAATCCGTGCCCCCTGGTAACTCAGTGGTATAATCTCAAATTGAGTCCTGGCTTTATCTGCTTGCTGTTGCAATAAGATTCTCTTGGGAGCATCAGCATTAAACACGCTATATTCTAATTCATACACAGTCAAAATTGATATATAAACATTATCCTCGTTCTTTAAGGCTGCAAGCCTCTTATAAACAGTTAAATGGTTTTCTGACGTTTGATCATAGAAAAAGGCCACCATGTTGGTATCAAACAAGAAGTTCATGTCGTATTACCCATCATGTTTAAAGGCAAAATCCTCTCTAAATTCTTTCACGCTCTTCAATATGTGTTCGCTAAGACCGGCAAATGTACTATCATTGTGGACTTCTTCTGCCAGACGCGCCCACCTTGAAGGTTGCTCTGCCGTATCTTTTGGATGGCTTACCTCCACTTCATCTTCAATCGTAACCTTCACCCTTTTACCTTCCGATGGTAAATCTATAGGTTCCAAGGGCTCAAGCACGCCATTGAAGACCCTGGCCCTGAATATTGTGGTCATCTTACAGCCTCCTGTTTTTGGTGGTTGTCAATGTTTGCAGGGGTTGTTCATAGCAAAAAAAGACGCCTGCTTATTTATAATAAGACATCCTTGGTTTCTTAGTCAATAATATTAAGTGAGGATTGCTTAAAAAAATCTGAAAGGATGCAAAGATGAAGGAATTGGAGCAAAAGGAAATACACAGGACTCCATGGCCGCCGGATTTCCCTGATGTTGTGATTCATACGACTGTAGAAGAGCGTGATGCTCATCCATGCTATAAGGCCGCCAAAACTGGCGATTGTGCAGCAGCCTACCAACTTGTTAAGGATACACTTTCCAATTCGGCAGTTGAGCAACTACGGAGGCAAGTTGGTGACAAAAAACCCCTTGTGGTTCCAGTTGGAGCCATTGAGCAGGAAGGTTTTAACGCCATCCCAAATGTGATGGCAAGAGAAATTGCGTACAGACTCAATTTGGAGGTTGAATACTCCTCTATTGTCCAGTCAAACAAGGTTGGACATACCCGCGCCAGGGCAGCGCATCGGATGGTAACGCCGGCAATATTTGAAGGCCAGGTGCGAAATGGAGCCGATTATGTTATAATAGATGATCATGTAGGGTTGGGCGGAACTATTGCCAATCTGCGTGGTTATATTGAGGACAACGGCGGGCATGTTATAGCCGTTTCCACTTTAACGGAAAGCCGGGATGGCCGGAAACTGGCATTAAGGTTGGAAATACTTGAAGCGTTGGAGAAAAAATATGGACGAGAACTTGATGAATTTTGGAGCGGCAGTTTCGGACATGCAATCGCAACCCTTACCGAAGCCGAAGGGGGCAATCTCTTACGTCAACCATCCTTTGACGCCATCCGAACTCGTTTGGTTAAGGCAGCAGATGAAGCACGCAGACGAGGTTTTTCGGCAGTTGAAATCGGCAGAAACAAAACCGGATAGCTCGTAACAACAATACACACGCCAATTCAACAATGCCCTTCCGCACATCAATAAACCACTATACTTGGTCCCTGCACCCCTGAAAAAACCCGTGAACAAAAATTCCCTTGACACCATTTTTCCCCTTCGATTATAATAACCCCATGACAATCACGAAGGGGTCAAAGATGATTGAACTCAAGGCAGGGTGCCCAAGCACCACCGTGGCATCGGCCTGTCTGGCAACGTTCTTGCCACACACACACACACACACAATGCAACGCTAGTTTTAGCTGTTTTCTTATCACCAACCCCGCGATTTCCATCATTACGTCTTCCACTATGGGGGGTGAAAATTGCCCGAGTGTCGCCTATGAATACATCCTTTATTTTAGCCATTTTACGCAATCAGCAAATATAATAGCCCGACCGGTTTCACTGGTCATAGAGTACAAAAAAGTCCGAAGTGTTTTTGGAGGAAGTTATGTTCAGGAGAGATAGCAACCGCAAAGAGAAGAGGTATCCACGGTTACACAGAGCGTTAGGCGTAAAGGTCTTGCTTACCCTGGCGTTAATCGCCATAATCGGAGCCGTATGCCTTGCCGGAGCCGCTCACGCAAGCACGCGTTTCAAAGATAATGGAGACGGTACGATGACTGATAACATTACCAAGCTTGTTTGGACAAAGAATGCTGGTACGCCCACGATAGGACAATGTACGGGTGGCTGGAAGAACTGGGATGATGCAATTAAGTATATAGCATGTTTAAATTTTAAAGAGAAATATCTTGATGGCGCTTGGCACTTACCATCTAAAAAAGAGTTAGCAAGCATTTGTAACAAGAATGGTTCTGATCAATATTCACATCATGGTGATTATTGTAATGGTGACTCTGTTGATGTTGCAACTTGGCTTAAAAGTGAGGGTTTTACAAACGTGTACTCAGGCATCCGTTACAGAGCATTTACACCTATTGCTATTCCTGGTGATACGCCGCTGTTTTACAACTATGCCTTCAATATGGGCAATGGTTTCATTTCTGGAATGGAACAGGCTGACGTTGGCTGGGTTTGGCCAGTCAGAAGTGTAGTAGGAGCTGGTTTAGAGATTCTTGATCCTAATTGTAAAGATTCAGTATGCAATGGGCATTTACTTGTTAAAAACGATCAAACATACTCCATAACTACTGATTATGAAAAGTTGGCACAAACCGGATTAACATCAAGGACTGGCATTGTTGCCGATGGTGTTACCAAGCTATTGATCCGGATTGAAAGTGATACCCCTGTTACTTTTTCTGCAACGCAAGGTACATTCAAAGTGTTAGGAGATTCTCCGATAGCCGTTGCTAATGGGAAAAAGTATGCTTTCGCAGAGTACACAGCTCCAAATCAATTTGTGGATACAAATAGCACTGTAACTATATCAGCGACAAGTAATTCAGTTAAAGTAGCTGAAACAAGCATTGAATTGATACCACCTCCAGTGGTATTGGTGCATGGTTTATGGTCAGGTCCGGCGGCTTGGGATGGCCTAGTATCTTATCTCGAAAGCAACTTTTCAAAAAAACTTAAGATTTTCCGTGCAACTTATAGCTATGATAATGCAGGTAGTTGCAACCCAACACGTGATACAATACCTATACTTTCTTTACAGGCAACTATTTACAACGCATTGAATTCTATACGCAAGAATGGATTTGCCGGAACACAGGTTGACATAATAGCTCATAGCATGGGTGGTCTGATTAGTCGTGCCCGTACAAAACAATCGGATTACAAAAGGTCAAGCAACTTTGGTGTTGGCAGTATTCATAAACTTATAACAATGGATACCCCACACTATGGCTCACAACTTGCTGCGTTCATGAAAGAGCATAAAGATTCTCGTTTTTGCAGTGGTATACTACTTTGTGTTTCATTAGAAAGTATCATGAACAAGACTGGGCGTCCATTAGGATTGGCCTTGGACGATCTAATTCCTGGCAGTGAAGCTTTAACAGCGATAGGGCAAACGGATTTGCCGTCACACGCTATAATTGGAATTGAACATGCTAGTCCTGATATGTTAGAACTGTCTTTAGACCTCTTAACCCGTATAATTGGACACAAAACAATAGATACTTTGCTTTGTGGTGAACAAAGACATGACGTAATCGTATCGAGGGTAAGCCAAGGAGGTGGTATAAAAAATAATACCGTTGTTTTTGAAACAAATCATATGGAAATACAAAATGCAAAATTGGCTAAAGACATGCTGATAACACTCTTAAATTTACATAGTGATGACAAACTTTTTGCACCTAATTTCCCTGCGCCATCAAAATTTCCATGCGGCGAAACATCTCCACAGTTGGTACCCTATAAGGACAAGTCACCATTATCTCACACAATAACTAGTATGGGTAATATGAATATCACTAACCCTACACCTGGAACAGTTGTTGACATTGGCAGTAATATAATGATTAGTGCAGAGGCATCAACTGGAGTGATTAAAGAATGGTTAATACTTGCTGAAGGCTCTGATATGCTATATGTTAATGGCTCAACCTTAGATACTAGCATAAAGATACCAGATAATAAATTGGGAAAGATAAACATAGTAGTCCTGGGGGTTGATGATAAAAACAACGGCTATTATTCTGAAACTAATGTTGTAATCAAAACTAATGAACCTGTAAAATCCTTAAAGATATACCCAGATTCTATGATTTTTGATAATACATATACAGCACAGAGGATAATGGTTATTGGTGAGACTACAAGCTCATCAATTGATATAACATCCAATAGTAATGGAACAACATATGTTACAACCAGTGGAAATAATTCCGTCATTGAAGTTTTACAAAATGGCATTGTCGCGCCAAAGGGAAGTGGTACGGATACAATCATTGTGACCAACAATGGACTTAGCGTAAACATTCCTGTAACTGTAATAGCTATACCAACAACAACTCCGTTGACCTTAGATATCAACCCATCAGGTACAGTAACAAACGGACATGTAGCAACTATAACGAGCAATACAGGAGGTCTTAACTGCATATGGAACGGTACGGCAAAGAGCGGTACTTGCACGTCAGTGGCCATCAACTCAGGTACACAGGTAGTACTGACTGCAATGCTTCCTGCTGGAACATCTATAAACTGGGGTACAGGTTGTGACGCTGCATCATCGATTTCCTGCACAATAAACTCCCTGACTACAAACATGACAATCTCACCGATAACTACAGTTGGAAGTTCACCAACCTATACATTAAATGTCACAAAAGATGGTACAGGTTCAGGGGTAATTACCGCCTCAACGGGCACTCTCACCTGGAACGACAACACCGGCACGACAACCTACGCCAGCGGAACATCCGTTACCCTGACGGCGACAGCCGATACCGGCTCAAAATTTGACAACTGGACAGGATGCGATTCCACAAACGGCAATCAGTGTACCGTTACAATGAGCGCCGCTAAAAATGTCACGGCAACCTTCTCCTCTCAAGGTACCTACGCCCTTACCGTAACGAAGACCGGTTCCGGCACAGTAACAGACTCAACGGGCACCCTCACCTGGAACGACAACACTGGCACGGCCACGTACACCAGCGGAACGTCCGTTACCCTCACGGCGACGCCGACGCAGGAGTCAAAGTTCGGGGGTTGGACGGGATGCGACTCCACAAGCGGCAATCAGTGTACCATTACAATGAGCGCCGCTAAGAACATTACGGCAACCTTCTCCTCTCAGGGTCAAACAACCTACGCCCTCACCGTGACGAAGTCCGGCTCCGGCACGGTGACCGCCTCAACGGGCACCCTCACCTGGAACGACAACACCGGCACGACAACCTACGCCAGCGGAACATCCGTTACCCTGACGGCAACTCCGACGCAGGAGTCAAAGTTCGGGGGCTGGACGGGATGCGACTCCACAAGCGGCAACCAGTGTACCGTAGCGATGTCGTCAAACAGGAGCGTCTCCGTCAGCTTTACACAGGGCGTCTGCCTGCTGTGCAGAATCCCCAGGATGGATTTTAACGGTAACGGCAAGAGCGACATCCTGTGGCGCAACATGTCAAACGGCATGATCTACACGTGGCTCATGAACGGCATCAACATAGCAAACGGCGATTCACCGGCAACGCTCGGCGACGAGTGGCAGATCGAAAGTATGGGCGACTTCAACGGCGACGGCAGGAGCGACATAATGTGGCGCAATACCTCAAACGGGATGGTCTACATCTGGCTCATGGGCGGGACGAACGTTGCAGGAGGCGGTTCACCGGCGACGCTCGGCCATGAATGGCAGATCGAAAGCATAGGCGACTTCAACGGCGACGGCAGGAGCGACATAATGTGGCGCAATACCTCAAACGGGATGGTCTACACGTGGTTCATGAATGGCGCAAACATAGCAGGCGGTGCCTCACCATCGTCGCTGTCGCAACCATCGTCGGTTGACTCTGCCTGGCAGGTCGTGAGTTCAGGCGACTTTGACGGCGACGACACAAGCGACGTCCTGTGGATAAACACCTCAACCGGGATGACCTACATATGGTTTATGAACGGTAAGGCTGGAGGTTCCCCGGGGACGGTTGGAACTGAGTGGCAGATTGCGTGCGTGAGCGATTTTAACGGCGACGGCAAGACCGACATCCTGTGGCGCAACATATCAACCGGCATGGTCTACATCTGGCTGATGAACGGTGCAACGATAGCGGGTGGCGGTTCACCGGCGACGATTGACCTGGAGTGGCAGATAGTCAACGTGGGCGATTTCAACGGCGACGGCAAGAGCGATCTCCTGTGGCGCAACACCGAAAACGACATGGTCTACACATGGCTTATGAACGGCACAACCATAACCGGCGGCGATCTGACGGCCAAGGCTGGCACGCAGTGGCAGATCATAAGCGTCGGAGATTTTAATGGCGACGGCAAGAGAGACATAGTCTGGCGTAACTCCGCAACCGGAGAGATATGCATCTGGCTCATGGATGGCACGCAGTTGTCGCTTGGCGGGCTACCGGCGGTGCTTGGTACGGAGTGGCAGATTCAATAGGCTGAAACCTGGGGGGCTGACGGGGCAATTGCATTTGACCGTAAGAGAAAAGAAAGGGGCGGTTTGTGGCAGGGGCGGGTGCGACTTTCAGCCAGGGGCACTGAGCCAGGGGTTGCCAACCCCTTGCCAACCCCCCGCTGCGGGAAAATCGTGCCCCGCCCCCTCCTCTGCCTTCGCTTGTCTCTGGCGTTGTTTTTCTCACCCGCTAAAACAATGCCGTATGTGATATAATGAGATCATGAGCAAACCAGACGAAACATGGGAAGACGTGCTGGCGTCGCTGTGCCGGTTGCAAGGCGTGTTACCGGAAGCTGTGCTTGTCGGCGGAACGGCTTCGGCACTTTACGCTGGGCATCGTTTCTCGTTTGACCATGATCATGTTCTCTCCGATCTCCGTGAACGCTTTGATACCGTCCTAACCGAACTGGAGTCGGTTGCTGGATGGCAGACGGCGCGGGTCAAACGTCCAGTCCTGATTCTTGGTTCGCTGGACGGGGTTGAAACCGGCGTGCGTCAATTACGCCGTGCGCAACCTTTGGAAACAACGGTCATGCGTGTGGGCAAATACGATGTGGTTCTACCGACATTGCCTGAAGTGCTCCGCATCAAGGCATTCCTGTGCCTCCAACGCAACGCCACAAGAGACTATCTTGATTTGGCAGCTCTGGCAGCGCACATGGGAATAGACGCCGCCGGTGAGGCTCTGTGGAGTATGGATGACGCTTGGTGTGATGCCCGAGCTGCCGGTCAAACACCTCCTCCAGTCTCGTTGCCTGGGCTTGACACATGAAACACAGGCACTTGGTACATGAGGAATTTACGGTTGCTGCGATAGAAGACATCCTGACCAGAGGTCGAGCGCCTGACTGGGTTCCTTTGGTAACCGTAATCAAGGCTGACCCCTTCGGTGAAGTTGCCGAAAAGACCCTCAAGCTCTGTGAACTCCCGTTGTTCGGGTCGCCTGTCTTTCGTCGCGTAATAGACGCCGCAAGGAGAAAACCCTATATGCCGGCGTGTCTTTTACCTTCTCGCATTGTAAGGGCTAGGAATGCACCCCCTGAATCATTGACAGAGGCGGCCACGTTGGTTTAGTATAAAATCATGAATCTGGATACTATACTGAGGGATAAAATCGTAGAGAGATTGAAGGTTGTAAACCCTGCAAGGATAATCCTCTTTGGGAGCTTTGCATATGGCAATCCCACAAAAGACAGCGATATTGACTTGTTGATAATAAAGGACATCCTAAAGTCAAAGGTAGAGGAGATGACAGAGGCCAGGAGGGCATTAAAGGGTATCTTGATGCCCTTTGATACAATAGTACAGTCCCCGGAGGAATTTGAATTCTATAAGACACAGGTCAACTCTGTTTCCTATGAGGCGGCTAAAAATGGTATCGTGATTTATGAAAGAGGGTAAGTTTATCAAACAATTTGAGATATTATTTATTAAAGCCAAACAAGACTTAATGCTTGTTGAACAGGTGGTTAATAATATATCCGTTGCCGAGGAAATAAAATACTTCCACTTGCAACAATGCGTTGAAAAGGCTATTAAATCTTTGTTGAGTTCCAAAGATGTTTCTTTCCCTAAAACACATGACCTTGAAGACCTGGTTGAACTTGCTGAAGATAACGATATCAAATTACCGGAATACATTAAAATTCTTACAACACTAAATGCGTATGCCGTTGAATCCCGCTATGCAATAATACTGGAACATATATATAATATTGATACATATCTGTCCCATGCAAAGATATTTATAAAGTTTATTGAAGCGTTGTTAAAAGAGAGCAGGTAAAGTCGGGCATTGTTTGAGTAAGAAATCAGGACAGAAAAATCCAAAGAGCAGCAACTCCACAACAGAGTCCGCTGTAACAATCATAGGGCGGAAAACCACGATTTTCTTAAATAATCCGTTCTTTCACGTCTTAATAACAACCGTTGTCGGTCTGCTGATTTATTCCAACACGTTTGAGGTACCTTTTGTCTTTGACGACAAGCCTAACATTATCAGGAACCAACTGATAAGAACCTTGAAATACTTTACCGACAACACGGCCTTTGAATCTGCCGATGTATCCAGGCAAGTCAAGGACTTTTTCAAGACACGCTTTATTGGTTATCTCTCTCTGGCCATAAACTATAAACTAAATGCCCTTGACGTTACCGGATATCATATCTTCAACCTCGCTGTGCATATCACAAGCGCCGGTCTCATCTACTGGCTTATTATACTCACGCTTAATTCGCCATTTCTCTCAAACACCACGGCAGAAAGAGATACTTCCAAACTATATGCCTTATTTGGAGCACTCTTATTTATAAGTCACCCCATTGCCACACAGGCGGTGACCTATATTATCCAGAGGTTTGCCTCACTTGCAACGTTGTTTTACCTGTTGTCGGTCGTGATGTATGTCAGGGCCAGGGGCTGCCGGTCTGTCACTGCACAAGTTATACTATATGTTGTATCCGTTCTGTCAGCCATCTGTGCCATGAAGACCAAGGAGATTGCATTTACAATCCCACTGTGCATAGCCCTCTATGAGTTTACGTTCCTTGAGGGAGGTCTCAGAAAAAGGGTTGCCTCTCTGGCGCCAATCATGTTGACAATCGTGGTGATACCGCTTACGCTAATAGGCAGTCGGGGGGCTTTGTCAGACGCCGGGAGCATCAGCAGGTCTATAGGCATAGCAAGCGCCCCGGACATCAGCAGGTGGGATTACCTCATCACACAGTTTCGCGTAATTGTAACCTACATACGGCTGTTGCTTATCCCCGTCAACCAGAATCTCGATTATGATTACCCCGTATACAGGACCCTGTTTAACGTCAAAATACTTGTCTCACTGCTGTTTATAGCTTCAATCACAGGGCTGGCGGTCTATATGTATGTCTTGTCGGCCAGGGCAAATGACAAACGCATCCTGAGATTGACTGCCTTTGGGATATTGTGGTTTTTCCTGGCCCTCTCTGTGGAATCCGGCATCATACCCATTGCAGATGTTATCTTTGAACACAGGCTATATTTACCCTTGGCGGGGTTTTGCCTTGTGTTTGTTTCGGTGTGTATCATCGCTGATGATAAGTTGAAAAACAGGTGGATTGTGCCAACGGCGGTAATCCTGATCGTGCTGACCCTCGCCGTAGCAACGTACATAAGAAACAACGTCTGGCACGATGAGATCAGCCTGTGGTCAGACGTTGTCAGAAAAAGCCCAAACAAGGTCCGTCCTCAATACGACCTTGGGGTCTTTTATGAGAGGGCCGGAGATTACGAAAAGGCATTGTTGCAGTATCAAAGGGCCATAGCGCTCAACCCCAATGACTCCGAGGCCCATTACAATATGGGCAACGTTTATCAGAAACAGGGCGATTTCGACGCAGCCATCAAACATTATCAGGCAGCCCTGAAACTCAAACCCGATTACCTTGAGGCGCATAACAACCTCGGTAACATCTGGTTCAGGCAAGAAAATTATCAGCAAGCCGTAGCCGAATATCAAGCGGTCATAAAGCTCAACCCTGATTATGCCGAGGCGCATAATAACCTGGGCAGCGTCTACGGCATCCTCGGTCGTGATGACGAGGCCATTAAGGAGTTCCAGACAACACTAAGGCTCAATCCTGACGACACCGATGCCAGGAAAAACCTTGAACTGTTGTTAAACACCAACAAGTAAAGAAAGGGGCTGATGAACTATGGGCATACCTCACCTGATTGGTATCAGCTCCAGCAGACAGTAGCTTTTTGTTGCCGGAGTCACCTTATACCTGTCGTCGGGTCTGTATCCTGCGATCCAGACCAGGTTGTCATTTGACAACACTAGCGGTATGCTGTTGCGACTATCCCTGGGGACCTTTTCATCGACGAAATAGTCCTGCACCTTCTTGCGCTTACCCAACCCCAGCGGATAGAAGTAATCCCCATTGACCCTGGCCCTTACCTTCAGCGGGGACGACATCAGACCGGCATCCAGACATGCCTGGCGGTTGTTTTCGGGTTGCCTGAAGTGCTCCGCCAACGTTGCACGCAACAGGTATCCAGCCTGCCGTATAACCACCTCCCCGGGAAGTGACAGCTCGGTCTCCGAAATCCGCACAGGAGGCTCCGATGTAATGACAAGCGTGGAGTAACCCTTTATGACCCTCACGGCACCCGGCAGGTATAATCTGTCCCCGGTTGAGGCATTCTTTATCAACGCGATAATCTCCTCTATGTGTTGCACCCCAATCTCCCTGAGTGCCTCAACTGCTGCCGTTGCACGCCTGAGCAACCTCCTCAGCAACACCCTCTCCATACCCTGCAGGGGGACCAGGAACAGCTCTATCTTCTGGTCTGTCTTTCTGCTTATGAGGGTCATCAGCTTTTTTGTCACGGCCAATTCCAAATACTCATCCTCCTCTCTGATGATGCGTGCGTTGCGAGTGAGGGTATCGACGATGTTTGGGTTGTACTGCACCATAGCCGGCATGAGGTGTATGCGAACCCGATTGCGCAGATATATGTCCTTGAGATTTGAGGAGTCCAGGCAGTAGGTCTGATTGCACTCGTTGAGATACTGCAATATCTCCCAACGTGAGACGTCAATGAGGGGTCTTATGACCATCCCCCGCGTGGGGGCTATCCCTGCCAGACCGGTCAGACCGGCACCACGCATGAGATTTAACATGACGGTTTCGGCCTGGTCGTCCTTGTTGTGCCCCAGGGCGATCTTTGATGCCCCAATTTGCATGGCGGTCTCTTTGTAGAGTCTGTAGCGGCTCTGTCTCATTGTGGCCGGGGTCTTGCGTTGCAGGGGCTCAATTGCCCGTATGCTCAGGGGCACACCAAGATGCTCACAGAGTTGGCCGCAAAACGCCTTTTCGGCAGGCGTCTCATGCGGTCTGAGGCCGTGATCGATGTAGATGGCATGGACGCTTACAGCCGGGAACAACTCCCTCAGCAGCCGCAGTAGCGCCACGGAATCAGGTCCGCCGGAAAGTCCGGACAACACGCACATGCTCGATACGCAACCACCGGCATCCATCCCAAACATCGAAAATGCCCTGACCGTTGCCCTAACCTTGTCCCTTATATCCATGGCTGTCCTGTTGCGTCTCCTTGAGTTTCTATATTGACAATCATATCAATTTACTGTATATTAGTGCAAGTACGTTGGTATAGCAAGGAGAACGCATTTTGACAATACACATAATATTTGACATTGCCAAATTAACAAGACGTTTTTTTTATTCCCTGGATTTAAACGTGAAAAGTTTAGTATGTTTTGCATCATAGCATATTGCAACGACAACGTGCTATAATTAATGAAACTAAGAAAGACACGGAGGTAAAAAACACATGGAAGTATTAGACCTGAAAAAACTTATAAATTTCAACGCCACAAGCTTTTCCAAGCAGATGCTGTCGGACAAGCCTGAGATGCGTATGGCCCTGATGTGCCTGGAACCCGGCCAGGAGATCAAGCCCCACAAGGCCCCGATGAGACTCGTGATGTACTGTGTCGAGGGCCGCGGGGTCTTCACGGTTGGTGAGGAAGAGGTCGAGGCCGACGCCAAAACCGCTATCTTATGTGACCCGATGGTTCCCCACGGCTTTAAGGCCTCAAAGGGTGAACGGCTGGTTGTTATGGCAGTGGTGACCCCTGCCTCTGAGCACGAATAAAGGCGTAAGACCACCCTTGGAACCAGGGTGCATTCCGCGTCGTGGTATCCCTCCTGTAGCCTTAAGGGAGGGTGACCCGTGTGGCGCTGATATGCCGTAGACCCAACACAAATAGCCCGTAGAGCTTCAGGTCAACATACGTATCTTGATTTTCAAGTGCGTAGAGTTGTTGATGGAAGTCCTTTACGGGCAGTTTTATCATCTCTATATCCTCGCCTCTGTCCAGGTTTTGCATGCCCTTACGCACCGCATCCCTGGCAACATAGACGGTGAGCACCTCCGTAGATGCCCCCGCAGACAACGGACCAACGGCTATCTGTTCCAGGTTCGGGGCGTCGTATCCGGTCTCTTCAAGCAGTTCACGTCGGGCCGTAGCGGCCAGCGACTCGTTACGATCGTTGAGACCGGCGGGAAACTCTATTACATACTTGCCAATGGGCGGTCTGAACTGCTTGATCACTATTGTCTGATCGTCTGCCGTAAAGGGCACTATGGCCACAATGCCGTCGCAGTTGTTTCGCTTAAAGGCCTCCCAGTGCATCAGCTCACCCCCGGATGTTTGGTACTCCAGGATGAGCGCATTGAGAAACCTGCCTCGCCATGCTGTCTGTTGACCTGCAATGTTTGGTATCATAATATCTGACAACCTCTGTTTATATGTAGTATAACAGATTGCCGGCAGTTTTTTCTCTTACGGTCAAATGCGAGCCCTGCATGTGATACAGAGATAACCGAACATTTCTATTTTACTGTAACCCCCTCCACAAAAAAAACTGTTGACATCGTAACCTATGATAGTGTAATGTATCTCATCATGGTAGAGAAGACAGATAAGATATGGATGGATGGTAAGCTGGTTGCCTGGGATGATGCGACGGTGCATGTGCTCACGCATACGTTGCACTATGGAATGGGTATCTTTGAAGGTATCCGTTGCTACAAGACACCCAAGGGACCGGCAATATTCAGATTGAAGGAGCATGTGCGAAGGCTCTTTGACTCAGCCCATATATTGCAAATGGTGATACCGTTTTCAAAAGACGACATTGAAGCGGCCATCGTGGAGTGCGTAAAGATCAATGGCCTCCAGGAGTGTTACATCAGGCCCTTTGTGTATATCGGCTACGGAGCAATGGGTGTGCATCCCAAAGGGAATCCGATAAATGTATCGATATCGTCATGGGCTTGGGGATCATATCTCGGAGAGGATGGCGTTAAAAACGGCATAAGGGTCAAAACCTCGTCTTTTATCAGAAACCACGTAAATTCTAACATGTCCCGTGGCAAGATCAGCGGCTATTATGTCAACTCACAACTGGCCAAGAGAGAGGCCCTCAGCATGGGATTTGATGAGGCATTGCTGCTCGATGCCGAGGGATACGTCGCTGAGGGTGCCGGAGAAAACATCTTTGTTGTGAGAAACGGTGTCATAAAGACAACACCCCTTACGTCTATACTTGAGGGAATCACCAGAGACAGTGTGATAACAATTGCAGCCAATGAGAAAGTCCCCCTGGAAGAAAAACGCTTCACAAGGGATGAGTTATACATCAGCGACGAGGCCTTTTTTACAGGCACTGCCGCAGAGGTAACCCCTATCAGAGAGGTAGATAGCCGTAAAATCGGCTCCGGAAAACCCGGCTCTGTCACAAAGCGAATACAGGAAATCTTCTTTGACTCCGTACACGGACTGGTGGATAAGTACAGCCATTGGCTTACATACATTTAAAGGACTGGTACAAGCAGAGAGGTTGCAGAAGGGTGCTTGCAGAAGGGTGGTTGAGAAGGGTGCTTGTAGGAAGCCGTAGCCTATGAGAACCGTAGTGGTAATAGCGGCGTTTTTGGTGACATCCGTGGTGGTGGCAAGTGCTTTTAATCAACCAGGCGTTGCACTCGATGAGCGAATCAATTCCATACAGAGGGAAATAGACGCTAAAATAAGCAGTGGGCAACTGACGCCTAAAAGGGCGGAACATCTTAATATTGCACTGAATAAGATCAGAGACGCAAAGGCAATGGCGTCAGGCCGTCTGACCCCCCAAAAGGTTCATAAGCTCAATGCTGCCCTGGATAAGCTGGAGCAACGGCTAAACAAACCCAGACGCAGATACCGGTAAAAGCAAACTATAACATCCCGCCTGACACGTGGCCAACGGTGTGACATCCAAAAAGGGGCAGGCAGGCCAAAGCGTGCTCATAGGAATGAGCGGTGGGGTTGACTCCTCTGTCGCTGCATATCTGCTCAAAGAGCAGGGTTATTATACCGAAGGTCTGAGTTTTCTGCTATGGGGTAGCAACAGCGATGCTGCAAAAACCCCCGACACGACCAACACGTGCTGCTCGGCAGCATCCCTCAACAACGCCAGGGCAACTGCCGCCGCTCTTGGCATCAGGCACAGCCTTGCAGATGTACGTGTTGAGTTCATGCAGCGGGTCATTGAGCCATTCATCGAGGGGTACTCCAGGGGTGTCACGCCAAATCCGTGTGTGTTGTGCAACCAACATATCAAGTTTCCATACCTCCTGGCTGAGGCCAATTCCAGGGGGTTTGACTGCATAGCCACGGGGCATTATGCCGCAGGCACGGACCAACCGGCGTTGATGACTGCCACGGACATGGCAAAGGACCAATCTTACTTCTTGTACGTGTTGACCATTGATATGCTGTCGAGGGTGAAATTCCCTCTTGGCCCGTGGACCAAGCCCCGTGTCAGGGAATTGGCCGCAGGGCTTGATCTTCCATGCCACAAGAGGCCGGAGAGCCAGGACATATGTTTTGTTGACAACACCGGTTATCGTGGCTTTCTCAGCGCATATTCACCGGACATTCAGGCCGCAGGGCCAATCGTGGACGTGGACGGCAAGACCATCGGCACTCACGGGGGACTATTTGCCTACACCGTCGGACAGAGACGCGGCATTGGCATCGCGGCAAAGCAACCCCTATACGTCATCGACATCGACACGGCAACCAATACCCTGATAGTTGGCCCAAAGGAGTGTGGCGTAAAGACCCAATTCACGGTTGACGCTATCAACTGGCTGGTTCCGACAACTGAGGTTCCCGACAGCGTCCTGGTTAAGTTTCGTTCAACGATGGCAGCCGTGCCCGCAGACATAGCGGACATTGAGGGCAGCACCGCAAAAAGGGTCATCCTGCATACTCCCCAGTGGGCACCGGCACAGGGGCAGAGCGCCGTATTTTATGTCGGCAACCGAGTCATCGGAGGTGGGGTAATTGTGCGGAAACATCAAATTCTAATATAAACATGACGCCATCTTCTATATTCTTGGCATATATTCTGCCACCTAAACTTTCCTCTATGATTACTTTAGACATATAAAGACCTATTCCGGTACCTTTATCTTTTTTCGTTGTAAAATAAGGTTCAAAGATTCCATCAATTATTTCATCAGGAATTCCTCCTCCGTTGTCACTTATCTCTACCTTCAGTAAATTATTTTCTTTATAGCAGTCAACCGATATCATGCCACTTTTAAGCAATAAGCCTTTCTGCCTTCTCTCTATGATAGCATCATTTGAATTACTTATTAAATTTAATATAACGTGGGCTAACTGATTCTTATATGTCGTAATTAATATGGCATTACATGACATTACCACGGAGTGGTCCCTGAATGCTTTGTTATGCGGATTACATGTTATCTTGTAAGATATTGCATTGTTTTTCAACTGCGGTGAAAGTAGTGAAAATATTTCTCCTATAACACCCATTATGTTAAATGTTTCTTTTTCTTTTGATGGTTTAAAGAAATTTCTGAATTCATCTATCGTTTTTGCCATAAAAAGAACCTGGTCCATTGCGTCGTTTACAAAATTGTTAATATAGTTATCATCAATCTCTATATATTCGCGAGCATCTCTAAGGTTCTGGATAATGAGAGCAAGCCCATTTAATGGTTGCTTCCATTGGTGCGATATTACACCTATCATTTCACCCATAGCAGCCATCTTTGATTGTTGAATTAATAACTGTTCTTGCCTGCGAAGTCTCTCTTGTGACAGCTTACGCTCTGTGATGTTACGGAATATGCCTTGCACAAGTTTTTTACCATTAATCTTTATGAGGCTGGCAGAGATTTCAACAAAAGTATTACTGCCGTTTTTGCTTAATACCTGTGTTTCTATGTAATCGCGGAGGTCTTTTTCAACAGTGCCTTGAAAATGATCAATAACCCTCATAAGTTCATTCTGTGGATGAATGTCTGTGTATTTCATATGAAGGAGTTCCGCTTTATCATATCCTAGTAATTTAACAGCTTTTTTGTTGGCATCGATTAGATTTCCCTCTATGTCGGCTATCAAGATGGCATCACATGCGTTTTCCATCAATGCTTGTGCCATCTTTTCCGACTCAACAAGCGCCTTCTCTGTGCGTCTTTTCTCGGTAATATCTTTAATAATACCACCGGAACCCAAGAAATCTTCTTGCTTGCATTTTATGACACCCAACGTACCCTCAAGGTCGGAGACGTGTTTGTGGGTGTTGAACTTATATATGCCATAGCTGGATACCTCGGCAATTATTGATTTGCCTGACAACTCAGAGTCCTTTGTTTTCAGATGAACCTCAAGACCGAAAGTTTTTCTGTCAACGGTTCTTCTTTCATCAAAGAGCTTAGGTGCTTCTAAAGTGCCCGTGCTTTTTCCGATGAAATGCGGGAGAACCTCGGCTCTGCTTATTTTTTTTACGTCTTCCGTGTTAAATATTTTGCTAAAGTGCTCACCTATCAGATCCTCAGGTTCATATCCATAGTTACGTATGCTGTTATTTATAAAGGTAAATCTACCGTCGATATCGATCTTGTATATTACATCGGGTATGGTTTGAACAAAAAACTTAAACATCTCCTCGGATTGTTTAATTATGTGTGTTTGCTCAACAAGTTCGTCGTTAAGTCTTTTAAGGGTCTCTCTGGAGTCCAAAATCTCCTGATATTGATGAATGGCGTTTTCATAAGTGGAAATAAGGAGATTGAATATTTTCTTGTAATTCGTGTAAAGCATATGAGTTGCCCCTTTGTAGATTACCTCAAAACCCTTCTCCACGTCTGTTGTATTATCGATTGCAATAGTGGGATAAATGTGTGATTCAATTTTAGAAATAAGATAATCCTCACTATACGGTTTTGTTATATAGTCATCGGAGAGAGACTCAAGTCCTTCCAGAATATCTGTGACGGATTTTAACTCGGTCAGCAATATTACCGGTATTCGCTTGATATTCTCATTATTTTTAATCTCTCTGCAAAGCTCATAGCCATTCATCACAGGCATAATAATATCGCTTATTACAAGGTCGGGCATATTATTTAAAGCAAGCTCCAGCCCAAGTTTGCCATTTGATGCGGTAATCACGCCGTAGCCGTGCCTTTGGAGAATGCGTTTTAGCATTTCTGCCTGTATCATTGAATCTTCAACAACTAAGATCGTCCCTTTGTTTGCCACTTAGAAAGACCTCCGATATAACCTATATTTTTCGCAAAATACGTTTATACTGATCGAATTCGAGTTTTTTAGGGTACCAAAATTGCTTGCATACAAGAAATAAAGGGGCGGCTCCGCCCCCCTTTAGAACCCCCCGCAAGGGGACCAGTCCCCTTGACCCCATTATTTCACACTCAATTATCATGCCTGAAAAAACTGTGTCATTATTGTCCTTCTTTGACGTTGAACCTGTGACGCTTGATGAGATTGTAGCCGCCTCTTGGCCAATCATAGTACAACCGTACCTCGTAATCTCCCGTTGGCAGACCATTGAACTGGTAACTCCCCTCGGTCTGACCATTGGTATAAAACCATTGCTTGTATGAATTAGTTGGTGCGCTGCTCTGCACTATGGTCAACCAGTCCTGGGCGTTGCCAGGCAGGGCAGAATACTGTACGACGATAGGCTCATATGGTTGATAGGTTTGTTTTTGGGTCGTTATGACAGCCTTTGAGTCGGTTGTCTTGGCAGGCGGGATGTAAGGGGATGCCGTAACAGGCGATGCTGCTGATTTATGGTCGCGTGAGTAAACCTTAGCCGGTCTGAGCTTATCTTCGATTGCCTTGTCTAAATCGGAAAATAGCGGCTTTATCAGGATCATTGCGGCAATCACTATCAATGCCGCAATTGCCAGCACAAGGGCGGTTTGCCTCTTGTGTGAACCACCTGTGGGTGTTTTTGACGAGGCGATAGGTTCCATGTCCCTAATGGCGCTGCCCTCTTTCCTGCTCAACTCTCGCTCTATACGGGAGCGCTGTTTTGGGGTTTGTTTTTGCAAAGGAGAGCCTTGCCCCTGTGTCCGTCCATTAACCAAATTATAGGCATAGCAGACAGGGGCATGATTTGCTAGCTACATTTCTCTACGGTCTTATCCTGGGATTCCCACCCTGGACACGGTTTGCCATCACCGAGCAGACAGAACTTATCAATGGGCTTGATGTCATCCGTCAGTGAGCTGAACCCGTAGGTAACGCCTGTTATCTTGTCCGGTTCGACATCCATAACGGTGAAACTATACTTGACGGCGCAGGCAGATAGTCCGTACGCAGGGTCTGCCCTATGCAAAGTGGCTCCACCACCGCCATCAACTATGTGGGTAACACCGTTGGGCCACGTATGGCCATGGGCCTTTTCGATCTTCCTCCTGACGTAGTAGTGCTCGTGTCCTGCAAAATATATGTCAACGTGGTTACCGTTTAACACATACATCAGTTCACGCATGGACTTCGTAGGGAGTTCATTGTGAGAACCGGAAGAGTAAATGGGCTTGTGTCCAAAGACAAACTTGTGCTTTTTCGTAGTGCCTGATACCTTGTCCTTAAACCACTGCAACTGTTCCGGTGAAATGTCATCAACGTACCTGGCACCCTCCGTCACATAATAGTTGTCAAGTATTGCAAAGAAGGAATTGCCAAACTCAAAGGCAAAGGCAAGGTTTTCGTACCCAGGTAGCTTTGGGTCCTCCGGAAAACATATTGGTCCAACCGTCTTTGATGCACAAAAGCTCCTCTGATATTCTTTCTGCATCTCTAAAGTTACGGTGTTTTTAATACCCGGCGTGTACGAACTATATAGTTCATGATTTCCCAGAACCACTGCATAAGGTATATGGGCATCGTTAAACTGCTTCATGGCGCTTTTACCTAAGTCATACATCTCAGTGCCACCTTTCAGTACCAGGTCTCCGACATGGATCAAAAAAAGAGGGCTGGGATTAAGAGAAACGATATACTCGTTTATTTTCGTCATCACAGGGAAATTGACCTTAGAGTCTCTGTCGTCGCCCTTACCGTTGCCCCTGCTGTCGCCATATACGACAAATCTAAACTTGTCCGTCGTCTTGGCCTTGGAGGCAAGATATGCCTCAAAACCAGGCTCATCTGCATTGACCCTATTTGCGCCTCCCGCTGTCTCCTTCGTGGAGGCCATAGAACACCCCACAAACAAAAACAACGCTAACATCATCAGCCACTTCTTCCATGATTCTCTTAACACACTGCTTTGCACCATAGGTACATACACTCCTTATTTTTCGTTTATTTGATGTTTGCGGCCAACATCGATTTATCCAGGTTCGATCTCATTTGCGCTACGTAAGTGGCAAAGGCCTTTTTGTGGTTTGCGGGTATTGGTCTGGTTGGCAGTTTCATAACAAGCGGATTTATGGCCTTGCCTTGAAGATTGACCCTGTAATCGAGATGAGAGCCGGTTGCCAGGCCAGTGGCTCCGACGTAACCGATGATCTGCCCCATTTGCACATTGGAGCCTACCTTGAGGTTTTTTGGGTATCGCAACAGATGCCCATAGCAGGTCACATAGCCGTTGTGGTGGTCAATCCAGACGTTGTTGCCATATTGGCCGTTGTACCTGGCCTTGATGACGGTGCCATCACCGGCTGCCGATACGGGGGTCCCTGATGGGGCCACGTAGTCAACACCGAGGTGCGGTCTGGCGATTTTCAGTATCGGGTGCATCCGGTTGTAGGAAAAGAAGGAGCTAATGTAACGATAGTTCAGGGGTGCTCGCATCAGGGCTTTTTTGACCGAATTGCCGTTGGCCCTAAAGTACTCCGTAGTATCCCCGTAGGTATATCTGAATGCCTCATATTTTTCGCCGTCGTTTACGAAGGAGGCGTAGAGGATATTGCCATATCCTATGAATATATTGTCTCTGAATCGCTCCTCTATGATGATTTGATATTTGTCGGACTTTCTGAGGTCGGTGGTGAAGTCTATATCGTAGGCAAAGACGTCTGCCAGCTCATATGCCACGTTGACGTGTTCCTTGTCAGTGCCGATTGACTCTATGAGGTTTGACTTGATTTCACCCGATATCATACCCACACGTGTTTCATACGTCAGGGAGGTCATCTGGGCCTGAAAGTCCTCTCGGTTGAGTTTCTTGGAGACCGTCAGGTAGGACGTGTCATCTATGGCGTACTTGAGTTCGAGTATATCGTTGCTTTTTCTGTCAACGACTATGCGATATGACATCGTTGGCCTTAGATCACGCAGATCGTGAAAGTCCTTTGCCGCCCTGGTGATATTGAGCAGGTCACCCGTCTTCAGGCCATACTTTTTGGTGATATCGTACAGGGTTTCGCCTTTTTTTATAAACCCTCTGATCTTTTCTATTTGAGGGGTTTTACTCTGCACAGTATTTGAAGGAGACACCTTCTTGGAACTCACAACGACTACGGGCCTTGAGAGGTCTAACGTGAAGTGTGTCATTGAGAGAAATGCCACAAACACCATACTAAAAAATAGCATCGGTCTATTGCGATCTTTATGTGGTTGGAAACGATTTAATCTCCTTATAAGTTCTTTTATTCTACCCATACAAATATTTCTCCTTATATCAATATAAGCTGCTTCAGCCTCTTAAGGCAGGTTACCGATTCACCTCAAGGACCTGCATAAGCAGCTAAATCTTGCTTACAGGCAAGCTTCTTTAATGGGTACTACGTTTAAAGTCCCAACACCTGGACTAACCTAAAAAGGTATCCTCTTTAAAAAGCATAGTAAAATTAACTTTATGGCTTAAAGACATGGATTCCTGCTCCCTGTTCAAGCCAGGGACATGTTTCGCAGGAATGACAGTTACAGGCATTTTCCAATTGTGTCATTCCTGGCTTGACCAGGAATCCAGGATGCGTAACAGCATAGTTACCGTCAAATTATAAAGAGGATACCTAAAAAGTATACTCTAAGCGTATCTCTGTATAAAACAGTAAAAAGCCAAAAAATAATAATTACTGCCTGGCAGAGGGTAGATTCAAAGGCAGTTACGAGGCGGCCTTGTACTTTGCGTAGAGGCCTTGTACCTTTGACTGGCAACCCTTTGACTGGCAACCCTCTGCCTGTCAGAATAAAAATGCCGGACTATACGAATAAACTGATATCTGCATCGAGTGCAAAGTTCAAAAACTCTGCAGCGCCGGCTACGACAACACCATCAACGAGGTCTTCTTTCTTTACCCCTGTCATCTCAAGCGTAGGCGTACATGCAATCATCTTTACGTCTATTTCGCGGCAGGCATCGACGAGTTCAGGGATACTGGGCCAGTTGATCTTTTTGATCATCCCTTTCATCATCATGGTAGCCATAGACGTCATTCCAGGCAAGACTCCCAGTATGCTCGGAAACGGCACCGGTGAGGGCATTGCCGGATTGGCAAGGGGAGATACCTGCAGATCACGGTACTTCTTCTTGTTTACGATGTCTACTCCGTACAATGTAAAGAATACCTGTACCTCTACGTCCATTGCGGCTGCGGTAGACGCCAGAATCAACGGCGGATACGCCATGTCCAACGTCCCCTTGCTTGCAATTATCGCCATCCTCTTTTTCTTTGTCGCTGTCACTGTATTACCTCCTTAATGTTTGAATCTGTTTTCCAAGATAGCAGTTATTTGTAACATCTTTGAGACAGCTTTGTCAACACAAAAAACTATCCAAAAAAAAATTGCCGTATCCTCAGCAAAAAATATTTATGGCCTCCTCTACTCTTGTGGTATCCACGGTGGTGTTAAAGCAGGGACCAAAGGGGCGCTCGTTCTGGATACCGAGGACGGGCAGCGGGTAGGAATCCACTATACCGCTGCTGAGGTCTCGCTCGCAGGCCACGGCAATCACCGCCTTGGGGCGACACTCGTAGACTATCTTGCGGGCCATGCTCCCCCCGGTGGCAACGTAGAGGTTGAGTTGCTTGCCCTCGGCTATGGCGATGAGGTCCTTCATTTTGCACCGGCCACAGCGTTTGCAGTTGTATATGTTGTGGGTGATCCGTATGTCACACTTGTCGATCTGCAGGCAGTGTGGCAGGATCAACAGTATCCTGTTTGTTTTGATGCCTTCTTTTATTACGAGCTTATTGTTGAGCCTTATGACAAACAACTGAAAGGCTTCTTTTTTGCTCTTAATAAACGCCCCCAAGAGCATGAGCATCGGATAAAGGACTTTCAGGACTATCCCCCGTGTCAGCCGCAACAGGAACCTTATCGACGCCTTAAACCACCTAGCCCACACGGACAATCCCCCCACGCCCCCTGCCTCGCATATAGGCCCCGGCAGACATGGCATTCTTACCCTCGGGCTGGACGATCTCTATCGACAACAGACCACTCCCCGTGGCCACAACAAGGCTATCGGCCTCCTGTCTGACCACTGTGGATGCCTCTATGCCGCCGGAGGTTTCCTCTGCCACGGTGGCCTTGAGCACCTTGAGGCGTTGACCGTTGACGTAGGTGTAGCAGCCTGGCCAGGGGTGTAGTCCCCTGATACGGTTTACGATGTCCCTTGCCGACAGGTTCCAGTTGATGATGGCGTCTTCTTTTTTCAGTGCCCTGGCGATGCCGGCAACGCCTTTCTGTGGCCGCGAGGTCAGGCCGTAGTAATCGATGGCATACAGGGTGCTCAGGAGCAGCCCTGCCCCTATATGTGACAGTCGTCGGCTGAGGGTTTCTGCCGTGTCGTCTTCTTCGATAGGTTGCTCGATACACAGGAAGACCGGGCCGGTGTCCATTCCTTCGTCCAGGAGCATGGAGCAGACGCCCGTGGTGGTGTCACCGTTAATGATTGCCCACTGGATGGGGGCAGCACCCCGGTAGCGGGGCAGGAGTGAGGGGTGGATGTTTATACATCCCCGCGGCGGAATGGCCAATATCTCTGCGGGCAGTATCTCACCGTAGGCCACGACCACGGCAACATCGGGCTTCAGCGCACTGAGGGTTTCGATAACATCCGGGTGGCGGACGCTCTCCGGTTCGATGACCATGACGCCGGCTTTTTGTGCAACCAGCTTGATGGGTGAGGATTCGGTTTTTCCGTGTCGTGTTCGTCTGCGTGGGGGTTGGGTCACCACAGCCAGGACCTCGTGCCTCCTCTCTGCCGGCGTTCCACGTGTGAGGGCCTCAAGCGTGGGGACGCCAAACTCCGGTGTGCCAAAAAACACTAACTTCATTGGTTGAACTTCAGGAAGCTGCCACCGAGGTTCTGTTTCTGAAGCGGTGTCAGTCTGTCTATCAGCAGCACGCCGTTGAGGTGGTCTATTTCGTGCTGCAGTGCCCTGCTGAAGAGCCCTGTTGATTCAATTTCGATGGGGTTGCCGTTGGGGTCAACGCCCCTGACGTAGACCCTGACAGAGCGTTCCATGGCCACTGTAAATCGTGGCAGGCTGAGGCAGCCTTCGATGGCGTTTTCCTGCCCCTCCTGGTAAACGATTTCAGGGTTGATGATGACCACGAGTCCGTTGGTGCCCTGTTCCCTGTAGGCGGTGTCAACCACGATCAGGCGCTTGGAGACGCCCACCTGCGGGGCGGCCAGGCCCACACCGGAGGAGTCGTACATCGTCTCGACCATGTTTGCGATGAGTTGTCGCAGTCGCCCGTCAATGGACTTCACAGGTTCTGCTTTTTCTTTCAGCACCCGTGCCGGATAGGTCTTTATGCTAAGTATCGACATTATTAATTCTAACAAATCTACAATCAAAAAGAAAAGAAAGAATGTGTTTGTTGAGAACTTGACAATGCCGGTATTTATGTGATAGCTTTCATTATGCCTTTTAAAGGAGCACCCGGTGGTACACAACACGTTATAGTTCAGTGTACCATGTTGCTGATACTATCGAACGTGTTTATGACGTTTGCCTGGTACAGTCACCTCAAACACCTGCAGGGTAGACCGTGGTATGTTGCAGCCCTGATCAGTTGGGGCATTGCCCTGTTTGAGTACCTGATCCAGGTGCCGGCAAACCGGATCGGCTTTGACGTCATGACCCTGCCACGTCTGAAGATACTACAGGAGGTCATTACGTTGAGCGTGTTTGTACCATTTGCCGTGTTTTACATGGAACAGCCTGTGAAGCTGGACTACCTGTGGGCTGCACTGTGTCTGTCGGGGGCGGTGTATTTCGTCTTTCGCTCATAATCGCCCCGGAGAGCAGAGTCGTTACGCTTCTTTCGAGTCGTTTATCCACAGGCCGATTGTTGCCCTGTTGCTCATAGTGACCGTTGCCGCCCTTGCGTATTCCAACACACTGCATGGACCGTTTGTCTTTGACGATACCCACAACATCGTTGACAATCCGCTGATTAAAGATATGCGTTACTTTACGGACTCCCATGCCGTTGACGGCAGCACTGCGGGAAAAGGCATGAAGTATTTCTTCAGAGACAGACTGTTTGGCTTTTTCACCATCGCCGTCAACTATACGCTCGGAGGTCTTGACGTCACAGGCTATCATCTGTTCAACATCACGGTCCACATAATCAATGCCCTGCTCGTGTACTGGCTGATACTGCTGACACTTGCCACCCCCTGCCACGCAACAACAGACCCACGCCGTAGCTCCATAGCCCTGCTGTGTGCCCTTGTCTTTGTCTCCCATCCGGTGCAGACCCAGGCGGTTACATACGTCATTCAGAGGTTTGCATCCCTGGCAACCTTGTGTTATCTCCTTGCCCTGGTGTTATACGTAAAGTCGAGACTTACGCAATTCAGCGTCACACGGTATGCAACGTATGTGTTGTCAATCCTGTCAGCATTGGCGGCCATGAAGACAAAGGAGATAGCCTTTACCCTGCCTGTAATCATTGTGCTGTTTGAGGCTTTCTTTCTTGGGGGTAACCTGCGTACACGGATTGTCTGGCTTATCCCCATAGCCCTTACCATGCTTGTCATACCGCTGTCACACGTTGGAGGGGTGGACTCGGCATCGGGGTTAGCTACATTCGATGAGGTCATGAGGGTGGAGAGTCATACGTCGAGGTGGCAATACCTGATCACGCAATTCAGGGTGCTTGTGACCTACATACGCCTGTTGCTGCTGCCCGTCAACCAGAACATGGACTACGATTACCCCGTTTACGGGACGTTCCTTGCACCGGAGGTCTTTGTCTCTGCCGTGTTTGTGCTGTCGTTGTTTGCCCTGGGCATATACCTGTATCGCCGTTGGGCCATAGACAAGACGCAGAACGGTCGCAGGGTCAGGTTGGTCTCTTTTGGGATAATATGGTTTTTTGTAACACTTTCGGTAGAGTCAAGCATCATCCCCATAAGGGATGTAATCTTTGAGCACAGGCTGTATCTACCCTCAGTGGGATTTATCACTGCCCTTACAACGGCATGTGTGATAGCGGCAGAGAGGTTTATCGGTAAAACAAAAGGCATTGCGGCAAGCCTCATAGCGTGTGCGATTGTGATATCGCTGTCCGTTGCAACCTACAAGAGAAACTACATCTGGCAGGATGCAACACGCCTGTGGGAAGACACTGCCCGCAAGAGCCCCGGCAAGGTGCGTCCCCACAACAGCCTTGGCAGCCTCTACATGAGGGCGGGCAGGTTCGATGACGCTATCAGGGAGTACCAATCCGCACTGACCATCAATCCCAACTACGCCGAAACACACTTTAACCTCGGCAGCGTCTATGCCGCAACGGGGAGGCAAGAGGAGGCCATAGCGGCATACCAGACCGCTATCGGATTAAGCCCCGGTTATGCCGATGCCTACAACAACCTTGGCGTTGTCTATGACCAGCAGGGGCGGCTCGATGAGGCCATAGCGCAGTACGCCATCGCCCTGAGGCTTGCCCCCAACTCTGCCCAGGTACACAACAACATCGGCAAGGTATACGACAGTCAGGGACGTTATGAGGAGGCCATTTCCGAGTTCAAGGTTGCCCTGGAGCTTAAGCCCGATTATCCGATGGCACTCAACAACCTTGGCAACGTTTATTTCAAGCAGGGATGTTTCAACGAGGCTGTTTCCCGGTACACGACAGCCCTTGAGATTGACCCGGGCTTCTCCCTGGCACGGCAAAATTTGGAGTTGATAAGGAACCAGCCCCCCTGACCACTTTATATGCATTTTTATTACCACTTGTTATCCACCAAAATTTTATGCACCCAGGCAATTGGGTAGCTTTACTTATTTTATTGTTTCGGGTATAATATCCAATCAACAATGATAAAGCTAACGATAAATGACATAGAGGTATCGGTTGAAACACCGGTAACGATACTGGAGGCCGCCCAGGGCGTAGGGATAAAGATACCGACGCTGTGCCACTTCAAGGGACTGGAACCCTACGGTGGATGCCGCATGTGCCTTGTGGAGATCGAGCGGCTCAATCGCTTTCAGACCTCATGCACCGTCCATGTAACCGACGGCATGGTGGTCAGGACGGAGACGGAGGCCATACGTGCAACCAGACGTGCAATGCTCGAGTTCCTGCTCATCAACCACCCGCTGGACTGTGCCGTGTGCGACAAGGCCGGTGAGTGTGTCCTTCAGGACCTGGTTGTGCAGTACGGGGCCGCCGAAGGGAGATTCGCCGAGGGCAAACGCACACATCCGGAGAACTTTAACGACCCCTTCATCGTCAGAAACATGGAACGTTGCATCCTGTGTTCCAGGTGCGTGCGGATGTGCAATGACGTCCAGGGGGCATATGCAATAGCGATCACGGGCAGAGGGAGTAAGTCCTTCGTTGAGCCGTTTTCGGGAGGCCGCTACAACTGTGAGTACTGCGGCAACTGCCTGACGGTTTGTCCCGTCGGTGCAATTACGTCAAGGCCGCATCGGCACAGCTACCGCCCCTGGTACGTCGAGGGCGAAGTAAAGACTGTGTGCGGATTCTGCGGCGTGGGATGCAACATGGTACTACAACTGCGTGGCGGATCGATCATGAGAACCATGCCCGACCTCACGGGCGGTCTCAACAGAGGACTCCTGTGCGTCAGAGGGCGATTTGGTTACGACTACGTTGACAGTGACGAACGCCTCAATACACCGCTCATCCGAAAGAGTGGCCAACTGGTGCCGGTTACCTGGCAGGAGGCCATCTCCTATGTCGCCCAAAGGTTCAAGGACGTCAAAAAAGACCACGGCAGCAAGGCCATCGCAGCCATTGCTTCGCCACGCTGTACCAACGAAGACAACTACATGCTCCAGAAGTTCATGCGTTTTATCCTGGGCACTAACAATATAGATTCAACGGCACGGTTTTATTATTCCCCGGTGCAGACCTACTTGGAGAGTATGCTTGGTGTCGGTGTAACGGCCAACCTGCTGCACGGTATCGAGCGCTCCAATGGCGTGCTGGTCATCGGAGGCGACCCCACGGCGGTTAATCCCATAATGGGGGTACAGGTGAGGCTGGCCTGGAGGCACGGTGCCAAGGTCATCGTAGTTGGTTCCCCCGGCGGACTGAAGATGTTTACGGACTACGAGGTAATCCCCGCCCTGTATGCCGAGGAGGTTGTCCTGTGCGCCATTGTCGGCAAGGTCGCAAAACGCAAGGGGTTAAGAGGCGAAAGCTATCTCATTGAGGATAAGATAAATGCCCTCAGGCTGCCATCGGCAAAAGACCTTAATCCTGCCGGACTGACGGAGGACGTCATAGACCGTGTGGTCGATGACCTGTGTGCAATGAAGACCCCGGTTATTATCGTGGGACAGGATATATGTCAGGGCGAAAGGGTGTCCAAGAAGGTGTTTCTGGTTGGGGCTATAGCGTATCTGTTAAACGGCAGGATATTTCTGATGTCGGACCGTCCCAATTACCAGGGCGTAGTTGACATGGGTTGTGTGCCGGACATGTTGCCCGGGGGCAGACCCGTTGAGTTGGGCGCCATCGAGCGCAAGATAAAGGACACCATTGGTGGTGCAATCCCCGAAGAAAAAGGACTCAACGCCTTTGAGATCATAGAACACGGACAGAGCGGCACCCTAAAGGCGCTCTACATAATGGGCGAAAATCCGACGTTCAACTTCCCCGACAGACAAAAGACCCAAGAGGCAATAAACAACACAGATTTTGTAGTGGTTCAGGATATATTTATGACGGAGACGGCCAAACTGGCCGATGTCGTCCTACCCGCTGCGGCGTGGTCTGAAAAAGACGGCACCTACACCAACCTCGAACGCAGGATTCAGCGCCTGAGAAAGGGTAAGACGGTCTCTGCCGGCAAACCCGACTGGCGGATCGTTGCCGACGTAGCCAGGGCGCTTGGTATGAAGGAAAACTATACGGACGTGCGTGGTCTCTGGGCGGAGATAACACAGATATCACCGCTGCACTTTGGCCTGACCTATGAGGAACTCAACACCGGACAAACCATCTGGCCATACAACGGCAAGTCCCTCAGAACGGGTGAGATAGACTTTGACGTCGAGGGCATAGACGACATGCCAATACCGGAGTACTGCCACAGCGAATTCCCAGGGATGCACCTGCTGTCCGAAAGACACCTCTATCACAGCGGTACAATAACAACCAGGTCCAAGGCCATCTTGGGCATATATCCGGAGCCATACGTGCTCATAAATCACAAACACGCCCAACTCTATGCCACCGATGCTGCACGCCCCCTCGCTGATGGCGAAAGGGTCACGGTGTACACGACCGAAGGTGAGGTGGAGACCGTTGTTAAGCTCGATAAGGACGTCCCGGACTGTGTTGTACTGATGTCCAACACGTTTGAAAAGGCAGGCAGCCTGGGGTTGTTAAACTATCACATTGATCCGGTGCTGGGCTGTCTCTGCCTGGATGCAACCGCAGTACGTATAGAACGGATATAAATTATGGATATAGAACTGACAAGGGATTTAATAGGGCTTTTGAAAGACGTTGGGATTATCGTCTTTAAGATAGCCGTGGTGCTTGCCGCCGTGATGGGACATGTGGCGTATGCTACGTACTTTGAAAGGAAGATCATCGCCAGGATGCAGATGCGTCTGGGACCAATGATCGTAGGCCCCTATGGAATACTACAGCCAATTGCCGACGGAATAAAGTCCTTCTTCAAAGAGGACATTATACCGACCAACGCGGATAAACCGATATTTTTCATGGCACCCGTCTTTGGACTGATGGCGGCACTGACAACACTGGCCGTGATCCCGTTTTATGACGGCTTTGTCATCAGCAATATAAACATCAGCCTGCTTTTTATCTTTGCTATGTCCTCGCTGGGGACATACGGGATAATCCTCGCCGGTTGGGCGTCCAACTCCAAGTACCCGTTCCTGGGTGCGTTGAGGTCCTCGGCGCAGGTGATCAGCTATGAGGTCTCCCTTGGCCTGAGTCTTGTGGGGGTAATGATCATGGCCGGCTCGCTCAATCTCACCGACATCGTCCACGCACAACAGCGATACCCCGGGGGATTGTACATCGTACCGCAGATTATCGGCTTTTTTATCTTCGTAATCTCCGCTATCGCCGAAACCAACCGAACGCCGTTTGACCTGCCGGAGGCCGAAACAGAACTCGTAGGCGGTTTCTTTACCGAATACAGCGGGATGCGATTTGCACTGTTCTTCATGGCCGAGTACACGGGGATGATCATTATGTCTTCGTTGGCCGTGTTGTGTTTCCTTGGCGGATGGACGTTGCCGGCATTTGTCTTGAATTTGCTGCCATTTCTTGGAATGATACCGGGGATCGTGTGGTTCTTGCTCAAACTGTATGCGTGCATATTCTTCTACTACTGGATACGGGCAACCATCCCCAGGTACAGATATGACCAGTTGATGGCCATCGGGTGGAAGTTGTTGATCCCCCTGGCACTGGCCAATATTATCATAACCGCATTAATGAAGCTCTGGCTCACAAGTGGCCGAGTCTGAATACATCAGGAGTGCAAGGTGAATACAACAGACGAACAAGGCGATAAATACGTAAAGGTAGTTAGCAGGATAGAGCCGGGCTTTCTATCCAGACTCATCAAGACGGTGTTTTTCACGGAGATACTCCAGGGGATGAAGCTGACCCTTACAACGGCGTTTAAGAAACCCGTGACGAAGCAGTATCCCAAGGAAAAACGCCAGGCCCGGTCAGGGTTTCGCGGTATGCACGCCCTCGTGCGAGACCCCGCCACCGGTAAGGCCAAGTGTGTTGGCTGTGGCCTGTGTGCGGCGGTGTGTCCCTCCAGGTGCATCAACATCTACACGTCTGAGGGCCCCAACCACGAAAAAGTCGTAGACCGCTACGAACTCGATATCCTGAGATGCCTGTACTGCTCCCTGTGCGTAGAGGCATGTCCCTTTGGGGCCGTCGTGATGACGGAACACTACGAGTATTCCGATTACTCAAAGGATTCGTTCTTCCTGACCATACCGACCTTGCTCGACAACTGGGACAAGTACATGGAAGGCGCTAAGGGAACCTTCTACCTCGACAACTTCTGGCGCCCAAAGACCAAAGACTTTGCCACCCCGCAAGAGCAGGCCGTTTTCAGACCCAGGGGGGCAAGTGAACCGACATCCCCTGCCGTACCATCCAAAGTATCGGCACCATCCCTGCCTCCGGGCAATACGGTTGACGAGCCGTCTGCCGGTGAATCGCAGGACAAGGGGGCGTAGATGATCCAAAAGGTATTCTTTCTCTATCTTGCCTCCGTGTGTGTGCTGGTGTCTGTGTTGACGGTGACACGGAGAAATGTTATGCACGCCGTGTTGTTTATGCTGCTGTTGTTTTTCCACGTGGCCGGTCTGTATTTGTTTCTGAATGCGGAGTTCCTGGCCGCCATACAGATTATCATCTATGCCGGGGCAATCATGGTGTTGTTTTTGTTTGTCGTGATGCTGTTAAATCTCAGAGAGGACGAAAAGAGTTCTCAGTACATCAGGCAGTGGCCGGTGGGGTTGGTTGTCGCACTGTCGGCGATGTTTGTGTTTGTAATGGCAACGTTTTCTCTCAGAACCGGAGAACACGGGGTATGGAGCATCGACAGGATCAGGGCATTGACTCACACATCCGCACTGGGACGCATCATGTTTACTCAGTACCTGCTGCCATTTGAGATAGCCTCCATGATACTGTTGGTCGCCATAGTGGGGGCCATCGTGCTGGCTAAGAAGAGACTCAAAGGTTGAGGTAACAGTACCTAATATATACTGAAATGACACAGGTTTTTTCAGGCATGATAATTGAGTGTGAAATAATGGGGTCAAGGGGACTTCTTAATGGCCGGGGTGCCTTACCCCCTCCGCCTTATCTTTCAAAAAATCGTCAAACACTATTATATTGCTCCATCGCTTATAGTATATCATCACAGTAGTTTTTTTAGAGCAAGATTTTTTAACCGTTGACTTATCATACCTCTGTTTGCTAACATAACGGTAATATAGAATAAGGGGGTATGTTATGAAAAGTGATGTTTTAGATAAAGAATTGAATTATTTTGATTCGATACTGGATGAGTTATTAGGTAAGGCAGAAAATGAATATGCCCTGATACACGGAGAAGAATTAATAGATACATTTATAGCAAAAGAGGATGCGCTTAAGAGGGGATATCAGCTTTACGAAAGCTCCCCGTTTTTAGTAAAACAGGTACTAAGATATGAAGAGGTACTGTCTTTTACATCCCGTTTCATAGCTGCATAGTTTAATGCCATCTTTTACTGAGCATATACCAAACCTGCTTAAGATTGGACCGATTGTGGAAGTTCAAATCACTCCGGCAAGGTTATATCGCGAGGTATTAAGAAAAGCTGGAAAGTTAATTCCACTACCGGTGAAGGTTGTTGCAATGATTGACACAGGAGCCGCAATCAGTGCTATTACACCTGATGTCATAACGACCTTGGGAATAAACCCTATCGGGAAAATTAAAATAAGCACACCTACATCCACAGGGGTAGATTGCTATCAATATCATGTCGCAATAGTAATGCCAAATCAAAATACTATAGAAACTACAGAGATCGTAGAGACGCCATTAGAGGGACAGCATATACAGTGTCTGATTGGCAGGGATATATTAAGACACAGTGTGTTTATTTACAACGGTTCCGAAGGGATCATAACTATATGTTTTTAGGCTAAACTTAGCAGACAGATCATAAAATTCTCTAATGCAATTGCCCTGAAATAAACGCTACCACATTTGAATAGTTTTTTGCTAAACTATCGGTTCGTATGTTTAAGGAAATCACACGAGCTAACATAAAGCAGTTGAGGCCCTACAGTGCGGTGGAGATACCCTGCCGTATCAAGCTCGACGCCAACGAGGCCCCTTACGGCCTTGTTCCTGGGCCGGTAGCGGTTGACACCAATCGTTACCCCGATCCGGAGGCCAGGGAGCTTCGTAACCACCTCGCACAAACCCTGGAGGTCGGTGCCGACAATATACTCTTGGGTAACGGCTCTGACGAGGTCATCTACCACCTGATAACGTCCCTGGGCGGACCAGTCCTCTATCCGACGCCAACGTTTGTCATGTACGGCATCATTGCCCAGACCCTCGGAGAGACCTCCGTAGCAGTGCCGTTGGGCGATGACTTCGACCTCGATGCCGGTGCAATGACTGAGGCCATCAGGAGACACAACCCCAATGTGATATTTCTGAGTTCTCCCAATAACCCGACGGGAAACTCCTTCAGCCTGGAAACCATCCTTGAGATACTGAGCCTGTCAAGTGGGATCGTTGTAATTGACGAGGCATACCAGCCCTACTCACCAAGACCGAGCGTAGTGTCCATGATATCACGTTATAACAATCTCTACGTGATGCGGACTCTCAGCAAGGTGGGACTTGCTGCACTGCGGGTTGGATTTCTTGTGGGAGCGACTGAGGGTATCGAGGAGTTAAACAAGGTGAGGTTGCCCTACAACGTCAATGCCCTGTCGCAGCGGATGGCGCTCATGGCCCTGCAGGATGACAGGCTGACAGAGCAAAACACCACAACCGTAATAGCAGAAAGACAACGGCTATTTGAAGGACTGGCACGCCTCAACGGCATAACCGCCTATCCCTCCGATGCCAACTTCATCCTGATAAAAACAGCCGATGCAAAGACGCTCCACCAGAGGCTGCTGCAATCCGGCATCCTGCTCAAGGACATGACAAGCACCCTGGAAAACTGTCTGCGCATCACCATCGGCAGACCGGAGGAAAACACCGAACTGCTCAAGGCGATGGCAGAGGCCAGAGATACAACTCTGTGATGAAATCACTTTGCCAGCTTGAAGTTACCACCTGCAAAGACATTTATATATTTCTCAGTGACTACCTTGGACACTACAGATAACAACAACACACCATCCTCGGCCTCTTTTACGTCATACTTCAGAACCACTTTGTTAACATCTGCGTATTCGTTGAGTCTTCTACCGATCATGGCCATAAACACCTGGAGTAAAGTGAATCTGTTGTATTGGACGCTGTCATCTGCCACAATTTTTCTCATTGCCTCTGATTGATCGTCTTCCGGCAAAAAGCTGGCATTCCAAAAAAGGATCGATAGATTCAAGGCGCGCCTTCTCTGCACAAAGTTCTTTCCTTTCTCTATCATTGGCTCGGCGTACTCAATGATTATACTTGCAAATTCCTCATCTTGTTCATCAGAGGGCCCCATTGACGTGGTTTGTTGCGAGTCGTGTTTCTTTTTTATCTTTTTGGGCATATGCCAAATTCCTCCTTTATGTGAAATTTTTAGCTATACTCATATTTTAACAAATCAACATAACTAAGACAACAACGTTTCCCCCCGCAAGGTAGAGATGCGAGGCACCCCGGCCACAAACCGCCCCTTTCTTTTTTTGTATTGCATGCAATCAAAACGCGCTATAATGGTGCCAATCAATCTGACAGTACTGCTTCGGCCTCTTTGCGTACCTTTGTGCTGCCGTCAAGGATGGCCTTTTTTGCAAGCCGCTTTGCCTCCGATCCCTTGAATAGCCCAAGTGCTCCCACGGCATTTCTCCTCACATCTTCGTTTTCGTTAGTCATCAATCGTTCGATAGTCTTAAGGGCCGTATCCACGTCAAGCTGCTTGCTTGCTATTATCTTGCTGATGTAAGGCGCTATTGGCCCAGCATCTATGCCCTCCCTTGAGGCATGATTGAGGATGGCATCTACGGCCTCCGCACTACCCATGTTGACAATGGCCTCTACTGTGAGTCGCAGCCTGACGTCTTTGGCTACGGCGTTGTCACCAAGCTCCCACGCCCTGGGTGGCTCGGTAAGAACGGCAAGAAGTGACGGCAGGATATCCTTGCCCGTGTAGGAGAACAGGTAGCTCAGGGCAGTGAGTGTCGCAACATCGTTGCCCTCTGAAAACTGTGAAAGTAACTTATCCTGGATATCCTTGTCTGCACTTAAGGCAACCAGGCAGCTTACATTTTCCTGCGTCCTGGGGTTTGCTGACATTATTGCCGTCAGACGATTTTTTACCATATAGACATAGCTGTCCATATATTCATCGAGCCGTTTAGTGTCGCAATTGCCGAGGGACTTGGGTTTAACGTAATCAAGGGCCTCGCGTGCCCTGTCGGCGTTGGTAATGTTTAGGGCAAACTTGTTCAACGCCTGTGTGTCATATCTATCTCTGCGTAAATTATACATATAGGCCGAAAGTGCAAAGACAACAACGAGTACCACCAGTGCAATTGTCAGCTTCGACAGCTTTTTCTTATCTGCCCTGGCATGTGCTTCCTTGCTGATTTGCTCCATAGTCTTGGGTTCATCCATTTCAAGGGTGTGGAACTTGGGCACCGATTCCGTCCACCTGTCCTGATACTCTAACAGCTCTTTGGCTGACATCTCCGCAAAGTCAGACTCAAACCCGGCAGCCTTAAACCTTGCCTCAAGTATCTGCAGGTCTTCATCAGTCCATGACGGTTTGTTTTTCTCAATCTGCCCACGTCTGTACTGGTAGGACAGAAAGTCGAAGATCATGTGCTTTGCCTGAACCTTCCAGGTTGTCTCTGCCTGTGGGTTGAGCGTCCAGTTGAGGAACCACTTTATCACCGCCGAATCCATGCCGGCAGAGTACAGAAACCAGCCATCAGGGCTAAAGACGATGGTGCTTATGGTGTTGTTATGTCCGGTCATATTTTGCAAATTCTTTTGCGTGTGGATACTCCACAGGGAAACGGTAGTGTCCTTGCTGCCGGAGGCAAAGTATTGGCCATCGGGGCTAAAGGTCACGCACGTTACACCCTCCAGGTGTGCTTCGTCATAGCGACTCTGTATAGTCCTTGTCTTGTAGTTCCAGAGGTCAACGGAGCCGTCCTCGCAAGCCGTAAGAAACAGGTTGCCATCTGGGCTTAGGGCGATGGCATTTATGACGCCCTTATGTTCAACCCTGTTGCGCTCCTTGCCCGTTACGGAATCAAAAAAGACTACGGAGCCATCCCCCAGAGCTGCTATGACAGTCTTTTCATTGTAGCTTACGGCAATTGCCGTGATCTCCTGATATACTGGGTCAAAGTGGCCCATGTAGTCGCCCTTGTCCTTGTATATTCGCCATAGCCTGATGATGCCGTCCCTGCCTGCCGCAAACAGATTTTGCCCGCTGCGTGTCAGCGCCATGGAGCTAAGACCTTCATAACGACGGTCAAACTCCAGCGGGGAATTGAAGTCATCGTCGCACCTGACGATCCTGCCGTCATCATCACCCAGAAAGACATGCTTGTTGCAATAACTCAACTGGAGGGCGGTTATGGCGGTTGTTGAATTTTTATCCATAGCACCCTCGTAGAGTGCCTCTTTTGTTTTGTGTTCAAGATTAAACCTTGCCGCCTCCCCTTTTGCATTAGCCACAAACACATTGCCACCGTTGTATGACAGAACAAGGGCAGTAATGCTATTGCCACCAAAGGGGTCGTAGGTATCTGTCTTGACAGGTGCACGGACGGAGCTGCGGTCATATTTCAGAGGTATGTTGGATAACAGGTTTATTATATTTTCGTGGTTGTCATAGTCTGTCAGTTCCCTTGCGTTGTCTATGGCTTTTAAGGCTTCCGGATAGTTTTCGTCATTTACGAGTTGCCTTGCCACAGTGAGCCTGCGTGTGAACTCGGCCCTGATGTCGCCTTTTCTGAGAGATGCCGGAGGCAGGAGGGCATATTTGCAGGTATACCTGTTGAGGTAGTTCAGGCAGATGAGTTCGTTATCCTGTGCAAACAATATCTGATGTCCCCTGTCATTTGCAACCGCCCCTGCGATAGGCCCCTTATAGCTGAACTGTGCATAGAGCAGACCATTTCTGAGGTCTCTGACATGGACGGTCTGTTGTCCGGTAGACAGTGCGAAGTTGTCATCGTAACTGAATGCAACGGAGGTTATCCTTCCCGTGTGTCCCCTGAAGGTACTGATGCACTCTCCGGAGTCGGTGTCAAAGAGGCATACGGTGTCATCGATGCCGCCTGTGATGAGGCGTTTGCCGTCGGCACTCAATGCGATTGTGGTAGAGCCGGTGAACTGACCCTGGCAGCTCAACAGTAATTTTCCCGTCTTTGTATCCCACTTGCATGGGGCCGACCCTTTGAGGGCGGAGTAGACGTACTTGCCGTCCTTTGAGATGGCGATGGCATGTACGGGTTTGTTTTGAGTGTTAAACATACCGGCAGACTTGCCTTTCCGAAGGTCCCAGGCTCGTATGGTGCCATCCAGGGAAGAAGACACCGCATAGACGGAGTTGCCGACAAAGAGCACGTCCGTGATGACGCCCTCATGTCCGGAGAAGGTTTGCAGGCGTCTCGCCTGTTGCATATCCCACAGGGCGATGCTCCTGTCCTGTGAGGCTGAGAGGACGTAGCGGTGGTTTTGGCTGAGGGCAAGTGCGGTTATGCCCATTGCATGCCCCTGGAGAGTAGTTATGGTTTCGCCGCTGCCGAGATCAACCAGGGAGAGGCGTGAGTCGCTGCATCCGATCATTGCTATTTTTTGGGCAATTTTCCGGACAGTCTGGTCGTTGTCCGCAGCGGTATCCGATAGCAGTGCAAGGGCCGTTATGCCGGTGTGTTCGACGGAGAACTTGGCGGTTATGGCAAAGCCTGGTAACGTCGCGTGGAGTGCCTCATCAAGAGACTCTGGCAGCTCCCTGTAGCGCACCCTGCCGGTGGCGTAGAAGTCCTGGTAGTCTTCGTTGAGGTTTTTGAGGGCGAGGGCATATCCTGTTATAACCGAGGGGTCTTCCTTGCCGTCGTTGATCAGGCGATACAGGGCTTCCTTGACCTCCCGCCAGGAGTTAGCGTCCTCGGTGGCAGTATCAGCACTACAGAGCAACAGGGCGATGTTGCGGGAGATATCGTGGTTGTCTCTGATGTGTTGTCTGAGTTCTCTGAGGGTGTGGAGCGCCTTGTGTTCGTTTGAAAAAAACAGCAACAACTTAGCCATGAACAGCTTGCCAATGTGCAACTTGTCACTGGCGTATGTGGGCATGTTATCGATGAACTCCTGCATCTTCCTGACTGCCTTATCCTCGGACAGCAGCCCCCTCATGCACTGGTACAGCATGAGGTTAAAGGCGTTTTCGGGATGGTTTGGTTTAATGTCGAGGGCCTGTTTCCATGCAGCTTCGGCCTTATACAACTGGTTTATCGTGGCATATGACACCCCCTGGTTGTTCAGGGAATCGGCCCTGAGTTCGTCGTTACGCTCTTCGGTGTCCTCATCGGAGCGCTGGTAGGTTTCACCGATAATGCGTCTGTAGATAGTCTTTAACCGGTCTTTGATTTCGGCAAAGTCTGCGGGTCTGTCTCGTGGGTCTTTTGCCAGGCACTGGAGCATCAATTGTGCAAGTTCTTCGTCTATCCCCGGGGTAAAATCCCCTGGGTGCGGTGGGGCTGTCTTGGAGTGGAGTTTCTGCCACACGGTCAACTGGTAAAAGATGACACCACGGCGCTCCTCCTCCGTCAACGCAAACGGACGCCTGCCACAAAAGAACTCGTACATCATACACCCATACGCATATATATCGGTGGGGAAGCCTGCCGTGTGGGCGTCCCTGAACTGCTCCGGGGCCATGTACTGTGGGGTGCCATAGGGGACATCTCCCAGAGTTATAGTCTGCCAGGAGTCGGATACGATGAGACCCTCCTGTTGGTTGTCGGTGAGGCTGAGGCTTGAGAGACTCCTCGCAAAGACCGAACCCTCTGAGATGTCGTTTACGTCAGAATCGGTGAGGTTGAGGTTATCCTTGTACTTTTCGCTGGTTATCTGGCCATCAGACTCCAGGCTCAGGCCAGCCCCCACCAGACCGAAGTCGGTGATCAAGGCCATACCGTACTTGCTAAGGAGTATATTGGCGGGTTTGAGGTCTCTGTGTACGAGGCCGGTGTGTTGTGTGCCTTCTTCGTCGCTCCAGTTGAGCGTATGGGTGTGGTGCATACCCGAGGCTACCTGTATGGCCATATCCAGCTTCTCTTGCATTGTAGTCAGTCGCTTTGCCTTCAGCCACTTATCCAGGCTGCCACCGTCTACATACTCGATAAACAGGCGCGGGATCGACTCTATCTCTTGCACGTAGTAGGCCGAGCAGATGTTTGGATGTATACCGAGGTTGATCCATGCCTCGGCCTCCCTGTGGAATCGTTTGAGGCCGGTTTCGCTGGACATGATAGAGGGCAATGGGGTCTTGACGGCCATCATACGTTCCGTCTCCCGATCGTAGACGAAGTAGACCTCTCCCATGCCACCACGGGCAAGATCGCGTACATCGTATCTGTTTTCAACGACGGTGTTTTTTGACCACAGACCTTTTTCCCGCTTGCCGGAGTGACCTTTGTCCTTCATACTTAACTTAATATTCCTCGGAAAATATATCTGCTATGTCAATCTCCAATCCGTCTATTGCCCTAGACCTGATCACGCCTTCACCCTCGGCATAGCAATAGAGCCTATATCGGTTATCTTCTATGACAAAGACCTGCATGGTTTGTGTCTCAGGTAACACGATCCAATACTCCGGGACACTGTAGCGTTCGTAGATATCCTTTTTGATAGCCGTGTCTTTTGTGACCGACCCCTTTGATACAATTTCACACACCATGTCAGGGACGCCCCTTATCCAGTCCTGGAGTATCTTTGAGTTTTCTCTCTTAACGAATATCAGGTCTGGCTGCAGCCTGTTTACCCCCTCATCAAGGATGACATCAAGGGGCGCTCCGTAGATATAACCAAGCTTGTCCTTCTTTATATGTTGTTGTATAATGTACGATAATCTCATAAAAATATCCTCGTGTCTCCTGAAAGGACTATACGACATAACCTCCTCCCCGTCTATGGTCTCCGTCAACGGCTCCTCAATAACCTCAAACGCTTCCATATTAAGCCTCCTTAGCCTGCAAGCCTTCCAGCCATGTCATGAAATGTTGTGGTACCCAATATGTAATTGTAAGTATTCCAAATTGCTTTGTCAACTACCTCCTTAATCTTTTGAAACTGCTCATTCCCCCGACTAATGCCAAGGGCACAAGTGTCACCACCCTAAAATCACTCAGCGCCGCAACATAACACTCTATCTTCACGATGCTCTAACGCATAATACACCTCCTCAAGCTAAAAAAACCTCACTGCTAACATTTGCAACCGGAGGAGGCTAAAGCAATCCCTCAATATCTCTGATGTCCTGAGCCTTTATCAACGCCTCTGTTATTGAGCGGAGCCTTGACGTATCTCCATAGCCTCTGATCTTCGGCATAAACGATAAACCTTCTTCACCAAATCTGGCCCTTAACAACAGTTCTATCGTATCTTGCATGCCTTCCACCCGACCACTTTCCAAACCCTCCTGCTTACCCTTCTGTCTGTACTTGTAGCGCATCTCCGGCAGGTTTAAGCGAGTTTTCACATTCATCTTGTCTTTGCCGATAAATATGACGTACTGCTTTACTCTCAACTCGTACAACGAATATATGTGAATAAAGTACCGCATCATTCTCTTAAGCATTTTGGGGTCATTTGTGCTCTGAATCTCTGCGTGTGCAATGAAGGAGTCGGTGTTGGCGCAGTCCACCCTGGCCAGGAAATCAGTCTCACGTTCGTCCGTCAACTGCATCAGGGGGTTCAGTCTGGTAATTTTATCGGCCTTGATCCCCAGGACACTCTCTATCAGAGGCTGCTCTATTTCTTTGACGCTCCAGGACGCTCCTGGTCCTCAATCAGCTCCTTGATGAGCTTGTCGTAACCGCCTGGTGGTGTAGTATTCATATTGATCTATTATAACGCATGGCATTAAAAATTAAAAGCTACCCAAAAAATCTATGCCACCTTACTTGACCAGTACACTTGGCCTGGTGTACAATAAGTCGATAGGATTTCTACAACCAACTCAGTTGTCTAAAGAGGAGTCGTAAGATGAGTGTATATAAGTTGTCAGTGGTAACCGAAAAGGATAGCGAAGGTTATTTTGCTTTCTGTCCCGAGCTTCAAGGGTGCTACACACAAGGTGATACCTATGAAGAGGTACTGGAAAATATCAAGGATGCAATCCGCCTTCACATAGAAGATAGAATTGAAAATGGGGAAGAAATTCCACAGCCTGAATCAGTAAACCTACCCCTGATGGAAGTCGCAGTGTGAGCGAAAAACTTCCGAGAATAACTGCTGCTACTGCAATTAAAGTCTTGGAAAGGATTGGGTTTGTCTTTTCACGACAAAGTGGAAGCCACAAGATATACAAGAATAAGGAAGGCAGGAGGGCAACTGTTCCCTATCATTCAGGAAAAATCCTGCATCAAAAAACCTTGTCAAACATCCTCAGAGATGCTGATTTAAGTGTAGAGCAATTAAAAGAACTTTTAAAATGATCCATAAAAGTGGAGCAGCAAGGGTGGTCCGTCATAAAAGGAGGGGGACAGGAGTGTCCCCCCTTGTCTTGCCGTAACTACTTAAATATCTGCCAATCGCTGTCGGGGACTAACCCTACCTGTTTGGTGCCCTGTATGGTGTATCCGTTCATGAACCATATGTAGATCAGTCCGTTTTGTGAGTTCTGCCAGAGGATGTCGCTCTTGCCGTCGCCGTTGTAGTCGCCGACGTCCTTGATCTTCCAGTTCAGGTCTGCCACCGTTGCGGGCGAACCGGAACCCTGGATTGAGCCGTCCTTGTTTATGAGGTAGATGTAGACCATGCCCGTTTTTGTGTTATACCAGAGGATATCGCTGGTACCGTCGCCATTAAAGTCCTTGTATACGTCTGTTGACGGTGTGGGTGTAGGTGTCGGAGTTGGAGTCGGAGTAGGCGTTGGAGAAGACCCTCCAAATGTTGCAGTCACGGTCTTTGACGACGACATGGTTACGGTACACACCGGTATGGTTCCAGAACATTCACCAGAGGTATCACTCCAGCCGGTAAAGGTTGAGCCGGAGTCTGGTGTTGCCGTGAGGGTCACGGATGTGTTGGCAGCAAAAGAGGCAGAGCACGTTGAGCCGCAGTTGATCCCTGAAGGCGTGCTCGTTACAGTACCGTTACCTGGCTTGGAGATGGTTAGGGTGTTGGTGATTGAGTCATCTTCGGCGTAAAGCTGTTGTACCTCTGCGTCGGAAAGAGCACGGCTGTAGATGCGAAGGTCGTCAATGGAACCAGACCAATAGGCACTCTGAGATGATCCTATCTCTTTTCCTATATTGAAAGATGCATTAGACACGGAGCCTGTTTTACTAAATTGTCCGATCTTTACAGCTTTACCATTGATATATATTGTACTATTTGTACCATTATATGTTGTGGTAACTAAAACCCATTTCCCAAACTCAAAAACACTACTATCAGAAACAAGTCGTGTACTTTCATCAACACAATCCCATAACATAGCGTTACAGTTAGCGCCAGCTAATTCTAATTGAACTAATGCTGTCCCATTAGAAGAAGACATGCCTAATATTTCTTGGCCACCACAAGATATTGGTTTAGAATAAACCCACGCAGACACGGTTATAGCACTATACGACATCGAAAAGTTACTTATTGTTATATAATCGCTACTCCCATTAAAGCTATACGCCTTATTGGCATTCCCAAATCGATCCGTCGTCAGAGTTGCCCCATGTACCACCCCATGATTGCCGTTGCCGCTTTCGTCGTTGGCATTACCGTTAAACGGGTAATACGCAACAAGGCCGTCATTTAACGTCGCCCCCGCTCCCCCCCCCATTAGCAATAATCATGCCAAGCGTGAGGAGCGCTAAAAAAATACTTCCTGCTCTATAACCTTTCTTAAACATACTACAAATACCTCCTTAATCCTTTGAAACTGCTCATTCCCCCGGCTAATGCCAAGGAACAAAACCACCAATCTCAATCACTCAGAACTGCAACACAACAACCTAACGCATAACACACCACCCCCTTTTAAAGCAAGCTAAAAAAACCTCACTGCTAACATTAGTAACCTGTGTAACCGGAGGAGGTCAAAGCAATCCCTCAATCTCCCTGATGTCCTGGGCCTTTATCAACGCCTCTGTTATTGAGCGGAGCCTTGACGTATCTCCATAACCTCTGATCTTCGACATAAACGATAAACCTTCTTCACCAAATCTGGCCCTTAACAAAAGTTCTATCGTATCTTGCATGCCTTCCACCCGGCCACTTTCCAAACCCTCCTGTATACCCTCCTGCTTACCCTCCTGCTTACCCTTCTGTATACCCTTCTGTATACCCTTCTGTATACCCTTCTGTATACCCTTCTCTATACCTTCCTGTATACCCTCTTTCTTACCCTCTTGCTTACCTTGTATGAATCTCAGGTCCTTTTCTATTGGTAAATCGTATGCAAGTGACATTTTTCCAACCTCCTCTATCACGATTTTTTGCATGTCTCTCAACCTTGAGAGCATCTCTAATGTCCTTATATTTCTTGACAGTTCCAGTCCTTTAGCGACCTTCATCAGCTCACCTAAAATCTGTCGTACAAGCTCCCTCTCATCGCGCCCGCCCATATTGCATAATATAGCGATGATAATTTTCCCCGGTACACCCGAATACAGAAATTGCTCACACGCGACATTCCTCATATCGATCAACCTGTACTTGTAGCGCATCTCCGGCAGGTTTAACCGAGTTTTCATATTCATCTTATCTTTGCCGATAAATATGACGTACTGCTTTACTCTCAACTCGTACAAAGAATATATGTGAATAAAGTACCGCATCATCCTCTTAAGCATTTTGGGGTCATTTGTGCTCTGAAACTCTGCGTGTGCAATGAAGGAGTCGGTGTTGGCGCAGTCCACTCTGGCCAAGAAATCAGTCTCACGTTCGTCCGTCAACTGCATCAGGGGGTTGAGCCTGGTAATTTTATCGGCCTTGATCCCCAAGACATTCTCTATCAGAGGCTGCTCTATCTCTTCCATCAGCTCCTTGATGAGCTTATCGTAACCGCCTGGTGGTGTAGTATCCATATTGATCTATTATAACGCATGACATTAAAAATTAAAAGCTACCCCAAAAACAGGGCGCATAAAAAAACTCATGGGTTCCTTGGGGAAAGAAAGGGGCGGCTCCGCTTCTTTTTCGCTCCAGGGGGTGAGGCACCCCTGCTATAAAAGGGACCTGTCCCCTTGACCCCATTATTCTTAACCCTAATGTGCTAAACATTTATGCTCCGTTATTTATCTCATGGTAATGGCCCCCGTTTGCGGGTTATAGTTGTAGATGCCCTTATCGAAGTTAATGGCGGTAAATTCCTGGAGTTCGTCGAGGTCTTTGGGGTATCTGCCATTGGCTGCATTAAAGCCCGTAATACCTCTCTTGAGGGCCTCAAGGTCGGACTTATCTGTTGCAACGCGTGATTTTTCGATTTTGTCTACCTTCTTGTCTGTAATTGTCGATAAGTCCTCTTTGGTCTCTGAGGCATAATCACACGCATAGATTACCGGAAGCAATGCCATAATTCCCGTCAAGACCACATATCTTACCGTAGTGTTTTTACGCATAAGTTAGCACCATCCTTCTTTTTTCATTACTTTTTCAAGTCCTTCTATAAACTCGTTTGCAGTCTGAAATCCTGCGTATGCATTTTTGGACACAGCCTTGTCAACGACCCTGGCCAGGGACAGCGGCAGTGTTGGGTCACGTTTAAGCAGTTCAACGGCGGGTTCGTCCAGTACCAGTTCAACGGCATGGCGCGTGAGACCGGAGTTGTCGCTGCACTCTGAGGGCAGGCGTGAGATGTCCACGGTGTATGTGCCGGTGAGCATGTAGTACATGCTGACTCCCACGGAGTAGACGTCAACAGGGGGTTTACTGTATTTGTAGTTTCGTATCAACTCCGGAGACATGTACATGATCGACCCTGCAAATCCACCCCCTGTCTTTGTAATATCAAAGAAGGAGTTTCCGGCGTCCTCGTATGACTTGGCCAAGCCGTAGTCGCATATCTTTGCCCTGTAGTGGCCGGCCTCGCTAGGCAGTGAGAGCAGGAAGTTGGAGGGCTTTATGTCCCTGTGGATAAATCCGTTTTCGTGTAAGGCAGAAAGCCCTTTCAAAATGTCTATGGTGATACTGCATGCCAGGGGTGCCGGGATACGCTTGGAGGTAGACTTCAGGAGCAGGTTGGAGACACTGCCACCTGGCAGCAATTCGCTTACAAAGTAGCACGTCTCCCCCGTGACACCCTTGTCGAGGAGTCTCACAAGGTTGGGGTGTATGACCTTGGACTGGACGGCAATCTCCCGCTCAAAGAGCATGATGTAGCGGTCGTCGTAGATAACCGATGGATGAATCTTCTTCACTGCACACATGCGTCGTGTGCTTTGGTGTACGGCGCGATAGACGATCCCCATGCCGCCTCTGCCGACTTCGTTAAGGAGGATATATTGGCTGTCTGCCAAAAACGAATCTTTTTGCTTGCACTTGGCGGCAGTGCACTGTGGACACAGGTAAATGGAGTCCTCAAGCTCATAGGCAAGGCCGTCCCTGTTTGCTTCCGCTGAGAGGTCTTTTTTACAGACATGGCAGTGAAAGCTGCTGCGTCTCTTCTCTTTTGGGATTTGTTGGTATCTGACCTCGGCTTTGTTGGTCAACAGTTCCATTGTCTTATCCTGACAGGTAGTGCAGGTGTAGTCGTGGAAGGTTATGCTTTTTCCAAATAGGTTGATTACTTCATCGGTTGCGTCTTTTTTGCATATGTTGCAATAAATCTTTTCGATGACGGCCTTTGTTAATGCCACGCGAATCGTAATGTTGCCAAACGTTATTTCATCGCCGTCGTTGAGGACGTGTTTTATTATCTTTTTGTTGTTTACAAACGTACCGTTGCGGCTGTTGAGGTCCATCAGAAAGCACCTGGTAGGGCGTATCTCAAGCATACAGTGGTTTCTCGATATGTTTCTGTCTATGGCGCCAACCTGCAGATGGGCCTTCTTTGACCGACCGATAAGGAGTGTGCTTGGCTCACTCAAAACAACGGTCTGTATCTTTGTGTGTCCATCAAATATATCAAGTCTAATATCTATCATTGTTGCCGGCCTCTTCAAAGACGTTAGTTATAAAGATATTATAGCATATTTCTATTTGATGAACTAAAAAAAAATACGTATCCTATTAGAAAAGCATTGTAAAATGGGATCAAGGGGATTTCTTCGTACCCGGGGCGGGTGCGACACGCTGCGACAAGATTGCGCCTCGTCCCTTGCTTGTTAGCGACGTGAGCGTAAACGTTTTTTTCTAAAGAAAAGGTGTATCTCCCTTTGTGACCATAAATGAGCGCCAGGCAAGGAAATACATGTAGTGGCAGGGGCGTTTCAGCACATATTGTTCCAGGCGGTCTGCAAACAACTGTGTGGCATACCTGATGTCTGTCGCCTTGTCTGAGCTGACCTTGTACTGCAGTGGCGGTTCTATTATCATCGTATTGGTTGCGTCTTTGTTTCTGAGCATAAACACAGGCAGGATGCAACACCCGGTTCTCAGGGCCATGTCGATGGCGCCTGTTGGAAAGCAGGCCTTTCTGCCCAGGAAATCGACCTCTGTCGTGTCCTTGCCACCACCGCCGTCTATGGCAATCCCCAGGAACTCGTTTCTCTTAAGGCACATGAATGCCTCCCTCAGAGAGCCGAATATATTTATGTGCTTAACGGGCAGGGACTGTTCGTTTTTCCACTTGTGTCTGAGCATCATCTTTTCAACCAGGGTGGACTTCATCTCCGGCAGACGCTCAATCCACACCGTGGCCGGTGCGCTCATCTGACACATCCGATACCCCCTGTATCCCACGGCGGGCATGATCATCTGATTGGCCCCAAAGTGGGCAAACAACAGCATCGTCCCGCGACCACCCTTGAGGCCCTCCTCAAGGTACTGCTCCCCAATACACTTGACCATCCGGTGGATGTTGCCCGCATTGAGCCTGGGGTAGAGAAACACCTCCATTTCGCTCAGGAAGAAGCCCTCCAGCGTTCGCTTTACGATCATATCCGTCCGTGAGCGTGTTGTCAACTCAAACAGGCGTTTCACCTCACGTTGAACCATCCGGCGCTTGCCCCTGGCTGCTATAAACGCCACAAGCCCAATCCCCCTGGCAACAAGGTATGCCAACCTAAAAGGAAGTATGCCACCAGCAACTCGCAAAAAAAAGAAATATATCAGCTTTAAAACATTCTTCAACATATCCTTACTATTTTATCATATCCGGATTATATCTTTGTCTGCCCCATATGACAAAGACTTACGCTGCTATGTTATAATTAAAGATGTTCTTGTATAGCAAGATAAAGCTCAAGGAGCTTCTGACGGTGTTTTCAAAGGCCATGGACTATGTCGATAGCGCCTTGTCCAACCACCACCTGCGGGTGGCATGTATAGCGGACGACATTGCCACTGCCTATAATATGTCACGACAGCAGCGGATGGATATCTTTCTTGCAGCCGTGCTTCACGACATAGGGGTGTTTTCTCTGAAGGAAAAACTGGAGCTGACACACTATGAACTCAGCAGCAATCCCCATGTCCATGCGGAAAACGGCTACCTGCTCATAAGGGATTTCAAGATGTTTGCCGACGTTGCCGACATCATAAGATACCACCATGTGCCATGGGACAGGGGTAAGGGACAGTCGTTCAGAGGGACGGAGGTTCCACTTGGGGCGCACATCATTCATCTGGCCGACAGGGTTGAAATTCTTATAAACAAGGAACTGGAGATACTAGGACAGAAGGACGCCATCTCAAGGTCAATACGGTTAAAGAGTGACTCGTTATTTATGCCTGACATGGTGGAGGCCTTTGCGGATGTTGCCTCCAAGGAGTGCTTCTGGTTTGACGTATCCACTCCGGAGATAGATAAGACCATAGAGCTAAAGGGAGTAATGTCTGGCATAGAGTTAGACGTCTCCGAGCTTGCCAGTATATCCAAGCTATACAGCCATATCATTGATTTTCGGAGCAGATTTACCGCCATGCACTCGGCTGGGGTGAGTGCGGTGTCAAGTCTGTTGGCGCAACTGGTGGGCTTTTCGGCGGTTGAGTGCCAAATGATGTCAATAGCCGGTCATCTGCATGACATCGGCAAGCTCTCCGTGCCAACCGAACTGCTGGAAAAACCTGGAAAACTCACCGTTGAAGAGTTCAACGTGATGAAGCGCCACGCCTATCAATCCTATCGAATACTGGGCTCTATAAAGAACATGGAGACCATCAACGCCTGGGCATCCTTTCACCACGAGCGGATAGATGGCACCGGTTATCCCTTTCATCTCCCGGGCAGGGACATCCCCATCGGATCGAGGATCATGGCCGTAAGCGACGTCTTCACCGCCGTGACGGAGGACAGACCCTACCGCAAGGGGATGAGCGTGGAAGAGGCGTTGAGGTTGCTCCAAGGACTGGCCGCTCAAAATGCCCTCGACAGTGACATCGTAAGCATTGCGCTATCCTACATCGGGGAACTCAATGACGTGCGAACGGCACTTCAAGCCAAGGCAGGCAACGATTACTGCAGCCTGAGATTGACTACGGCGTGACAGGTATTAGCAACGTAAGGATCGGAAGGCTCGCACTGGGCGAAAGACCGGCCATTGCCGTAGCACTCACCAACAGGGACGTTGAAACATTGGAGACGCTCTACGGGGCCGATCTCATGGAGCTGCGCATTGACATGTTTGACTGTCCCATCGGTGAACAGGCCGGCAATGCCGTCATCAGGGATACGTTTGTGAGGGCGCGGCAGCGGTTTGACACGCCAATCATCGCCACCTGTCGCTCAACGGCGGAGGGCGGCTTGAGGCAGCTTCAGGAGGAGGTCAGGTTTGAAGTCATCAGCAGCGTAACGCCACTGGCCGATGCCGTGGATATAGAGATAAATTCACCCATTGCCAACAGGGTCATCGACTTGGTAAGACAGGCCGGCAAGACGGTTATCGCATCCTACCACAATTTTCAACAGACCCCACCCATAGGAGAACTCGCTGCTATCATCAGCAGGTGCAAGGAGGCTGGTGCGCACATTACAAAGATAGCCACCATGGCCAACTCCCAAGGCGACCTTCAAACCATGGCGATGCTGACGCTCAACCATTACACCGCAGACATCGTCACAATAGCCATGGGCAGGCTCGGGATGGCATCCAGGGTGTTTTTGCCGCTGATAGGCTCGCTCTTTACATTTGCCAGCATAGAGACGGTTTCGGCCCCGGGGCAGATGTCAATTCAGCAAGTGAGCAAATTTCTGCGCTAATCACAGACCTTTTTTTCATTTTAGACAATTATGTTTCATATGAGGTGTGTTGTTTTAACATCATACTGTTGCATGATAGATCACTTACATAGTAGCCACACCAGAAGCAGCTATCACTGTCTGACAGCTGAATGCTTACACACTCAACGCAGGCTATGTGTCGTGATTTGCTGGTACACCAAATCTTGTAGCCACCTATAAAAGACTCAATATGCCCGTTAACCTCATTTTGCACGTTATTACCTCCAATGATCCTTTTTGCATAGCGTCTACTGCCTGCTTTTAGTTGCAATATACGTGCCACCTATGAAAACCAAGTTATATATAAGAGGTCTGATCTATTTGGTAAAGTTTGGAGTGTGTCTTAGGTAATTTTTTCTTACTGACAGTGTTTTATAATCGGGGCGACTGGATTTGAACCAGCGGCCGCACGGTCCCGAACCGTGTACGCTACCAGACTGCGCTACGCCCCGATCTCAGATCGATGTTATATCATATACCCTAATTGGGTGCAATGTCAACTGCACCCCATTGCCGGGTGCATAAATTTTTGAGTGAGCAAGGTTGTGCTCTGAGAGGGGGGAGACACTCCCCCCTACTTTTTTTCTTACTTTATATAGGCTTCGGTTACATAGCGACGCATCATTCTGTGGGTATTGAAGTAGTATGCGTTTTTGGCTATGGTGTCTGTCATTATGTTAAGCCACTGCTGTCTGTTGTTGTAGTATGTGGGGATAATGACGTTTTCGAGCTTATTGTAGAGGTCTTCGGCGTCAATTGCGTTCATGCTTTCATCGGGGGCAATTTCGGTGGCGGCCGGGCCGATGGACCATCCGGTGACACCCTCTATGTGTCCTTCGATCCACCAACCGTCCAGGACGCTGAAGTTTGGCACTCCGTTGTGTGTGGCCTTCATGCCACTGGTACCTGATGCCTCCAGCGGACGCAGGGGATTGTTCAACCACACGTCAACGCCTGAGACAAGCATCAGGGCAATGTCCATTCGGTAGTTCTTCACAAACACGATCTTTATCTGGTCACGCAGCTCTCGTGAATAATTGAAGATGGACTGGATCAGTTTTTTTCCGGCCTCATCACGGGGATGTGCCTTGCCGGCAAATATGAGCTGCACCTTGCCCTTGGCGATCCGTATGAGTCTCTCAACGTCGGAGAACAGTAGATTGGCTCGCTTGTATGTGGCAAATCTGCGGGCGAATCCCAGTGTCAGCGTGTTATAGTCCATGCCGATGCCGGTAGTGGAGTTTACGTAGTCTATGAGGACCTTTTTGGCCTCCATGTGGGCATTCCAGATTTCGTTTTGCGGGATCAGTCCGACCCTGACAAAGGTCTCCGGCTCGTTGGCCCATCCGGGAATGTACTTGTCATAGAGGCGCTTGAAGTTTTCAACCGTCCAGGTGTAGGAGTGGATGCCGTTTGTTATGGCGTTGATCCTGTAGCCGGGGAACATGTTTTGGGAGACTTCGCCGTGTTTTTTGGCAACACCGTTGACGTAGTTGCTGAGGTTGAGGGCAAGCATGGTCATGTTGAGGTCCTTCTCACCTGCCAGCCACCGGATCACCTTTTCGGGGAAGTAGTCGCCGATAACCTTGCGATAGAGCTCGTAGTCAAACCGGTCGTGTCCAGCCTCCACGGGCGTGTGGGTAGTAAAGACGCACAGCTCCTTTACGGAATCAAAGTCCCAGACCAGGGACTCATCCCAGACCGATTCTATGTCCTTCTTGTACTTGTGCAGGAGCTCAAGGGTCAGAAAGGATGCGTGTCCTTCGTTCATGTGGTACTTCTTGATGGTGAAACCAAACTCTCTGAGCATACGCACACCACCGATGCCAAGGATTACTTCCTGTTTTATCCTGTAGCTGCTGTCTCCGCCGTATAGGAAGTGTGTCAGTTCCCTGTCTTCGGCGCTGTTTTCGGGCATGTCGGTGTCCAGGTACAGCACCGGCACCACGCCGCCACGAAGACTCTGGATAAAGTAAATCCACGTCTGTATATACACGGTTCTGCCCTCTATGCGCACGCTAACCTTTTCGGGGGCCAGGGTCATATACGTTGAGGGGTCCCAGTTGACGGGATGGGCTAGCTGATAGCCGCTTTCGTCAAAGTCCTGCGTGAAGTATCCCCTGCGGTGCATGAGCGTCACGGCCACGACAGGGAGGTTGAGGTCTGCGGCGGATTTTATCGTATCACCCGCCAGGATACCAAGACCTCCGCTGTAGGTCGGGATGTCGTCCTTAAGTCCTATCTCCATAGTGAAATAGGCAATCTTTGGTTCTCTTACGTATTTTTCCAATAATGACATGTTGACACCATTCTCCTTAAGTTAAAAATTTTAAGACAGTTTAATAAAAAAACGATAGAAAAAACAACCCCCCCAATTGTCTCATCTAAAATCTAAACGAAACAACACCTGTTGCCTCACATAAAAATCTATACGAAATTATATACCGAAATGACACGGGCTTTTTCAGGCATGATAATTGAGAGTGAAATCCTGGGATCAAGGGGACTTCTTCGTGCCCGGGGTGGATGCGATCCGCTGTCAGACCAGTTGTACTGATATATCATCGACATCCTCGGAGAGGCTGATTAGGTCATCCCTGTCGAGGTCCAGTTCAAACATCGCCTGCTTGTATGATTGCAGCTTATCGATGCAGAGATTCGTGTCGGCACCGGGTTGACACTGGTAGAAGCTGATGCAATCGGCCATGAACAGACATGCCGCAAGCCTTCTGTCGTTTGAGTTTTTATGGATGCTGATATCAGTGTCATGGTGGTGCATGATTACGGCAGAGATATCGTCCGTCAGGCCCATTGATTTTGCTATGATATAGCCGCCTACGGCATGAGAGGTGTTAAATTCCCTGTCTTCGATTTCAACGATATCGGTATCGTTGCCCAGGGCCATGTCAATATCCTTTGCATAGGCGGGGAATTTCTTCAGCAGATATGGTGTGGCACAGTCGTGAAACAGACCGGCCATGAAGGCATGGTTGTCGGGGACGTCACGGAGCTTTTTGGCTATCAACGTGGCAACCCTGGCCACCAGCATGGAGTGGGTCCAGAACTTTTCCAGGACGGGATTATCTATTTTTATGGCGTTTTTCAGCGCCGATACGAGCACGATGTTTTTAAAGTTATCCAGACCCAGGACATTTATGGCCCCAATGATAGAGTCACACTTGCGTACTGCAAAAAAGGGAGAGTTGGCCACCTTTATTATCTGAGCCGATAACGACACGTCTCTGCTTACAAGACTTGCTATGTTGTGTATGCTGACGTTGTTCTTATTGATTTCAGCATTTAACTCCACAAGTATCTTTGACTGAGTTGGTATGCCAATACTCTTTAAGATAGCCTCTGTTTTTCTGATTCTCTCTAAATCCACATCAACACTCACTATCCCTTTTCACAGTATTTGCTGTCGGGGCCGCCTGCAGCCACGTTGGCGGTCCGACCAATCCAGAATTGCAGGCCCTCACCTGCTCACGCCTTTGCTGCATTGACAGAGCAAGAGTCCTGTTTCGTTTGTTGCAACAGACACTGGAGGTCTCTTGCAGCCTCATCCTTGTCTGCACACTCCTTGATCAATCGCTTGGTATTTGGTACCCTGCAAAATGAGGTAACGGTACCGCTGTCTCTTATGACAACCTCAACGGCATAAATAACATTGCCTATTAGAAAGTAGTGCTGTCTCTTTGTCTCTATCATAAGTATGTCTCCTTACCTATATATATATTTCGGTTATGAATTGAGAAAGATTTAATCCTGTACTGATCGGATTCGAGTTTTTTCGGGTATCAAACTTGCCTGCATATAAGAAGAAAGGGGCGGCTCCGCCCCCCTTCAGAACCCCCCGCAAGGGGACCAGTCCCCTTGACCCCATTTTACCATGCTTTTACTAATCAGGCTATAAAGATTGTACGCAGATGGTTCTTGTCTTAACGTTTTCATAGTTTGCGGTTCACTCTGAGTTCATAGAGTACTTTTTTCTGGCAAAGACTTCGTCCTTCCAGCGTCTGAAGGAATCAAACCTGTATTGCCAGTAATAGAACCAGCTTTCTGAGTTGGTTGAGCGTTCTATTACGCCGGCCTGACTTGAGGCATGAATAAAGCTGATGTTGTCGCGTGCGGTCTTGTTTACTACGCCGATATGGCGCAAGTTTCTTTTTATATCCTTAAAAAAGATGATGTCGCCTGGTTTTACGTCGTCTCTTTCTATCTTGTAGGTGCTGTCATATATCTTGTCTGTACTGAAATAATAAGGCTTGAATTCGTAATCTGACTCTGCGAGGCTTTTCCTGATGACGGCGCATATAAGGTGGGAGCAATCGGTGTATGAGGGGTCATCGTCGGGATTTGCCCCAAACTTATACTTAGCGCCAAGGAATGAGGACGATATTTGAGGGATATTCTCCCGGAGGACGTCATAAGGCGACTTTGGTGTTGGTTGCTGTATCTGTTGCGGTATATCTTCACTGGGGACAGGGGGCCTGGAGATATCCTCTCTGACAATAGTCTTCTTTGTACAACCAAACACAAATATCAGCAACGTAAAAATCAAAACCCTTCTCATCTGACCATTTTCACTGTAGTCGGTCTTTATTGTTTATCTAGTTCAAATGCCTTATGCAACTCTCTTACAGCCAGCTCTGTGTACTTGCCATCTATGACGCACGACAGTTTTATTTCCGAGGTGCTTATCATCATTATGTTTATGTTATTGTCCGACAGGGTTTTAAACATTATTGCAGCCACGCCGCAGTGTGTTCTCATTCCGACGCCGACGATGGAGACCTTTGCGATGTCATCGTTTACGACGACCCCTCTGGCCCCCAGGGAATCTGCCAAGGCCTTTGTGGTCTCAACGGCCAGGTGCTGGTCGGCCTTTGTCACCGTGGAGGAGATGTCGGTAAACTTGCCATCGGTGCTGACGTTTTGCACGATCATATCGACAACGATGCCCTTGTCTGCCAGGGCCGTAAAGATTGTAGCGGCAATGCCGGGTCTGTCCGGCACATCCTGTATGGTTATCTTGACCTGATTCTTGTCGTGTGCAACTCCTGAAACAACAACATTTTCCATATCCAAATCCTCCTTGACTACGAGCGTACCCGGTAAAAAATTAAAACTCGAGCGTACCACCACCGGTACGTCATATTTCTTGGCATACTCCACAGACCTTGCCTGCAACACCTTTGCGCCGAGGCTGGCCAACTCCAGCATTTCGTCATACGATATCTTTTCGAGTTTTCTGGCGTTATTGACGATATTGGGGTCGGCAGTGTAGACGCCATCGACATCGGTGTATATCTCACACAGGTCTGCCTTAAGGGCAGCGGCCACGGCCACCGCTGTCAGATCAGAGCCACCACGACCTAACGTGGTAACGTCCGACGTTTCGTTGGCTATACCCTGGAAGCCGGCTATTACGGCTATATAGCCGCCACGTATGGCATCCTTGACCCGTTCGCCGGTTACCTTTTGTATCTTTGCCTTGGTGTAAGCGGTGTCGGTCACTATCCCAACCTGCCGACCGGTTAGAGAGAGCGCCTTTTGACCTAGGTTCTCTATCGCCATTGCCACCAGTGAGGCACTAACCCGCTCACCGGTTGACAGGAGCATGTCCAGCTCCCTCTCTGTGGGGACGGGTTGCACGGACTTTGCCAGTGCTATGAGTCTGTCCGTCTCACCGGACATGGCCGAAACTATGACCACCACGTCGTTGCCTTCTCTCTTGCAGGCCACCGCACGCTCTGCCACTGCCCTCATCCGCTCTATGCTGCCCACGGAAGTGCCGCCGTATTTTTGTACTATCAACATTAATTTCTGTCTTCCCTTCTATTTTATTTCTGTATCCTCTTTATATTTCACGGTAACTATACTTTTACGCATCTTGGATTCCTGGTCAAGCCAGGAATGACACACTTGAAAAACGGATGTAACTGTCATTCCTGCGAAAGCAGGAATCCATGTCTTTTAACCAGGAAGTAAATCTTACCATACTTTTTTAAGAGGATACTTATTTATAGCAAATCTATGTCCGGATTAAGTTTATTGTTGTGGATTTATAAAATAGTCCATGAGCCTATACCCTTCGTGAAAAGTCCTGATATCTCTCATCGTGACGATGCCCTCGTCATAGGACAGGTTGCCGTTATTTATAGGGTGACGGCTGTCATAGATGACAAAGGGGACGGGTTCATCCGTATGTGTTTTTATACTGAGGGGGGTGGCATGGTCAGGCATCAGGAGCACCCTGTAGTCGTCCTTGAGGGACTTCAGCCCCTCCATGACGTTACCGACCACGAGGCGGTCAAAGTCCTCGATGGCCTTGAGTTTGTCATCGAGCTTGCCGGAGTGTCCAGCCTCATCGGGGGCCTCTACGTGTATGTATACGAAGTCAACGTCCTTTAGGGCGTCAACGCCATAGGTGGCCTTACCCACGTAGTTGGTATCCAGATAGCCGGTGACACCGGGTACCTTGATTATATTGAATCCGGCACACACGCCCAGGCCACGTGTGAGGTCTACGGCGCTGATGAGGGCGCCATAGATCCCGTATTTCTCCCTAAAGAGTGGCATCCGTGGTTTTCTACCCTGTCCCCACAGCCAGATGCTGTTGGCAATGCGTTTGCCCTCTTGCCTTCTCCGGGCATTAACGGGGTGCTCTCTGAGGACGTCTATGGATTTGTACATGGTCTCAAGGATTAGTTTGTTGGTGTCACCTGCGGGCAGAAATGTCGAGGCTGTTCTGCCAGTTATATCGTGTGGCGGCGTGCAGTTGAGATTGACGTAGGCTTGGGCTTCTTTGTCGCCTGTGGTTTTTAAGAGCATCAGGTGGCGGTAACTCACGCCATGGTAGAATTTTATTTGGTTGTCTGATAGTTTTTCGTTGAGGCTGTCGATGAGTGCCCTGGCTTCTTGGGTGCTTATGTGTCCGGAGCTGTAGTCTTCCATGATCGTCCTGTCTGACCACCAGCGTCCGTCATGTTCACTCTTGCCATCGACAAAATCGAGGCAGACGAGGTTGCAACGGAATGCCACGTCTGTTGCATCGAGAGCTATCCCCATGCTTGCGGCCTCCAGAGGTGCCCTGCCACAGTAGTATTGTGCCGGGTCATATCCCAGTATGCAGAGGTTTGCGACATCGGAGCCGGGGGGAAATCCTGCCGGTACCGTGCGCACAACACCAACTTCTCCGGTTGAGGCCAACCTGTCCATGTTGGGCGTGACGGCCTTTTGCAGTGGGGTTAGTCCACCGAGGGCATCGTTGGGTCTATCGGCCATGCCATCGCCTATTAATACAACGTACTTCATCTATCGTTTATTTAAAGGGGATTTTGGTTCCTTATAATTTTGGCTCCTGAGGAGGGATTCGAACCCCCGACCAAGTGGTTAACAGCCACCCGCTCTGCCGGCTGAGCTACCCAGGAACATGTCGTCTCTTTGTGACTCTACAGCCTATTGTCATATTATAGACGGATTTGTGGTGTTTGTCAAGTGAAATTTTTCCGCGGGTGTCCCACCCGTTGCCACCCTGGTTGCTTTGGGGGTTTAATCTCCATCCAGGGGAGGGGGGTGTTATACCCTCCCCGGCGCTTACAGGTTATGTGCGTGTGTCTGTTTATTGGCTAAACCAATCGGGAGACAGACCTTGGGTAGCATAACCGGAGTTACCCGATTCGCCCCAAATGTACACGTTACCGGAAGATGTGTCTTGCCAGATGGTATCCGTTTGCATACCGGAGTTATATTGACGTATGTCTGATTGGATGCCCTTGCCATGAAAGTCTCCAACGCCTATGAGTTTCCAGTTATCTGGTACTGCCCGCGCCAGGTAACCTCCTGATGCTATGGTTGAGTTGTTCATGTGCCATACGTAGAGGTCACCGCTTACGGAGTCCTGCCAGATTATATCGCTGTTGCCGCTGCCTTTAGCCTGCACCCCCCTGATGTGCCAGTTTGTGTCCACCGCTGTGACATGATTGACCGCTGAGATGGAAGTGCCATCCATCCGCCAGATGGCGACATCACCGGAGTCCGAGTTGCGCCACAAGAGGTCGCTCTTGCCATCACCGTTAAAGTCGCTCACGCCCTGTACCTGCCAACTGGAATCGACGGTTGCAACGCTACCGTGCTGCATAATATCCGCTCCGTTCATTATCCATACGACCACATTTCCGGTTTGATTATCACGCCAGAGTATGTCGGCCTTGCCGTCGCCGTTGAAGTCGCCGATGCCCTGTATCTGCCAGTTGATATCGATTACCATTGAGGCGCTCCTGCCACCGGCACTTGCCCTGAGCACACCCGCCAATGCAACGCCTTGCTTATTGGCAATGGAGACGCCGTTCATCAGCCAGATGGCCACCTCACCCGTTTTGATATGACGCCATAGTATGTCGGCCTTGCCGTCACCATTGACGTCACCGATGCCCTGTATCTGCCAGTTGAAGTCCAGGGTTGCCGGGCTTGCGGCAGAGGCAATTGAGGCGCCATTCATCAGCCAGATAACTATTTCCCCCGTGTCGGCATTGCGCCACAGGACGTCCCTCTTGCCATCGCCGTTGAAATCCCCGTTGAACACCATCCGCTTAAAGGTCTGCGTAAACAGGCCGGAACCGGCGCTGCAGCCGGAGCTGTTGCAGGCCTTCATCGTATAGACGTAGGTCTGACCGGTGTTATGACCCTTCTGGTAGAAGTCATCCCTGACCGAGTATATGCCGCCATCGTAGTTTGTAATGGTCACGGCCTTGTTGTTGCCGTGGTAGAGGACATAGTAGGTTGCACCGTCAACGACATCCCAACTGAGGCTCAAACCACCTGTTGCATGGAATGCCTTGAGGTTTTGTGGTGCTTGAGGAATTGGAGGGGGTGTGCCGTTTATCGCGAACTTCTGTAGGCGATTGTTAAAAACCTCGGTAACATAGACATTTCCAGATGAATCAATTGCTACGCCAGAAGGGTTGGCAAACTTTCCGTTGTTGCTACCAGAGCTACCCCACTTTGTAATAAAACCACCGTCAGTATCAAACTTCTGTAGGCTATTGTTATAATATCCGGCAACATAGACGTTGTTGGAAGAATCAACCGCTACGCCAAAGGGCAAAGAAAATTGCCCGTCATCGTAGCCGTAGCTGCCCCATTTGGTGATGAATTGCCCCTTTGAATCAAACTTCTGAATACGATTATTCTCCGTATCAGCAACATAGACACTACCGTAGGTGTCAACTGCCAGACTTCGAGGCCTGTTGAATTGCCTGCTACCAACGCCCTTGCCACCCCATGCACTGGTGAATTGTCCATTTGAGTCAAACTTCTGGATACGATTGTTATTCAAGTCAGCCACATAGACGTTATCTGATGCATCAATTGCTATGCCTTCGGGGGCTTTGAATTGTCCATCACCATAGCCGTAGCTGCCCCATTTGGTGATAAATTGCCCCTTTGAATCAAACTTCTGGATACGATCATTATCAGCATCAGCCACATAGACGTTACCGGAGGCACCAACGGCCACGCCCCATGGCATATTAAATTGCCCATTGTCGCTGCCGGTACTGCCCCATGTAGTGATAAATTGTCCTTTTGGATCAAACTTCTGGATACGATCATTATAAGTATCAGCCACATAGATGTTACCGGAGGCATCAACTGCCACTCCGTTTGGGGCTGCAAACTGTCCGTCTCCGTCGCTCTCTAAACCTACCTTCAAGCTAAATCTCCCGTTTGGAGCAAATTTTTGTACACGAGAGTCAAGTTCACTGGCAACATAGACGTTACCGAATGTATCAACCGCGATACCTTCGGCGCCTACAAATTGCCCATATTTGCTACCCCTGCTCCCCCATTTTGTGATAAATTGCCCGTTTGAGTCAAATTTCTGGATGCGGGCGTTATACCATTCAACCACATAGACATTTCCGGATGAATCAACCGCTATGGCAGTAGGGAGTTCAAATTGCCCGTTACTGCTGCCCTCACCGCCCCACGCAGTAATGAAGACACCGTTAGAGTCAAACTTCTGTATGCGATTGTTACTCTGATCAGCCACATAGACGTTGCCCGAGGCATCAACCGCTACACCACTGGGGTTTGCAAATTGGCCATCACCGCTGCCGTAACTGCCCCATTTGGTGATGAATTGTCCGTTTGAATTAAATTTCTGTACACGATGATTGTACCATTCAACCACATAGACGTTACCGGAGGCATCAACCGCTATACCATAGGGGGTATTGAGTTGCCCATCACCGCTGCCGTAGCTACCCCATTTGGTGATGAATTGCCCGTTTAAGCCAAACTTCTGGATGCGATCGTTATTACTGTCGGCTACATAGATGTTACCGGAGACATCAACCGCCACGCCGTTGGGCTTTGCAAATTGGCCATCATCCATGCCATAGCTGCCCCATGCAGTGATGAACCTTCCACTTGAGTTAAACTTCTGTATGCGATTGCTACCGGCTTCAGACACATATATGTTTCCAGATGAATCAACCGCTACACCCGTTGGTGCATTAAAACAACCATCCTCTGTACACGCCCCCCACGTGGTCACAAAGTTGTACGTCTCCGTTGTTGCGGCGTTGGAGACGTTCTCTGCCGCAACGTCCATTGCGGCCACTTTGCCCCTACCCATCGGGTGATGACGCTCCAGCAACCACTCTTTGGCTCTCTCCCTGACTCCCTCTGCAGAACCGGCCGAAACCCAAGTGGCTGACAACACCCACAACAACGCCGTCAGCACTACCAGTAGCACACTTGTAACCCTGACTCTTTTGTCACTCATTACGATAGACCCTCCTGTCTTGACTTGCTTCCTAATAATATAGTTTATCATAACCCTTATGATAAAATCAAAATTTTTCCCCTTGCTCTTGTTTTCTTGCCCACTGATCTTGTAAATTAAATTATAGTGCTTGACAGATTTACCATAAAGCCCCGGAGGTCAGCTCTGGTGATAGTTGACATCCAGGAAAAGCTGGTTGCCGCCGTTGGGGAGGCCGATCGGGTCGTTGCAAACGCCCTGCATCTCATTGAGTTGAGCAGGCTGTACGACATTCCCGTCCTGATAACGCAGCAGTACCCGCGGGGACTTGGTCATACGGTGCAGGCGCTGCGGGATGCCTTGCCGGGTGTGGAGTACATCGACAAGATGACCTTTAGCTGTTGTAAGGATGTTGGATTTACGGAGGCGCTTAAGGCCGTTGACAGAAAGACGCTGATATTGTGCGGGATTGAGACACACATATGCGTCCTTCAGACGTGCGTTGAGCTGTTGGCGATGGGTTACGTCGTGCATGTCGTCAGGGACTGTGTGGCGTCACGGAGCAAGGACAACAAGGACACCGCTATTGAGTATATGCGTGATGCAGGGGCGGTTATCACCACAACGGAGACCGTCCTGTTTCAGGTGCTCAGGGAGGCGGGCACGGATAACTTCAAAACAATCGCAAAAAGGATAATATAAAAAAAAGGTGACAAAATGAGTAGCAAAGATATAGGTAATCAACTCAATGACCTTAAGATGAGTATTTTCTATGATATCATGGAGATCGTTGGCCGTGTGTTTATCATAGTCAGATACTCCGAAGACGTGGTAATTGGCAACAGGGGATTTATCGACAATGAACGCCAGGAAGGCATCACCCTGGTGTTTAACACGAGGATGAACTTTACCTGGCAGGATGACATCCTGGAGGCAAAGCTGGTCTTTGGAACAACCGCCCAGCAGTGTGTCATCCCGGTGCAGCACATCATTGCGATCTACTCACCGGAGCTTCAGAGCCAGTTTGTGACCTCGTATATGCCACCGGAGGGCGAATTGAAAAGGCCCAGGGTGGTAGAGGACTCTCCTGGAAAGGCCGCTGAAGAGGTCGGAGATAACATCGTCAAAGTTGACTTCAGTAGAAAGAAGAAGAAGTAACGCCCCCGTATGTTTCACCAGCGAGACTATGACGTAATTGTCATAGGGGCCGGTCATGCCGGATGTGAGGCGGCCCTGGCTTGTGCCAGGATTGGATTGAGCACGTGTATCTTTACGTCCAACCTCGACACGATTGCCCAGATGTCGTGTAACCCTGCCATCGGGGGGCTTGCAAAAGGGCACCTCGTCAGGGAGATAGACGCCCTGGGTGGACAGATGGCCAGGACGGCAGACTACAGCGGCATACAGTTCAGGATGCTCAACCGTTCAAAGGGGCCCGCCGTGTGGTCGCTCAGAAGTCAGAACGACAGGGTACTATACAGGCTGCACATGAAACGAACCCTCGAAGCCACCAAAAACCTCGACATCAAACAATCCGTTGTAGAGCGTCTCGTTGTTGATGCAAACGGCAATCGTATCAAGGGCGTTGTAAGTGCCTTTGGGGCGTCGTTTGGGGCGCGGGCTGTCATTGTCACCACGGGGACGTTTCTCAATGGCATCATTCACGTGGGGCTTGAGCACTCCCCTGCCGGACGTGCGGGGGAGGGGCCATCGGTGGGGCTTTCTGAGTCCTTGCGGTCGTTGGGGTTTAAGATGGGAAGGCTCAAGACTGGCACGCCCCCGCGGATTGACTCCAGGAGCATCGATTTCTCCAGGACCACACCGCAGTGGGGCGATGACCCTCCGGTGCCGTTTTCCTTTTCAACGAAGGAGATAACTAACCCGCAACTGCCATGCTTTATCACATACACAAACAGTGTTACACACGGGATAATCACCGAAAGCCTGGGGCGCTCCCCCCTCTACAGCGGCAAGATACAGGGTATTGGGCCACGCTATTGTCCGTCAATTGAGGACAAGGTGGTGCGGTTTGCAGGGCGACAGAGGCATCAGGTCTTTCTCGAACCCGACGGCCTTGACACACGGGAGTACTACGCAAACGGCATCTCAACGAGCCTGCCATATGACGTGCAGGTGCGCTACGTCAGGACGATAGACGGTCTGCAAGAGGCCGAGCTGATGCGTCCCGGCTATGCCGTGGAGTACGATAGCGTTCACAGTACGCAGTTGCGCCACACCCTTGAGACCAAGTCCGTTGAGGGACTGTACCTGGCCGGTCAGATAAACGGTACATCGGGCTATGAGGAGGCCGCCGCTCAGGGACTCATTGCCGGTATCAACGCCGCCATGAAGCTCAAGGGTCAGTCCCCGCTCATACTCCAGCGACACGAGGCCTACATCGCCGTAATGCTCGATGACCTGGTCACAAACGGCACCGTGGAACCGTACAGGATGTTCACTTCACGGGCGGAGTTTCGTCTGTTGCTGCGAAACGACAACGCCCAACTGCGCTTAAAAGAACACGGGTATCGTGTGGGACTTGTCCCGGAGGCAGAGTATCAGGACTTTTGCCAACGACGCGACATCCTGCACGCCGAACTACAGAGGTTGAGCACGCAGCGAGTACAGCCCGATGCCATCAACGCAGCCCTTGCCCCGTTAGACGTCCCGGCGGTTACGGAGTCGGTCAGCTTGCGGCAGTTGCTAAAGCGTCCGGAGGTGACATACGATATTCTGTTGCAGAGGTTTCCGCCTGGACAGCCCATTGACCCCACCCTGGCACAGCTCATCGAAACCGAGGTGAAGTACGAAGGCTACATCAAACAACAGTGTCAGTTGGTTGAAAAGGTGAAGAAGATGCAGAACCGTCACATCCCCGCCGATTTCGATTACCAGTCCGTCAGCGGTCTCTCACGGGAGGTCATTGCAAGGCTTGAGGAGGTTCGGCCAACCGACCTCGGTCAGGCAGCACGCATATCCGGTGTAACACCGGCAGCCGTTTCGCTGATCATGGTCATCCTCGAAAAGAGGAGGAAGGAGAGGGGCTAAAAGGCGGAGTTGGTCACTTTTAAGCTGCCAAGAAAGCCTCTCAGGCTGTCCAGCTCACCAGAGTCAAAATTCCAATAGCCTCGTTGGGCGCCCAGACCAACCGAATTAACAATCTCGGGCATGATGGCAAGATAGGCCTGAGTCTTTGCCTTTGGGATATTTTTTGGTGGTTGCAGGAGGGTCTGAGCACAGTCATCTATGAACTTTTCAACACACTGACACGCACGATGATCCTTGGCGAGCATTAAGCACAGGTACTCCAGCATACCTGAATCTGCGTTGCCAGGCATGATGTAAATGCCTACCGCCGGGGTGCCATCTTCAGGACTGGTAAACTGATTTACTTTATCAGGTGTTGGCAGCTTCAACTTTTCTAATATGTCAATTACAGTCTGAAATGTATTTTCAGCGCTTTCTTCAGCATCACGAATGATACCCAAAAATTGTACACCTTTAAAATTAGTAGTGTTCTTTTTCAAAGCGGATAGTTTATTACTGAACTGGTCTTTACCACCTACGTCGCAAATTCCACATCCATCTATACCCATATGTTTTAATAAAGCCTTAAAGAAATTCTCCTCATCTTTTCCCTCAACAGCCAGAACTATTTTAGTTACCATTTTATATAGCTCCATCAACGCATTTCCCAATTACTATCAAGGGATGTCATTATTAAATCATTGCTGTAGTCAATTATATCAAACATTCCATTATTTCGCTCGATTCTATACATTCTTATTTCGTCATCTTCAGTGTTCTTTGAACTATACGAGTCAGCTAACGCCTGTATACACTCCATAGAGTGGGTGGTGGCAAATACCTGGACGTCAAACTCTTTTGCAAACTCATATATGGCATCCCACAAGTCAAGTAGAGCTGAATAGTAAAATCCCTTTTCTATCTCATCAATTAAGGCAATCCCAATACCACCTTTTTCAAAATGTGCGTCAACGATGGTTGCAACAATGGAAAAAATCCTTAGAACGCCATCTCCCATCAGACTTAGAGGAATCAATTTATCTAAACCTGCATCACAGTAGATAACATTACCAACGTTTACTAAACCCTCAATGGACGGTTCGATCAATTTTAGTATCTTTATCAGCTTTCCGGTGAGTTTTTTTACCTGGATACTATCAAAGGCAATTACCATAGAGCTTAATTTGTTATTATGAGGAAGAAATCGCATGAAAAATCGCCCTTTCTCTATAGAATCAGGTATAGTTGTTGCGTGTTTTACTATAGTACCCTGGTCTTTTTTATAGATATAACTTTCGGTCTTATAAGATTTTTGCTCTTTCTCTATTCGATAATCAAGCACAAAACCAACAACCGTATATAATAGTTCCTGGTAATCGGCATTTTGTTCAAAGAAATCAATAGAAGTCTTCGGTATAATTAATAGCTTTCTTATCTCTGACAGTGATAATATCTCCCCTGTAATTTCAATATTCGTATTGACATTCAGGTTATGTAGAAAATATAACAGATTGTCGCTTATTTTGTTATGCACCTCCCGGTTCTCACTTATAAGTAGCATTAGTCCAGGAGATGTTGGGTGTGAAAGAAGACAGATAGCCTCAAGTATAGAGCTTTTGCCGCTATTGTTTTTCCCGACAAACAGATTTATACGCCTTAAGTCATCTATTTCGATGTGCGTTATCGCTCTAAAGTTATCGATTGTAATCTTTTTAAACATATCTTCACCCTGAAACTATCATAATAGAATTTTATCCATCATGTCAAGGCGGCACCTTAATCTTTATATCTTGACAATCCTATCACTTTATTGTATGCTATCCTAAAGTATTTATTCAGGCAATGTATATGTCATTGTTTGGTTGCAGATATTGTAATATGATATTGTCATATTATAAGTCGTAAAACAATTAAACACGCAAAACTAAATACTAAGGAGGCAACAATGAACAGTAAAGACACGACCAATAGACTTCCGTACCTGTTGCTGGTCATACTATCCACCGCATGGCTGATACTGCCGTACCTTGCCGGAGCCGCTAGCGCCGGGACGGTCAACCTGCCCCAGACTGGCCAGGACACCAGTTATGCCGACGGCGACGACGGAGCGTTGCACAAGGGTGTGGCATGGCCCAACCCGCGCTTCACGGACAACCACGACCAGACAATGACCGACAACCTCACGGGTCTGGTCTGGGCCAAGGATGCCGGTACCCCAACCGTGGATACCTGTACTGGCGGAAGTATGCAGTGGCAGTCGGCGCTGGATTACGTGGCCTGTCTTAACGCTGCTAACTACCTCGGTTATAACGACTGGCGCCTGCCCAACATCAACGAATTGAAGAGCTTTATCAATATGGGCGAAACTTACGCTGCAACGTGGCTAAATTCACAGGGATTTACCAATGTGCAGACTATCCTCTACTGGTCTTCTACGACCTCCACTTACGATACATCCAGCGCGTGGGTCTTCTACCTGGACGCCGGATACATCTACGCCAATGGCAAGTCTAACAGCAGCTATGTTTGGCCAGTTCGTACCGGACAATCCGCGGCATTTGGCAATGCGGCTATTTGGTCTACCGGCCAAAGTGTAAGCTACGCCTCTGGTGATGATGGCGAGTTACAGAAAGGCGTGATGTGGCCCAACCCACGCTTCACTGTCAACGGCGAACAGACGGTCACAGACAATCTCACCGGTTTGCTCTGGGCTAAGGATGCCGGCACCCCAACGACGGGTAATTGCACCGGAGACAAAAGAACATGGGAAGCGGCACTGAATTACGTGACCTGTCTAAATGACGCAAACTACCTCGGATACAGTGACTGGCGCCTGCCAAATATCAACGAACTGCAGAGTGTTACCAATATGGGTGAGGCTTATGTTGCACTGTGGCTAAACTCGCAGGGGTTTACTAATGTACAGGCTAGCCGTTATTGGTCCTCTACTACTTATGCTCGCAGTACGTCCTATGCCTGGGTTGTTCCCATGTACGATGGCAGTGTTGATGCCAACGCCAAGTCCGGTGACCGCTATGTTTGGCCAGTTCGTTCGGAACAGGCAGGTGAGTCGGGTACGTTGGTTATTTCCATTTCCGGCACTGGCGGCGGGACGGTGACAGCCTCTGCGGGGACAATCACGTGGAAGGACAACATAGGTACGGCCACTTATACCCCCGGTGCAACCGTAACCCTCACGGCACAACCAGACATGACATCCATACTTGGAGAGTGGTCGGGGTGCGACGACGTTTCATCAAACCAGTGCACGGTCAGCATGACGGGTAACAGGTCCATTGCGGTGACGTTTAACACGATAGAGGGATATCTACTGACCGTTACAAAGACGGGGTTTGGCGATGGCATAATAACAACGTCTGAGGGAACCCTCACCTGGAACGGCAATATTGGTAGTGCGCTGTATAAGGCTGACACCGAGGTGGTCATCACGGCCAATCCGGATGAGAGTTCAAGGTTCGTTGGCTGGACGGGGTGCAACCTGCCACTGTGTATCGTAAAGATGACGACCAAAAAGGACATCACGGCTAAATTTGGCAGATGCAACAAGGCCAGAAGGGATTTTGACGGCGACGGCAAGAGCGACGTCTTATGGAAGAACTTCAACACCGGTGACGTGGCCATGTGGCTGATGGATGGCGTTACAAAGAAGTCTAACACCCTTGCGGCCTCGGCGGTACCCGGAAACTGGGTGATACGGGCCGCCGATGACTTTAACTCCGATGGCATGAGCGATATCATGTGGCAAAACACGGACACTGGTGGCATATATGTCTGGCTCATGGAAAATACCACGATCAAGAACAAGGGGTTTGTGGGCAAGATACCACTGGATTGGCAAATAAAGGCTATAGGCGACTTTAACAACGATTGCAACAACGACATCCTGTGGCAGAACTCAGACAGCGGAGATGTGGCCATATGGCTGATGGAAGGTACAACAATAAAGGACCAGGCGATAATACAAAAGGCATTGCCAACACAGTGGCAATTCGCCGGCATTGGCGACCTCAACGGCGATGGCAGCTCCGACGTTGTGTGGCAAGAGACAACAAGTGGCGATATCTATGGCTGGCTCATGGATGGCCTGGAAATAGCCCAGAAAAACTTCATTGCCAGGGGAATCCCGCCTCAGTGGAAGATCAAGTCGCCAGCCGACTATAACGGCGATGGCAAAACCGACATATACCTGCATAACGTCTTAACCGGACAGGATGTTATCTTCCTGATGAATGGTCTGAAACCGGTGCCGGAGCTTGTAAAGCGCAAGAGTGGGGCCGGCGGCCTGTTGGGAGCGCTGACGTCTGAGCCTGCCTCCGCCTCTGATACCTGGGATATGAAGGCCACCGGTGATTACAACGGCGATGGCATGAACGACATGCTCTGGCAGAATGGTTCAAACGGCAACGTCTACATGTGGTTTATGAACGGCACCACGATCAATTCCGGAGGATACGCTGATTACGGTGTCCCCTCGAACTGGAGCATATATTGAATAATTCGTATACTCTTTAAAAAGCATGGTAAAACGGGGTCAAGGGGTCAGCGACCCCTGGCATAAAAGGGGGCTGGCCCCCTTGCGGGGAGGTCTATGGAAGTACTTGAACGTGTATAAAGTTTAGAGGCAACAGTGGCTTGGTTTGTCAGAGAATCAAGGGCAGAGAGGATAAAGGACAAAAAAGAGTTGTATAAAAAGCTGGAGGCGTGGGAGAAACAGACGGAGGCGATCATCTCCGGTTTAATCGATGAATACATCCAACGGCATAGAGAGACCGCCGAGCTGCTGTCAAGACCGGAATGGGTGGAAGTCATCTGCAATGGTAAAAAAGAAGTAGCCACTGGTCTTAAGGGCAAGATGCTTGATGAGTTGGAAGATTGAGAGTAAACCATCGGCCTATTTTGACAATGTCACATTATAGTAAAATCGGGGGTTTAAAAGATTGTCTGAACCAGGATTACACAGATTCAAGGATTTACAGGAAAAATTGATAAGACCTTGTTTTAACAAAATCCTGATAATTCTTTTAATCCGTTAAATCGTGGTTCAGACAATTTTCAATTGCAGAAATTTAGAATTTGACATAATCAGATTTAGTCATTTACAATTATAAACGTGGCTTTAATCCTTAATTCTAAAAAGAAATAGCGATTACCAAGGAGGCAACAATGAACATCAAAAGCACACAGCCCCGATTTTCGTACCTGCTGCTGGTCATACTAACCGCAGCATGGCTGATCCTCCCATGCCTTGCCGGAGCCGCCCACGCCGGGACGGTCAACCTGCCCCAGACTGGCCAGACGACCACCTACGCCGCAGGCGATGACGGCGCACTCCAGAAGGGCGTGGCCTGGCCCAATCCGCGCTTCACCGACAACCGCGACCAGACGATGACCGACAACCTAACGGGACTTGTCTGGGCCAAGGATGCCGGGACGCCAACGGTGGGCAACTGTGCTGGCGGGAGTATGGACTGGCAAGCGGCGCTGGATTACGTGGCCTGCCTCAATGCGGCTAATTACCTCGGTTATAGTGACTGGCGTCTGCCAAACGTCAACGAGCTGGAGAGCGTTATCAACGCGGGTGAGGCTTATGTTGCAAAGTGGCTCAATGCGCAGGGATTTATTAACTTGCAGTCTAACGTCTACTGGTCGTCTACGTCCTATTCTGGCAATACGTCCTTTGCGTGGCGCGTCCACATGGACGATGGCGGCGTCAGCGCCTACGGTAAGTCCTACGACTACTGCGTGTGGCCAGTGCGTTCTGGACAATCCGGGCCATTTGGTAATTCGGCCATTTGGTCCACCGGACAGACGAAAAGCTATGCTGCGGGTGACGACGGCGCACTCCAGAAGGGTGTGGTCTGGCCAAGCCCGCGCTTCACCGACAACGGCGACCAGACCGTGACCGACAACCTCACGGGGCTAATGTGGACCAAGAACGCCAACCTCCCCGGCACTACTAAGACGTTGCAGGAGGCCATAGACTATGTTGCGTCAATGAACAGCGGAGCCGGTACGTATGGGTTTACCGACTGGCGGTTGCCAAACAGGAAAGATTTGCGTAGTCTATCTGATTATGGCAATTATGCCCCACCGCTTCCACGCGGCCATCCATCGATTCCATCCGGCCATCCATTTACCAACGTGCAGTATGGCTACTGGTCATCTACGTCCTATGCTCCCAATACGTCCCGAGCGTGGCGTTTATGGATGAGCGTTGGCGACGTCGTCACCGGCGGTAGATCCGACTACGACTGCGTGTGGCCGGTTCGTTCTGGACTGTTTTGGTACGATGGTAACACCTTAGCCATTTCGCTTCTCGGCACAGGTGGCGGGACGGTCACGGCCTCTGCGGGCACGATCACGTGGAACGGCAACACCGGCACGGCCAGCTATACCCCCGATACAACCGTGACCCTCACGGCACAACCAGACATGACGTCAACCCTTGGGAAGTGGTCGGGGTGCAACGACGTATCGTCAGGCCAATGCACGATCAAGATGACGGGCAACAGGACGCTTACGGTAACTTTTGACACAATCAACGGCTATCCCATGACCGTCACAAAGACGGGCTTTGGTGACGGCACAATAGCAACGTCGGAGGGCACCCTCACATGGAACGGCAATACCGGCACAGCGTTGTACAAGCCAGACACCGAGGTAGTCATTACGGCAAATCCGGATACAAGTTCAAAGTTTGCCGGATGGACGGGGTGCAGCCTGCCGCTTTGCATTGTAGAGATGACGTCCAGGAAGGACATAACCGCTAAGTTTAATAAATGCAGCAAGGCCAGGAAGGACTTTGACGGCGACGGCAAGAGCGATATCCTGTGGCAGGATTCAGTAACCGGCGATGTGGCTATCTGGCTCATGGATGGCACCGCAATCAATGACCGGGCCATAGTGCAAAAGGGGATGCCAAGTCAGTGGCAGTTTGCGGGTCTTGGGGACCTCAATGGCGACGGCAGTTCCGATATCGTATGGCAAGACATGACTAACGGCGATATCTATGGCTGGCTCATGGATGGTATAAGGATAGTGTATAGAGATTTTATTGCCAGAGGTATACCTCAGTGGCAGATCAAGGCGGTGGCCGACTACAACGGCGACAGCAAGGACGACGTCTATCTTAAAAATGCCGATCCCTCTAAAGATGTCATTTTCCTGATGAATGGCCTGAAGCCAATACCAAAGTTTGTAACACATAAGAGTGAAAGCAGTCAATCCGGCCCCATGACAGGGCGTGCCTCCGGCGCTGATTCCTGGGACATGAAGGCGACCGGTGATTACAACGGCGATGGCATGAACGACATGGTCTGGCAGGACGGTTCAACCGGCGACGTGTATATGTGGACAAATGACGGCACAGGGTCGGGATATATTGGAGGCTACGTTGATTACGGCGTCCCCGCAGACTGGAGCATATATTGAATAATTCATTGTTTGACAGATTTAGCGATACGGCCAGGCGACTTGGCCAAAAGACCGCCTTCAACTTCTACAGAGATGGCAAATGGCAGACCCTCACCTACGAGGACTCCCATAGCAGGACCCTCCGGTTGGCCGGACTCCTGGACAAGATGGGCGTTGGCAGGGCCGACAACGTTGCCATATGTGCCGAAAACATGCCCCAGTGGTGTGCCTCCTACATGGCCATAGTGGCCCTTGGAGCAGTGGCAGTGCCCATCGATTCCGAGTTGGGAACGCCGGAGATAGCAAATATACTCAGGAGCTGCAAGCCTTCCCTGGTGCTGTGCAGTTCCTATGTCTATCCCAGGGTCGAGGCGGCGATTATGCCACCGGAACAAAACATGGAACAAGATGTCACTACGGAGGTGAAGATATTGCGGTTTGACTCCAGGGAGTTCCTGTCGGCCTGGAGTAGTCATGACAGTTCCGACAGTTACAACACCTTCAAAGACACATACAGAGCACAGATGCACGACATCGCATCCATCATTTACACCTCCGGCACCACGGGACAACCCAAGGGGGTCATGCTCACACACGGCAACTTCTGCACCGACGCCGACGCCCTGCTCGATGCCAAACTCATCAACGAGGACGACAACATCCTGTCCGTCCTGCCCCTGCACCACACTTACCCGTTTATGGCTACCTTCATCATGCCGATAACGTGTGGTGGTACCGTTACCTATCCCATAGGGCTTAAGGGTGCCGATCTGACCAGGTCCATACGGGAGCAGAATGTCACAATACTCATAGCCGTGCCGCGCCTCTTGGAGATGCTGCTAAAGGGCATCGAAACCAAGATAAACGCCCGACCACTACCCGTAAGGACGTTGATGAACACGATGGCGGGGCTATCATCCAACATGCGCATTAAGAAGGACATTAATATTGGAAAAACTATCTTTAAACCAATCCACGAGCAGTTTGGACCAAAATTCCGATTCATGGCCTGTGGCGGTGCCAAACTTGCCCCCGAGGTCATGACGGCCCTGGAGGCCTATGGCTTTACCGTGCTGGAGGGCTACGGCCTTACGGAGACATCACCCGTGGTGACCTTTAACCCGATCAACCGACGCAAGGTCGGCTCTGCCGGCAAGCCACTGCCAGGCGTTGAGATAAAGATCGCTCCGACACAGCAACAACACGATCAGGAACAACAGTTACAGGGGCAATCCCCCGCAGAAGGTGAAATACTGATACGTGGTGGCATGGTCTTCAGCGGCTACTACCAAAACCCCCAGGAGACGGCAAAGGTGTTCACCAATGATTGGTTTCACACCGGTGATGTGGGTTATGTCGATGATGAGGGCTATCTCTACATAACGGGCAGGGAAAAGGACGTCATCGTCCTAAGCTCCGGTAAAAACGTCTATCCCGAAGACGTCGAACGACGCTATGTCGCCATCCCTGTAGTGAAGGAGATATGCGTCTTTAGCAAGGACACAAAGACACTGCGTGCCATCATTGTGCCAGACATCGACGCAGCCAAAGAACTGCAAATCGTAAACATCAATGAGTATCTGAGGTGGGAGACAAACCGGATATCACAGCACCTGCCACCCTACATGAGACTCAGCGGGTTTGTGTTGAGCACGGAGCCACTGCCAAAGACACGCCTCGGTAAACTGAGACGCTTCCTCGTTGCAGACATGGTTGATGCCAAAAAAACGACAATTACCCAACCACAAAGACCCGCAGACGTCCTGAGCGTCAGGGTCATGGAGGTCGTCAAGCGGCTTGGTGAACTTGAGGATATGCCTTCCGTCACTGACAACGTGGAGTTAGACCTCGGATTTGATTCCCTTAAGCGTCTGGAGCTTGTTGCCGCCTTGGAGAGCCAGTTTCAGATACATATCTCCGACGATGTGGCCGCCAACCTGCACACGGTGGGGGAGCTGATCGACGGCGTCAGGGGTTGCATCGAGGCAGCCGCAGGCGGCTCAGATATAACAGACAGGCTCGCCACGGATGCCGGCGAAGAATTTGACAGTGGTGCAATCAGCTTTAAGGACGTCTTGAGCAAACACCCCCTTGAAACGGACATCGCTGCCCTGGGTCTCAGGGACAGGCGCCCGCCATCGGCCACCATTGGGTTGAGATCTCTGAGGCTGTTCTTTCGCTCCGTCTATGGGGCAAGACTCAAGGGCCTGGACAACCTCATCCCCCCGCCCTACATACTGTGTCCAAACCACGTCAGTTATCTTGATGCCTTTGTTGTGGCTGCCATGCTACCGTCAGAGGTGTTTGACACGCTGTATTTCCAGGGAGCGGAGGAGTTTTTCAGGTCCCCCTCCGGGAGGAAGTTTGCCCGCCTGGCGCATGTGATCCCTATCAATCCCGACCTGCAATTAACCAGGGCGCTAACTCTTTCGGCGTATCTGTTGAGGGATGGCTACGCCCTGTGCATATTCCCCGAGGGGGGGCGTTCGTTGGATGGCAACCTCATGCCGTTTAAAAAGGGTGTTGGCACGCTGTCAGTCGAGTGTAATGTCCCGCTTGTCCCCCTGCACATCGGCGGTACTTATGAGGCACTACCACGCGGGGTCTCTCTGCCGCGAATAAGCAAGATCACGCTCACCATCGGTCAACCGCTGTATCCCAACGACTTCGCGCACGGCAAGGACGGATATCAGCTCATTGTTGACGCACTGCGGGAGAAAATGGCAGCAATGTCGCCACCGACTACCAGACCCTGATGGTATCCTCTTTATATTTCATGGTAGCAAAAGAAAGAAAGGGGCGGCTCCGCCCCCCTTCAGAACCCCCCGCAAGGGGACCAGTCCCCTTGACCCCTTCTTGCGAAACCTTTTACCATGCTTTTTTAAGAGGATACCCCTGATGAACTATGAAGCCGCTATGGCCGTAAATAATGCCATCGAGGTTGCCATCGGGTATCATCAGCAGGGCAAACTCGGTGAGGCCGAGGCCATCTACAGGAAGGTGCTCCAGGTAGAGCCGCAACACGCCACCGCCCTGCACCTGCTTGGCGTCATAGCCTTCCAGGTGAAGAGACACGAAGATGCCATCATGCTCATCAAAAAGGCCATTGCCATAAACCCCTCCATGGGCGAGGCCTACAACAACCTGGGTGCCGTCTGCCACGACCTCGGAGACCTCGACCTGGCTATCTACAACTACAGGATGGTCATAAAACTCAAGCCCGACGACCCCCAAGGCTACCATAACCTGGCCCTTGTCCACGCCGACATGGGCAACCTCGACAGTGCCCAGGAGAACTACCTCAAGGCCATCAGTATAGCACCCGGGTACGCCGAAGCCCACAACAGTCTGGGACTGCTCTTGCTGCTGAGGCAGTCTTTTGACAGAGGCTGGCAGGAGTGTCAATGGCGGTTAAAACGCCCCGACTGCGGTCTGCCGGCGTTTTCCAAGCCCCCATGGGACGGCTCCCCGATAGAGGGCAAAACGATACTCGTCCACCACGAACAGGGCATCGGAGACACAATCATGTTTATGCGTTACGTACCTGCCCTGCTTGCATACGGCGCCAGGAAGGTCTTGTTAAAGGTACAGACTCCGCTCCTGTCCCTGCTTGAAAGCACGGATGCACAGATTGAGGTCATAGATGAATCCGTAGTGGAGGGGGCGTTGCAGTACGACCTGTATGTTGCCCTGCTGACCCTCCCCTGCATACTCAAGGCAGACCTGTCAAACGTCCCATATGCGGACAAATACCTGCAGGCAGACGTGGCAAAGGTCAATTACTACAAGGATAGGTTCATTGACGACATTGATAGCGTTGGTCTCAGGGTGGGCATAGTGTGGCAGGGTAATCCCCTGCATAGAAAGGACAGGGAGAGGTCTGTACCCTTGTCGTACTTTTTGCCGCTGACTATGATAAAAGGCGTGCGACTTTATTCGCTGCAAAAGGGGCATGGTCTGCAACAGCTTCAGTCATTGCCCGAGGGCGTGGATATAATCGACCTGGGGAGTCATTGCAACGACTTTTCGGATACCGCCGCTGCCATGGAGAACCTCGATATCGTTATCACCGTGGATACGGCCACGGCACACCTGTCAGGCGCCATGGGACTGCCCACGTGGGTGATATTGCCGTTTGTTGCCGATTGGAGGTGGTTCCTCGGCGGGGAGACCTCTCCGTGGTACCACAGTGCGAGGCTTTTCAGGCAACCTGCACCGGGGAGGTGGGACGACGTTTTTACCAGAATCTGCAAGGAGTTGGAAACCACTGTTAATATAGTGCGTGAGGAAGCTCACTTGACCACATAATTCTTAACCCTAATGTATCTTCTTTATATTTCATGGTAACTATACTGTTACGCATCTTGGATTCCTGGTCAAGCCAGGAATGACACACTTGGAAAACCGCTGTAACTGTCATTCCTGCGTAAGCAGGAATCCAGAAAGTGCGAAACCATAGTTAGTAAAATCGTGGGTTTAAGAGATTGTCTGAACCAGGATTACACAGATTAGTTGAAGGGGGAAGGACAATACTCCTCCCCCCGATTGTTGCCTTTCTTTACTTAGCCTGCCACTATTTAGCCTGCCATTCCGGGGGCATGCCCATAACTACGTAACCCTTGTCGGATATAGACACGCCGTCCATGAACCACGCATATACGTCGCCATTGCCGGTGTTCTTCCAGAGGATGTCGGCCTTGCCGTTGCCGTCGTAATCAGCTACAGCTATGATCTGCCAGACGTTGGGCAGCCCGTGACTCACGAGACCGCCGCCAACTATCTTGAACCCATCCATCAGCCACATGGCAACGTCGCCAGATACGATGTCCTGCCAGAGCAGGTCGGCCTTGCCATCGCCATCGAAGTCCACGACCGCCTTTATCTGCCAACCGCTTGGGATACCACGCGATGAATAATCCATCTTTGAGATCGTCGTACCGTCCATCAGCCAGACAACTATGTCGCCGTCGGTGTTTTGCCAGATGATGTCGGCCTTCTTGTTGCCATCGAGATCGGCCACGGCCCTGATCGTCCACTCCGGCCTCATCCCCTTGACGATAAATCCGCCGCTCTTGATGTCCTTGCCGTTCATCAACCACACGGCTACGTCGCCAGATTCGGTGCTCTGCCACAGGATGTCCGCCTTGCCGTCGCCATCGAAGTCGCCGGCCTTCTTGAACTCCCACTCCTTGGGCAGACCCTTCAGGGCATAATCGTGGGCCGATATCTGCGTGCCATTGAGGATGTACATGTAGACGTCGCCCTTGTCCTTGTGCTGCCAGACTATGTCGTTCTTGCCGTCGCCGTTGAAGTCAGCGATTCCCTTGATGTCCCAAGCCGCCGTGATACCCTTGACGACGTAATCGCCGCCGGTCAGACTGAACTTGTTCATCAGCCAGATGAAGACATCGCCGGATTGACTGCTACGCCAGATGACGTCGCTCTTGCCGTCGCCGTCAAAATCGTATATCGGCGTTACGGGGACTGAAAACTCGACGCTGACGTCCATGTCTTTAGACATCGTGACCGTACATTGGCTGCCTCCTGTGACTGTCGGGTTGCAGCCCGTCCAACCCTTTAGCGTTGAGCCTTGGGCGGGTGTTGCCGTAAGGATCACATCGGTGCCAATAGCATACGACGTCAGACATGTTTTGCCATCGCTGCTACAGTTGGGGGTGCCTTTGGATGCTGTTACTGTACCGCTGCCGTTACCCGTTATCTTGAGGGTGAGTGTCACAAAGTCTACCCCAAGTTGGGTAACGGTGAAGGTCTGGTCAGCTATGGTCAGCGTGCCGGTGCGGGTATTTGCAGTTGGGTTGGCGTCTACGGAATAGTACACCGAACCGTTGCCGCTACCGGAGCTGCCGGAGGTTATCGTTATCCAGGTGTCGTTGCTTATCGCACTCCACGAGCAGGCGCTTGCTGCTGTGACGTTTACGCTGTCGGTTCCGCCGGAGCCGCCGATCTGCTTGCTCGTTGGGGTGAGTGTATATTTACAGACACCGGCCTGATTCACCGTAAATGTCTGACCGCCTATTGTTATTGTGCCTGTGCGAAGTGGCCCTGTGTTTGCCGCAACGCTGTACGATACCACGCCGGAGCCGGTTACTGCGCTGCCAGACGTTACGGTGATCCAGTCAACGCCGCTCGTTGCCGTCCATTGGCAGGTGTTTGTTGAGGTCTTTACCGTTACATCGCCGGTGCCACCTGTTGCAAGGAAATCCTTGCTTGTTGGAGTAAGGGTATAGGTGCAGGAATTTCCTTGTTCCGACTGTGTTACTGTAAAGGTCAGGGAGGTCTGTCCTGCAACGGTTATCGTACCGGTACGAGGGGTTGTACCCGTGTTTGCCGCAATGTTATAACTGACCGTACCGGCACCGGAGGCTGAACTGCCTGATACTATGGTTATCCACGATGCGTTGCTCGTTGCCGTCCATGCGCAACTGCTGTTTGTGGTCACACCGATGGTGTCGCTGCCGCCTGTTGCAGTGAATGACTTACTCGTTGGGGTGATTGTCATGCTGCTGCAATCTACACCTAACTGCGTCACCGTTAAGGTCTGTCCTGCAATCGTTATCGTACCGGTGCGGGAGGTTGTAGCGGTATTTGCCGCAACGGTGTAACTGACCGTGCCATTGCCGGAGCCGGAAGGGGTGTTGACCGTCAGCCATGAGGTGGCATTGCTTGTTGCCGTCCATGCACAACTGCTACCTGCGATCACGCTAATGGTATCGCTGCCGCCTGTTGCCGGGAATGACTTGATTGTCGGGGTGATTGAGTAGCTGCATGGGGGTGGCGTAAACGTTGCCGTTACGGTGCAGTTAGCGGTGATAGCGCCTGTTGTGTACGTGTTGCCGGATAGAGAGCCGCCGCATCCGGTGACTGATCCGATGGAGTATCCCGTGTTTGGCGTTACCGTGAATTGTGTTGTTGCGCCGGAGGTAACGGTCTGAGGCGTTGACGGGGTTACCGTCCCGCCCGTGCCCGCTGACGGCGTTACCGTGTAGGTGGTGGGTGGGTTAAACGTTG
>NZ_JMFO01000014.1 GCF_000714715.1 Candidatus Magnetobacterium casense
GTAAGGTCAATCCCTATGGGGTATACGATCAAGGCGCAAATATAGGCTGGGTAAGTGTTGGTACAGATAACGATACTTCGGAGTTTGCAGTGGAAAGTATCCGCCGCTGGTGGCGTAAAATGGGGTGTGAACATTATCCCAATGCTAAAACACTTCTCATTACTGCTGATTGCGGGGGCAGTAATGGCTATCGTGTCCGTTTGTGGAAGGTTGCACTCCAACGTTTTGCAAACGAAACAGGTTTAAACATATCGGTTTGTCACTTTCCACCGGGAACCAGCAAATGGAATAAAATAGAACATAGAATGTTCTGCCATATAAGCATGAACTGGCGTGGTAAGCCTTTGACAAGCCATGAGATAATCGTAAATCTAATAGGTAGCACCACAACAAATAAGGGTTTAAAGATCAAGGCAGAACTGGATACAACTGCTTACTCAAAGGGAATTAAGGTGTCTGATGAAGAATTTGACAAAGTTAATTTAACTAAGGCTTCATTTCATGGTGAATGGAATTATACTATAGCACCTAATTGTTCAAGTTAATTATGGACAGTTACTAAGGTCTTTCCAATTCATCCCTTTTCCTTGAATATCGTCCTGACGGGCCTTAAGCAGCCTGTCAATGATTTCCTGGTTTTGCGATAAAAGCCAATCCTCAAGCACCTCTTTCGTATTCGCCATCTCAAAAATATTCAAAGGAAAGGAAATCATTATATCTTTCTCATTGGTAATCATACAGCTACACCTCTTTTTTTTGGTTCTTTCGTGTTTCATATGGGTAATTTTTTCGTAATAGTTCAGGTATACAATAGAAATATTGCACTGGAACAAGATATTATGGGGTCAAGGGGACTGGTCCCCTTGCGGGGGAGGTCTGAGGAGGGGGCGGAGCCGCCCTCCTTCTTTTCTTCTCTTTTGTCTTGCGACTACTCGCCGGTGAAGAACCCCTTTACTTTATCGGAAAAGCGCTTCTGCACTTCCTCTCCGTTGATACTTGCAAGCTCCTCCAGTAGTTCACGCTGCCTCTGTGTGAGCTTCTTGGGGACATCTATGGCGATCCTAACGATCTGGTCTCCCCTGTCGTGGCCGCCAATGCGGGAAAGGCCCTCGCCCCTGAGCCTGAACAATTCACCGGATTGCGTGCCCGAATGTATCTTGATGCGCTCGCTGCCCTTAAGCGTGGGAACCTCGACCTCGCCCCCAAGGGCAGCTATCGTATAACTGATCGGGACGTCACAGATGATATGCATCCCCTCTCTCTTGAAGAACGGGTCCTCCTGCACATTGATAAATATATAGAGGTCCCCTGGAGGGCCGCCAAGGCTGCCAAGCTCCCCCTCTGCGGACATCTTCAGCTTTGTGTTGTTATCCACCCCCGCCGGTATCTTGACCGACACCGAACGAGTCCTCTTGACCTTGCCAACCCCACGACACTGATTGCACGGGTCAACAATGATCGTACCTGCACCGTTACACCGACTGCACGTCTTACTTATGGTGAAAAATCCCTGCTGGAAACGCATCTGCCCCGCCCCGTTACACACCGTACATGTAACAGGCTTCTTGCCGTCGGCACTGCCAGTACCCGAACACGCCTGACATGACTCGTGTCGTGGGATGTTTATCGTCTTGTCCGTGCCAAAGGCGGCCTCCTTCAGCGACAACTCCATGTCGTAGCGCAGGTCAGACCCACGCGTGGCACGTTGCCTGCGCTGCCCCCCCCCCGCTGCACTACCGAAGATACCACCAAAAAAATCATCAAAGATATCCGTAAAACCACCGGCAGCAGAAAATCCACCAAAATCCATGCCGCTGCCATCAGCCGTACCAAACCTGTCGTAGTTGGCTCGCTTGTTGGGGTCACTCAGACACGAGTAAGCCTCGTTGATCTCCTTAAACTTCTCCTCCGAGGCCTTGTCTCCAGAGTTTCTGTCGGGATGGTACTTGAGGGCCAGTTGCCTGAACGCCTTTTTTAGTTCATCGGGGGTAGCATTTCTGTCCACCCCCAATACATCGTAATAATCTTTCATAACCTAACGCTTCTTACCTCTGAGGCCACTTCACTTATCCTTCTTTTTATCAACGTCTTCAAATTCGGCCTCAACAACGTCTTCATCAGGTTTGGCTTCTTGCTTGAGATCACTATCAGCGCCATCCGCCCCCTTGGCTGAGGCGTCCTTGTATATGTGTTCGGCAAACTTATGGGAGGCCGTTGTCAGCGCCTCTATGGCAGCCTTCAATTCTTGCGGATCGGAGGTCTTGTCCTTGAGATCCTTGCACCTGCTAAGGGCGCTTTCCACTTCGCTCTTTTCGGAATCGGAGAGCTTGCTGCCGTATTCCTTCAGGGACTTCTCCACCGAATAGACCAGCGTATCGGCTTCGTTCTTGGCCTCTGCCAGTTCCTTCTTTCTCTTGTCTTCCTCGCCGTGCGACTCGGCCTCCCGGATCATCTTTTTGATCTCGGCCTCTGTCAATCCGCTTGAGGCCGTTATCCTGATAGACTGCTCCTTGCCGGTGCCAAGGTCCTTGGCAGAGACATGCAGAATCCCGTTTGCATCAATATCAAAGGTCACCTCTATCTGCGGTATCCCACGCGGTGCCGGAGGAATACCAAGCAACTCAAAGTTGCCCAGGAGTTTGTTGTCTGAGGCCATTTCACGCTCACCCTGAAAGACCTTTATCGTGACGGCCGGTTGGCTGTCCGTGGCCGTTGAAAATACCTGCGATTTCTTTGTAGGGATTGTAGTGTTTCGCTCTATCAGCTTGGTAAATATACCACCGAGGGTCTCAATGCCCAGCGACAGAGGCGTTACATCCAGCAGCAGCACCTCTTTGACATCCCCCTTGAGGACGGCTGCCTGTATGGCGGCACCAACAGCCACGACCTCGTCAGGGTTTACAGTCTTATTAGGCTCCTTGTTAAAGAAACTCTGGACGGTCTGATGTACCTTTGGCGACCTCGTAGAACCACCCACCAGCAACACCTCGTGGATGTCAGAGGTTGACAGTCCTGCATCCCTTAGGGCCAGCTTGCAAGGGTCGATGCTGTTCCTTATGAGGTCATCGGTGAGCTGCTCAAACTTTGCCCTGGAGAGCTTGACGAGCAAGTGTTTTGGACCTGCGGCATCTGCCGTGACAAAGGGCAGGTTGATCTCCGTTTCGGCGGCACTTGAGAGTTCTATCTTTGCCCTCTCTGCGGCCTCCTTCAATCTTTGCAGAGCCATCTTGTCCTTTTTGAGGTCTATACCCTGCTCCTTCCTGAACTCCTCCACCAGCCAGTCCATTATCCTTATGTCAAAGTCATCCCCTCCGAGGTAGGTATCCCCATTGGTAGACTTGACTTCGATGACGCCCTCGCCAATCTCAAGGATGGAGATGTCAAAGGTACCGCCTCCGAGGTCATAGACGGCGACTTTTTCTTCCTTCTTTTTATCAATGCCGTAGGCCAGCGATGCTGCCGTTGGCTCGTTAATTATCCTCAGTACGTTGAGGCCGGCTATTTTTCCGGCGTCTTTTGTGGCCTGTCTTTGGCTGTCATCGAAGTAGGCCGGTACCGTGATCACGGCCTCGGTGACAGGCTCTCCGAGGAAGTCTTCTGCGGCCTGCTTGAGTTTTTGCAGGATCATGGCCGAAATCTCCGGTGGGGAATAGCGTTTGCCACGGCACTCAACGTGGGCATCACTGTTAGCGGCCTCTGCTATCTTATAAGGTAATCTCTTTTTGGCATCCTGTACCTCTTTGGAGTCAAACTTCCTGCCCATCAGTCTTTTGACGGAAAAGACCGTATTTTCAGGGTTTGTTATTGCCTGTCTCTTGGCTATCTGTCCAACGAGTCTCTCACCCTTATCCGTAAAGGCAACAACCGATGGTGTAGTCCTGCTGCCTTCCTGATTGGGTATAACAACGGGTTCCCCCCCCTGCACAACAGCCACACAAGAATTAGTCGTTCCAAGGTCAATGCCTATTGCCTTACCCATTTTCTTCCTCCTTCTTTATCTCTGTGTTTATCAACTTGATTATCTTTTGGGTTATCATTATAAAAAACCTTCATTTGCGTATTTCTCAGGTTTTTTTGGAGACCTTCACCAGCGAAGCCCTCAACACCCTCTCCTTGAACATATATCCTTTTCTGAACTCCTCCAGCACCGTCCTGTCATCGACGTCGTTGGCCTCGGTCTCTGCCATTGCCTCGTGAAATGCCGGGTCAAATGGTCTGCCCTTTGCCTCGATCTCAACCACGCCGTATCGGCTGAGGGCCTTTTTGAACTCCTTGAGGGTCAGCTCCACTCCTGTGGACAACGATGCAGCCGTGGAGTTTGAGGCGTGACTCAATGCCGCCTCGAGGTTGTCTATAACCGGCAAGAGGTCACCCACCAGAGGCTCCATGCCATACTTGAGGATGTCCTCTTTTTCTCTTTGCACACGCTTTTTATAATTATCAAACTCCGCGTAAAGTCTCATATACTTGTCTTTTGTTTCGGCCATCTGTTCCTTTATCTTTTCCAGTTCAGCCTTATCGGGTTGTCCCTCTGGCTGCCCCTGCTCGACCACCACGGTATCAGCGACCTCTGGTGGTGTAACTGCGTTATCTCCTTGTACTTTATCTCCCTGTTGTTCATTGATGTTGTGTTCGTCCATGTTTGTATCTACGCTCCTGTCATCTGCCCTGCAAGTGATTGGAAAGAAACCTGGCAGATGTATCAACAATCGAGATGGCGTTTGCATAGTCCATTCTCTGCGGGCCTATGAGGCCAAGCACACCAAAGGGCCTGCCCTTGTCACAAAAAGTTGACGCCACCAGGCTTAACTCCTCGGTATCGAGAAAGGATTCGGTGCCTATGTAGACCTGCACGCCCTCACTTTCCATCATCTTATCGAGCAGTTTTATGATTTTTTGTTTATCGTCAACCGCCTTTGAAAGTTCTTTTATCTTCTGTATATCGCAGAAATCCGGCAAATCCATAAGAGCGCTTATGCCCGATATAAAGACGTCCAGATTGCAGGGATATATCGCGTTCTTGCACAGATTCAGTGCCACCGCAATGAGGTCGTCCCTCATGGCCATCTCCTGGTAGACGATGTCAAGGAGGGCATTGCGGATATCGCCAAGCGTGCAGCCCTTGAACTGTGAGTTCAGATATGCGGCCATCTGTATGAGGTCGCCCTGCGTCAGGCCGTCCCTGCTTTCAACCGTCTTGTGCTTGACGACCCCTTCTTCGGTCAGCAGCAAGACAACGACAACGTTGTCCCTGACAACGGAGAAGTCTATTTTTTTCAGGATGCACTTTTCCATGGTCGAAGACAGGGTCACAACCAGGTAGCGCGAGTACTCGGAAAGCATCCGGGTGACGGAGTCGAGCAGGTCGTTGAGGTCTCCCATAGAGTAGAGGTTTTGTGTGGCAAGCAGTGCAAGCAGGTCGTCGTTGGCACTGACGCTGCTGCCGCGGAGTTCCTCCACGAACAGTCTGTAGCCCTTATCGGTTGGCATTCTTCCGGAGGAGGCGTGCGGCTGACTGAGGTACCCCATCTCTTCCAGATCGGACATGGTGTTTCTGATCGTGGCAGGGGATATACCCAAGCCGTACTTTTTGCTTATGTACCTCGAGCCAACCGGAGCCGCCGACTGTATATAGCTCTGTATGACGGCTATCAGTATCTTTTTTGTTCTCTCATCCATTTGATTAAAGACGTTTGAGGTAATCCTTAAATAAACTACAAATCTTTTATGCTAAACTGTTTTTCTATATTATTTTCAGCGCATGTTTTAATATCTTCAGGTGGAACATTCTTGAAGATATCTTTTGCATTTTTATCTGGCAAGCCAATTATATTAATGGCACTTGTCACCTGTACTGCTGTCTTTCTGTTCTAAATTACAGATTGTTGGTAATATTTGCTCAGAGAACTTCCAGAACACGGGAGGCTCACCTGAAACGGCTTTGTAGTACTTAACAACATGGGAGCAAATGGAATTCCTTGATTCCAGGATGCACTCTTCACTGATAACTGATATACCTCCGCCTCCGCTTGTGTTCTTGAATGCATTCCGATGAAACCGCCCTTTTTTATTATCAAAAAAGATTCTTTGTATGACTCTGATATAATTCCCCATAAATAGCCTCTAAATTTATTTAACATGTCTATTGCACTATCCCATGACAATCCTTCCAAATAACATACCTCTGTGTTATCGTCTTCTCTAAGATATGTTATAGAGTTATCGGGTTCTATTGTAAATTCTAAATAATATTTATCATGGTAAAGAGTAAGAGCGATACCACCATTTAATCCCGGGAAGGCATCAGTATCATGAAACCCCAAGTTTCCGGCTTTGTTATTTAAAGAAATGGCCCTCTCTATAATCCCTTCGTCAATAGGCGATCCTTCTTCATAATGCCAACCTTCCTTTAAGTCTTTGAATGATAATATCTTATCTTGCGTTACATTTGCATAACTTAATACAAGACGCTTATTATATTCATCCCTCAACTGTCTGTTTGAACACGGCATTGCCAATATCCTCCATTGTCAAGATATTTGTTTCTGTCTTACTTTCTAAATGCTGTATTATTTTCGTTAAGTTTTCTGCTAAGGTCTTTGCAACTGTAAAGGTTGTATTTAAGGTCAATATATCCTTCCCTTGCAGTTTAAGAATAATACCAACATCTCCGACAGTCATAAATGTCTCAAATCCATTAAAGTATAGAGAGTCTACACTCGCTCCGATTACTTTTCCAAGCTGCTCCTTATATTCGTTGTCTTCCATAGTCATCTTAAATATCCTCGTAATAACTGTTTAAAACAGCCAAATTAATACCATACTTCCATATTCTAAAGGATACTACATTTGTTCTATTCTTGTCAAGTTTGCCCTATGTCAGCAGTGGTACCCCTCCTTTCTTCATTTCCTCCGCTCATTAATAAATCCACACCAAAACTTAACCACAAGCCTACGAAAGATGGGGTCAAGGGGACTGGTCCCCTTGCGTAGGGGTCTGAGGGGGAGCAGAGCTCCCCCTTCTATTCTTAGTACATATCTCCCATGCCGCCCATGCCTGGGTGTCCTCCACCGTGTGGCATCTTTTCTTCTTTATCCGGCAGCTCTGTGATCATCACCGAGGTTGTGAGCATTAGTGCCGATACCGATGCGGCGTTCTGTAGGGCGCACCTGGTGACCTTTGTGGGGTCGATTATGCCGGCCTGAATCATATCGACAAAGACCTCGTTCTGTGCGTCAAAGCCGTAGTTGACATCGGTTGATGCCTTTACCTTCTCTATGACGGTGGCGCTTTCCAGACCCGTGTTGTATACGATCTGTCTAATAGGCTCTTCGAGGGCCTTCTTGACGATGTTGGCGCCGATCTTGAGGTCGCCTTCGAGGTTGAGTTCGTCTATGGCCGAGATGCAGCGCAGGAGCGTCACGCCGCCACCTGGGACGATACCTTCCTCAACGGCTGCCCTTGTGGCATGGAGGGCGTCTTCCACCCTGGCCTTCTTTTCCTTCATTTCGGTCTCTGTTGCAGCACCGACGTTTATGACCGCCACGCCGCCAACCAGTTTGGCAAGCCTCTCCTGGAGCTTCTCTCTATCGTAATCGGAGGTGGTCTCCTCTATCTGTGTCTTTATCTGCTTGACCCTGCCCTGAATCTTTGCGGTATCGCCTCCGCCATCGACGATGGTCGTGTTGTCCTTGTCAACGGTGACCTTCTTTGCCCTTCCGAGGTCTGCCATCTTGACGTTTTCGAGCTTCATGCCCAGGTCGTCAGATATTACGGTACCACCGGTCAGTACTGCTATGTCCTCAAGCATGGCCTTTCTTCTTTCGCCAAATCCCGGGGCCTTTACGGCGCTGACGTGCAGAGTTCCGCGCAGCTTGTTGACCACGAGGGTTGCAAGGGCCTCGCCCTCGATGTCCTCGGCGATTATCAGCAGCGGTTTGCCCATCTTTGCGATCTGCTCCAAGAGTGGGAGGAGGTCTTTCATGCTGGAAATTTTCTTGTCGTGCAGCAGTATATGCACGTCATCCTGGACACACTCCATACGCTCGGAATCGGTTACGAAGTAGGGAGAGATGTATCCCCTGTCAAACTGCATTCCTTCGACGACCTCCAGGGAGGTGACCATGCTCTTGGCCTCTTCAACGGTGATGACGCCGTCCTTGCCGACCTTGTCCATGGCCTCGGCGATGAGGTTGCCCACGGAGGGGTCGTTGTTGGCCGAAATTGTGCCAACCTGTTCGATCTCTTTCTTATCGACGACAGGCTTGCTCAGGCTCTTGAGTTTGGCGACGACGGCTTCGACGGCCTTTTCGACGCCACGCTTGAGATCCATGGCGTTGGCGCCTGCTACGACGTTTTTGATACCCTCTCTGTAGATGGCGTGTCCCAGTACCGTGGCGGTTGTGGTGCCGTCTCCGGCGGTATCAGATGTCTTGGAGGCGACTTCCTTAAGGAGTTGTGCGCCCATGTTCTGATAGGGGTCTTTTAGTTCGATCTCTTTTGCCACCGTTACGCCGTCTTTGGTGATGGTGGGGGAGCCGAATTTTTTGTCGATGATAACATTTCTGCCCTTAGGGCCAAGGGTTGCCTTGACGGCGTTGTTTAGAATCGATATCCCCTCTAATATTTCCCTACGTGCGGCCTCATCAAAGGCCAGTTGTTTTGCAGCCATTTATATCCTCCTTTTATTGCCAGTGCGGCTCGCACCTTATTCAATAATTCCCAGAATGTCTTCTTCTTTGACGATCAGATAATCTGTACCGTCGATATTAACCTTTGAGCCTGAGTACTTGTCAAACAGTACTTCATCGCCGACCTTGAGTTCCTTGACTTCAGAGCCAACGGCCTCGACCTTTCCCCTTTGTGGTTTTTCCTTGGCCGTATCGGGGACGTAGAGTCCGCCGGCAGTCATGGCCATTTCTTCCTTGTAGCTGACAAACACCCGCTCTTTCAGAGGTTTGAATTTCATATACATTATCTCCTTTCGATTTACTGTTGTTAGCACTCACCATCAACGAGTGCTGATAATAATTTGACACATCCACCATACTTTCTGCAACGTCCATTTTGGCCGGATAACGGTGGTTGTCTGGCGTGAACTAAAATATTCAGCTTTTATCTATTGATGTCGTATTATTACTCAATTACTTATATTAAGTCACAATGGACAAAAAAATGGGCGCATCTGCCCCTTCGTGCCTATACTCATCCTTGTTCTATTACACTAAACTAAATGGTATATAGCACAACCAACTCCCCTCAGACAAAACGCCTCTGTACCCCTTAAGGATTACCGATGACTTGGCAGGTTCTCATAGCATTTCCAATAAGAACCACTGGCACAATGCTTCATATCTCTCTATAGTTTCCTCTTTTAAAATCACTGACGGCTACCTCGGAGATATCTTTCAGTCTGCCAGACCTTACGTCTTGCTCGAATTGTCTGTCCCAAATCTCAGCGTCGAGTTCTTCAATCCAATCCCTTAGTCTGGCAAAATCGTCCTCAGATAAGTCCGTTATTGCTTTTTCGATCTCTTTTAACGTTACCATTTAACACCTCCTCCTGTGTAAAGATTCTTGTACCCATACTGTTAATCCTCCTTTTTTTGATCTTATTATAGCACTATCAACCACGCTCAGGCAAAACGCTCCAGGAGGGGCAGCGCCCCCCGGCTCAATGTGCTCTTGGCCCTTCAGCTCCCCACAATGGGAGGGGTGAGGCACTCCGGCCACAACGAAGTCCCCTTGACGCACCGTAAAAATGCCACGCGTTTTGCATTTAATCCAATCGAAATGTGCTATAATAAAGCAAGCGGTAAAAAGAATCGGGAGGAAGAAATGAGTAACAGCAGGGCATTGTTGCATGAGTTAGTGGAAGAGCTATCAGAGCCGGATACAGAGATCGCAGAGAGATTTATCACCTTTCTGATAACCGAGCACAGCAATAAGAGTCCGCTTGTCTTAGAGCTGCTTGATGAATCTGAGTTGAGAGAGGAATTTTTAGAGGCAGTTGAAGAGGCAGAACGGGAGATTGAATCTTGTGATGTTAAGACGTGGGAGGAATTTAAAGCAGAAATAGGTCTATGAAGGCAATTATTACCCCATCGGCACAAAAAGACATATCAAAGCTTGCCCCTGTAATAAGAAAACGGATAGCAGAAACTATAGATCAAATAGAAAAAACCTCAAAGCAAATAAAATCGCAGCAATTGAAGAGTAAACCGTTAAGGTACAAAGTCCGTGTCGGCAATTGGCGTATTATTCTGTCGATAGACCATAAAGCGGATATAACGTATATTCTCAAGGTAGAACATCGAAAGGATGTATATCGATAAAAGGTCTACGCTAAAAAAGCATAGTGAAATCCATTTTAGGGAGGGGGGTGATCTATTTAGAGCACAGCACAACCAACCCCACTCAGACAAAACACCCCTGCTGCCCCTACCAGGTTCTTTCCATTCCCCTGACAACGTGGTACCACTTGCCGTTGATCTTCTGCCACAGGTCTTCCATCTCAAAGACATTTTCGCCTTCTGGGAACTTAAATCCCGTCATCTGCGGCCACGTGGAGGTGATCTTCATCTTCACCGGGGTGAGACCCTCAATGGCGCTTCCCTCCTGGCCTATCTCCAGGATTTCGTATTCCTTAACCGGCATTTTACCGCCTTGATTGCTAAAATAGTTGTTCTTTGCAGATTCGCGTAGTTTTTCGTCTTCATACGTTGACATGCGTTCAAAGTTCCACGTCTCCACGAATTTTCCTTGTTTTTTAAGGTCATAAAAGTGTTTTATCGTTTCTGATAAGTCACCACCTGGTTCTATCTTAACGTTATGGGAACATGAAGTAACAGACAACAGAAGATAAAGTGCGAACAAAACCAGCAACGAACCTTTTAACCTAAGTTTACGCATACGACACCCCTGTGCTTAAAATGGATATGGTTATAAAAAAACATAAGGGGCCTTTCGGCCCCTTATACAAATACCCTGAAACAGTGTTTACTGGATTTTGCAAATTCCGTAGCAAGAGTTGTAATATGTGGTACCACCTGCGACTATTGTCACTGTATTGCTTGCTGCACAAACCTGACCAGATGTCGGAGGAGCCCATCCACAATATGCCGTGGTAGGTGACTTGTAACCGGCAATATCAGTAGAGTACTTATTACCAAGGACTCCGATTTCAGGAGACACTGGTGTGTAGTTGTCCGAGCTCAGAACAGAATTATTTGCGTGCTCTGCTGCAACACCAAACTGTGAAACAGCTGTAGGCACAACACTGCCTGTCGTGTAGGTATACTGAGTCATGTAGGTATTAGCAGGGTCGCTCCAATACACAGGCGTACCTAAGCCTGACCATGGACCCCAGTTGGTAGCAGGAGTATCGTAGTAGTTACCAAAGTCTGTTACCGTTTGCAGCACTGGATTTGCGCTTGCGTTGATTGCTGTACCAAGCGAGAAGCCGTAGGTGATGTTTGTAACAGATATGTTCTTGGACTCAGAGATCAGAGGATAGATATCTGCAAATCCGCCGGCGCCTTCTGTATAGGAGAAGCCAAACACAGGAGCTGAAACAATCAAGCGTGCCTCACCTGCCGTTGAGTTAATAACTATATCGGTACCTGCATTGTTTCCAAAAGGAATCCTTGCAACCTCAGGGAAATCAATAATCGTTGAGAGGGGATTCTCAGCGTCATCGTATGCGTTGGCATCGATATGTCTGTAGTATGCAGGGAATGCAACTTGCTGTCCTACTCTCGGTGTGGTATCCAGGCCGGAGCTTGAAGCCGGTGCTACGAGCACGAGGCTGGAAGTGATTCCGGTGGTTACGTTATAACGTGCCCAATAGCGTCCGAAAGCCGAACCCATTGCAGGATATGTCTTTTGGCTCAGGTCACAAATAACTCTCCATCTTCCGGCGTTGCCGGCAGGAGTTCCAAACGGTATAAAGATGTTCTCCGTTAACATTAACTCCCAGAAGCCTATGGTTGCGCGTGAGGCATCTTGCCTGCCAAACGTTGCGCCTATCGCACCGTCCATGTTTGCATCACATACTGTGCGCTGGTTTGGACGAGGAACCGTATTAAGCCACTGCTCACGGTTGGCTTCAGCGACCACTCCGGAAGCGGCGTTATCGATTCCGATGTTTACGTATCCCTGCAACATTGCGCCGTTTAAAGCAAATGCGCTGGTTGTTCCGTTGAGGTAGGCCGTCCTGATATGCAGAACGTCAGGGAACTCAAGCGTTGGTTGGCTCGAGCTAACAGGAACGCCCGTGTACCTTAATACTACTGAGAGATATCCCTTCATGAAACCATCTGATCCAACCGGAACTCCACTTATTGTAAGGCCGGTCAAAGGAATACCGATTGCAGGTGCTGCACCCAGAAACGTAGCAGGTACGCTGTACGGCATTATGTTAACTGATCCGGCTGCGGTGCTTGAGATTATAACACCGGTGTTATCGTTTGGTGTTAAGGGCATCTGCCAGTCTGCCAAGTGAACGCTGTTCTCATCAAACAGAATAAGATCTACCCAGTAGGCAGCCGCATTATTTGTATTTTGGATGTTGACCAATGTCCGCCAACTGGTATTTGTCTGCCAGTATGCATAACCGGCGCCACCAGGCATGTTGTCTAACTGAGACGTTGCTGCTTGAGCAAGGCTGAATCCAGCAAACACTACTACTAAAAGCAACAACAACACTAAAAACTTACTTTTCATTTAACTCAATACCTCCTTATTGCTTTTGTACAGATAAACTGCACATTTTGTTCTAATCGATAAGTCAACATAACTTGTCAAGCTACCTGTTACCTCAACTAATATACTACTATCACCCCCTTTGAATATAAGTATGGAGTCTTCTCCATCCTGTTATTTTTAGTGGAATTTAACCCATCTTGTTGCTGGCCATCTTGTCTCTGGCCATCCAGTCTCTGGCCATATAATCCCTGGCCTAACATCTTCCAGTAATTCTCAACCTGATTATAACCACTAAAATAATCCTTTGTCAAGTCTTTTTTTATAAGCATAAACCAAACGTCTATCTGTTATAACAAAACACTAAATATTCTGTCAAGCATAATTTTCAGGATATCTCATTTCTACAAAAAAACTGCCCAAAACCATTTGCTCGGCTGTTGTTACTTCACCGTATACTATCAACATACCTCCTTAATTTTAGCTTCTGTGTACAAGACATCACATTGCCATTAATGCAAGATACAGGCCATGTGGTTTAATCTCAAAAACTATAAGAAAACTGAATCCATGAAGCCTGCAGGCTGTATTGATATCGACACATATAGTAGTTATTTTTCAATACCGGAACCTGAAAAAAACTTAAGAATACTGCACAACACCCACTGCAAGGTAGCGCCAAGATATTGTCATATTATGTTACACTATAAATAAACGATATATGTAATGAGGTGATACATTATGATCAGAACTTCGGTAACTCTACCAGAGGAGCTAATAGAGGAGGTAAGGCAATACTCTGACAATTTCAGTAGCTTTGTAGCCATTGCACTAAGACAACACATAAGGAGAAAGAAAATAGAGCTGGCCATGCAGAGCTTCGGCAAATGGACAGACAGAGAGCGTGAAAGCGTAGATATCGTAAACGAATTACGTAAAGACAGGGATTATGGAAGCAGTTTTGATTGATACAGACATTGCAATTGATTACCTGAGAGGTTTACCCTATGCAAAGAAGTTTGTTGAATATTTATGGTTAAATGATTCGGCATTTTTGAGCGTAATATCGATTTATGAACTACTTGCAGGGATGAAAGAGAACGAAAAAATTGCAACGGAGAGTTTCATTAGCGCGTGCAGTACAAACATAGTTACAGCAGAGATAGCTGTAAGGGCTGGAGAACTGTATCGACATTATAGAACTAAGGGGGTAACGCTTACAACTACAGACTGTTTAATCTATGCTACCGCTATTGTACGGGGTTACAAGATAGCAACAAGAAATACAAAACATTATCCAGATGGCGACATTATCATACCGGTAGATAAATAATTGCCAATAGCTATCTACTGCATAGCTCCCCTCTACTACCGCTATTGTCAATATAGAGGGGTACCCATCTGTCTGCCACCGATGGCTTACATCTTGCCCAATATCGAAAGCACCATATCTCCGGGGTTGGTACTTTCAAGTAACTGACGACTTTTAATCTCCCGCATGTCCCGCAAGGTATACTTAAAGGCAAGCTGCTTGCTTTTTACACTATTGGGCATCTTTAACACCGGATTGCCCACATACAACACCACCTGCTCCAGCCCCCTGCCGTAATGCAAGGATAGCCACGCATAATTCCTCAACATCCTTAAAGCCATGTCCTTGTCGTTGACCAGTTGAAACTCTATCTGAAAAAGCCGGCCATTCGATATCTCCGCCAACAGATCAGGCTGCTTTAATTTCATATCAGGCTGTTTCAATTTCATAAGTCCAAGCCTCCATATACAATTTATTGCTTCCGTAATTATAGCAGATTTCGATTTGATAAATACAAGCCCCATATCACTTATATGGGTTCAAGGGGGCTGGCCCTCTTGCAGGGGGTTCTAAAGGGGCCAGGAGCGTCCTGGAGCGAAAAAGAAACGGAGCCGCCCCTTTCTTCTCTTTCGAAACGCGCTATAATCCGGCCAGGGCTTTCTTGCTAGCCGGACCGAGGACGGTAATGGCCTTCTTGCCAGAGCCGACAAAGGCATCAACTATCTCCCGGACGTCCTTGAGCGTGATGGCCTCTATGCCTCGAATGATTTCATCTGGACTGTAGTATTTTTGATAGTATATCTCCTGACGCGCAATGTTGTGCATCCGCGCCGAAGAAGACTCCAGATGCAACAGGGTATTGCCCTTGAGCTGATTCTTAGCCCGTGCAAGCTCTGCCTCGGTGATGGTGTCCCGCAGAGCAGCCATCTCCTTCAACACAACCTCTATGACCTCGACGTACTTCTTCCTGCTCGATGCAGCGGATACACCAAAGACACCCGTGTCGTGGTAGGAAGACAGATACGAATATATGCTGTAGACCAACCCCCTGTTCTCCCTGATCTCCTGAAACAGCCGAGAACTGATGCCGGAGCCAAATATCGTGTTCAGCAAAAGAAATGGATAGCGTTGCACGGAGTCCTGCTTGATGCCCTCGGTGCCGATGCATATATGCACCTCCGTGTGGTCTTTTTCGTAGACGTTGAGGCCGTGCGTAAACGACGGTCTCTGCAACGGCTCATCGGAGGCTTGCCCCTTAGACCGGAGCTGACCGAGGGTGGCATTAAACAGGTCGTACATCTGAGCAAAGTCTATGTTGCCGCTGCAGGAGATGATTATATTGCCCGTGCCGTAGTGGTCGCCGATGTACCTGAGCAGATCGTCGCGCTTAAAGGACGTGACGTTATCCACGCTGCCCAGGATTGGCAGGCCAAGCGTATTCATTCCCCAGATGTCCTCGTAAAAGAGGTCGTGGATGTAGTCCTCTGGGGTGTCTTCGAGCATGTTTATCTCTTCGGTGATGATCTCACGCTCCTTGGCTATGTCATTGTCGTTTAACAGGGAATTCAGAAATATGTCCGATAGTATCTCCACGCCTTCTGTGATGTTGTCCCGGAGGAGTTTGACGTAAAACGTGGTGCTCTCTCGTGAGGTAAAGGCGTTGATGTCCCCGCCCAGCGAGTCGATCTCTATGGCGATGTCCTTTTGGGTGCGACTCTTGGTGCCCTTGAAAAACATGTGCTCGATAAAGTGTGATATCCCGCTGTTGTCAGGCGACTCATACCGTCCACCAACCTTGACCCATATGCCGGCAGCCACCGACCTAACTCCCGCTATCTGCTCCATAACCAACGGAATGCCGTTTTGAAGATACTCCTTCCTGTACATTGCCACTCCTTTTAAATTATACGCTATCTCTATATTATAGTCCGCAATTAATAGTCTGTCTATGAGGCCAAACAAAAAGGGATAATTTGCTTATCCCCTTGTTATTATCCGTACAGCGCCGGAGCGCAGCGTTCAATGCCGTCCAACCACCGCCTGACGTTTTTGTGCTTAACTGGTCTTTTGAGTGTCCTTTAGGGCCTCTTTTCTGCTTAACTTGATCTTTCCGCTCCTGTCTATGTCTATGACCTTGACCATGACCTCGTCGCCCTCGCTTAACTCATCAGTGACCTTGTTGACGCGCTTGTCGGATATCTGCGATATATGCAGCAGGCCATCCGTACCCGGAAGTATTTCGACAAAGGCACCAAAGTCCATGATCTTCTTCACCTTACCCGTGTATATGCGATCGATCTCCGGCTCGGCCACAATGCCCTCGATTATCCCCTTTGCCCGGTTGAGCGATGGCCCGTCATTTGAGGCAATTGTCACCAGACCTTCGTCGTTAATGTCTATCTTAACGCCGGTTTCCTCGATGATGCCCTTGATGATCTTGCCGCCGGTACCGATGACGTCCTTGATCTTCTCCGCCTTGATCTTCATCTGGAATATTCTCGGTGCATTTGGAGACAGGGCAGCACGTGGGGTCTCTATCGTTTGGGTAATCTTACCCAGGATATGCAGCCTGCCCTCTTTGGCCCTCTGCAGGGCGTCAACCAGGACACTCGTGCTGACCCCCCTGATCTTGACGTCCATCTGAAATGCCGTTATCCCCGTAGCAGTACCCGATACCTTGAAGTCCATGTCTCCGAGGTGGTCTTCCAGGCCCAGGATGTCTGTCAACACCACAATCCTGTCGCCTTCCTTGATAAGGCCCATCGCAATGCCGGCAACAGGCTTCCTTATCGGTACCCCGCCATCCATCAGCGCCAGCGTTGCTCCACACACCGATGCCATCGATGACGAGCCGTTGGACTCAAGGATGTCCGACACTACCCTGATTGTGTACGGAAAGTCATCCGGGGACGGTACCACGGGTTTGATCGAACGCTCGGCCAGGGCGCCGTGACCTATCTCCCGCCTGCCGGGGGATTTTAGCGGCTTGACCTCTCCAACGCTAAATGGTGGGAAGTTGTAGTGCAGCATAAAGGTCTTGTATCTGTCGCCCTCCAGGGAGTCTATCTTCTGTTCATCCGACGACGTACCGAGCGTCACCGCCACCAACGCCTGCGTCTCACCTCGTATGAACAAGGCAGAACCATGCGTACGCGGCAATATCCCTACGATACAATGGATATCCCTGATCTCATCAGGACGACGGCCATCCGCACGGACGTTTTCATTGAGGATCAGGTTTCTGATAAGCTCTTTCTCCAGCTCCTCAAAGTATTTTGAAATTGCCTTGACCTTCTTGTCGTCATCATCGGACAAGGCCTTGATTGCGTCATCCAGGATGGCATCAAGTACCTTTTGCCTCTTGAGCTTGCCGGGGATGCTGACGGCCTCTTTCATACGTTCGATGACGAACTGCCTTACGGATTCAGCGAGTGCCTCGTCGGTTTGAATCGGGGCTACCTCACGTTTTGGCTTGCCAACGAGCTTTCTGAGTTCGTTCTGTGTTTCAACGATCCGTTTGATCTCCTGATGAGCACGGTCTATGGCCGCCAACATCACTTCCTCGGAGACCTCTATGGCCCCGCCCTCAACCATGATGACCGCATCGTCCGTACCCGCCACAACCAGAACCATGTCCAGTTTGGGGTCATCCATCTGTTCAAGGTCGGGGTTTATGACCAGTTCGCCGTCTATCCTGCCGATTCTCACAGCAGCCACCGGCCCGTCAAAGGGGATGTCAGATATCGTTAGGGCCGCCGACATGGCCGTGATACCCATCACGTCGGATATGTTCTCTTCACCGTAGGAGAGCACCGATACAACCCCCTGAGTCTCCGAATGAAACCCATCCGGAAACAACGGTCTGATAGGTCTGTCTATCAGACGGGAGGTGAGGATCTCTTTTTCGGACGGCCTGCCCTCTCTCTTGAGGAATCCGCCGGGAATTTTACCGGCGGCATATGCCTTTTCCTGGTAATCGACGGTCAGGGGGAAGAAGTCCTTCCCTTCCATCACCCGTTTATCGGACACCGCCGTTGCCAACACGACCGTATCGCCATATTTGGCAACGATGGCCCCATCGGACTGCTTCGCCATGAGGCCCGTTTCCAGAATCAGTTGTTTATCGTTAACCGTAAGCTCTACTCTTGTTACCTCTGTTGAAATCAATCTAAACCTCTACTTTCTGATGCCCAACCGCTCAATCACCAGCTTGTAACGTCCATTGTCTGTGATCTTTAGGTATTCAAGAAGCTTTCTCCTTCTTGCAACGACCTTCAAAAGACCTCTCCGAGAGTGGTGGTCTTTCTTATGAACCTTGAAATGATCCGACAAATAACCTATCCTATCACTCAAAAGCGCAATCTGCACCTCTGGAGAACCCGTATCTCTCTCATGAATCCTATAATCCACAATCAATTTATTTTTAGTCTCTTTCGTTTGAGACACTATATCACCCCTTCCTTTCTTTTATTTAGGTGTAAACTACCACCCGTCTAACATTAACATATAAAATATAAAAGTGTAAAGAGTAAAAAGTAAAGAGTTCATAAAAATTTCATGGGTACAAGTACATAATTACGGGGTCAAGGGGGCCGTGACCCCTTGCAAGGGGGGCTGAGGGGGGACAGAGTCCCCCATTTTTTTCTTTATCTTCTTTTGGCTATGAAGTTTTTTATTCTGTCGATACCGCTCTGCAACACATCGATGGGTGAGGTGTAGGTCAGGCGGACGTGGTGGAGTGTAGTGTTTTTGCCAAAATCGACGCCCGGCGTAATGGCCACGTGCCCTCTCTGCAGAAGCGCCTGTGCAAAGGCAACGCTATCAGCGTACATCCCGGCGCCAGGTGAGTTTCCATTGCCCGTGACGTACCTTGAGATGTCGGCCCAAACGTAGAACGCCCCATCGGGGAGCACCGGAAGATCAAACAGCCCCCGGAGGCCATCGTAGAGGAAGTCCCTTCTGTGTGCAAAAGTCTTGTTGATGTTTGCCAGCCAGGCATAGTCAAATGCCTCACAGGCAGCATACTGTGCAATGGTATTGGCGGCTATAAAGATGCTGCTGATGACGATCTCCGCCCTCCGTACCCAATCCTCCGGCACGATCATCCACCCGATCCGAAAGCCGGGCATACAGAACGACTTTGAAAAGCCGTTGATCACGATGACGTTGTCGGAGAACTCCAGGGCGGTGTGTTCGGTGGCCCCGTAGACCAGGCCGTGGTATATTTCGTCGGAGATGAAGGTGACGCCTATGTCGTTGCAGTGTTGGATGAGGGCCTTGAGGTTGTCCGTGTCGTAGAGTCTGCCCGTGGGATTAGCCGGGGAGGAGATGAGCAGTGCCCTGATGTCACTTGTCTGTCGCAGGGCATCCGGTGTAAGCTCAAACGAGGTGTCCTTGTTTACCGGTATGAATGTTGGTGTTATATCGAGGTAGTGTGCAAAGTTCTTGTAGCACGGGTATGAGGGGTCAGGCAGGCAAAGGACATCCCCGGCGTTGAGGGCAATGCCCAGCGCTACCAGAAAAGCCCCCGATGTCCCCGGTGTAACGATTACCCTGTCGGGGGAGACGTCCACGCCGTATTTGTTGTTGTAGTGTTGAGCGATCTTCTCACGGAGTTCTTTGAGGCCCAGTGCCGGTGTGTAGGCGTAACGGTTGTCTGTCATGGCCCTCTGTACGCCCTCCAAGACTGCCGGCGGAGGGGGCAGGTCAGGTTCTCCCAGCTCCATATGCACCGTGTCAGGGAACTGTCGTGCCTGCCGTGCTATGTCCATCGCCATAAATGGAGCTATATCATCCAGCCTATTTAGCATATCAGGATATTATGATAATGTATTGCTGCAAATTCTTGCAAGGAAGAAAGAAGAAGACCGGCAATCCTACTCTGCACTATCCTCCAGGAACTCCTTCAACTCATCAACCGTCCGTGAGTTCTTTATCAACCTCTTAAACGCCTCCATCTTTTCGATGGACGTAATTTTTTTCACAGAAGGCATGATCTCCAACCCAACAGCGCCATATTTTATATCCAGCATCCCTTCTATTCCCTCAACCAAGCCCTTCTGCCTTCCCTCAACCAAACCCTTACGTTTTCCCTCGACCACCCCCTTGCGGGTACCTTCCAAATAAAGTGCATCTTTGCTTAAATCAATTGTTACCGGCATACTGTTTACCTCCTTTTTTACTATATCGGATAACCCTCTAAGTCTCGACAGGTTGAGCAACTCCAATATATACGTGCTCCTGTCACCTGCCTCCAAATGGGATGACCTTGACAATACCTCCCTCGTTGTACCAACGACATCTTCCGTATTGCACAGTATGGACAACTTTACATCGCTCAGGTTGTCACTTGCCAAGAGTTCGGAACTTTTAATATCCCTGATGTCTCTTACACGGTACCCAAACTTTAACCTCTTAAACTTGAGTCCCTTACCCATCTTCAACCTTTCATCACCAACATAGAGCAGCATCTGTTCAGGGGGCCTTTTGCAATGTTGGGAGATCATGCTGAAGTAATCGAGCATCCTCCAATCCATATTGCCGTCATTGGATGACTGTATCTCAAAGTGCCATAAGGAATTATCGGGAAGGTCCATTAACAGATCAGGCTGCCTGTACCTGACCGAAGGAAACTGTACGTCAAGGAACTTCGCATCCCCGGAACCTGTGAGCATCCTGAAAAAACGCTCGGGAACCTCCTTCAGGATAGACTTTAACGTAATATCATACTCTTGTGCCATAAACTGTTCCTCCCGTGTCTGAACATATCAGCCGTATGTAGCTTTACATCAATGCCATTTATGACCCTGCACTATCCTCCAGGAACTCCTTCAACTCATCAACCGTCCGTGAGTTCTTTATCAACCTCTTAAACGCCTCCATCTTTTCGATGGACGTAATTTTTTTCACAGAAGGCATGATCTCCAACCCAACAGCACCATATTTTATATCCAGCATCCCTTCTATTCCCTCAACCAAGCCCTTCTGCCTTCCCTCAACCAAGCCCTGCTGCCTTCCCTCAACCAAGCCCTTACGTTTTCCCTCGACCACCCCCTTGCGAGTACCTTCCAAATAAAGTGCATCTTTGCTTAAATCAATTGTTACCGGCATACTGTTTACCTCCTTTTTTACTATATCGGATAACCCTCTAAGTCTCGACAGGTTGAGCAACTCCAATATATACGTGCTCCTGTCACCTGCCTCCAAATGGGATGACCTTGACAATACCTCCCTCGTTGTACCAACGACATCTTCCGTATTGCACAGTATGGACAACTTTACATCGCTCAGGTTGTCACTTGCCAAGAGTTCGGAACTTTTAATATCCCTGATGTCTCTTACACGGTACCCAAACTTTAACCTCTTAAACTTGAGTCCCTTACCCATCTTCAACCTTTCATCACCAACATAGAGTAGCATCTGTTCAGGGGGCCTTTTGCAATGTTGAGAGATCATGCTGAAGTAATCGAGCATCCTCCAATCCATATTGCTGTCATTGGATGACTGTATCTCAAAGTGCCATAAGGAATTATCGGGAAGGTCCATTAACAAATCAGGCTGCCTGTACCTGACCGAAGGAAACTGTACGTCAAGGAACTTCGCATCCTCAAAACCCGTGAGCATATTGAAGAAACGCTTTGGGACATCCTTCAGGATAGACTTTAACGTAATATCATACTCTTGTGTCATAAACTGTTCCTCCCGTGTCTGAACATATCAGCCTATCATTAATTATAGCAGATTTGAATCGACGTATAAAAATTCTCAAATGCAAGTGCCCTACCTTTGCTTCTTTATTTTATTTATTGCCCCCTGACAATTATGATATAATTACTGAAGTATGGATACATTAGCAAAGGAGTACGTGGTGTCGTTCTATGACAACACCCTCAGACTACATGGAGACAGACCTGAGGCCCTGAGGTGGACGTCACAGGGACAGATGCTCCACTACGAAGGACTCGTTGCCACGGATGACATCATAGCAGGCAGTGTGCTCGACTATGGTTGCGGCAAGGGCGACCTCTATCAGTTCCTGCGGCAAAAGGGCTACCACATCCAGTACACGGGCATGGACATAAACCCGCGGTTGATAACAAAGGCAAAAAAAATCACCCCGAAGCCAGATTCATGGTCTTTGATACAGAGGAGACCGAACTCACAGAGGACTTCGACTACATCTTCCTGTGCGGTGTCTTTAATCTCAAGGTTGAGGGGATTGAGCAGACAATAAAAAACGTCTTGAGGCGCCTCTTTAAGCACTGTCGCAAGACCCTCGTATTCAACGCCCTGTCGGCACACAATCCGGTAAAGAGCTACGAGCTGTCCTACGTCTACCCTGAAACCCTTGTCAACTTTGCCATGTCAGAGCTTTCACCCTACATCACACTACGACATGACAGACTGCCGTATGATTTTTTCCTGTTTATACACAAACGGTAACAGCGCATAAACCTAGCCACACCACTTTTTTTCTTCTCAATCTGACGTTTGTTCTCTCTTACATGGGCCAGTGGAAAATCTTTTCCTCTTTATCGAGCCCCTTGAGGTTGAACTTTCCAATGGCAACGGCCTTGGCACGTGTGCGCTGCTCAAGCATGTTCCAGAAGGCCTCTGTCATCAGGATTATTTCCTTTTTATTGTTTGTGGTTAAAAGTGCGGTGACGTCTTTTTCCTTGTGGCGGAGGTCTTCCAGTGAAAATACGGCATGTGCGTTTCTGCCGGTGCGTTCTCCCTCCTGGGTCAGACGGACTGAGCCCCAGTGTAGCGCTACGCATATCTGGACGGGGAACTTGATGTATCTGGCAATTCCGGCGGAGAGCTTTGAACCCGACTTCAGGGCATCTTCAGCAGCACCAAAGGTTGCAAAAAAGCCATCACCTGTGCATTTCAAGAACGGATGCTTTTCATTCTGCAGTGACCTGTCAAGCATCTGTCCCAGTGCAGAGACTACCTTTACCAGTTGCGTCTCTCCACCTTTTACAAGGCGCGTAGAGCCTACTATGTCCACAACCAGGAGCGCCTCCGTTCTCTCCTCAAAGAACTCACTTGGGGGGATAAGGATACTGCCTTCCGTGGTGTAGGCCTCGTCAATTAGGGCCTCATGTTGAAAATCAGCTCCGGCAGGTATCACACCAATCCGCGTTCGCCCCATCGATAACCACGAGGGTATCGGAAGATCAACAATACCCTTGATCCTGCGACCGTTTAAGTAGGTGCCATTACGACTGCCGAGGTCTTGTATCTTTAAGTTGTCGCCATCCACCGATATTATGCAGTGACTGCGCGAGACGGTTCTGTCATTTTTTAATGCGAGGTGGTTACCACTACCACGCCCTATAGAAAACGAAGGATAACTCACCGGCAGAAAGAAGTCGGAGGGTTGTTTGTCAAGATTTATGACGAACCCCAGGGGGATGGCCATTTCTCTGATATCGCCCTTGCCTGATACCAGGTCTTCGGTTTCGGATATGGCAATGATGTCGTCTGCTTGGAGCTGATCGCCCTGACAATCAACCAGCACTACGGTGATATTGTCCAGGCCGCCGGCGTTGTTGGCACTGTCTATAAGCGTCTGACATGCCGCTTTGTTATCGCGGTACTCACCGATGATGTCCATGATCGTATTGTCGGCAAGCATACCGGTCAGACCATCGGAGCATAACAGAATCCTGTCTCCCGGTTTGAGTTCAAGCAGCATGGTCTCAGGCAAGGCATCCCCGGCCATACCAATGCACCGGGTTATCTTACCCCGTGCCGGGTGTGTGGATGCCTCCTCGGGTGTGATCTCACCGGAGTTGATGAGTACCTGTATGACCGAGTGGTCCATGGTCAGTTGCTTAAACTTACCGTTGCGCAAGAGGTAGGCCCGACTGTCTCCCATGTGGGCAAGGAGGGCTGTCATATCACGCACAAGCAACAACACCACCGTCGCACCCATACCCGATAACCCAGGCTTGCTCTTACTTACTGAGCGCACTTGTTCGTTAAGCTCCGTCAGTGCCACGTTTAACTGTTCGGTAGCCTTTGCGGAGTTAAGTGTCGTGACATCCTTCATCCGTTTATTGAGTAAGATCGGTAACATCTCAACAACCAGTCTTGAGGCCAAATCGCCCGCTGCATGGCCTCCCATGCCATCGGATACTATGTAGACCCCCTTTTCAGGATCAACCGACCAGTTGTCCTCATTTCTCTTTCGGATACGCCCCTTATCCGTCAGACCGGCATAGCTTATTGTATTTGTCATAGAGCACCCTCCAATGCCCGCTTTAATCCTATTGCAGTTTTAAACTTTATCTCAGGCTGATCTATCAATGCCTCGTCAATGACCTCAGCCAATCTCTTTGGTATCTTGGGGTCTCTGTTGAGTATAGGCACCGGACGACTCTGAAGTACTATGTACCAGGGGTCCTTGCCCTTTGGAAAATCCCTCGGAAACTTCCCCGTCAGGAGGTAGTACAGTGAGGCCGCCATAGACCACACATCGGCCTCAGGCTTGGAATACTTGAAGTTTATCACCTGTTGCCGTGACATAAACACCGGTGTACCCGCAGCAGAGCCGGTGCGCGTATAACCGCTCAAACCCGCCGCATCAAAAGCCTTGCTCAGACCAAAGTCAGCTATTTTTGATATCCGGCTTGGGCCGGTTCCATAGAAAAAGAAGTTCGACGGTTTTAAGTCCCTGTGCACAAGACCCTTGAGCGTCATAATGCGGCCATCTGTGAGTTTAACATTTGGTATCTCCAGGTTGTGGGCATAGTCCAGACCATCGAGGGTCTGAAGGATAATAGTCATGGCCTCGTCTACCGAAAACCTTCCACCCATCTTGAGCATCCACCTGTCAATGCTGCCGCCATCACAGAATTCAAGTGTAAAGTAAAAAATTCCCTTCCAACTGCCGTAGTCGAGCATCTGTACCACGTTTTTGTGCTTGAGGTGTCTGGTGTATTCGACCTCACGCAGAAACCTCTCACGCGACTGTTCATTGACGGCCACCTCGGCAAGCATTACCTTGAGGGCTACCTTTTCGCCCGTGCTGTTGTTCGTTGCCAGGTAGACGACACCCATGCCGCCCTTTCCAAGCTCTTTTATGATGGTATAGCCCTTGATTTCCAGCAGACGCTCCTGAACATCCTGGGACGTCATTGGCTTAGACAGTTCTTCTGCCTCTTTGCTACAGTTGTCACACACGGGAGGGTCACCCTTGGCCGCAGCCACATTGCCGGGTATTTCCTTGCCGCATTTGACGCAGTTAACTACGGGTTTAGACACAGGGGGTTTTGGGGGTGTCTTTTTTACGGGCGGTTTGTTTTTTGCGCAGTCATCACAGATGTACTGGTTGGAGTTTAGTCTGTTTTGTTGGAGCTTATCCTCGAGTATTTCCTTTGAGCAGACAGAGCAGAACTCTACCGTGCCCAGCTCCAGCTTAAATATAGTGCTGCCAAGTCTGATCTCGTCACCTTCCTTGAGGTCGTACTCGGGGAAAAAGTGCTCCGACTTGTCAATGACCTTGGCCCTGTCACGCTGGCCTATTTTGACACCGTTGACGTAGGTGCCATTGAGGCTGCCAAAGTCCCTGACCCTTATGCCGGGGGGGTTGATATCAAACAGGCAGTGATGACGTGATATAGTACGGTGGTCCTCATCGTCAGGCAGTCGCGGGTAACAGTCCACCCCTCGCCCGACTATGCAGATCGTACGCTCGTTAAAGACATACTCCTTGCCCTTGAGTTTACCCTCAGTGACCTTGAGTATTACTTTAGCCGGCAACAGATACCTCTTGCTCTGACTCCGGTGCAAACGCACCCAGCACTGTGGCAATCCTGCGCACAAACCGGTCTGACGCTGGTAGTCAATTCATCCCAGGTATGAATGAAAACACCTCACACAACACATGAGTTTATTATACTATTCATGAACATTAGCATATCACAATTCTCTAATTTAGCAGACCTTATTCAGACATGTCAATAGTATCTGGAGTTTTTTCTGAAATGTTTCTTGCCGTAACTATAGTTTTGCACTTTCTGGATTCCTGCTTACGCAGAAATGACATGGAACAGCCAAAAGCGCCACTTGGTGTCATTCTCGCGAAAGCGAGAATCCATTTCTAAGAACAGCGTAAAATACTGGTTTAAAAAAAAGTGCGAAAGTATAGTAAATACAAGCCTTGCATAAGCAGTCTCCTTTAGCTTACAATAGTTCTACCAGCGATATGAGAAGACATGAATATAAGAGAAAAGGTTGAGCCGCCACAGGACAAGCAAGGGGGCATTCTCACTAAAGACGACACGAAATCGATAGTGCTGGTGCTGCTGCTACTGACCCTTGTTGTGTACTACAGGGTGGGGTTTAACGACTTTATCAACTGCGACGACCCGCAGTATGTCACGGATAACCATATGGTAAACACCGGCCTTAGCGTGGATGGGATGCTGTGGGCGTTTAAAACTACGTTCTTTGTCAATTGGCATCCGTTGACGTGGCTTTCGCACATGCTTGATGTATCGGTCTTCAGACTCAACCCCGGCGGGCACCACCTCACAAACCTCATCATACACATGATAAATACCGTCCTTGTGTTCTACGTGCTGTTGCGGATGACGGCAGAGAGGTGGCGGAGCGCCTTTGTCGCTGCCATGTTTGCAGTCCACCCGCTGACCGTTGAATCGGTGGCGTGGGTGTCGGAACGTAAGAATGTCCTGTGCACGATGTTCTGGCTGCTGACGATGATTGCCTACCACAACTATGTGCGCCAGGATGATACTGATACACCCTCTCATAAAGGGAGGGGGATAAAGATACGAATATACATGCTTGTCCTGTTGTTGTTTGCACTGGCGCTTATGGCCAAGCCGATGGCAGTAACTCTGCCATTCGTTCTGATCCTGATGGACGTGTGGCCGTTAAAGCGGTTCACATATCCGAGGATCGCAGAGAAGATACCGTTGTTTGTCCTCTCCGGGATATCCAGTATGATAACCTACGTGGTGCAGAGGGAGGCACACGCCGTACAACCGTTGAGTATGCTGCCATTGGCAAACCGTGTCTTTACGGCTACGGTCAACTACGTGCAGTATCTTTACATGATGATAAACCCCACCAAACTGGCCATATTCTACCCTTATCCCTACAACATGCCGCTGTGGAAGCCGTGTGCGGCCTTTGCACTCCTGCTGGTAATCACCATCTACGCACTGGTGTCAGGCCCCAGGAGGCCATATCTCATCATTGGCTGGCTGTGGTACGTGGGCACGATGGTGCCGGTTATAAAGCTGGTTCAGACCGGACGTGAGGCCATCGCAGACAGATACACCTACGTCCCGCTTATCGGGATATATATAATTATGGCATGGGGCAGCGCCGAACTTCTGCAAAACAGCCGGTTTAAAAAACCCGTCCTGACAATAATAGCCGCCGTGCTGATCGTGTTCTACGGCAGCCTGACGTGGGCATACACCGGTCACTGGAAGAACTCCCTGACGCTCTTTAAGCACGCCATCGATGCCGTAGAAAACAACTACCAGGCCTACAACAACTACGGCAACGCCCTGATCGACAATGACAGATTAGGCGAGTCCATCGGATACTTTGCCAGGGGGATTGAGCTAAAACCCGATAGCGCCGAACTGCGTGGCAGCATGGGAGATGCCCTCACCAGGCAGGGCAAGTTTGAAGAGGCCATGATACACTATGTGCGTAGTCAGCCCCTGATGTTCTTTGACGGTGAGGCGCTATTACGCAAGCGATTTGGGTTGATCTACCTGAAACGAAAAAACTACAAGGATGCCGTTATATACCTCAACAAGTCGCTGGATATTCATCCCAGGGATACGGAGGTGTTAAACAACCTCGGCATTGCCCTGATGGGGCTTGACAGGGTGAAAGAGGCCGTTGATGCCTTTACCCGTGCCGTTGACATCGCTCCTCAGAGCGCCTCCATGCACAAGAACTTGGCCTATGCACTCAGAAAGGCTGGCAGGGACGAGGAGGCACAGGCACACATGCTCCAGGCACAGCGCCTTGGCGGTGAGTAGTTCCGGGGGGAAACCACAGACGGTGCCGGCCACTGGAGAAATCAAGACCCGTTATCTGAACCTGCTAATCGTCCTCTGCCTGATAACCCTTACCATGTGCGCCTACTGGCCGCTGAGTGACAACGGACTCGTAAGCTACGACGACGAAAAATACCTAACCGAAAGCGTCTACGTCAAAAGCGGCCTGACAACCGAAGGGATGACGTGGGCACTTACAACTTTCTATCTCTCCAACTGGCATCCGCTGACATGGCTGTCCTACATGCTAGACACCGAACTCTACGGCGGGGTCAATCCCCAGGGCATACACATGACTAATCTGATGCTGCACGTGATAAACGCTATTGTGTTGTTTTACCTGTTCATGTATATCCTCCGTGGCGCAGTGACACATCCCGTCATTGTGGCAGGCGTGGTAGCAGTCCTGTTTGCCGTGCATCCGTTAAACGTGGAGTCTGTGGCCTGGGCATCGGAGCGCAAAAGTGTACTGTCTACGCTGTTTTGGCTGCTAACGATGCTCGTCTACTTTCGCTACGTTGAAAGTCCTTCGTGGAAGCGTTATGTGGTGGTGCAGTTCTTTCTTATCCTGGGGCTGATGTCCAAGCCAATGCTTGTGACGCTGCCTGCCGTGTTGTTGCTGACAGACTACTGGCCGTTGCGGCGATTTGTCGGGGAGCATTTTGGGCGTCGTCTGTGGCGGTTGTCGCTGGAGAAGGCGCCGTTGTTTGCACTGTCTCTGATTAGCTCCGCTGTCACGATCATTGCACAGAGCAAGAGCGAGACAATTGTCCCGTTGTCGGTGACGTCGTTGTGGTTTCGCCTGTTGAGTGCGTTACAGTCGTATGCCTCCTACGTTGAAAAGACGTTGTGGCCCGTGAAACTGGCGGCCTTTTATCCCTACGTGGAGTTATCGTTGTCATGGGAGCTTGTGGTGCGATTGGTGCTCTTTGTTGGTGTGAGCGTTGTGGTAGTGATGCTCAGGCACAGGAGGCCGTATCTCCTGATTGGATGGTTGTGGTATCTTGTGACGTTGTTGCCGGTGATCCAGATAGTCCAGGTCAGCATTGCCCCGATAGCCGACAGATACGCATACGTACCCACAATTGGCATCTTTGTAATCATTGCCGCACTGGCAGATGACGTCTCGTCGTGGTCATTGCCGTGCAGCGTCGGGGCAGTCCTGGCCGGCGTGATTGTCATCGGCTCGTTGCCGGTTCTGACCCACAGGCAGGTACAGCACTGGCACGACTCGGGGGCGTTGTTTAAACATGCCCTGGAGGTGACAACAAACAACTACGTTGCACACAACAATTACGGTACGCATCTCTTAAAAACCGGCAGGATCGATGAGGCCATTGAACAGTTTTCGATGGGCCTGAAGATTGTCCCAGATTACCCGCTTTTGAACTTCAATATGTGGAGTACCCTTCTGTCGCAGGGCAGGTACGAGGAGGCCGCAAAGTATTTTCTCAAGGCGACCCCGTTTTTGACCAAGGGTGGTAATCCATACTTTTACAAGATGCTAGCCCTGTCCTTTATGCGCCAGAAAAACTACGCTGAGGCCATCAAGTATGCCCAAAAGGCCATGGTAAGTAATCCCCGTGATGTTGACGCCTTGCAGTATATTGGTCTGTCCCTTGTGTCAGAGGGCAAGTACGAAGAGGCGTTGGTTTACTTTTCGCAAGGCATCCGGATCGATCCCAACAACTGGCAGTTGCACTACAACAAGGGGCTTGCCCTGAAGAGGCTGGGGCGGCACAGAGAGGCTGTCGAGTCCTTCGCTGAGGCGGAGAGAGGAAAAAGAAAGAAGGGGGCGGCTCTGCTTCGGTCAACATTATAACAAGATATGTACATTCTCGAGTTTTCCACGATAACCGGACATTTCTATTTTGCTGTGACATTGATTTAAGCCACTTTTCTGTTTTAGCAATATGGCATTATTACTGTGCTTGGGCGATGTGACCACGCCGGACTGGAGTGCTTCCAATTTATCTTGATGCAATAAAAAAGGCGGCAGAGAAACACAACGTGCGCCTTAGCGTCATCGTTGAAATAATGACTATGCTTCAAGAAAATCCGTTTACTGCAGAACTGGCACCTATTAGCCGTATCTTAAAACAGCTTACGATTGCATCGCAATTTAGCACTTTTGGAATTACCGCCTTCAGTGTACCGGAATATATGACACCACTTAGCGGCGCTAAAGCACAGCTTTTATTTGAGGACTATATCAGGGAATGCAAAAAGCATTACGTCCATTAGTGGGAAGTGCGGTTTTGTCTTGACAAGAAAAAAAATATATGTTAGCATAAAGAGGTGATGACAAGAATTGCTACTATAAGCCTACATTATGCTAATACTAGCAAAGTAGCTTATTTATATAGAGCGTTTGTCTTTCATGCACTAAAAGAACAGAAAAGAGGGCTTTGCCCTCCCTCAGACCAACCCCACAATGGGAGCAGTCCCCCCTTCTATGCCGGGGGGCGCTGACCCCTTGACCCCATAAAAATGCCACGTATTTTGTATTTAATCCAATCGAAATATACTACATCGGTCATCTTGGAGAGTCAGACCGTAAGGCGTCGGTGGCGGCTTAGAGATTATTTATGGGTTAACAACATTTGTAACGAAAAGGAGAGAGTATGGCAACAGGTTCTGTATCAGTCCTTGGTGAATTGTTGGTACGAAGCGGACTGGTAGAAGAGAAACAAGTAAAGGAGGCCTTTGAGATATCCAAGAAAGAGGGTAAGAGGTTAGGCTCCGTGCTTGTAAAGATGGGATTTGTCAAGGAAGACGCCCTTGCAGGCTTTTTCAGCAAGCAGTATAAAATCCCCTTGATCGACATGTCTCAATACCAGATAGACACCGAACTGGTAAAAAAGATACCATTTGAGCGTGCAAAGCGAAACATCCTGATCCCCATTACAATGGAAGGAGACGCCTTGCGGATTGCCATTGCCGATCCCACCAACAATCCCGCCATAGAGGACGTCAAGTTTATAACGAGGATGAAGGTGGCAGTGCATGTGGCCACGGAATCTGCCATCATGAAGGCAATAGAGGAACACTATCCCAAGACGGAACAACTGAAGGCAGCCGCTGCCGCTGCACCGGCAAAGTCAACGGAGAAGACATCGCTGGATATGTCGGAGATTGACAAACTTATCAAGAAAACGACTTCCAATATCGCCGTTGTTGAACAAAAAGAAGAAAAGATATCATTGGCGGATGCCGGGGCAGCCCCTATAATCCAACTGGTAAATGCAATCCTGATGAATGCTATAAATGACAGAGCCAGCGATATTCACATAGAGCCACGGGAGAAAGAGATTCACGTAAGGTATCGGATAGACGGTGTGTTAAAGCAGGCGTTTCCGCCTTTCCCTGAGCATATAAAGAATCCCCTCGTGTCACGCATCAAGATAATGTCTCGCCTGGATATATCCGAGCGGCGTATACCCCAGGATGGCAGGATCAAGATCAAGTTTGGCGAAAACAGTGAGATAGACTTTCGAGTTTCGACCCTGCCACTACAATTTGGTGAAAAGGTGGTTATGCGAATCCTTGACAAATCCAACCTGAATCTGGATTTAAGCGTCCTGGGATTTGACGATACGCAGCTCAATGACTTCGTCGAGGCCATAGAGAAACCCTACGGAATGGTGTTGGTTACCGGTCCCACGGGTAGTGGCAAGACGACGACCCTGTATTCGGGGCTTTCACACCTGAATAAACCGGGGGTTAATATCATGACGGCAGAGGACCCCGTGGAATATAACCTGGCAGGGATCAATCAGGTGCAGGTCAAGCCTGATGTGGGGCTGACGTTTGCCGCGGCGTTGAGGTCGTTCTTGCGACAGGACCCCGATATCATCCTGGTTGGTGAGATCAGAGACCAGGAAACCGCCGAAATAGGTGTAAAGGCCGCCTTAACGGGTCACCTTGTCCTGAGCACCCTGCACACCAACGATGCCCCCGCTACGATTACGAGGCTCTTAAACATAGGGATCGAACCGTTTCTGGTATCCTCATCGGTCATCCTGGTAATAGCCCAGAGGTTGGCAAGGCGGATATGCAAGAGCTGTGAGAAAATAGAACAAAAAGTATCGGAACAGGTACTTTTAAAGGCGGGAGTTGCCCCCGAGGAGATTGCTGATTTCAAGTGCTACGTAGGTAAAGGGTGCGATGCCTGTAACAATACCGGCTACAAGGGCAGATTGGCCCTGCATGAGGTAATGCCAATGCGCACTGATCTGAAAGAGGTTATCCTCAGCGGTGGCACTGCCGAGTCTATAAAGCGAGAGGCCGTCAGATTGGGTATGCGCACACTCAGGCAGAGTGGCTTATACAGGGTCAAACAGGGACTGACCACCATTGATGAAGTATTCAGAAGCACGTTTGGAGATTAAAATGATTGAAAAAAATAAAATTTCTACGCCTGATACTAAGGAGATGAGTTATGACTAAACTTACAACATTGCTTGAAGAACTCTCTGACGATGACATACAGTGGTTGTTGGCGGCAGGGGTTGAGGAGCGTGTAGAGCCTGGCACTGTGGTTATAAGCGAAGGAGAGTACATAGGTTCAATTTACATGGTCTTGGAAGGTACCCTGGGCGTATATATATCCGTCACCAACCCCAGGTTATTAAACACGGTAGGTGCCGGCGAGATACTGGGAGAGATGTCTTATCTGGAGGACAAACCTACGGCAGCCACTGTCATTGCCCTGGAAAATGTTGTGCTGCTTAACATCTCAAGGGAAGCCCTTGATAACAAAATGTATGACGAGCCTGATTTTGGCAGGCGCTTTTACAAGGGGATTGGCATATTTATGTCACGGAGGTTGCGACAAGTCAATACCCGCATGGATTATATACTGGAGGCCCTGGAACTCGCAAAGAGATGGCCACTTGAAGACACTCCGTAGGTATCCTCTTTATATTTCATGGTAACTATACTGTTATGCATCTTGGATTCCTGGTCAAGCCAGGAATGACACACTTGGAAAACGGCTATAACTGTCATTCCTGCGAAAGCAGGAATCCATGCCTTTAAGCCATGAAGTTAATTTTACCATGCTTTTTGAAGAAGACACTCCGTAGGGTGTTAAATAGCGGAGCATAAATGTTTAGAACATTAAGGTTAAGAATAATGGGGTCAAGGGGACTTCTTCGTGCCCGGGGTGGCTTACCCCTCCCCTTGCGGGGGGGGTGGGGCACGATTTTCCCGCAGCGGGTCGCACCCGCCCCTGCCACAAACCGCCCCTTTCTTTTTTGCCTTAAAGTATAGTACCATGAAATATAAAGAGGATACGAATGAACGGCGATGACGATAAGAGGTTTTATCCTGATTACCTGTTTGAGATACTATGTGTTGTGGTATGCCTGATGGCAGTGCTGACGGTTACCGCTCTGGCAATGCCGCAGGAGATGGGCAGACGCATTGTGCTGTCAACGCCGTTTCAGCCAAAGCCGGAATGGTACTTCCTGTGGCTCTTTGAGCTGTTGAAGTACTTTCCTGGCAGGACTGCGTTTATAGGGACGGTGGTTTTGCCTCTGGTCTTTGTGGCTGCGCTACTGATGGTGCCATTTATCGACAGGGATGAACATTCAAAGACCGGCAGACGGAGGGCAGCTATGGTGCTAGGAGTTCTTTATCTGTTATTTTTGACATTTACGATTATACCGTTATTGGGTTGAGTTAATTGTTTAAAGGTTACGTACAGGTGTACACGGGCAACGGTAAGGGCAAGACCACGGCGGCAGTAGGGTTGGCAGTCAGGGCGGCAGGGAGTGGGTTGAGGGTGTTTTTTGCCCAGTTCATAAAAAGTACCGGCAGTGGCGAGTTTCATTTCATCTCCCGCTCCGGGACGCTCCCGACTCTGCAAAGTGTGGATGACCTCATAGAAGTCCGGCAATATGGGATGGGCTTTGTCAGGGGTGCCCCGGGGGCGGAGGACATAGAGGCAGCCATAAGAGGTCTCAGCCAGTGTCAGGAGGCAGTGCTTTCTGCCAACTACCAGGTAGTTATCCTCGATGAGATAAACGTTGCGATGACCCTGGGGCTATTAGGGCTTGATGAGGTTGTGGAGTTGATACAAGGTCGTCCTCAAGGCGTTGAACTCGTACTGACCGGCAGGGGAGCACCTCAGAGGGTCATTGAGCTGGCCGATCTGGTGACGGAATTCAGGGAGATAAAGCACTATTTCACCAAGGGCGTTACCGCACGGCAGGGAATAGAGTATTAAGCCTCCGCACTCTCCTTAGCGTACAGGTGGCCAGTGAGGCAACGCCTTCGCCACGCCCGATAAAGCCCATGCCTTCATTGGTTTTGGCCTTTACGTTGATGAGGTTGGAGGCGATACCCGTTGAGGAAAGTGATTGTTTGATCTGTTCGATGTAGGGGGCCAGTTTGGGACGCTCCATAATTACAATGCAATCGAGCCAGGTGACAACAAACCCCTCTTGCCTGACCTTGTCGATTACGAGTCTGAGCATGTCGAGGCTACAGGCGTCTTTGTATGTGGCGTCGGTATCGGGGAACATCCGCCCGATATCGCCAAGGCCCGCTGCCCCAATGATGGCATCAATGATGCTATGGCACAGGACGTCGGCGTCGGAGTGACCGGCAAGCCCCTTGTCAAAGGTCAGTTCAACCCCACCGAGGATGAGCCTCCTGCCTTCAACCAGACGGTGCGAGTCGTACCCCAGTCCTACCCTGATGTCGTCTGTTGGGATAGTATCCATTGTGCGTAGGCGAGGTCATCCCTCGTGGTTATCTTGATGTTTGCGTACTCACCATCGATGATTTTGATTCTGCCGCCGTAGTGTTCAACTGCCGAGGTGTCGTCGGTAAAGGTCAGACCATCGGCAGCCGCCCTGCTGTATGCCTCAAGTATGGTGGAGCAGAGAAACACCTGTGGGGTCTGCACGGCCATGAGGCTATCCCGTCTGAGGGTCTTGACCACGTAGCCATCGGCGACCTCCTTGACGGTATCTTTGACAGCCACGGCACATACGATGCCATCGCACCCGCTAAGGCCAGCAATGCAGTCCCTCAGGAGCGCATCCGAAATCAGGGGGCGTGCGGCATCGTGGATGAGCACCAACTTGGCAGTCCCTGTAGTTGCCCCACAAATAAGCCCCAGGGCGTTACAGACGGAGTCCTGCCGTCGCTCTCCACCTGGGGCCAGACGCTTGACCTTGGTTAGCGCAAACCTCTCTATCAGCTCACGGGTGTCCTCTGTGTCACAGTCCTGGATGACGGGGATGATTTCATCTATCTGTTGGCACGCCTGGAGCCGCTGCAATGTCCTGGCAAGGATCGGTATCCCCAGCAAGGGATAAAATACCTTGTTGCGTTTGGAACCAAATCTCCTGCCTGAACCTGCCGATGGCACTATTGCGATTGTCATTTTGTCCGTCTGCTTAGTCCCAAGAATCTACTAAGGAACTGGGCACAAATAACTTGCCCATTTACTATATAATTGTTATACTTTCTCCATGAGAGACAAAAATATTTTACTATGTATTCAAAGAAAATGTCAAGATATCGAATGCTAACTCATACTCGCTCTTCTTACGATAATCTTTTATCCCTCGCTGTTTATCAAGCAAATCAGGAAAGTAATGTATAATTACCTTATACAGCCTAAACACTATCGCACTCTTTTTCTTCTTATCTTTACACTTGATCTTCATTTTTCTCTCCTTATAAGTCTTTATTATATTTAACGGTAAAAGAGAGAAAAACTTTACTTTACTGATGTGTTTCATACAAAACTGCCCGAAAAAAGTTTTTTTAACCCTGGTAAATCCCTTTCCTATCTATGTTTACTCTACACTCTGAATCGCTGCTCGTCAAAAATTTATTTGACAACTGCCATTAAAAACATGTATCATATTAAACATGCGCCCATGGCTCAATTGGATAGAGTGTCGGACTACGGATCCGAAGGTTGGGGGTTCGACTCCTCCTGGGCGCGCTATATTAACCCAGTAGCAACAAGGCACCAGATATATGAAGCTCGACCTGACATCTTACTCAGTCGTGATCCTTGGCAAGAGGCACAACCCTACGATCTTAAATCCGGACTTTTTGCGACACACCGGCATCGTCAAAGGGACTCTGACGCTCAAGGATGTGCTGTGCTCTTCGGCTGTATCGCACGTGGTCTACAACGGAGGACTTTCCATTGTAGCCGAAAGTGAGCGACTGCAGTTCATAGACGAGGACACGATGACAATCCCATACGACTCTCAGATACCGGCCATTGCCACCAGATATCTGAACGTCCTGCCCCACGTCAACTACACCGCCGCCGGTATAAACTTTACCGGTCACTATGTATACGAAACACGACAGATGGCCCTGGCATTTTTAAAAAAAACTTTTATCAAGGAAGGCCCCTGGTTAAATCTTGGCTCCGGACTGACGGAGGCCGGATTAAAGTTTGTATCCTACTTTGACGACGTCTCCTGCACCATATCCCTTGAGGTGACCGATATTGCCGCACACGAACATGACAGCAACGACTCGGAGGCACAGAGTCGTATCATCTTTCCAAAGGCAATCCCAGCCATTGACGTAAAGGCCAACTACCACCTCGATGCCAAAGAGGTCGAACTCAAAACAATCAAGGCATTTATCCTCAGTTGGCAGACCTGCTTTGAAAGGCTCGTTGTTTTCCTTGACGAGGTCTTTGGCATCGTCTGAGGAACGACTACCTTGATCCCATCCTGTGTAGCCTTGATTTTTAAACATGGTGAACTATTACAATGCAACGAACATTGTCACAGAGGCAGAGTTTTTTTGTATGGTCTCAGAGGCGTTCAAACTCACTCTTAAAGTATGCCAGTGTTTTGTCGTCGTATATGCAGAATTCAACGGTATTGAGGGTTGACTGAGTGTTTTGTTCCAGAAACAGCTTGCTCTGTCTGACAAGTATGGCAGCACACTTGTCCTTTGGGAAGCCAAATATACCGGAGCTGACTGCCGGCATAGAAATACTCTCAAAGCCATGCTCTGAGGCCAGTTGCAATGAACTGACAGCAGCGCTTGCGAGTTTTTCGTCCTCCTGCCCCTCGCCCATCCGCGGTCCGACTGCGTGTATAACGGCCTTGCACAGCAGGGTGCCGGCCCGCGTCAGGGCAGCACCGCCAACAGGGACATAACCTATCTTGTTACTCTGCTCCTGGATTATATTGCCACCTTTTTTAACTATCGCGGCTGCCACACCACCACCGTGCTGCAAGTGAGAGTTGGCCGCATTGACAATTGCATCCACATCGCGCTCGGTTATGTCTCCCTTGACTAACCGTAGTGTCTTGTTGCCGATTGACTTTTCGCTGATTATTTCCATTACAAACTCCTCATGTATTTATTCAGATTATAACAATGGCAGGTTTTCAGCCGATTAGCCTGACAAGTTCGCCAATGTCGGTTGCCTTGCGTATGTGCTCTTTCATCTTCTTCAGGGCACTCAGGTTATCGATCTTTCTGATTTTTGACATCAAGGCCAGACCATCGCTTCCAAACTTTATATCAAGGGCAAGCTCTATCCCTTCAAGTAATCCTTTCTTCTGTCCCTCCTTCTGCCCCTCTTTCAGTCCTTTCTTTTCACCTTTTATCAGCCCCTGCGCCAGACCTTTCTCCAGCCCCTGCGCCAGACCTTTCTCTACCCCCTGCACTAATCCTTTCTCCAACCCCTGCGCTAATCCTTTCTCTACCCCTTGTGCCAAGCCCTGTTTAAATCTGATGTCTCTCTCTAAATCATATGTTAAGGCCATTTTTTCTACCTCCTTGTATATATAATCCTGTAAGTCTCTTGTCAGTGACATCATTTCTATCTGCTGTATATATTTACCACGAAGCGTCTCCTCTTTCACAAAGTCCCGGATACGTTGAAGCAGCTCCTTCAAATACACCTTGGCACCCTTACCCTCAAGATTACACAGCACCGATATAATCATCTCCTGGGGCCTTGTGGAATACAAAAACAGCTCACAATCAAGTTTCCTCATGTCGATGAGGTTGTATTGATAGTTTACTTTTGGTTCGACTATACGGTCTGCCATCTTTAATGGCTTGTTGCCAATGTAGAAGACATATTGTATCACGGGCAACTTATGTATCTGAGCCATATGACACCAGTATCTCAGCATCCTGTAGACCATGCCTGGATCATTGGTCAATTGAAACTCTATGTGAACAATGATAGTTTCACCCTGCACTGTAACCACTTTTAAGAGAAAATCGGCCTCCCTCTCATCGGTGACCTGCATCTTGCTCTCTATGGCAGTGATACTCACGGCCTCTATCTTCATCACCCTGCACAGCAGAACGTCAACCACATCCCGCATGGTCTCCTTGATTATCCTGTCATATTGATTTGGCATAACCCTTTACCCTCATGATTTATCATACCTTATTGGCATGTGCATTGGCAAGTTATATGGCAGATTTCCGGTGATTGTTATTGAAAGTGTGTGCGGTATGTTTTAAGTACCTATACTTTCGCACTTTTTTATAAACCAGCCTTTTATGCAGTTCTTGAAAATGGATTCCCGTTCCCTGTTCAAGCCAGGGACATGTTTCACGGGAATGACAGTAAATGGCGATTTTGGCTGTTCTATGTCATTCCACAGCCTGCCCCTGGCTTGAACAGGGGTAAGCAGGAATCCAGAAAGTGCGAAACCATAGTAAGTACCTGACTAAGGGATAGTTGTCAGGGTTTAAAGACAAAGCCCCCTTTAAAGACCTGCAGGCAGGCCCGTACTACATCTGGGTCATACAGGATACCGCTATTGGCGCTGATCTCCTCCATGGCCTTTTCTATTCCAAGGGCTGGCCTGTAGGGCCTGTGATTGGCCATGGCCTCCACCACGTCGGCCACACAGATGATCCGTGCCTCTATCAGTATCTCATCCCCTTTTAGCCCTCGCGGATATCCGGTGCCGTTGAGCCTTTCGTGGTGCTGCAGGACAATGTCCGCTACGGGGTATGGAAACTCGATACTCTTGAGGATGTTATAACCGATCTCTGAGTGGTCCTTGATGATCTCAAACTCCTGTGGTTTGATCTTCCCTGCCTTGCTGAGGATTTCGGCGGGGACGGATATCTTTCCCAGGTCGTGTATTTCGGCGGCTACCCTGAGACCCTCTGTCTGATCGGCAGATAACCCCATTTTGACGGCAATACGGCGGGCCAGGTCTGACACCCTGCGCTGATGACCAGCGGTATAGGGGTCGCGCACCTCAACGGCTACAGACATCGCCTCCATTACCGCACCAGTTATCCTGCGCAGCTTGTTGAGGCTTACCTCAAGCTCGGAGATGGCATTCTTGCGCCTGGTGATATCCCTGGCAATCCCGGTGAAAAAAGTCCCCGAGCGCGCACTCCACTTAGTCAGCGACAACTCTATTGGAAACTCCACGCCAGCCTTGTTTAAAGCAATAAGCTCAAAGGCTTCTCCTGTGGCAAGGGGTGGCGGACCACTGCTAAAATGATACAAAAGCCCTCCCCTGTAATCCTCTCTGAATCGCTCCGGTATAATCACCGACAGGTCTCCTCCGATTACCTCGTCCGGACTGTAACCAAAGATGCTTGCCGCCCCGTCGTTCCAGAAGGCAACGCGGCCATCGGTATCTATTGAAAATATTGCGTTTACGGATGTCTGAATGACCGAACGGAGGTGTTCCTCTCTCTCTTTGAGGATATCCTCCGTGTTGTAACGCATAATGACCCCCGCCAGTGTGTTTGTCAGGGCAAACAGGATATCTTCATCGTCCTTTTTTCTCTCGTGCCCCGCCTTGGTAAATACCGTAAAGACGCCAATTACTTGCATATTGTACATTATGGGGACGCAGTAGTGGCCATGGTTCTCTATGTCTCTGTAGACGATGTCATGGTGTGGCTCGGTGTGTAGTCCGCTGGAGAATACTATCTCTCCTCCTGATGCGGCCTTCCCGCACAGGCATTGTCCGATAGAAATCTCCCTGCAGGTATTCAGGTGGTCGTCGTTAAAATTGTAGGAAGAGTACATCTTTAAGACCCTCTTGTTGTCATCAACAAGGAACACGCAGGCCTTGGACTCCAGCGATACCCACGGGATGGAGACAACAACGGCAAGTATCTCTCGCAGGGTTTCATCAAGGGAGTCGGAGCGCAGGGATATCTCCAGGATAGAGTTTATTGTTTGCTGTACCTGGTAGTTGTGTTTTAGCTTTTTTCTGGCGTCCTTGTGGTTTTTTACCTCCACCTCGAGTCTTGAATTAGCCATTACCAGGTCGATATTGCGCGTCATCACCTTGTCCTCAAGCTCTTCATTTACCAGCCTGAGCATATCTTCCATGCGTTTGCGCTCAATGATTCCGGCAATTGTCTTGGCAATGGCGGACAGGAACTCCTCCTCCCGCAAACTTCTCTTGTGACCACACCTGACGTACAGGTTTATCACGCCCAGGACGTTACCATCAGCCGATATTATAGGCACACAGTAATGACCATGCTCCAACATGCCTGTGTAGCTTGTTTCGTGTCTTTCGTCTATGCAATTGGAAAAGACAATCTGCCTTTCATATGCGGCTATACCGCACAGACACCTGTTAAAGGGTATACGCTGACATTTTGTCAACAGGTGTTCGTTGAAGTTTACATAAGCCTTTAAGACGAGGACGTCCTTTTCGTCCTCAACAATGGCTATGCTGCCAACAGGTTCCAGGGCAAACCACGACACAGACAGCAGCAGCTCCAGTATCTCCTGCAACTGTGCATCTAAAGACATCGGTGACAGCGACAACGACAGGATTGTATTGACTACCCCCTGGGTGCGATAACTCTCCGTTAGCTCCGCTGTGCGTTGGCTGACGATGTCATCAAGCCTGGTGGTTGTCATCAGTGCCATCTCCTCCGTGACACGCAGGAGGTTATTCTGTATGGCAATCATGGCTTGCAGCGAGTCACAATCCGGTTGAGTGGGTGGTCCGCCATTATCGCAAAACACGGACGTCTTAAATGGTGCAATGGCATACTGTACGCTCAGGGCAAGGGGCTTGAACATGACGGCAACATCGTCCGATAAGCAGACCCTGCAAAACATCAGTACGGCAAACATCTCTCCGTTTGGTAGTTCCCCGCCAAAACCAAGCACGGACTTGACGCCATAGGGAATAACAAACTCCTCCTGTGCCGGTACCAGGGGATTATTCGTTGCATCGTAGACGTAGAAGACGCCATAGGTCTTATCCGTATCTATGAAGTGTCTTTGCCCGTTACTGTGCACCATGTCATGGATATCCACGCCAAACTGCAACAGCAGGGCAGAGACCATCGGGAGCGAATTGACAAACGGCACACTGTACAGCGGGATGACCTGATGTCCCCGGGAGGTCTGCCGTTTGTTCCAGGCTTCCTCTATGCCGCAGGTGGCAAGGAGGGTGAGACAGTTTGTGTCCTCCTGGGGGACTTGAGCAAAACTCTCCAGGGCAGTCAGTCTTAACTCCTGAGGCAATTTACCGAAGCGGTGTGTCTTAAAAAACCTCGCGAGGACAAAATTGCCCTCCCCCGTGTTGGAATCCCTGAAGTTATTGTAGAGAGTCTTCATTATTCCGTTGGCGGCGTCCTCCATGCAGTCGCACCCCACGGTGGACTGGCGTATAAGGTGGCCGCACTGTATCATATCACCCAAGCTAAATCTTAACAGGTCAAACATCTCTTTTTAGGTTATCCTCCTTTAAAAAACAGGGTAATTTTTAGTATCCTCTTTATATTTCACGGTAACCATCTTTTACGCATCCTGGATTCCTGGTCAAGCCAGGAATGACATACTTGAAAAACGGCTGTAACTGTCATTCCTGCTCCCTGTTCAAGCCAGGGACATATTTCGCAGGAATGACAGTAGAATGGTATCTTTGGCTCATCCATGTCATTCCTGTGCAAACAGGATAAACTGTGAAAGCATAGTATACAAAAATTTGCAAAAGTATAGGTAGGTATATATCAACGAATATCTTCCTCCGTTAGAACACATACTCTTATGTGCCCCGATGATTTTATAGAACTAAAGTGTCAAAAATCATGCCAGGAGCACAGTTGGCTAATAAGGCATTAAAATAAGAGCATCTGTGATTAACTCTTACGTTGTTTATAAATCAAAGAGGGGTCAGATATGAACGAACGTTCATATGTAAACACACAAATTCAAGCAAACATCGAGGTATTAACCTATGAACGATGGTTCATAACCTATGAACTTATGTGCAGTATGTATGGGAGCGATGCCGTAGTGTTTGAGGCGCCGGGCAAGCCATCTGCTAAAAAATCATGTGCAGACCTTGTAATGTGAAGAAGATTTCTCTTGTTTTGTAAAAATATCTCTGCTACAATACTCAAAATGTTACCTTACTCAGTATGTTTTTTTAACATAGAAATAGAGGTACCCCCTTTATATTTCATGGTAACTATGCTTTTACGCATCCTGGATTCCTGGTCAAGCCAGCAGGAATGACACACTTGGAAAACGGCTGTAACTGTCATTCCTGCGAAAGCAGGAATCCATGTTTTTAAGCCATGAAGTTAATTTTGCCATGTTTTTTAAAGAAGATACGTTTGTAGTTTCTCTCACCTATATGTTTCTGTAAATATCCTGCCTATGGCCAACTCTGAGAATTACAATATCCCATCCTTCAATATCAAATATTACCCTGTAGTTGTCTACACGCAATCTGTAACTGCCAATTTTGGGGTTGGTTAGCTTTGATGAATAAAGAAAAGGTTCCTCTTTCAATTTTAGCATAGCCTTCTCAATGGAATTTTTTATTTTTGGTTCTAATTTCTTGATATCTCGTTGTGCTCTGGATGTATAAACAAGAACATAGCTCATTTATCAAATATTTCTTCATGCGATTTTACCTTGCCTGATTTATATTCTGCCCTTGCCTCTTTAATGCTCTGGAGATATTCAGGAGAGATTGCAGCGATCAAATCTTCGATGAATGCCTCCCTATCGGTCTTTTTCATTTTCCTGACGGCCTCAATTATCTCATCCGTTGATAAATGTACCTTTAACGATTGCATCGATCTTGTTTCTCCGATTTTTTTCACGCCTCTGCCTCCTTAATATATCATATTAATCTGTATCATAACATAAACAGAAATTATAGAGCGTTTCAATTGCATGCGATATAAAGAAAGAAAGGGGCGGCTCCGCCCCCCTTCAGAACCCCCTGCAAGGGGAGGGGTGAGGCACCCCGGCCAGAAAGAAGTCCCCTTGACCCCGTAAAAATGCCACATTTTTTGTATTTAATCCAATCGAAGTCTGCTATAATCGGTTAAAAAAATATCACATGCAAACTTTGTAATGTGAAGAAGATTTCTCTTGTTTTGTAAAAAAATATCTGATACAATACAAATACGGGACATGGCTATAAGCTGTATACCATTGGAGTGGTTGAAATTTATTGAGGATTATAGAGACAGGAGGTTTTATAGTTCAAGGTTTTTAGGTATAGGGGGCAGCAGAGAAAAATCCTACCTTATAATGCGCCTAATATATGTATATACCTTGCCGCAATTTCTCCTTCATGCGGATGATATATACACCTGCTGCCCCTTTCCCTCCCTTCACCGGGAGTAACGGTTACCCCGTCCTTGTTCTTTGGCTTTTTATGGGATGACCTTGTTCAGCGGGTATTCCACGATACCGGTGGCGCCTATTTTTTTCAGTGACGGTACGAGCTGACGCACGAGGCGTTCCTCGATGACGACCTCAAGGGCAAGCCAATCCTTGTCGGTCAGCTCCGATATGGTTGGCGAGTGCAACGCTGGCAGTATTGCCTTGAGGTCGCCGAGGTTTTCCCTGGGGATGTTCATTTTCAGTCCGACGCGTTCCTCTGCGGCCAGGGCACCCTCAAGGAGCATCACCATGTTGCAAATCTTTTCCCGTTTCCAGGCGTTCTGCCATGCGCCCTTGTTGGCGATAAAGCGTGTGGTTGACACGAGGATCGTCTCCACGATGCGCAGGTTGTTTGCCCGCAGCGAAGAGCCTGTTTCGGTCAGTTCCACAATGGCATCGGCCAGTTGAGGGGGTTTGACCTCCGTTGCACCCCAGGAGAAATCGACCTCGGCCTCTATGCAGTTATCGGTGAGATAGCGTTTGGTGAAACCTACCAGTTCCGTGGCAATGCGCTTACCCTGTAGGTCCTTTACGGCCCTGATCGGTGAATCGTTTGGTACCGCCACCACCCACCGCACCGGACGAAGTCCCTCCTTGGCATAGTTGAGTTCGGTGACGATCTCCACGTTGGAGTTGTTTTCAAGTATCCAGTCGTAACCGGTCAGTCCGCAATCAAGCACCCCGATCTCCACGTAGCGCGCCATCTCCTGCGCCCTGATCAGCATCCCTTCAATCTCCGGATCGTCTATCGAGGGATAGTACGAGCGCGAGGACACCGATACGTGATAGCCCGCCTTACGAAATAGCTTAAAGGTTGACTCCTGGAGGCTGCCCTTGGGAAGCCCAAGTTTAAGCGTGTTGGTTTTTTCCATGTCTCTTAGTTCCTTTGTCTTTATTTTGGATAGCTGCCCAAAATGCCATCAATCAACTTGCAACAGCAGCTAGTTCAATTGTAAACATAGCACCATTGTCTATGTTTTCAGCATAGAGTTTGCCGCCCATGTTTTTTTCTATGATCATCTTTGACATATACAGGCCAACCCCTGTGCCGTCAACATCCTTTGTTGTAAAGAATGGCTCGAACAAGTGACTCAAAACGCCATCGGGTATTCCGCCTCCGTTGTCTTTAATGTGAATCTTGACCTTATCACCGTCACGAGCTACATCCAACTCTATCCTTCCGACCTCGCCCTTGTGCAGGACATCCTTTCTCCTTGCATACATAATAGCATCCCTGGCGTTGACCATAAGGTTTAAGATGACCTGTTTCAGCTCATTGGGATAGGCGTTGACGTTTACCATATCATACTCACAGCTCTTGTATGTGCTGCACGCAACGATCTCCATAATATGGCGGGGACACTGACAGACATGTTTAATTTTGATTGACTGGGTCCTGAATTGGTCTCTTATTATGTTGACAAGCTCATAGATTATCAGATTTACATCAAAGACAACCTTTCTCTTGTTGGGTATAAAGAAGTTTCTGAAATCATCCACGGTGTGAGACATGAACTCGATCTGCTTCATGGCATCGGCGATGGTTTTGGTGAGGTACTCATCGCTAAGTCCCTCATGGTCATAGGCCTCCCTGATGTCCTGAACGATCAGACTGAGGGAATTGAGCGGTTGACGCCATTGGTGGGCGATGGCATGGATCATTTCACCCATGACGGCCATCTTGGACTTCTGTACCAGCATGTGTTCGTGTATCCGGCGCTTTTCGACCTCTTCAGTCACGCGCTGTTCGAGGGTTCTGTTGAGTTTATATATCTCATTCATTAGTTGTTTGGTCTCTGTGACGTCTCTGAGAGAGGCGATAAAGGCAGGGCTGGATTCCCATTCGGCCTCTACCATGCGCATGTCCACAGATATTGTCTCTCCGTTGCCGCGCAGGATATCGATCTCCGCCTTATCATTTTTCACTACCGGAAACCCCATAAGATGTCCGACAAGTTGACCTGTGCCCTTGTCAAACATGGCTTCGGCGGTAGGATTGGCAAAGATTACCCTGCCTTCCATGTCTATCACCAAGATGCCGTCTGCATTTTTGTTGAATACGTTATAAAAGTTGAATTCATGTGATGCCCTTATCTGTAAGAACAGCTTGTGGCGCTCTATAGCATATTGGATGGAGCGTATCAACAGCTTGTCTTTTGTATCCCACTTGACCAGGTAGTCCTGGGCGCCTTTCTGTACGGCACTTATGGCCAGGGCTTCATCTTCGGAGCCTGTCAGTACCACAATGGGGATGTGTGGCACAGTGGCGTGCAAGCTCAGAAACGTGTCAAGCCCCCTGCTGTCTGAGAGGTTGAGGTCTACCAGCAGGACGTCTATGCTGCCGTGTGGAAACTGCGACAGTGCCTCAGAGAGACGGCTTACTGCGGTCACGGCAAAGGATATGTTACGTTGATTTGACAGTATCTCTTTGACGTATTCAACGTCAACCTCATCGTCTTCGACAAGCAATACATTTATAATCTTTACTTCGTTGTTCATGCTTAATAACCCTAAGAGTGATATTTTTTATTGTTGGTAGTGGCTAGTCATCCTTGAACAGTTGTTCAGTGCGTTGTATTTCGGCTGATGATATCTGTATCGGATTGCCTGTCAATATACCCACGACATTGCGAAATGGCTTACTTATGTGCATGCCACTGTGATCAATATTGAATTCCCGGATTTCTTTGTCGTGCATGGAGCCACGCATCTTTAAGACCGTTATGCCGCGACGTGTCTCACCGTAGAGTTCTACGTACCTTAGCAGTATGATCAGGTCCGTGATGGTAGAGATATGTGTCTCCGTTATGGACGTTCCACCCAGGAGTGTTGGTGTCGTTGATGTAAACAGCCCTGCCACCTCCTGGTGTTTGATAAATGATGTGAGACTGATAACAAACTCCCTGAAACTCCTCAGCGATGAGACCCGCTCCAGGGCAGAGAGGCTGTCTACGGCAATACGATTAGGCTTGTATTTATCAATGATCTTTTTCATCTGGATGAGGTGGTCTTCAAGTGAGGCGGTCTCCGGATATTCGCACACAACCTTGAGTTTGCCCTCTTTTTCCATCTGTTCGTAATCCACGCCCCAGCCTATGGCGTTTCTAAAGAGCTGCTCACGGCTCTCCTCAAAGGCAAAAATGAGGCATCTTTCGTCCTGGTGAGCGCCTCCTGCCATGAAGTGTGTCACCATCAGGGTCTTTCCTGTCCCAGTTGCACCTGAGACGAGGATTATGGAGTCACGGTAAAACCCCCCCGAACACATCTTATCCAGTTCGGGGCAACCGGAGGTAATCCGTATTGCCGAGGACTTTTGCTTTAACTCTATGGCAGACAGCGGGATGATGATCATGCCCTCACCTGAGATGATGGTAAAGGGGAACTCCCCCTTTTGGTGGCTAGTGCCCCGAAACTTCAGTATCTCAATGGTACGGCGGCGTTTTTCTTCATCCAGCATGTTTCTGAGTATGATGACATTGTCGGCCACGAATTCTTCAACACCGAACCTGGCGATGTTGCCATGTTCCTCCGTGCGTTCTGCCGTTATTATGCTGGTGACGTTCATCTTTTTCAGCGCAAATGTGATCCGGAATATCTCGCGCCGCACGGTTGTCCTGTCTGAAAACTGGCTGAAAAATGCCCCCAGTGAGTCAAAAGAGACGCGCGTAGCCTTGATCCTGTTGATGGCGTACTCTACGCGTGCCAGCAGTGCCCCCATATCGTAGGCGCCGGCCTCTATGACCTCCGTCTCCGGGTGCATGGAGGCATCCACGAACAACCACTTCCCGTTGCGTTCGTAGTAGGGTATATCCCAGCCAAAGCCCTTCATGTTTTGTCGTATGTCATCGGGGGATTCCTCAAAGGTGACAAATATGCCACTGCTGCCGTCGTTTAATATACCTTCTACAAGGAATTGACAAGCAAAGACTGTCTTGGCACTCCCTGCCGTACCCGATAACAGGGTTGTGCGATTTAAGGGAATGCCGCCATTGGATATCCAATCAAAACCGGGGATGCCGGTCTTTAGTTTTTCCACATCTGACGTATTAAAATCTGTCACGTCTATCTACCTCCATCAGCAGTTGAGGTTTTCATTTTTGTTTGAAGGTCGAGGCCGAGCAAGACCTTTTCGGTGTCCGACAGATCGCCTATTATACGCCTTATAGGCATTGGCAGTTCCTTGATCAAGGTTGGCGTGGCAAGTATCTTCTCATCCTCGGCCAACTGCGGACGTTCTAAGACGTCTATTATCAACATGTCATATTGCCCTTGTAATTCTCCTTCACAGATGTCTTTAAGATTAGCAATGGCACGTTCAGACCTGGGTGTCTTACCAGTTACGTACAGCTTTAAGACAAATTTGCCCATCATAATCCTCCATTATATTCATACGCATTTGGTTTATCTTTGTTCATCCGACGACTTCCTGTACGTGACAAAATGATTGCGGTAGTAAGAGGCGAGGTCACCCATTAGCTCCAGGAGTATCATGCGCCCCTCTTCTATGTACAGATTAGACTTGAAGAGGTTAATACCCTCTATTTTCTTCTTTATCGCCTCACTATGTATCTCCACCACGTCACGCGGACCGGCCTTGAGATAACCCAACTGTTCAGCTATAGCCAGCAGTCCCTCGGAGACATTGTGATTCGTCTTGTAGATTCGGTGCTCTATGGCAAATTCCAGTAGCTCGCAGTACCTGGATACCGTTTGTTGAAAAATCTGCCCAGCGCCTTCCCGTAACGATAGTTTCCCAAGCATTTGAGCCGTCACGGATGCCGTTGGTGCTCCGGATAGGCGGGAGAGTGAAAGCATCTCCTGTTGGTTGTTTTGTTGCTGCCGCGTGGCGGCGAGTTCGGTCTGCAGGCGGTGTCTTTCTATGGCATATCGCATTGAGCGCACGAGCAGGTTACCGTCAAATCGACCCTTTACGAGATAGTCCTGGGCGCCCATGTACACGGCCTGCGAGGCAAACTTGCCGTTGTCAACGCCGGAGAGTATCACTATCGGTACACCGGAAAAACGTGAATACACGGCTATAAATGTATCCAGACCGTTGCTGTCAGGCAGCGTAAGGTCAAGCAGAACAACGTCTGTATCACCCTTCGATAGTCGCTCCAAACCTTCAGAAAGTCTGCCGACTGTCTCAACTTCCAGCTTGAAATCGCTCTCCTCAAGAGATAGATACTCGTCTATAAGTTCGACATCTGTGTGGTCATCCTCTATTATTAATGCCCTTACAGGTATATTGACTTTGCCGCTTATCTCATTCTGTTGTTCCATATTTGGGTTGTGAGTTGTATCGTATATTTTTCTTAGAGTTTGTTCACTTGGGGGGCAGCTTTACAACCGTGAACCAAAAATCCTCTATCGTGTTTACTACCTTTACGAATTCTTCAAAGCCAACGGGCTTGGTTACATAAGAGTTTGCCCCGAGGTTGTATGAGCGCAGTATATCGGTTTCTGCGTCGGAGGTGGTGAGAATAATGACGGGGATTTTCTTTAATCCCTCATCGCTCTTTATCTCCCTGAGCACCTCTCTGCCGTCTTTTTTGGGCAGGTTCAAATCAAGCAGTATTAAGTCGGGCTGCAAGGCGGCGCCATAGGCCCCCTCTTTTCTCAGAAACGCCATAGCCTCCACTCCGTCCATAACGACACGAAGGTTGACATACACCTTTGCCCCGAGCAACCCCTCACGCATCAGGTCTATATCTGCCGGGTCGTCCTCCACTAACAGGACTTCTATCTGTCTGCTGTCAGCCATAACGCTTCTATTATACAGTGGACACTCAGAAATGTCAAAGGTAAAATAAATTGTTCATGGGTAATAGCATTTTTCATGAGGTCAAGCAACAAAGCAGCGGAGTCACCTTTTTCTTTATGTCTAATGAGATTGCTCTGCGGTAGCAGTTGAGTTTACGAACAGTAATATGCTATAGTAATAGATGGACATTAAGAACGTTATAATAGGCTTTGGAAGTGTTATCGACATATTTCCGTCGTCATCTTTAAATATTCAACCTCTTGCACAGCTTGATAGTGATGACGATAATGATATCGCAATGGCATGGGCAGATACCGGTAACGCTATCAGATATGCTATGGGTATAGTTGATGCCGAGACAAAGCAAGTCGAAAAAACATAGCATCACCGATCTAAGCTCGCCTCTGCCTTCTGCACAGATGGATGACATGTCTGTTCAGTCTGACTCTCTATCAATAGCACAAGCTCGAATATCAAGGCACTCAGGCCCTCTTCCTGCACCTAAAACCTTGGAAGGATATGAGAGCATATTGCCTGGTTCCGCTGAGAGAATACTGGCTATGGCCGAAAACAATCTGAAGCATAAACATGAATGTGATAAAGAAAAACTAAGACAAAATAATGATATCTTAAAACTACAAAACAACGTTATGATTAATGAAGTCAAAGACCGTAAATTAGGAAAAATAATAGCATTATTTCTGATTATAATAGGGTTTATCACTAATTAATATTACGGCGTGGATTCATGCCAATGACGTAGCAATCGCAGTTGCTATTACCACTATTGGTAGTATTGCCTCGGCTTTTATCTATGGAGAGCGTATAAAAAACAAATCTCAGAAAAAAGAAGAATAGAGTTTAAGTACTGATGGTGAAGTAGAAGGCGCTGCCATTGCCATCGGCGGACTCTACCCATATCTTGCCCCCGTGTCTTTGGACGATCTTTTTGCATATCGACAGCCCTATCCCCGTGCCATCGTACTTGTCTCTGCCGTGGAGACGTTGAAAGATGCCGAATATCTTTTCTTGGTACTGTTTGTCTATGCCAATGCCGTTGTCCTTTACGCAAATCAACGTCGTTGCAGTGTCAGGTGTACGTAGAATGTCATAGGCCTTGTCCTGAGTGCTGTCAATGATCATTGCCCCGATGTGTATCCGGGGTGGTTTCTCTGATCTGAACTTTATACTGTTGCCAATCAACTGTTGAAACAACTGGAGCAGTTGTGTCTCATCGCCTCTGACTACGCCCAGGTCATCCGAGGTGATGACGGTTCCGGTTTCTTCTATGGCGGCTTTGAGGTTCAGGATAACCGTGTTAAGCAGATTGCCCAGATGTACATCCCTGAATTGCCTGCCCTGGCTGTCTATGCGCGATACGGTCAGGATGTCGGTTATCAACACCCGCATCCTCTGGACGCTATGAAGGATGTAGTCAATGTATTTTGTGGCCGTGGGGTCCATCTGCCGGCCATACTTGTTTGATAATAGTTCGGCGTAATTTGTGGCCATCCGCAGGGGCTCCATGATGTCATGGGAGGCCACACTGGCAAACTGCTCAAGCTCGGCATTTGACCTGGCCAGTTCGTAAGAGCGCACCATAAGCTCAGATTCAACCCTCTTGCGCTCCGTGATGTCTCTGCCTATGGATATAAAATGTGTTATGACACCGGCCTCACTTGTCACCGGGGTGATGGTCTTGTCCTCATAGTACAGAGCACCGTCTTTTTTCCTGTTTACGAAGGTGTCCCGAAAGACATTCCCTTTGAGTATTGTATCCCAGAGGTTTGCGTAGAATTCAACACCGTGTATGCCGGATTTTACTATTCTCAGATTCCTGCCAACAACCTCCTGCCTGCTGAAACCTGACGCGGCCTCAAAGGCTGGATTGACATATTGGACGATTCCCTGCTTGTCGGTTATCACGATCAGGTCTGCTGTTTGCTCTACGGCCTTTGACAGCTTGTTTAATTGCTCGCGGCTCTCCAGCAGATCAGCAAAGGCTAGCTTGTAGGGTTCCACCAGACCCACCTCCACGATTGCCTTGAATATAAGATAGGACGATATGAGCTTGAGATAATGGCCGGTGAGATTAAAAAAGTCATAGACCCCAATGTATAACGTAAACACTAACTCGGCGGCAATTGCCAGCATAATGGAGGTCAGAATCAGCCTGTATGTCTCAGGGGCAAACAGCGTACTCTTTGCCCTTGCCAGGAGCGCCGAAATTATAAATGCCAGGGATATTACATACTCGCTGCCTCTTTTAAATTGCGTCAATCCTGCACCGTCAACGTAGCACACAGGGAAGATATTCCAGCTCAAGATGGATAGCAACACACACGCCGTTATACCCACATAGATGGCCACCAGGTAGTACCAGTTAACCCTCTTATCAATAACAAAGAAGGCCGCCAGGATGGATAACGCCTCCGTGTATCTGGCTGCGATCCAGAATTGCGTCGGAAGATTGGCCCCTTGGCCGGGAAATACACCAAGCCCCTTGTAGGCAATCATGTGCATCAGCTCTACTGTCCCGATAAAGAAGTAGGCAACTCCCAGAAAGATAAAAAAATTATTCTTCAACAGGTGTTTTAATTTCCAGGTAAAAACAAAGATGCAAAGAGACAAGATAACCCCAAACAACTCTATCAGACTATGAAACACCAGATAGTTATAAAGACTGATTATATACAGTCCGGCAAAGATTGTTAATGCGAAGATAACGGGCATAATGTAAAATAAAACATGGAACCTACACCTATACGTGACTCAACCCATATATGTCCGCCATGTCTCTCCACGATCTTCTTGCATATTGCCAGGCCGATACCTGTACCCTCATACTCTCCACGGCCATGGAGCCTGTGAAACATCATAAATATCCTGTCATAGTCCTCAACGTCTATCCCGATGCCGTTGTCGCTTACGGACAACAGCCATTGCGACTCCGACAGACGTACAAAGCCGTCATTGGTTTCAATGGCCTGTCCCCCATGCGCCAGTATTGCTGATACATGTATCTTCGGTGGGATGTCAGTCCTGAATCTGATAGCATTGGCTATCAGGTTTTGAAACAGTTGGACTATCTGCGTCTCATCGGCCATGATAACGGGTAGGGGATCGTTTGTCACTGTGGCTTTGCTTTCATCTACAGACCTTTGCAGATTGGACAAGGCACTCTGGAGCGCCTGCACAAAATCGACAGGTTCAAAGCTCTTTCCCTGCGTGCCAACTCGTGAAAACTCCAGCATGTCGTTTATCAGCTTCTTCATCCTGGTTGTGCCATCGACTATGTAATCGATGAATTTATCTGCCTTGGGGTCTAGCCGGCCCTCATAGCGTTGTTTCAGCAGCTCCGTAAAGCTGGCGATCTTTCTCAGCGGTTCCTGCAGGTCGTGGGAGGCCATGTAGGCAAAGTGCTCCAGCTCGTTATTGGAACGGAGCAGCTCTTCGGCCTGGATTTTAAGCATGTCTTCGGCCTTCTTACGGGATACCACCTCTTCCTCCAGTTGTTTGTTGACGCTCTGCAGCTCGGCGGTGCGCAACTGCACCATCTCTTCGAGGTGATTGCGGTATCTTTCAAGTTCACTCCGGGTGTGTTGTCTTTCGGTTATATCGTGAAGCATCCATATGTAGCCTGTGAGTGCTTTGTCCTTGTCCCTGATGCCAAAGACCCTGCCCTCTATAGACTTGACACCGCCCTTGCTATGACGGTTAAAGGTAAATGTGTACTCTTGCCCTCTGTTTACCTGTTGCAGGGCGGTCTCCACACGCAGGGCGTTTACCCTCTGCTGTGAGTGTATTTCGGTGAGGGGCTTGCCGATAACGGCATTTGCCTTGACGTCGAGGAGCACCTCGGCCATGGGGTTGAAGTACTTGATGGTCAGGTCTATGTCCGTTGCCACAATGGCCATGTCAAAGGAGGAGCAGAGTATGTTGTCGAGATAGACGGTCTTTTCCATGATGGCCTCTTGTACGCACTTGTATTTGGTGATGTCTCTGAAGAAGCCTGCTATTGCCTTTCTGCCATCAAGTTCTATTATGCCGGCCCTGATATCTACGGGTATGACCTGACCGGATTTGGTGATGACCTCAAGGGACTCATTGAAACTCTTGTCTCTTGCAATGCGCTCCTTGAATAAGCGTTCGTATCGTTGAGTCTCTTGCGGGGGATGGATTTCACTCTGGTGCATACCGATAAGCTCCTCTCTGGTTCGGCCCAGGAGTCTTTGGGCTACCTCGTTGACGTCCGTGATCAGGCCTGTTTGCGCGTCGGCGATCAATATGGCGTCATCGGTTGTTTCGATGAGCTTTCTGTACTTCTCCTGCGAGCGTATGAGCATGTCGGTCATGTGTTGGAGTTCTTGTTTGCGGCGGTACAGTTCGATAAACACCTTGACCTTGCTTATCAGTACTATTGGCTCTACGGGCTTGTACAGGTAATCCACGGCACCGGATTCATACCCCCTGAAGGTATGGCTGAGGTTTGTGTCCAGGGCCGTTATAAAGATTATGGGGATATCTCTGGTTCGTTTATTGCCTTTCATCAGGGTGGCCAGTTCGTAGCCATCCATCTCCGGCATCATTACATCGACAATGGCCAGGGCTATGTTGCACTCCAGGAGTATCTGCAGGGCCTCACGTCCTGAGTGTGCCCTGCAGATGTTAAGCGCAAGCCCCGTGAGTGTTGTCTCAAGCGCCACAATATTGGCAGGGACATCGTCCACGATAAGAATGTCTTGTCTGCCATCAGAATTAAAATACATGATAATAACAGTATAGCATAACATGGCATTGAGAAGTCAGCAATTGTCAGTTACGTGACCCTCACGGCAGAAGGGGATGTTTTTCCCTTCCGTGTTGCAATAATGTAGAGATACTGTTATAATTTTCGGTATGTAGAGAACTATTGTCAGAGAGTCCTCTTATGCCGTGTCAACCAGCCGGTTTTACAGATATACTGATGAAAAAATACAAGGAGACCATATGGATGAGTTAAAAGAAGGGCTTTGCAGTCAACTGCTCAGGACGGCGTTAAGCAGTGGCGGTGAGTATGCCGATGTATACTTTGAGGATAAAACGCCTCTGTCCATCCTCATGGAGGACCAGCGGATCGAAAAGATATCCACGGGCAGGGAGTGTGGCGTTGGCATACGGGTGATCTTTGGTCACCGGACGGCATATGCCTACACCAACGATATGGCCACGGAGTCGCTGCATGAGTGTGCCATGACTGTAAGCAGGGCCGTCAGGGGAAACACCCCGGGCATGGTTGCCGACATGACCAGACTGCGACCAACGGTTAATTACGTCGTCCTGCACCCACCGGAGGCCGTGCCTGTGGAAAAAAAGATCGCCCTCATACAAAAAGCCAACTCCGCAGCCAGAACGTTCAGCGACAAGATCGTGCAGGTAACCGTGTCATACATGGACAACACAAAGGACGTACTGATAGCCAACTCCGATGGCAACCTCTGCCAGGACAGACGGGTGCAGACGCTCTTTGTCGTCAACGTAATTGCCAAAGAGGGCAACGTCATTCAAACCGGCTACGAAACCATCGGAGGCAGAATGGGGTTTGAGATATTTGACGACAATAACGTTGGTGCCGTTGCGTTGAAGGCGGCCTCACGTGCCGTAGGTATGCTCAATGCCAGGCGGGTCAGTGGGGGACGGATGCCCGTGGTCATCTCCTCCGAGGCTGGCGGCACGATGATCCACGAGGCCATTGGACATGGGCTTGAGGCAGACCTGGCACAACAGGGACTATCGGTCTACAGTGGCAAGAAGGGGCAGTTGGTAGCCTCCCCGCTCGTCACCGTGATAGACGATGCCACTCTGCCGGGCAAGCGTGGCTCCTGTGTCTTTGACGATGAGGCCACCGCGGGCCGGCGCAACGTCCTCGTACAGGATGGCGTCATCACTCAGTACATGTACGACAGACTAACCGCCATGCGTGACGGTGTGCGTTCCACAGGCAACGGCAGGAGGCAGTCATATCAGTCCAGGCCCATACCGCGTATGACCAACACATATCTGGCCTCCGGTAACTCCTCTGTCGATGACATCATAAAGGGCACTCCAAATGGGCTGTTCGTGAAGAAGATGGGCGGGGGTCAGGTCAACACCGTCACGGGGGACTTCGTCTTTGACGTCCAGGAAGGCTTTCTGATCAAGAACGGCATGATTGACGAGCCGGTAAGGGGGGCAACTCTCTGTGGAAATGGTCCAGCCGTGCTCAGTGCCATTGACATGATAGGCAGCGACCTTGGCTTTGCCATCGGCACCTGTGGTAAAGACGGTCAGGGCGTACCCGTCTCCGATGCGATGCCCACCGTAAGGATACCAGACATTGTGGTCGGCGGGGAGGTGTGATTGTGTCGTTTAAAACACAACAAATACTTTTTTTATACATAAAGTAACACTCAACTCTGGTGTTTAAAGGGAGTACGTTCTGGCATGTAATTTGATTAAAAACCAGACATGCGATCACAACGGACAATAAAAAGAGACGTGAGCTTTGAAGGCGTAGGACTGCACACCGGTACCCACTGCAGGGTGCATATACGACAGGCGCCGATAGACAACGGCATCGTCTTTCACAAGGTTGGCAGACTGGGCCTGAGTGCCAATTGGCTCGGCAAGCAGAGGCTGGACAGGTTGAGCAGGTTGGACAAGTTAAGCAGGCTGGGCAGGTTGAGCGGCTACAAGAGTGATGCCAATGCCCTGGAGGGTAGTTACAGCGAAGGCAGAGATATGTCGCTTGTTGCGCGTGTAAGTTCAGTTGTGGATACGGCATTTGCCACAACCCTGGGCAATGGCAGGGAGGTTGTGCGCACCGTGGAGCATTTGCTTGCAGTGCTGTCGGCTCTGTCCATTGACAACGTCGATATTGCGGTGGAGGGGTCGGAGATACCAATACTGGATGGCAGCGCCAAGGAAATTGCCGAGTTGGTACTGGATGCCGGTATCAAAAAACAACACAAGAAAATGCCCTTTATAAAGATACTCAGTCCCATCAAGCTGGAAGATAAGCACTCAAGCGTGGCGATCTATCCCTATGATGGCAGAAAGATAACATTCAGATTGTTCTTCGACGATCACTTTCTGGGTGAGCAGTACCTCTCGATAGACCTCAATGCGGATACCTTTATCGAGGACATAGCCCCGGCAAGGACGTTTGGCTTCCTCAAGGACGTCGAATACATCAGGGCAAATGGTCTGGCAAAGGGCGGTTCCCTGGACAATGCTGTGATATTCACCGAAGACTCCGTTGTCAACGAGTCGGGTTTGAGGTTTGAGGACGAGTGTGTGCGGCACAAGATTCTGGACAGCATCGGTGATTTTTCGCTCTTTGGCTTCCCGATAGAGGGGCACATCGTGGCAGATAAGTCCGGGCACACGACAAACGTAAAGTTTCTCAAAAAACTCATGACCTCCCCTGAGTGCTGGGAGATAGTCGCCGAAGAGGTGCAAAGCTCCCGTTATCCCGTCTTAAGTTACAGCTACATATAGGCATAAAAAGAAGGAAGAAAGGGATGACGTTCCCTATTGCTTGTATACAAGAAAGAAAGGGGCGGCTCCGCCCCCCTTCAGAACCCCCTGCAAGGGGACCAGTCCCCTTGACCCCATTATTTCACACTCAATTATCATGCCTGAAAAAACCTGTGTCATTTCAGCATACCATGAAATATAAAGAGGATACGAAAGAACCTTTATTACTCCGGCGGAAAAATCTTTCCGGGGTTGAGGATGTTTTTGGGGTCGAAGAGGTTTTTAATTCCCTTCATCAGGTCGATGTTTATCATGTCCAGTTCCATATCGATATACTTGGCTTTGGTGAGGCCTATGCCATGCTCACCCGAAAGGGTGCCTCCAAGGCTCAGAGTCAGTTCAAACAGTTGTCTGACCACCTTTTCGGCCTTGTTAAAGATATCCTGTTCGCTTTTGTCTGTCATGATATTAACGTGTATGTTGCCATCTCCGGCATGTCCAAAACATGCAATGGGCAGGTCGTGTTTCTCCGACAGCTTCTCTATTCCCATTAGCAACGCCGGAACCCTGTTTATGGGGACCACCACGTCTTCGTTTATCTTCGTCGGACTTATCTTATACAACGCTGCCGACACACTGCGCCGTGCATCCCACAGAAAATCACGCGACTGACTCTCAACGGCTACCTTGATCTTACCGCCAAACTCATTGCAGATGTTTGAGATCACATCGGCCTCCTTGGCCACAGTCCTGCGATTGCCGTCAACTTCGATCAGCAACAGCGCATCTATGTCCTCGGGAAACCCCACCTGCTTCAAACGATTAACCGCAAACAGTGTCAACTTGTCCATCAGCTCAAGGGTACGCGGGATGATACCCGATGCGATTATCTTTGCAACCGCCCTGCCGCTGTCCTCAACGCTCGCAAAGGCCGACAGCAACGTGATGATACTATCAGGTTTGGGCAACACCTTCAAGCGAATCTTGCTGATAGTGGCAAGCGTCCCCTCGGAACCAACCAGGAGCCTGGTTATGTCGTATCCCACAACGCCCTTGGCCGTCTTGACACCGGTGTTGATTACCCTGCCATCGGGCAGCACGGCCTCCAACTGCATCACGTAGTCGCGCGTAACGCCGTACTTGACCGCACGCGGTCCTCCGGCATTTTCTGCCACGTTGCCGCCAATGCTGCATATGTTGAGGCTTGCCGGATCGGGGGGATAAAAATAGCCCTTATCTTCAAGCTCTATCTGCAACAAGCCGTTTATGACCCCAGGCTCAACCACCACGTTGAGATTCTCCACGTCCAGCTCAATGATGCGGTTCATCTTTTCCAGACTCATCAGTATAGCGTTGGCCATCGGCACCGAACCGCCGGTCATACCGGTACCCGCCCCTCGGGGGATCAGCTTGTAGTTGTTTTCGTAGGCAAACCGTGTGATCTTCACTATGTCCGTGGTGGTTTGCGGCCACACCACCGCAGCAGGCGTGATGTCTATACCCGAGGCGTCGTAGCCGTAGCACAACAGCACCTCCTTATCCGTGGAGTACTGGTCGTCTGTCAGTACTTTGCTCAGACTCTTTATTCCCATAGGTTACTATTATATACCTTTTGATCTGTTTTGTGATATAGTATCCCAACGATATTAAAGTGTGTTAAAAAATTATTACGGGGGAATGACAGACATGAAGAGGATATTTTTAGTTATTTGTATTGCCCTTGTCTCACTGTCGCTGGCCGGGGGGCAGGAGCAGGATAATGTCAGCTTGGACATAGCCGCACTTGGTGCTAACAGCTCCGGAACCTTGCAGACAGTCATCGACGTACACGATCAAAGGGGTAAGAGCATCCAGGGGCTAAAGCCCGGAAACTTTACCCTGACCGTCGGTGACAAGAAGGCTAAAGGTTCCGCATTACAAAAAAAATATGAAGACCCCCTCTCCGTCATCATTGCCGTGGATGTCAGCGGCAGCATGAGCGGTGTTGCCCTCTCGGATACAAAAAAATACCTGTTCAATCTCATACATCAACTCAACGATGACAACCATATAATGCTGATAACCTTCGGCGGCGAAATCAGAGACGTCGTACACTTCACTCAAAACCGGGAACTGCTCTACAGTCAGATAGACAACTTAAAGGCGGTTGAGAAAAAGACCATCCTGTATCAGGCCGTCACAGACGGTATAAAGAAAGCCTCACGTGCCCCCACCTCAAAAACGGCTATCCTCCTGATAACCGACGGCAGAGACGAACACAGTCACCTCAATGAACAGGATGTCTTAAACACGGTGGAAAGCTCCTATATCCCGCTCTATACGATTACTCTGGGAAAGCATAAGCACACAGATGCCATCAAGAAGCTATCAGACATAAGCGGGGGCTACTTCCTGCTCTCTCCCAACCACAATGAGATCGTTCAGTTGGGCAGGATCATATCGGACATTGTTGACAGCAGGTACATTGTTGACTTTGACCTCACGCTGCCCCCGGGTAAATATACAGGCGTTGTCGGCTTCAACCACATGGGCAAGGAGCTGACCGCACAGAAGGAGTTTACCGTATCCACCGCCCCGGCTACCGCCACCATGACCACCCCAAAGGTTGAACACATCCCTGTTGAACGGACTCTTCAGGTTACACAAAGCAATTGGTCGGATAACAGATTGATCGTTATTTTGTTTATGCTTTTAGGATTGTCTGCCTTCTGCAATATCCTGCTGGCCTTGTGGGCACTGAGAAGGCCAAAGGAGTCGGCCACCACAAATGCTGCGGTAACGACAATCGATGACATCAACCGTAAGATCGATGCCATTACCAGCAAGGTATCAGAGCCAAGGCCGGAAGTCCCCTTTGAAGAAATAGTCTATAAGCTCAACGACGCAGGCAGCCGGATAACGGCCCTCACCGCTGAACTGAGAAATCTGCCCACGGAAGATGTAAGCCCGCTCATTGGCCGACTCGAAAGAGAGCTGGCAAAGATGGCAAGCGTCACGGGCATGGTGTCGGACAGAATGGAGGCGATGGATGCAGGCATAAAGGGCATTGCCAAAGAACTGGTAAAGACAAATGACAAGTTGCCGACCATTGTTATCCCGTCACAGGAAAGGCTGGAGCAGGGCATAAAAGCCCTCAGCAAAGAGGTCGCTACCCTCAGGGATGACCTGTCAGCGGACAAGTATGGTGATTCCTTTGAGAAGCTCTCAAATAGATTGGACGGGATCGAGGCGGCCATCACAGAGATTAGCGATTCGGCATGGCAAGATACTCAAAATACCAAGGATGCCATCAGTGAGCTGTTGCAGGTGTATAATATCCCTGATGATTTGTTAAAGTGCCAGGATAAAGATAAGCCTTTAGGTGATATTACCAAGGAGATTGCTAAACTGAAGGACTATTTCCCTTTCAACTACGACATTGGATCTAAGATAGATGCCCTTGCCGGCTCGCTTGAAGAAATCACAGACCGTTTAACAGACCGTTTAGATGATATCGAGATGGTTATAGCACATACCAACGACACAGCACAGCAAAAGACCGGAGATGCCATCAAGGGATTGTCGCAGTTGATACAGACGCCCCCTGATCTGACCTCGGCATATGCGCCGATGATTCAGAAGGTCGAGTCAGCCCTGGCCGATATTGCCGGGGAGATTGCACAGTTGAAGGACAAACCTGCCGCAAACAACGACACCGATAGGAAGATTGACGCCTTTGCGGCCTCGTTTAAGGCAATCGCAGGGCGACTCGATGAGATCGAAACGTTTATAGCAAAGACCAACGACGCAGCACAGCAAAAAACCGAGACCGGTTTCAAGGATTTATCGCGGTTGATTCAGACGTCGCCTGACTGGATACTGACATATGCGTCAACGGTTCAGGAGCTTGAAGCGGGTCTGCGGGACATTGCCGGCGAGGTCAGGCATTTGAGGGACAAGTCCCCCGCAGAGAACGGTGTTGACAGCAGCAATCTTGACAGTAAGATTAGTAGCCTGGGTGCCTCGTTTAAGCTAATCTCAGGGCGACTTGATGAGCTCGAAACATTTATTTCAAAGACGAACAAAATATTAAAGCAACAGACCCAGGATGGTCTCAATGGTTTATCCACGGCATTTGGGTCGTCGTTGAACACCTCCATGTCTGCGATATTGGCGGCGGTGCAGGGGAGGTTGCAAGAGCTGGAGACCTCCATAGCTACCATTGCCAAAGACCTCGCCAGTCTCAGAGACAACCCCCCGGTAACGTGGCCGGATAATATAAAGGGTTCCTTTGATGCACTCTCCAACAGGCTTGACGAAATAGAGGGCTTTATAGCAAAGACAAACAATACCATGAGACAACGCTCTGATGAACGGTTGCTGGAGTTCACTCAAACGCTTCAGACCTCCATAGACACGTCCGTGTCAGAGCGGATGGCAGAGGGAATAAGGAACCTCAATGACGAGCTTGTTGCGTTAAGGGAAAAGCTCTCCGACATGCCAATGGACAAGTCTGCCATGGAGACCCGCAGTTCAATAGACAAGGTTCAGAGTAGCCTGACGGAAAAGCTGGAGACTGCCATCAGGGGGCTCTACGACGAACTGGCGCAGCTCAAGGGCAAGCTCCCCGACATGGCAATTGTTTCGGAACTGGGCGTGAAGCTGGAGCAGTTGTCTCAACAGAGCAGGGAGGCGTTTTCAGGTACGGTGGATACGTTAAACGAAAAAACGACCGTTTTATTCCATGACCTTGGCGGCTCCTTACAGACAATAGGCAGCACCATTGACGGCATAGAGGATATTATCCGGAAGGTCTCCTACAATCTCAGCGATGATAACTCCGGCAGTGTCAAGGCACAGATTCTGACAGTCCGGGAAACAATGTCGGATATTATAAGGTTTCTGCTGGTGTTATCCGACAACCTCAGCGAAAATAACTCAGGCAGCATCAAGGAACAGATTATGGCAGTCCGGGAAACAATGTCGGATATTATAAGGTTTCTGCTGGTGTTATCCGACAACCTCAGCGAAAATAACTCCGACAGCATCAAGGAACAGATTATGGCACTGAGGGAAACGATGTCAGATATTATAAGGTTTCTGCTGTTGCTATCCGAAAGATAAGCTCAGGGGTGTAAACAGCCGTGTCACCAACTTTGCCTTGAGTTCCCTATATTTTACGCTTATTTATAGAGGGGGTGGGTGTGTTTTGGGCGCATTTTTGCATTTTAGTAGTCGATTTTTGCAATTGCATCTTGCAGATGACTTTGACTCATGTGTGCATATATAAGGGTAGTATTGTATGAACTGTGACCGAGTAGTTCTTGTACCGTTTGAAGACTGATCCCTTTTTGTACAAGTAATGATGCAAATGTATGTCTAAGATCGTGCAATCTGAACTCTCCAACGCCTGCTTTTTTAAAGTAAATTTTCATTCTGTGTGTGATAGTATCAGGTTTCATTTCGAATATCTTACCAATTCCACGACCATACTCTGTTATTATTTTTTCCAGCCCTTCAGATACAGGCACTTTTCGACTTTGATATGACTTGGTTTTTCTGAAAATAACACCATCTTCTTGAATATCTACCCATTGAAGCCTTTGTATCTCTGACCTTCTTCCTCCCGTGTGTAGATAGAGGGCGAACATTAACCGATACGTCTTATTGTCTCCTATCGCAGCGTATATCTTCTGTATTTGTTGTTCATTAAGAAAACGTGGAAATATCTTTTGTTCTCGTAGTTGCTTGTACCCTGCAATGGGATTAACTTTAAGGTATTCTCTTTCAACTGCCCATGAAAAGGCTGCTTTAATTCGCTTCATGTCTGAGTTTACAGTTCCAGGTTTGTTGTTGATAGCCCTGCAATAAGTTACATATGCGTCCATGTCCTGCTTTTTTATGACTGATATTTGCTTGCCTTGTCCGATTACCTTTGTGAATTTATCCAGTGATTTTTTTACATGTTTGAAAGTTTCACCCGCTCTGTTGCTATCACACCAGTCCAGATACGCTGTCACAAACTCTTGCAGCGACATGGTCGGCGTCCTGTCCAGCACAACCAGCTTGCCCTTGACGGCCTCCCGCTGGAGGGCGATAAACCGCATCTTGGCCTCGCGCTCGTCGCGTGTCTGCAAAGACCGCTTGTGCGTCCTGTCAATCTGCACATACCAGATGCCATTGTCTTCCCGTTTAAACAGTCTCATGCCATCAACTGATTTCATTTTACGCCTCTGATGATGGTTTTTGCAAATGCCCGCGCGCGGTCTACGTCTGACTGTAGATAGTCGTCAATGGCCTGTTGCGGGATGATATACCTGGTACCGATGCGCTTGTGGCGGATTTCACCGGAGATAAGCAGCGGACGCAGGGTATTCCACGACAGGCCGAGGACATAGCACGCCTCCCCGGGCGATAGTACGGCAGCGTTAGGCCGTGGCGGGGTCTTCTTAATCACTACTACATCCATCCTTGTTGTTTGAATATCCGTATTGCTTCTTCACGGCTCATTGGCTTCAACGGGATGTTGCAATTGCAACGTTTTCTCCTAAAATGTAAAAGCCCTTTCACTGCTGCCCAAAGTGCTCTAAACATGTCCTTCAATTCTCGCATTCAGTCCTTCCTAACGTTAGTGATAATCAGTTCTTTAACCTTACCCCGCCCGTTGCCATTGCAGTTGATCGAGTGTGGTGCCTCTACTTCGTGGATGTCGAAACAGCTATGAGCCTCCCATAGTCTCCAAATGAAATCAGTATTGCTATTGGATGCCAAGATATGACATCCCCTGTTTGACAAATCCGCGCACATACCAGCAAGTTCCATTTGGTCTTCTTCAGTAAAACCTTGTGCTGTGTATGCCGTGAACCCTCCGTGGTAGGGTGGATCACAGTAGATGAAATCGCCTGGTTTTGCAAATGACAACGTTTTAGTGAAATAAGAATGCTCTATTCTTTTATGGTTAGACAAAAAATCACTAATTGCCTCTATGTTTTTCGCCTCGTAAAGGTCAGGAGTATGGTATCGGCCATATGGGACGTTGAATTCTCCTTTCTTGTTGACTCGATAAAGCCCGTTGTAACAGGTCTTATTGAGATATATCAGTTGTCCTGCAATATGATATGGCATCGCTTTGTTTTTGTTGAAGTTTTCTCTTTGTTGTAAATAGAAATTAGCGTTATCAGCGCATCTGAGTTTGTCAAGAAATGCCATCAGGAAAGATGGACGTTTTTGGATAGCGATATATGACCATATTAATTCAAAATTACTATCCGCCAACAAGGCTTTTTCAGGCTTCAACGCAAACAGCAGCGCCCCTCCGCCCACAAACGGCTCAATATACCTGCCATACGTTTCCGGTACGTATTTCATCAGCTCCGGCAAAAGCCGTGTCTTACCTCCTGCCCATTTGAGGAATGGTTTCATGCTGTCTTCTTTTCGTCAAACAAGCCCTGTCGTGTGTCGATAAAGACAGGCTCGTCTAACAACCCTTCGATTTGCCCTGTTATTTCTGCTCTTAACTTTTCGTGCATATATCCTCCTTGTTTTATATCGGCCAGCGGGGCGTTGAAGCCCTCTGCCAGTCCGATAGTAATGCTCCCTAAGAAGCTGCGCACACTTTTACGTCAGTGCTCGACGTTATGTCTATTGTATCCACAGCGCCTATCTTTCATTTTACCCTCCTAAACACCATGTTGCTGACATATATCGTCCCCGTACTCGTTGTACTTCCTCGATTCTCACCGATGTAATATCCGTAACTTAGCATAACGTCCCACAAGAAAAACATTCTTGACTTATATCCTCTACGATAGTTTGGAGCGGCTACGTTAAGATTAAAGCCTAACATCTCAGTTATCTCTTCCCACGTAAGCGTCCCTTCCCAACCTGATGATAATAGATCAAAGAGCGTCATGCCCGAACCGCCATCTGTTTCTCAACGAACACCTTAACACCCGGGATGTCCGTGGCTCCCTTCAACGAGCGTACAACACCACGTATCGCCGTCATGTTGACCGTCTTGTACTGATCCGGCACCAGTTTGGCATCCACCACCTCAAAGTCCCAGACCTCCCGCTCGCTCACGCCTGAGACCTTCGGGATGTTGCTCACAAACAAGGGGGCCGGGGTATAGCCAGGAGCGTCCAAGATGGCAATAGCGCCCTCTGTATCTCCTGCCGCTTCCAGGGCTACAGCCTCTTGCAGACGTATCTCCTCCTGGTGTTTCTTCGCCTCTGCTTCCAGCCTGGCCTGCAACACCTTGCGCTTTTCTTCTTCTGCCTTCAGGTAGGCCGTCATCTTGCCCTTGATAATATCCTCGGCCTCTTGTAAGGGTGTCAACCTTTCGGATTCATCCTTAACCAATCCTTTATGGGCTTCGCTTGCTTTCTTTTTATGCGGGGCAAACAGGCATTTAACCTCGTTTATCAACCCCTTAACACCCTTTAAAACATTGGCAGCAAATTCGTAGGAACCCATATCTGTTATGTTGAGGCTGTCAACCTGCCTTTTGATCTCTGAACTCTTCACCTCTATCTCTACAGTGAAGGCTTCTATTGCAATCATATCAATCCGTTCTCCTTCTTGTATTTGCACACAGCCAACGCTGACAGGAATACGTCCTTGTCCGTGTGGTTTGCGTGTTGTTCCAACTTGTACGTCTCGTCCTTGCCGAGATACAGCGCATATCTCTGACAGCGCACTTTCTTTTCCCAGCCCTTTTCTTCACCCAGCGCTACCATGTACGCAGCCGTTTGCAGAGCGTCACACGGCTGCTTTACCCCGCTCTTGATATCAAGGATGCAATAGATTTCATTGATGGTGCCGGTACGGTCAAGTGTGCCCGCAAACCCGTAGATGCGTGAACACACGCGATACTCTATCAGCTCAGGTTTAAAACCGGACTCCACCTTGAATTTCTTGTACGCTTCGACGTAGCCTCTCAGGCTTTCGTCCAAATCTGTTTCATCCAGGTCGTCTCTGTCCAAAAGTTCACATGCCAGGTGGACATATTTGCCTCTGGTTGCGTGTTCATCGGTCATAAACTCATGACCTTTGTATAACTCCATCGCTAACAAAATTTGAGTCACCGATGGTTGTACAACACCGTTTAGCGTATAGGTATGTGTTGCATCGTCAAAGGATACATCTACCATCAAACCACCTCAGCTTCTAAAGGCTTATCAAAAAGATGCTCGCTTGCCGTTTCTTTTGCCGCCTCCGTTTTACTCTTTGGAGGTTTTATCCCATTGTCGGGTTGAGGTACAGGTAGCTCTAGTACCTCATCGCCAAAGGACACTTGCATATCTTCTTCATCCATTGCCGCAGCCTGATAGAATTCTGCACTCATGGGCAGTAACTTTGCGAGTGATCTGAGGACTGTCTTTTTTGCCATTGCCGGGTAGTGGTCATGCCAGGGGCTAACTTTACTTTTATTTTTTGCCTTATTGGCAATTGCATCGATATCCTCTTTCCACATAAACTGGAACTGTTTGCCTCCGTCTTTAAGTTCAGCAACGGCATAAGCACCGATTATCTGATTACTGCGCCTGGATGGTGGCAACGGTGAATGTGTTAGCACCGGGTTAAGGCCGAGTTCAAGATTGAAAGGTTCGCCTTCATATACTACCTCTGCCAACACTGTTATGAGTTTACCGCTTCTGCGTGCCAGGTCGTAGAGGCCCTTGTAACCAACGATCAGTTGTACGTCCGTCTTGTTCTCTTTGTTATTCCTGAACGGGACAAGATAAGCATGTCCCAGGAATGAGCCGAGCTGTAAACCCAATTGCGATAGCTGCATCAGGCAGCGGATCAACGTCATTGGGTCACAGTCAAGCAGTCCTGGTGTTGACTGTATATCCGTTAGTGCCGCTCGTGTAAAGACGTCAAGGGATACATGTTTTGGCAGGGCCATTGCAAGTTGCGTTTTGTGTTTGTCTATCAGACCCCTTACGGTGCGAACCTTCTGATCTCTTAATGCTGGTGTTAATTCAGACATATATCCTCCTTTATCTTCCTTTCTATCCGCTTGCCCGCTGTAAGCATAGCCCGCTTGTGCTCACCCTTGAGCAAACAGGCAAAGACGTGTTCCATCCTCTCACCGAGGTCGAGCCGTATCTGCACCCACTTGTCGGTGAAGGTGCCAGTGTGGTCGCTGTCCTCAACCTGCACAGCGTTGATAGTAACAGGTGCGTTGCCGAATGCGACGTAGGCCGCAGCGTTGCCGCCTACCTGCGTGCGCTTCGCTATTAGCAGGTCTATGAGTTCGTCTATTGTCATTTTTTATCTCCTTTCATATTTTGTTTCGGCCAGGTCTCCCACCGGAGCGGGAGAGAGTCGGGCTATCTACGGTCGCTCTCCTTTCTCCGCCCGGCCTGTGGTGTTTGTTTCGCCGTTTCTATTTGTCGGCTTCGGGGCATCCTGTTCTATGCCGCATAATTCCATACGGTATTCCACAGCCAACTCAGGAACCCTTTCCTGTTACGCTGACTTGCAAGGTACTGTCTTTTCCAGCGACGGTAGTTATTCCTTGTCTCCTTTGTGTAGCCTGGCATACTGTATCCGTACAATTTTTTCATACAACCTCCTTTTTATTCAGCCCTTCTACGTAATCAATGGCGTTCGGCCAGGTTTTTTCGCCAACTTCGCCAGCGTCCTTCTTCCACTCCAGGTCGGCATGACTGTTGATTGTCGGCAGCCTCCACGGGCCGGGGGGCTTTGTTGCTTGCGGTTCTATTGCTTGTTCTTCTATCATTAAATGCCTCCTTTCGGGTGAGGGCTTGCCACCCTCCCCCCTGGTTTGATTGTTATATGTCGGGGCAGTATCCCATCTGTGACGCTATCATCTGTGCCTCCGGTGACAAGTCCCAGATTGCCAGATAGCCGTTGGTTAAACTCTCCAACTCTGACTCGATTACCTCCATCTCCGTCAGCCCGAGCGCACAGGCTATCTGGGCTATTGCCGTGGTCGGTGTTGCTGGTGCTGTCTGCGCTGTTGTCATCATCGTTGCCTCCTGTGTTGTCTCATGGTTATAGTATAGCACATGCTATAGAGAATGTCAATAGCTATTGTTATGCAATGAAAAATATTTTTTACCCCCCCCAACCCGGCACCACGGCTTGAGTTTACGGGTTGGTGGTGGGTGTGGTATAGTAGAGGTATGGAGACACGGGTATGGATATAATGGAAATAAAGTTTTCTGTTGTTATGTAAAGATATTAAGAAATAAAAAAGATGACGGCTCTATAGAAAGATTAAAGCAGGAGGGGATCACAAAAAACATGATAACATTTGACTGTCAAATAGTGGCTATTGCACTAACACATGGAGCTTCATATATTTATAGTCATGATAAGGGGTTAAGTAAATTTGCGTACAATCAAATAAAAATAGAGGAATTACCGGAAATAACACCCAAATTAATGCTATTTGATAAGTAATTAAGAATTTTAATTCTGTAGAATTCTACGGAATTAAAGTTGTTTCAAAAGCACCGAGGTTTAAACTTGTCATCGTTTAGTATCGTGACCGTATCGCCGCTCTGCCCGATAACAAACAGTCCTTTTTGATAAGCATATCGATCAACCCCTTTGTTTATGACAATGCCTGCTACGGCACCTATGACCTGCCGGTCAGCGTAAGTAGGAAATGCTTGTTTAAACTTGGACAGTCTGGTCAGGTGATCATTCACATCGTCTACCCCTAATGTACTCTTAACCTCTATTGCTACTACGTATTCACCATTAACAGCCAGGATATCTATTTCCATGTTAGCGTCTTCTTCGTCGCTTTCAGCGCCTTTAAAAATATTCTTTAGAACAATCCCGCGTTCCTTAAACATCTTCTTTGTTGCCGGTAAAACTAACCCTACCACAAAGTTGCCCCACTTGCCAGTTAGTGCGTTAACGGTCTCCCGTGTTTCTCTAAGACCTGCGACTACATCTTTAAGCTCTTTTCCTCTTTCCTCAGAATCCTTCCTCATCCTCTCAAAGTCCTTCCCGATAGCCTCAAAGCCCATCATTACATCTTCAAACGTCATGGCGTTACCTCACTCTTTGTCTTTTTTCTTTGATTGCTTAGGATTTTTCAGTATCTTTTTTACTTCTTTGTCGAAGTTGGTTAGATAGTTTTTACCATCATCGGCAGTTATTAGAATTTTTCTAATAGCTGAATCTTCCTGTAATTCGCCGCTTTTGAATATTTCTTTTAGGTGGTAGTTTATGGTAGGTATCTCAACACCAAATAAATCCGCCATTCTCTTTTGACTAAGGCAGAATGTCTCATCTTTAAAAAACACCTCGATGTGCATATTGCCGTCCGCCGAGGAATAAAAGATTATATCCGAAGATTTTGGCATTATGTTATTGTCATCCATACTACCTCATTACATCCTATAGTGTTTTTAGCATAGCCGGTATCGCCTCCAGTGCCCATTGTGCCGTCTCCGGTGATATCTTATATCCGTGTGAGGCTATGTTCTCAAACTCTGAGAAAACTAACATGTCTTTCCAGTCGGATAATTTCATTTGATCTGCTTTGTGCAAAGCATTTACGTATGTTCCTAATGTTGGTTTATCTCTGAGTGCTACCTGCTTTTCTTCACATATTCTCCTCAGCATAGATTCTGTTAACACCCTTAGTCCCGTTATTGCCAAAAACGGATAGACATCAACTACCGACTTTAGATAGTCTAAGTATGCCTCTTCATTTAGCTCTAAAGGTTCTCTTACCACTAAATCCTCCTCTCTATACCCACTAAATTTTGCTGTCAACGCCGGTAGCGTTGCGTCTAATATACCTATATTGTCGTCCATGTCGCCTCCGTTTGTCAATGTTATACAGTTCAATTTTCTTATTTTGAATTAGATATTTGAGCATTAGTAAAAATCTCTATTACTTTAGCGGCAACAGGAGCTGGGATTTTCTTTTGTTTGACTTGGTTTATAATGTAATCAGGGAATTTGTTAGTAATGTAGTTTTGTCGAAGCCAAGCTCTAAATTCACCTAATGCTGAATCTGGATATGCAAATGCCGATTGAGGATTACTCTTCGACTGAGAATAATAAAGTGGATATTCGTGTTCATATTTAATCCTCTTACCATGCGTATTTGACATGTTGTTTTCTTCCCAATGAGAACTCCAGAGCTTCCCCACTGAAATATCTGGGACTACTTTATCACTTATCATAACACCAGACCGGATCATTGGAACTATCATAGATGCAATTTCACGAAAGATACTGAAATAACCGAAAGGAACAGAATCTGAAAGCATGTCAACACGATCATGAAAGTGTTTCCAACCATCTAAGATTTTTTGATCAGGGGCGTAGCCGGTAGCTTTATAAATAAAAAGGCGGAATGTAGTTCGAGCAAGTGTACGGAATGCATTAATAGCTTCCTCTTTTTTTTCTTTTGAAACGAATGCGTAATATTCAAGTATTGCAAGACAAACCGGCTCAGTATATACGTTTACAGTAGTTCCATTAAGATCAGACTTAAGGTATAGGTTATTTTCAAAATAACCGGATTCCTCAAGCATTTGATTTATAGCCATGCCACGTTCTTTACTTTTTTCATCAGGCCAATTAATCGCTAAACGATTTAATACACTACGATTAACGCCACACATTTTCGCAAGGCCATTCTCAGAGAGATATGGAATACCATTTTCAAGAACGCCCATTTCTATTCCATTGTGTTCGACTTGTTTTTCGATGTGGAAAAGATCGTGTGGAATATATATTGGGGATGCCCCCAAAACAGCCTTTCCCACTCCTAACTCATTGTTTCAAATACTTTATTGTTGCCCCCTACGTTCTCCTCTGATGGATATTTAGACATATCATTACTCCTTTTCTTATCTATGATTTAACAAGCAGGGCAAGCCCCACTGTTTTTAAACTGACACGTTACCGATTCACTTAATTCGTTGCTTTTTAAAATCCTCATCCTTCTTCGTTCTTGTTATCTCCTGTTTTGAGCCGTTTTACCGATAGGAAAACCTGTTATCGGGCGTTAGCTAACCCTACTTCTACAGATTGCTTAAAATTTTTAAGACTTTACACATATTAACCCCGTTCATTGCAATTTCTTTTTTCTTAATCACAATTGGCTTGTAGCTAATATTAAGAGCCGTAAGAACTATATTATCTCCGGCATCATTGAAAATCTTTAATGTAGTCTCATCATCCATGAAGAAGAGAACATAATCACCATTCCTAATCTCTACAACCCCACTCTTGACTGCAAGTACCAAATCTCCTGGATATATCCGTGGTAACATGCTATCCCCTTCTGCTACAACCCAAAAACAATTTTGCTCTGGGTTTGGGATACCCCTTACTCCACTTACTGGCACTGAAAACATGCTAATCAACTCTCCTCTTGTTATCCCGTTTACCCCACATTTTACCCCGTCATACACGGGAATCATGACAATGTCTCTTTCAATTGTTACGTTTTTATTTTTTCTTATTATGTCTGGAATATTCTCACTTGATGGCACTAAACAATTAACATCCCCTGTCTCATGTGCACGCTCTATTGCATCCATTGTAATCCCAAATGCTTGTGAAATTTCCTTTAAGGCTTTTTTGCCAACATTCCTGTAGCCAGTTCTCCATTGACTTATAATATTTGGGTCTTTGTTCAGCTTGTTAGCCAAGTCAATAGGTTTCCACCCTTTTGAGCGAAGCAAATAATCTACAATTTCCTTATATTCCATACATCCAATCATAACACACGCTATAACAAACACATAACAAGCGTTCGCTATTGTTTAAAAGTTTATCTTGACATATCCATATAGCATGAGCTATTGTTATAGTTATGAGTATACGGGAATATATACAACAGAAAGGGCTGACGCTAACAGAAGCAGCCAACAGGCTAAGGATAAGCCAGCCATACTTATCGCAAATTGTGAATGGAAATAGAGGGATTTCAAGGTATGTGGCTCTTGCAATAGAGAAAGAGACAGCAGGGCAAATCCAAGCATCCGACCTACGCCCGGACATCTTCAAGAAGCTGGCGAAGGCCAAGTCCTTCTCCCTCCCGCCGGAGGCGTCGTGATGTGCGTGGTATGTCTGCTGCTGGCTGCCCATGTCTTTAGCCTACCACGGTTGAGGGGCGGGGTCAAGGTTTACTTTGTTTACATTGCAAACATAACGAACAATGAGAGAAAAGGAGATGTCAGATAAGTTGGATGACACAATATCGTTTCGGGTAACACCTCGAATCAGCCAGGAGCTTGACAGGCTACCGAAAAACAAGAGGTCTGCCATATTCGCAAAAGTGCGTAAGTGCTTGTCTAAGGAGTTGCATAACATAAAATACAATCCTACGGAGTGGGGGCTTGATATAGAGGATAATTATGAAGACTAATATTGACCTGGCTGACATCGACCGCAGGCTGGCAAAAGTAGAATCGTCGTGGAAGAACTTCCTGCTGCTGAGGCTCGTTCGGGACGCCAAGGCGGAGAGAAAGCCACGACACCCTTTCGGCAATGGCATATGCAAGGCCGTGAGGGAATACGAGTACAGCAAGGAGACGGAGGGATGACGGTAATCCACGACATCTGCCAGGACTGCCCGTATAGTCGGCAACGCTGCCCCGATTGCTACCAGCCAACGTGCGTCTGGACGGAGGGTGAACGCTACGGGGCCAGGCCGGATGATTGCCCGAAAGTCACGGGGGTATACAAATGACAACAATCAATCAACACATAGGAGGAACACATGATAAAAATTAAGGTTGTGGACAACAACGACAGGGTAATTATGGAGTCACTATGACCGAAGACATCGACAAGTATCACTTTGAAAAAGGTAGAGAGGCCGGCATGTATTTAGCCGGCATCCTCTCTGTAATACCACGAGACCTGGTATTTGATGTTATAGAGCATATGGATTTTAACCCAGTCGTCTACTTAATGCAGAGTCAAAATCCGTCTCTTAGCGAGAAGTCTGACTAATGTTGCCTGCAAGGTCATACTGCTTAGACAGAAAATCGATCAACCTTGAAGCGACACGCTCAAATGCGTCCTGTTCTTCACTGCTTGGTCTTTTCTCTGAAGAAGCCCCTCTATGCACAGTAACAGTTTCTTCTGGTACTTTTATCCCAGAAGAGAACAGAAGCTCTTTCGCCAGACTTAAAACAAACTCAGCCTTTTGTTGTTCAGCCTTATCCATATCCTCACCCCCTTTCTGTTGTAAGTTGATCGACTGTCAATATTATAGCAGAAGGGGTGGGAACTGGGCAGGCAATAACGCCGGTTTCACCGGTGGAAATGGAAAAGGCCGCATTCGCTGTGCGGCCTTAAAAGGGAACGAAATTACTCAATGCGAAAACAGCTTCATCAACACGGCTATGGCTGCAATCCCCGCAGCCATGATAGTACCTAATCGGACAGACAGTCGAAGTTCAAGCTCTTTCATGTCGCGTCTAAGCAAGTCCATGTCCCGTTTAAGCGCAACTTCAAGGTCTTTCATATCACGTTTAAGCGCGACTTCAAGTTCTTTCAAGTCCCGCTTTGTGGCTAATCCTTCTTCTATCAAATCTGACATAGCCTCTGCCTGTACCTCGGCCTGTTCTTCCGTAAACCCCACGGCCTTTAGCTTCTTTACATATGCGTGGGTGTCAAATATCAACGTATCATTCATAACATACCTCCGTACTTCATTGTATCATATTATCATGGCAATACTCAAAAATTCACCCCCCTTGACAACCACCCCACTTACGCTGGTTTCACTGGCGAGAACGAAAAAAGGCCGCCTTTGCGGGACGGCCTCGATAAGTACAAGAGGTATATTTAGTATGACAAACCCAGTAGAAAAAAAGCAAGCAGAAGTTTCAAACAACGAGATCGTAATCTACGAAAAGAACGGCCAACTTTTCACCACTTCAAGAGAGGTCGCCGATAAATTTGGCAAGAGACATGCACATGTCCTGGAAGCAATCAAAGGGCTTGAAATACCAGAGGATTTTAGAGAGCCGAATTTTCGGTTATCCTCCGAGCCTCTTGCAAAACTCCTAAACTAAACCTTTTTTAGTTCTCTTTGTGCTATAATATAACACCTAAATATAATAGATTAAAAGGAGAACATAATGTTATTAGAGAGTATATCATGGTTAGCAGGAAATATACAACGGGTACTGTTCCCAGAGTTGGAAGAAATACTTACCGATTCAATAACCAAGAAACAAAAGCAGTTAGTTACAATCCTGGAGATAGTTCAGATAGAAAGACATATGTGGTGGGTAGACAGTCAATGCATAGGTCGTAAACTCAAGGAGAGGTATGCAATTGGCAGAGCGTTTGTAGCCAAAGTTGTCTATAATTACCCTACGACAAGTCTTTTGATAGAATCTCTAAAAACGATGCCAAATCTGAGAAAGATATGTGGATTTGCTAAAATACAAGATATACCATCAGAATCAACATTCTCACGTGCTTTTGCTGAATATGCACTACATGGGATAGGTGATAAAGTGCATGAAGCGTTAATTAAAGAGTATCTAAGG
>NZ_JMFO01000015.1 GCF_000714715.1 Candidatus Magnetobacterium casense
GGGGTACAGTTTACAAGCGAACCGGAAGATACGTGAGGGTTCAGACCATCCCGACCGCGATGCTCAGTTTAGATACATAAACGAGCAAGTGGTTGATTTCCAACAGCGTCAAGAACCAGTAATATCTGTGGACACCAAAAAGAAGGAACTTGTAGGTGATTTTAAAAATGCGGGACGTGAATGGCAACCGATGGGACAACCCGATGTGGTACGGGATCATGACTTTGCCGACAAGGAACTTGGTAAGGTCAATCCCTATGGGGTATACGATCAAGGCGCAAATATAGGCTGGGTAAGTGTTGGTACAGATAACGATACTTCGGAGTTTGCAGTGGAAAGTATCCGCCGCTGGTGGCGTAAAATGGGGTGTGAACATTATCCCAATGCTAAAACACTTCTCATTACTGCTGATTGCGGGGGCAGTAATGGCTATCGTGTCCGTTTGTGGAAGGTTGCACTCCAACGTTTTGCAAACGAAACAGCTTTAAACATATCGGTTTGTCACTTTCCACCGGGAACCAGCAAATGGAATAAAATAGAACATAGAATGTTCTGCCATATAAGCATGAACTGGCGTGGTAAGCCTTTGACAAGCCATGAGATAATCGTAAATCTAATAGGTAGCACCACAACAAATAAGGGTTTAAAGATCAAGGCAGAACTGGATACAACTGCTTACTCAAAGGGAATTAAGGTGTCTGATGAAGAATTTGACAAAGTTAATTTAACTAAGGCTTCATTTCATGGTGAATGGAATTATACTATAGCACCTAATTGTTCAAGTTAATTATGGACAGTTACTAAGTATTTTGATATATTGGATAAACTATCAAGGCATTTCAATATTGCCGGTCCCTTATCAACGGTAAGTGTTCAACCTGATAAAATCTGAGAACTGTTTGTGGCAGATAGTGTTTATTTAGAAACAACTGCGTTAATAGATGGTATCCTAAAAGGGTGGTATCCTGAGCTATCTGATATTATAGAAAAAGCAAATGGCGTCTCAACTTCTCAATACTCAAAGATGGAGATAAAGAAAGGATTTCTTCACAAGTGGGTGTTGTTATATAATAAGGCGGTCAGGTGTAAAAGTTTTGAAGATATCTCTCTATTTATCTCTAACCTTACAAGCTCTCCTAATAGGTACTATTTGGGAGCCTGTGTAGATGCAGTGTCGATTTTTGAGGCGGATTACTCAAAAAAGAAGCCTTCAGAACTAAAAGGACAATATGCAGATATTAACGAGGGAGAAATACGATTAAATGCCTTTAAGAGTAATTTGAGGACTCAGATAAAGCTTTGTTTTCATAAAATATCAACACGTGTAAGAGAAACACATAATCCAATGCAGTGTTTTAAGGATTTGGGTGCTCCATTTTTGGAGAAAAAAATGTTTATAAATAAGCCGCTTAAATGTGATGAATCAAGAGATAAATGTAATATAACTCAATATATTCGGGACAATAAGGATGCCTTTGAAAAGATATTAAAAAAACTTGAGACCATTAAAGAGAAAGACAAGGAAACTACAAAGAGAATTAGGAGTCTCAAGGAAATATTAAAGCTGATCAATAATGACAGACCTATTAGCAATCATCACCAAAATCAAGGTCTCTGTTGGGACTGTACTGACGCTATACATGCAGTCATACCTCCTCATGATTCAACCCTGCTCACTCGTAATATACGTCACTTTGAACCAATTTGTGAGGCAATAGGGAGAAACTTCAAAGGATATTCAAGCCCCAAGATAGCCCCATAAACAGTTTCATATATTCCAACAACCACAAAATATTGGTCGCACTCCAGTCCGGCGTAGTCACATCGCTTAAACACAGTAACAATGTCATACTAAGAAAATATAAAAGTGGCTTAAATGTTGACAACCACGGTTGATTGTGGTACTACCAACTTCGGCGTCAGGGCAATCTATCCAAGAATGCGTGATATGTTGTATTATAGATATCGTATGAATAAACTGAATGTGCAGTTTTTACAGTGGTGAGCTATTACAAGAACATACTGGTGTCTTTTATGGCCATACTAGTGGTATTTGTATTCATCGTTGACGGCATACTGGTGATGCACAAGCGGATCAACTTCTACCAGAAGATGGAAGAACAACTACGGCACGAACTCAACACTGTTGGAATCGTTGTTGAGGAATCTATTGCATCAAATCACCTCGGGGAACTAAACACCATCCTGTCAAGGTGGTTTGATAACCATGGCGAGCTCCTCGAACTAAGGGTTGTCAACGACGCTAATACCATCGCTATCCTGCACAACCGTCTTAAGAACACCTACCTGCCAACCCAGCCGGTAATCGTTACCCACAAAGTCAAAGACATTGCCACCATTACAGCAACCCTGAACCCAAACGTTACCATGCCGGGATTGAAGATGTTGCTCTTGTTTATCGTTATCGGTTCTGTTCTGGCCATAGGCGTTATGGGGACGACCCTGTGGTGGTTGCTAAAAAAGAGGGACGCAGAGCACATCGAGCAAGACAAGCTCCACACGGGGTTGCATAGAGAACGCATCAGGCTATATAACATACTAAATTCCATAGAGGACGGTATCTGTGTAATCAACAAGGACTACGGCGTGGAGTTTATCAATAACTCAATTGAAACAGACTTTGGCCCGGCACAGGGCAGAAAGTGTCACCAATACTTCTTTGATGAGTCTGCCGTCTGTTCCTGGTGCATAATCAATGACGTCACAGATGGTAAGAGCATCCGCTGGGAGAAAAATGTCATCAAAAGCCAGAAAACATATGAGGTATACGAAACACTACTGAACTATAACGACGACACCGCTGAAAGACTCATGGTTTTTCACGATATAACGGGCCTCAAAAGCACGGAAAACAAGATAAAACTACACTTCGAAATACAGACCCTGACACACAGCATCCTGCAAATCTCTCTTAGGGACCTCTCCTTTTCCGAGCTGTTAAACAACATACTCAAGACCGTTCTCTCAACCCCCAAGCTATCGTTGTTGAGCAAGGGATGCGTCTACGTGGTCAACGACAATGCCCCCGATATGCTCACACTTGTGGCTGCCTACTCCTACAGTCTTGATCAGATGACCAAGTGTATCAACATCCGTTTTGGGGAGTGTCTGTGCGGCAAGGCGGCTGAAACTGGCCAGACCGTTTTTGCCGAAGACGTCGATCAACAGCACACGATCTCCTATGAGGGGTTGATTTCACACGGCCACTACTGTCTGCCGATAATATTTCAAGACAAAGTCGTAGGGGTCTTTAACGTCTATACTATAAAGGGGCAATCGAGGGATTACGATACCGAAGAGATGCTCAACGCAGTGGCCAATGTCCTTTCTGGCATCATTGTGCGCAAAAAGACTGAGGCGGCACTCCAGGAGCGGGAAGAACACTTCCGCAGCATTGTCCAGACAACAAGTAATGCCATTATCTCCATAGACACAAACGGTAACGTAAGTACATGGAACAACGGCGCTGCTCATATATTTGGCTACACCGCAGAGGAGATGCTATGTCAGCCTCTGACAAGGATTATCCCTGAGCGTTTCCGTCAAGCACACAAAAATGGACTGAAGGCAGCCGTTGATACAGGCATATCAAAGACCCTTGGCAAGACAGTAGATATCAGCGCCTTGAGGAAGGATGGAGAGGAGTTTTTCATAGAGCTATCCGTTGCCAGGTGGAGTGCCCGCACGGGTATATTTTTTACCGGCATAATCAGAGACATCACAAGACGCAAACAAAACGCCATTGAGCTTGAAAAAACGGTAGAAAAACTCCGTAAACTTACGGATGCCGTGACCCAGGCAATGGCTGCCGCAGTTGAGGCAAAAGACCCATACACTGCCGGACATCAACGCAGGGTTGCCGATCTCTCCCGTGCCATTGCGGATGAAATGCATCTGTCCCTTCAGCAGACAGAGGGCGTCAGGGTGGCGGCCACCATACACGACATCGGCAAGCTGACCGTACCTACTGAGATACTCAGCAAGCCTGGCAGACTAAAACCACACGAGCTTAGTCTCATCAAGGAGCACTCTCAGATCGGCTATGATATCCTCAGGGGGATAGAGTTTCCATATCCCGTGGCGCAGATAATCCTTCAGCATCACGAAAGACTAAACGGTTCCGGCTATCCTAACGGTCTCATGGGCGATGATATATATATTGAGGCACGGATCATCTGCGTGGCTGACGTGGTAGAGGCCATGGCCAATCACCGTCCATACAGGCCGGCACTGGGTATACAGGCCGCACTGGACGAAATAGGCCGCGGACGAAATTCTCTGTATGACTCAAATGTAGTTGACGCTTGTGTCCGGGTCTTCGGCAAGGGGTTTGTGTTTAAGGACTAAATTCAGACAAGGAGAGCAGGGCTATCCCCTCTTTTCACACTCAATTATCATGCCTGGAAAAGCCTGTATCATTTCAGTATAACAACATGAAATTAAAAATAGCCTCTTTTGAGAATTTCATCTTCAAGTGAAGAATATCTTCATATATGTTTTGTCCAAATCTATTACGAAATACCCTTTCCTGTCTGAGAACTAAATCAAGCCCCAATGCTCTATGCGCTATTTCACCCACAATTTCTCCATTATAGAACGCTATCCCACGTATTTGTGATTCTCTGCCCAGTATTATTTTTCTTAAAGAAATCCAGCAAAATAACAAATGCCTCAAATATCCTGGATTGCTCGTCATCCTTAATGTTATGAAGTATCTCAAGAGTTTTCTTTTTTACTGCATCATCACAATCTTCCTCAATAAGAGGCCTGAGAAAATTAGTTCCATAGTATACTCTGTTCAAGATATCTGTGATTGCAGACAGATATTGTTTCCTTAAATTTAAAGGGACATTCATATAGTGATAAAGCCTTGAAAGTAAAAAGGCAGATGGATTTATTTCAGTACCTGCTGCATTTATTCCTAGCAAACCAGCCTCATAAAGGGTTGTTCCGCTACCTAAGAATGGGTCGAATAGAAGCGTTTTATTATCAGCATACTTCTTGATTAACACATTAACTAACTGGGGAGAGAACTGCCCACTCCATTTTAACGGATTACTTCTAATCTTGTTTTCAATGTCAAGATCGCACTGCCTTATCTCTGATTTATCTATCGGCAGGTTTACTAAAACCCCGTTTAAATGAGACTTTCTCGCAATACGGTTTATCGAAATATTAACTGTATCCATATAAATTATGCGTATCCTCTTAAAAAAGCATGGTAAAATGGGGTCAAGGGGACTTCTTCATGGCCGGGGTGCCTCACCCCTCCCCTTGCGGGGGGTTCTGAGGGGGGGCAGAGCTGCCCCTTTCTTTCTTCTTTTTTTCTTTGTAACCGCGCGGGGTGACAAGAAAATCATTGATTCTGAGGGTCTGTGAGTTCCCTATTATTACTGTTGTGTGCATATCTATTTCGTAGTTGAGCATACGGCTCAGATCGGTTATCACCACCGACTCGCCCTCACGCATGGCAGCCTTTACTATGCCAACGGGGGTGGTCTCTGCCCTGTAGCGTAGGATTATGTCACGAGCGGTGTTGATGTGCATACTGCGGCCCTTGCTTTTGGGGTTATACAGCACGATAACGAAATCGGCATCCGCAGCCGCATGAAGGCGTTTCTCTATTAATTCCCACGATGTGAGGCGGTCTGAGAGACTCACACAGGCAAAGTCGTGCATCAAGGGTGCCCCCAGCCGCGCTGCACTGGCGCACAACGCCGGTACTCCGGGGACGATCTCCACGTCGATATCCCCTCTGCCATTTAGCAGCTCCAATATCAGCCCAGCCATGGCATAGATACCGGGGTCGCCGCTGCTTACAACCGCCACACTCCTGCCCTCTGCGGCAAGGTCTATAGCCTTCCGGCACCTGTCAACCTCCTGGGTCATGGCCGTGGAGTGTACCTCCTTGCCATCAACAAGGGCGTCTATCAACCCAACATATGTGGTATAGCCCACCACACACTCGCTCTGCCTGATCACCTCAAGGGCACGTTGTGACATGTGCTCAATCGCACCAGGGCCTATGCCAACTACGTATAGCTTACCGCCGCCTTTTTTGAAACTCTCCATCATATAACCTCGAACGTTTTGCTGTATCGGTCTTTAATGCCTCACCTACAAGGATGATGGCCGTTTTTGTAATGCCGGCGTCCTTTACAATGGCGGCTATCGTCCGGATAGTACCCTCAAACACCCGTTCTTGCGGCCACGACGCCCGTTCAACGACAACAACGGGGGTGTCCGCCGGATAGGACGTTGCCAGCTCCGAGACGACGGCTTCTATGTGCGCAATGCTCAGGAAGATGACCATCGTTGCCCTGTGTGTTGCAAGTGCAGAGAGTCGTTCACTGTTTGGCACTGCGGTGTTGCCCTCGATGCGCGTGACAATTACACTCTGACTGACCTCCGGGATGGTCAACTCCTGCCCTATGGCCGCCGCCGCTGCGCCAAGTGAGGAGACCCCGGGGACTACCTCATAGGCAATCCCTGCCGCCCTCAGGCGATGTATTTGTTCCGTGATGGCGCTATAAAACGAGATATCCCCGCTGTGCAGTCGCACCACCATCTTGCCTTCACGTGCGGCGTTCACCATCGTGTCAGTGATCTCCTCAAGGGGCATGTGTGCCGAGTCGTACACCTTCGCCTTCAGCCCCGTGACAAGGACGGGATTGACAAGGCTTCCGGCGTATATGACCACGTCGCATTCCTTCAGGAGCCGATGCCCCTTAAGCGTTATCAGCTCCGGGTTGCCAGGCCCCGCTCCAACAAAATATATCATACCACTACCTTTCATAAGCTAAAAAAAGTGAAGCGGCTCCGCCCCTCCCTCAGACCCACCCCGCAAGGGGACCAGTCCCCTTGACCCCATATAAAGTGCTACGTAATTTGTATGGGATAAAATCGAAATCTGCTATAGATATCTTTATTTTTAATATGAATTGTTGCATCATCACAACGATTGTCTGACGATAAACACTGTAAAAATCTGCTCTAATCCTCTTTACATTGATATTTATATTCTTATGCACAATCTACACACCTAAAATAAATGTCACCTTCACTATACTTTTGCACTTTAAAATAGAACTATGTCAAATGCTATCATATGGATAAAGATATTGTCAATCGTCAGTTTTAGATTACCAAATGAAGCATCCCTTCTGGTATGGGTGTATCTTTGTTGAGGTGGCATACTTTTATAGCTTTGGATTATTACTCAAATGCTGACCACAACCCAAAGGCATTGGCTATCCTGTTTATAATAAACTTACTGGTAGTCCTGCAGTGATAGTGATATTGCCATCCCCCTCCCTTTATGGGAGGGGTTAGGGGAGGGTGGTAAATTTACGATCATCACTACTTGTGCAGGACTACCGCTCTCCTTTTTCTTCCGGTACTCCATAAATAATATAACCACCTTTTGCATTTGCGAAAGCTGAAACATCCTTACATGTTTCACACTTTTGCTTCTCTTCACCATTAGTGCTGCACTGAACCTCAAAGTGCAGCTCCCCATTTGAGGATGCCTGCTTCAAATGGGGATATCTATCTCCAACCAAAAACTTATAAAGCCATCAGACAGGGTTGTTTCTGTCCTGGCAAAAATATTGCAATAACCTTGACAATTGGGTTTGTATCATTTTAAAATAAAATGAAAGGAGGTGCATATACGCTATGTTGACAAGGTCAATCATAACAGGCACGGTGCTTACGCTGATGTTGGCGATGCTGCTTATGCCAGTTGTCCCGGCAGTAGAGGCGTTTCCACCCGGACCGCATGCGTGGGGACCGCCAGGGCCAATGCATGTTGGACCACCGGGGCCACCTGACTTTGGTCCACCAGCTCCGCCGCCACACTGGGGACCACCGGCACCGGTATACGTTGAGCCACCCGGACCTCCGGCGTGGGGACCTCCGCCGCCTTATCCGGGCGTAGGAGTCTCAATATCGCTGCCGGTACCGATCGTATGGGGCCACTTCCATTTCCGTCCATAACGCCCCGCAACGTGGCATGTACCAGTATGATGAGGAGGTTACTGCCTCTCTGAGTGGGAGCAGGAAAGGAGCGTAGATGGGGACGCAGGTCAGGGCAGTGCTAACGGCAACGGGTGTTGTAAGTGCCATGGGTGACAGCGCTACAATGGTATGGGAGGCGTTGTTGGCCGCAAAATCGGGCATTGGCCCGATAAGGGGATTCGATGCAAGCACCTTTGCGTGTAGCACTGCCGCCGAGGTAAGGTCTTCGGCATTGCAGCAGTTGGGGATCAATCCCAAGGAAACCCGTATTATGAATACACACTCCTTCATGCTGATGAAGTGTGCTATAGAGGCTTATGAAAAGGGGGGGATTGGGTTGAGCGGCATTCCCCCCGAAGAGATCGGTTTTTATGCAGGTCTGGGGATGGTTGACTATGAGGTAGCGCAGATACTGCCGGCAGTTGTCAAGTCTCTGATGCCCGATGGTAAGGTTGATTACAGGGCTTTCTATACAGGCGGTTACAGGGAGATATATCCCTTGTGGCCGTTGTCTATGTTAAACAACATAGCGCTGTCTCAGGCGGCCATAAGGTTACAGATAAAGGGCGAAAACGTAGTGTTCTCACCACATGCCGACTCCGGCGCTCAGGCATTGATCGAGGCAGTCAGGACGGTGGCAGAGGGCAAGGCCACAGCCGTAGTTGCAGGAGGGGTAAGCGAAAAGGTCAATCCATCGAGCATTGCACGGGGGCTTAACATGGGCTACCTTAGTTCCGGTACGCTGTCTCCGTTTGGTGCAGGCCGCAGCGGGACAGTCCCGGGTGAGGGGGCGGCAATGTTTGTCATCGAACGTTTATCCACGGCCCGTGAGAGGGGGGTTATGCCTCTTGCCGGTGTGTATGGCTGGGGCAGTGCGTTTGAGCATAATCAGTTACAAGACGGCGAGGATTTTACCGGCCCCACTGCCGAGGCGATATCCGCATCAATGACTGCGGCACTAAAGATGGCTGCACTATCCCCCAAAGACATTGACGTCGTCATCGCACACGGCGATGGCACTCGCACAGGAGACAGCAATGAGTGTCAGGCAATCAACGGGGTCTTTTCAGAAACGTTGTCAACCCTCAAGGTGTATGCCTCAAAGGGTGCCCTGGGACATCTGCTTGCGGCGGCTCCGGCACTTGATACGTTTATCGCCTCGTGCATCCTCAGAGAGGGCATCATACCGCCAACCGTAAATGCAACACCCGTGGATAGCGAGGTCGGCTTCGATCTGGTGGTTGACAGTCCCGCAAAGATACAGGCCAGGCGAATTATGATCAACGCCCACAGTTGTGAGGGACAGGCCGTATCGATCATCGTGGGCAGCGTGGAGGTGTAGATGTGAAATTAAGGTACTATCTTGCTTAGAGAAGAAAAGGAATTATTTATCAGACAAAAGGCAAATGAACATATACCATACATGAATGAAAGAATTTTCTGGTCAATGCACGCATTAAGGAAATTAAGAATAGAAGGATTTAAGAAAAATGACGTTGAGGGACTACTAAAGGAATGTACTTTAGTTGAAGACTATATGATGGAAGGAAGACCGCTTCCCGGATGTCTGGTGCTTGGCTATGTTGGTATAAGCGTCGTTCATATAGTAGTTGCCATTGACAAAGACAATGATAGAATACTTATAATAACACTTTATAAACCTTCTGGTGATAGATGGGAAAATGATTGGAAAAGAAGAAAGTTTAAAAGCTAAAAGATGTCCTTTATGTGGTGGTAGTATACGTGAGGGGCAAACTATTGCTCATTTCTTTATCAGGGATAAGATAATTATCATAAAGGATGTCCCTGCCGAGGTCTGCCTGGACTGTGATGAGGCATATATGGCAAGTGGCGTGGTTGGTGAAATTGAGTGTATTCTTGACAGACTTGAAGATTTGCACTCTGAAGTATCAATAATTCACTTTAAAGCGGCATAGATGTGTTATAAGTATATGGGCAAAAGTTTTTATATAAGCATGGGATTGAATAATAATTATTGGTAGGTAGCTATAGGCATGAGGTTTTTATTTTACGACAGGATTACTGAGATCGAAAAGGGTAAGAGGGTCAGCGGTGTTAAGGCTTTTGCCCTGTCGGAGGAGTTTCTGAGGGGACACTACAGCAAGCAGGCGATTATTCCGGGGGTGATATTCATCGAGGCAATGGCACAGCTCCTGGGATGGTTGATCATATACACGCACGACTTCAGGCTTTCTGCAATAATGTCGCTGGTTGAGGGCGTCAAGGTGACTCCGATGCTGAGACCTGGACTGACAGCGCAGATACAGGGGCAGATCGTATCGACCTCCAAGCGGGATTCACTTGGAAAGGCCTGGGTGCTTGTTGACGGCAAGGAGGTGGCCTCGATGCAGCGCATAATATTCAGTCACTTTCACCGTGTAGACCCCGATGAACTAAAGAGGCGCTTTGAGTACTACAGCGGCCTGACACCATGGACATGAGCCGTCAGCGTGTCGTAGTCACGGGCCTGGGAATGGTTACTGCCCTGGGGCTTGACGTTGAGACCAGTTGGCAGAAGGCCCTCGATGGCGTGTGCGCCATAGGGCGAGTTGTGGGGGTACCACACTCCCCCGTACAGGCCGTAGCCGAGGTCAGTGAGACGGATTTCCTTGCCATCAGCGAACGATTTAAGGAGGATGCCCTCAGGGAAGGCGAACGCAGGACGATATTTGCCCTGCAGGCGGGCTATAGCGCACTGACCGACGCCGGTCTGCTTCAACAACCGGGGCAGCGATGGCGGATGGGGGTCTCTCTTGCCGCCGGGCTTCCCCTGAACAGGCTGGAGGACATGGCTCCATGGGTAACCGCACAGGGGCAGTTTGACATTGCCCGGTTTGGCAGACAGTGCGGTCAGGTATGCAATGATGGCATTATGCGAAACAACTCCAACCGTGCTGCCGCCGTTGTGGCCAGACGCCTGAAACTCCGGGGACCAAACTGCACCGTTACAACGGCGTGTGCATCGGCCACCCAGGCCATTGGTACGGCCTTCAGGATTATACGCGATGGCGAGGCCGACGTCATGGTCTGTGGCGGGGCGGATTCGATGATCAATCCGGTGGGATTGGTCTTTTTCGTCCTCCTGGGTGCAGCATGCACGACAACGGACAGGGTGGAGGAGGCATGTCGCCCCTTTGATCGCAGGAGATCGGGATTGGTCATGGGCGAGGGGGCGGGGCTGGTAGTCCTCGAGGAGGAGTCTCACGCACGGAGGCGAGGGGCACGGGTGTATGCCGAAGTTGTAGGGTATGCCTCCTCACTGGATGCTTATCAGGTGACGGCTCCACCGGCAGATGGCGCCGGGGCAGTGGCCTCGATGTCCGGTGCCCTGGCCGATTCGGGGTTGTCTCCGCAAGATATCGACTACATAAACGCACACGGTACCAGCACCAAACTCAACGACAAGGCCGAAACACTCGCCATCAAAGAAGTCTTTAAAGAACACGCACATCAGTTGGTCATTAGTTCGAGCAAATCGGTCTTTGGACATCTGTTGGCCGCTTCCGGTGGACCCGAGTTTGTCTTTACCGCCCTGTCAGTGTACACGGATGAGATACATCCCACCGTAAACCTCACACAACCCGACCCCAAATGCGACCTCAACTATGCACCAGGTCGAAAGGTCTCCTACAAGGGGCAGACATCCCACGGGAAACTGGTAAGGGCCGCACTAAGCAATTCATTTGGGTTTGGAGGCCAAAATTCGTCGATTGTTATAAAAAAATACCGCTAAGACAATGAAAAACTAAAGATTCCAGGGCAATCGTAGCGGAGCCGCCCCTTTCTTTTCTCTGGAAGAAAGGGCAAGTTGAGAAAACATCAACACTGTCAATAAATTGACACTATATTGACACTGCTTTGTATAGACTTGGCTGACAGGCGCTCTGTTTTTTTTTGCTTATACAATGGGTACGTTATTTGATAACAGGTAGGTTATTTTGCTATAATGATATATTAAGGAGTTACTTTAAATAAGTTGCTTCAATGTTAGTTAGGAGGGTTTGATTTAATGGCTGAAGAGCGCGATGACAGTGTAGAGACAACACCGGCAGATGAAAAGAAGAAGTCGAAACTAAGTACAAAGTTAATAATCATAATAGTCGGTGTTCTGCTGATCTTGGGAGGAGGAGGGTTTCTTGCGTACACGAAGCTGATGGGCAAGAAAAAAGAAGGTGCGGGACAAGAGGCTAGTGGCGGCCACGAGGATAAGTCCAAGCATGAAGAAGGTCCTATTGCGCTTGTACCACTTGATCCATTTGTGGTGAACCTCGTCGATGCCGGAAGGTACATGAAGTTAACGGTGCAGTTGGAGATAGCCTCAAAGAAGGACGAGCCTTACATTAAGGACAGATTGCCTATGCTAAGGGATGCCGTAGTGTTCTTGTTAAGCGGTAAGTCGCTGGAGGCGGTGTCGGGTTCCGAGGGTAAGATGCAATTGAAGGACGAGATGTTGTTCAAGTTCAACCAGACCATCGGCGGCGATATGATAAAGAACGTTTATTTTACGGATTTTGTAGTGCAATGAACAAGATACTTTCACAAGACGAAATAGACGCCCTGTTAAAGGGAGTACAGGCAGGCGCCATTGAGACGGAAGCGGGTGCTGCAGATGATCTCGATGCCAAGATATACGATCTCACAAGTCAGGAGCGTATCATCCGAGGGAGGATGCCGGGGCTTGAGATAGCCAATGAGCGATTTGCGAGGTTCTTCAGGAACTCCATCTCAACCATCATCATGAAGTTTGTCGATGTTAACATACACGGTGTTGAGATGATGAAGTTCAGTGAGTTTATGAAGACGTTGCCGTTGCCCTCCAGTATTAACATATTCAAGATGGAGCCGTTGAAGGGTTATTCACTGTTTGTGATAAGTGCCCCTGCGGTATTTGCGTTTGTGGAGTACTTTTTCGGGGCAACGACGGCACGCAATACGAAGTCCGAGGGTCGGTATTTCACGCCCATAGAGCAGCGGATCATCAAAAAGGTGGTCAGCATGGTGCTCAAGGACTTTGCCCTTGCCTGGCGGGGTCTTGCCAACGTCCAGCCCGAACACGTGGGGTCTGAAATGAACCCGCAGTTTGTCACAATCGTGACCCCCACAGAGGTTATTATCAAGGTAGAGGTACACATAGAGGTGGAGGACTTCACCGGCAAGATGTACTTCTGCATCCCATACTCGATAATAGAGCCTGTCAAGGAGAAACTGTACTCTGGCATACAGGCCGAAAAGATGGAAACCGACCAGCGGTGGGTCAATCGCCTCAAGGACATACTAACTGAGTCCTACGTGGAGGTCAGCGTGGACCTGGGCAATGTGGAGCTTACGGTGGATGACCTGCTGCACATGCGTCAGGGGGACGTAATCAACCTCGGGAAGTCTCTGACGGATGAGTTGATATTTAAGGTTGAGGGGATACCAAAGTTCCGGTGTACCACGGGCGTGAGAAAAGGTACCCAGGCAGTAAAGATACTAGGCACCATTACATAGACAAACGATTTAAGGAGGCTTTAAAGCATGGATGTGTTTCAGGAGTTTGAAGGCGGCGGCAGTGAGGAAGGATTCAGGGACATAAAGTTTCTCCTTGACATACCACTTACGGTCACTGTAGAGATAGGCAGAACCAAGATGTTGATCAACGACCTCCTGCAGTTGGGGCAAGGCTCTGTCGTGGAGCTTGACAAACTGGCCGGGGAACCGTTGGAGATGCTCATCAACAATAAAGTCATTGCAAGGGGTGAGGTGGTAGTCGTTAACGAAAAGTTTGGCATAAGACTCACGGATATCGTTAGCCCTACAGACAGACTAAAGCAGTTGAAATGATGGACGTCCTGCTTCAGATGTTGCTGGCCCTTGGCGGTGTAGTCTTTCTCATATATGGCATTGCATATATGCTGAAGAAAAGACAGAAGAAGGTCGGTCTGATAAACATCCTGGAGTACGTCTCTCTGGGCCCGAAAAAGGGGATAGCGGCTGTAAAGGTTGGTGCGGAGGTGTTGATCGTCGGGGTTACACCTACTGATTTCAGGCTCCTTACGACCCTCAGTGGAAAAAGCATCCCAGAAAAGGAGGCCTGCGATGAACAACAACGTATTTAACATAGACCATCCGCTGATATCGATGTTTGTCCTTATCAGCTTCCTGTCGGTGATACCGTCAATGCTTGTGATGTTTACGTCCTTTACGCGGGTAGTGATCGTATTGTCGTTTCTGAGACAGGCCATCGGCGGACAGCAAATCCCACCAAACGTTGTGGTCATCGGCCTGTCAATCTTTATAACCATGCTCATAATGACCCCCACGCTGGACGTCCTGGCAAAGGACTCCCTGACCCCCCTGCTTGATAAAAAAATAACCCTCGGAGAAGCCTTTAAACGCGCCGAAGAACCCGTCAAGGGCTTCATGCTCAAACAGACAAGACAAAAAGACCTGGCCTTGTTTCTAAGACTGTCAAAGCTGGATACACCGGACAAGCCAATGGATACACCGATCAAGGTGGTAGTGCCGGCATTTGCAATCAGCGAACTCAAGACGGCCTTTGAGATGGGCTTTTTGCTGTATCTGCCCTTTATTATAATAGACATGGTGGTGGCCAGCGTGATGCTCTCCATGGGTATGATGATGGTGCCACCGGTAATGATATCGTTGCCCTTTAAGCTCCTGCTGTTTGTGCTCGTTGACGGCTGGAACCTCGTAGTGGGTACGCTGATACGGAGCTTCCAATGACCGTAGAAATTGTAAGGGACATCTCCGGCGATGTGTTCAAAACACTCTTGATGGTGGCCGGCCCAATGCTCATGGTGAGCATGGTGGTAGGACTGTTGGTCAGCTTCTTTCAGGCCATCACACAGATACAGGAGTTTACGCTGACCTTTGTACCCAAAATACTTGCCGTCTTTGCCTGCATCTTCCTGCTGATGCCGTGGCTGGCCAGGACAATGATCACCTTCACGGTCAACCTCATAGAGAAACTGCCACAATACGCTAAATGAAAAGTATATCGATATGAACATAAACATGAATATGAACATTATAGAGCTGCTCAACTCCGAGCTTGTCTCAAAGCAGATAGGCATCTTTGTGCTGATCCTGCTAAGGACAAGTATCTTTATGGCAATGATGCCGCTCTTTAGCAGCAGCAACTCACCGGCACAGTTTAAACTGGCTATAGCGGTCGCCCTGGCCTTTGTGTTGACACCTGTAATACACTTCGAAATAAAGGCCGGTGGCAACTATTTCAGCCTCATAGCACGTGAGATCATACTGTCCATGCTCCTGGGCGGGGCAGTGAGACTGGCCTTTGTCGCCGTAAACATGGCAGGACAGATGATTAGTAACGGCATGGCACTCTCTATAGCAACCAGCTTTGACCCGGAGTTTGGTCAGTCGGCAGAGGTCTCCAGGTTGCTTGGCATCCTGGTGTCTCTGTTGTTCTTTGCCATGGACGCACACCACGACCTCATATACATATTTGCCAAGAGCTTCGAAGTCGTACCGCCGGGACAGGTAAATATCGATAAACTTATGATATACGGGATGTTTGGCGGCCTCAAGGTCTTTGTCATTGCCATCAAGCTGGGGGCACCGGTGATGATCGCAATGGTGGTGCTGAACTTCCTGCTTGGATTTCTGTACAAGGCCTCACCACAGATAAACATTTTCTTTGTGAGCTTTCCGCTGTTTATCATCGTGGGTTTTACGGTTATGCTGCTGTCCATACCGCCCTTTTTCCAGGTAGTAAGCAGCGTATTTGAAAACCTGAGATATGAGATGCACAAGATACTGGTCATGGGCAAAGGGTAGGGATGCCGGAACAAGACGAAAGATCAGAACAAGCCACGCCGCGACGGCGGCAGAGGGCAAGAGAAAAAGGACAAACAGCCAAAAGCCGTGAGGTCACTGCCCTGGCAGGGATGGCTGGCGTCTTGTTAGTGGTGCATTTTGGCGGTACCTACTTCTATAACAATACGTCAGATGTGCTCACCAAGTTTTTCTCTCTGCAATACGGCATGGACCCCTTTACGGCTACGAGGGTTGCCATGGTTAAGGTTATAACACTGCTTATGCCGTTTTTTATCGCCGTCATGACCCTGGCAGTGTTTTCGGACGTTGCCCAGGTAGGGTTCTTCATGAAACCCATGGAACTCAATCTCTCCAAGCTCAACCCTCTGGAAGGACTCAAGAGGTTGTTTTCGTTTAACGGTCTGATAGACTTCCTGAAGTCTTTGCTCAAGTTCCTGGTTGGCGGAATTATCTTCTACCAATTGATCAAACATGATATCCGGGAGCTGCCCAACGTCTCGATGATGGAGATCAGGCAGATAGCCTCTATATCCGTCGATTTCCTGAAGGAGGCACTCTTGTATGGTTTTTTGTATCTGTTCATAGTTGCAGCCGTGAGCTATGTTTTTGAGAGATGGCGGTTTGAGAAGTCCATCAAGATGAGCAAGGAAGAGATAAAAGAAGAATTTAAGGAAACCGAGGGCGACCCCAAGATAAAATCGAGGATAAGGAGCATCCAGAGAGAGCAGGCAAGAAAACGTATGATGGCAGAAGTGCCCAAGGCCACCGTGATTATAACCAACCCCACACACCTGGCCGTCGCCCTCCGATACAAGGAACGTGAGATGATCGCCCCAAAGTTGATCGCAAAGGGCAGTGGATACATCGCCGAACGACTCAGGGAGATCGCCAAGGAAAATGGTATCCCGGTAGTGGAGGACAAACCCCTGGCCAGGACGTTGTTTAAACTCGAACTCAATACTTTCATTCCACCCGAACTATACAAGGCGGTTGCAAAGATATTGGCCTATATATTCAAACTCAAGGGGGCGGGGGCGGCATGAAAAATACATCCCCCTCCCTTTTATTCCCTCCCACAAGGGGAGGGATATTAGGACTATGGCAGAGACTCCCCTCTTTATGGGATGAACCTCTGCATATATCCCCCTCCCTTTATGGGAGGGGTTAGGGGAGGGTGTCAAGCATGGATAAGGTGATGAAGTTTGTACTGAAACTGTTAAGAGAGCGTGCCGAGATTATAGTCTCCGTTGCCGTTGTTGCGATCCTGGGTGTAATGCTCCTGCCGTTGCCGCCGATCCTGCTTGACATGTTGTTGTCGATATCGATAGCACTTGCGGTGGTGATAATTGTAACCAGTGTGTATGTGCAGAAACCGCTTGACTTTTCGGTATTTCCGACCCTGCTGCTGATAACCACGCTGTATCGCCTGGCGCTCAACATTGCCACAACGAGATTGGTTCTGTTAAAGGGACACGAGGGCATAGAGGCAGCCGGTACGGTCATCATGTCCTTTGGTAACTTCGTGGTTGGTGGCAACTATGCCGTGGGTCTGATCATATTCCTGATCCTGGTGATCGTGAACTTTGTAGTTATCACAAAGGGTTCGGGCAGAATAGCCGAGGTTGCGGCAAGATTTACCCTCGACGCCATGCCCGGTAAGCAGATGGCTATAGACGCCGACCTAAACGCCGGCCTGATAAACGAAAAGGACGCCAGACGCAGACGTGAAATCATATCCCAGGAGGCAGACTTCTACGGCGCTATGGACGGAGCCAGCAAGTTCGTCAGAGGTGATGCCATAGCGGGTCTTATCATAACGGCCATAAACATAGTGGGCGGTCTGATAATCGGAGTGCTGCAGAGGGGATTACCCATAGTGGAGGCACTCAAGACCTATACGATCCTGACCGTCGGTGACGGCCTTGTAACACAGATTCCTGCGCTGCTGATATCGACAGCGGCAGGTATAGTGGTCAGCCGTGCCGGTAAGGACTCCGACATGGGCCAGGACATAGCCCAGCAGATATTGATAAACCCCAAGGCATTGTTTACGGCCTCCGGGATTCTGTTTGCCCTTGCCATGGTGCCCGGTTTGCCACATCTTCCGTTTATACTCATAGCGGGTTCGGCGGCCGGTTTTGCCTACCTGGTAAGTTCAACAACCAAGAAAGAGGCGGCAGCGGCAGCAGGCCCCACGGAGACCACTGCGGAGGAACCACGTATTGAGTCCTTCCTCGAGCTTGACCCCCTTACCCTGGAAATAGGCTACGGGCTTATCCCGCTGGTGGAGGAGACCAAAGGTGAACTCCTGTCCAAGATAAAGGCAATGAGAAGACAGTTGGCCAAGGAGATCGGCTTTGTCATCCCCCCCGTGCATATACGGGATAACTTGCAGTTAAGACCCCATGAGTACAGCTTTATGATCAGGGGCATAGAGATAACGCGCAACGAGGTCATGATGGGCTACTGGCTGGCCGTGGCCCCCGACGAGTCTGAAAAGATAGAGGGCATCCCCGCCAGAGAACCGGCCTTCGGACTACCAGCCTACTGGATCGATGAACCAACCATCCAGCGGGCACAGGTGGAGGGCTACATGGTCGTGGATACGCCAACGGTGATCGCCACTCACCTGACCGAACTTATCAGGAAATCCAGTTGGGAGCTCCTCAGCCGCTCCGAGGTACAAAATATCCTAGACAACGTCTCCAAGACCTATCCCAAACTCGTAGATGAACTGATCCCGGCCCACATCACCCTGGGCGGGGTTCAACGCATCCTTCAGGGATTGTTGAGAGAAAGAGTACCCATTAATGATATAATAACTATACTGGAGACCGTGATCGATTACGCACCATCGGTAAAGGACACGGAGATGCTGACAGAGCTGGTGAGACAGGCGTTGTCTCGACACATCACCAAGCAGTACTCAACCCAGGAGGGCAACGTGCCAGTCTTTACGCTGGACCCCCGGTTTGAGACGATGCTCTCCAGGAGCGTGCAGACGGGAGAGGCCATAAATCCCGACGTCGTAAACAAGATAGTGAGAGGGATTGAAAACCTGGTAAACAGCGACAACTTTAAGGGCGTGCAGCCAGTGATACTGTGCTCCTCTCACGTAAGGAGATATTTAAGGAAACTTGTGGAGAAATTTATACCATCGGTGGTGGTGCTGTCTAATGCAGAGATTTCCTCTACGGCAAGACTATACTCATTAGGAGTGGTAAGGTATGAAGATTAAGAAATATCAGGCTAAGACCTTTGCCGAGGCCCTTGTACTGGTCAAAAAGGAACTCAGCGAGGACGCCATAATCCTCTCAACAGAGGAAAAAGGCGGAGACACCCCTTTTGTCGAAGTAACAGCGGCCGTTGACTACGACATCAACAAGATAAGGCCCATCAAAGACAAAAGGGAGATGCATAAAGACCACCTCAGAAAAGACAGCACCGGTAAAGCAGCCCCCGTTAAACCCACACCGACAGAACCCCCGGCCCCCGTACAAACTCCACAGAGTGCGCAGGAGAAGTCCCCCAAGGAAGACCCACCGGCAAAAACAGTTACCCCCGCACCAGACCCAAAGGTGAAAATAGCCGAAACCTACACGGCCGACTTCAAACTCCTGGTTAAACGACTCACCGAAGATATCAAGGGCGAGATAGAAAGCCTCCGGGACACCCTCCAGGATATGAAAAATCTCGGCTACGAAATGGCCCTTCCCCCCAAGAAGCGAATGTTGTTATACTTTCTGAGGGAGAGGTCAATAAGAGAGGAATATGCTATACTCTTATGTGAGAAGGCACGCGACGTAAATGACGTGCTGCCGCTGTTACTTGGTAACTTAAAGGTGAAAAAACGCGGCAGCGATATGAAGGCCATAATGCTCCTTGGCCCCACGGGCGTTGGCAAGACCACCACCGTTGCCAAGCTGGCAGCCAACTCGATAAAGGAAGGCAAAAAAGCGGCTATAATAAACCTCGATACGTACAGGATAGGTGCCGTAGAACAGGTGAGAATATACGCCAGAATACTGGGTATACCATTGTCGGTAGTGACAAACACAAAGGAGCTCAAAAGCAACCTTATGAGATATGCAGAGACCAAAGACGTTATCTACATAGATACCACGGGCAGAAGCCCAAAAGACGAGGAATACCTTGAGGGCATAAACGACATATGTCAGACTGAGGTGCCCCTTGAGTTGCACCTTATTATGAGTGTCAACAGCGACGACGAGTTTTTGACGGAGGCATACAAGTACTACAGGAGACTTCCCATAAACTATCTGGGCTTTACCAAGGTGGATGAGGCCGTGAGGTTTGGCTCCATTTACAATCTTTTGATGACCTATCAGAAACCGATAGCGTATCTGACCACGGGTCAAAAGGTCCCCGACGATATAGAGTTTGCCACGGTAGACCTGCTGGCAAACCTGATACTCAAAAAAGGGGTGCTGTAGATGGCTATTTTAGGACAAACCCATGTCAGGACCATAGCCGTAGCCAGCGGCAAGGGGGGCGTAGGTAAAACCAACGTGGTTGCAAATCTGGCCATAGCACTCCAAAAGGAGGGTTGCAAGGTGCTGATCCTGGATGCCGACCTGGGGTTGAGCAACATAGACGTGCTGCTGCATCTGGCACCAAAGTACAACATCCAGCATGTGCTTGATGGCGAAATGAAGCTCAAGGATATCATGGTAGAGGGTCCATACGGGATCAAGGTACTGCCTGCCACCTCCGGGGTACAGGAGATGACTTCGCTGGATGAGTTTCAGCGCCTTAGATTCCTTGAGGAGTTTGAGTCACTTGAGGAAGATATAAACGTGCTCCTGATAGATACGGCGGCAGGGATATCGGAAAATGTGGCATTCTTCTGTATCGCAGCCCAGGAGATAATCATCGTGACTTCGCCCGACCCCACTTCCATTGCCGACGCCTATGCGTTGATAAAGGTACTCTATACGCGGTACCAGGAAAAAAGCCTCAACGTCCTCGTAAACTCCGCCGAAGACGAAACCGAGGCCAAGGAGGTATTTAAGAGACTGTTGACGGCGGCGGAGAAGTTCCTGCACATATCGCTGGATTACCTCGGATTCATCCCCCGCGACAATGCCGTGGTCAAGGCCGTGAGGGCACAAAAGGCCTTTGTCGAAGCCTTCCCCGATAGCAAGGCGTCCAAAAAGGTTGCCAGCCTGGCTACAAAGATACTTAGCAAGTCAAAGATAAGGGTCAAGGGGTCGCTGCAATTCTTTATAGGCAATCTACTGTCATCATCCTCTGAGACGGTAAAGAAGTAGTAATGGGTACAAAGGTCTATAAGACTGAAATCAGCAACGATCAGAGGGAGGAGGTAATAAAGGATTTCCTGCCGTTTATTAAATATACCGCATTTAGGTTGTTAAACCGGATACCGCCTCAACTGACCGTAGACGACCTCATAAGCGTTGGAATTATAGGACTCCTGGATGCCCTGGAAAATTACGACTCAAAAAAATCTAAACTCAAGACATTTGCCGAGTTTCGGATCAAGGGGGCAATGCTCGATGAACTCAGGAACTTCGATACGGCCTCAAGGTCGCTCAAGGAAAAGGTCTGCGAACTCAAAGGAGTGTTCGTAAACCTCGAAAAAACACTGGGCCGGGCACCCGAGGACGAAGAAGTGGCAGCAGAACTCAAAATATCCCTGGATGATTACTATAAAATACTCAAAGACGCTGACAGTGTGATCACACTGAGATTTGAGGACTTCAGCGGTAAACTTGCCGGTGGTGAGGATCTCAACATGGTAGACAACATCCCGGATACCTCCGGCAAGGACCCGCTTACCCAACTGATAGAGCTGTCCCAGCGTAACACCCTCGCCCGTCTGATAGATGATCTGCCGTATAAGGAAAAAATGGTACTGTCGTTGTATTACTGGGACGAACTGACAATGAAGGAAATCGGCAAGGTACTCAGCCTATCAGAAGGGAGGGTGTGTCAGTTACATAGTCAGGCAATACTGCGGATGAAGGCAATGCTTACGGTCAACAATCCCCTCTGAGATGTAAAAAAAACTCTTTTATTTTAAAGTAAAAAAATCATATAATATCTAAGGACTTAATGTTACAGACAAAAAAACTCTATTCGCTGATCAGGAAATTAGGCGGCACGGACGCCTCTGACAGACGCGCAGCGGCCACGATGCTCTCAGATGGTGACGAACGGGCTATCTACCCCCTGATCAGGGCATTGTCCGACACCAATGCCGCCGTGCAGGATGCCGCCATGCAGGCACTCATCAAGATAGGTGGCGAGGTGGTGGCCTATATGACAATCCCGGTACTCAGAAGGGGACCGGCGCAGAGAAATGCCGCCCTGGTCATCCTCAGGGAGCTGGGTAAGGTCACAGTCCCCTTCCTGTACAATCTGCTGCTGGACAAGGACGAAGATATCAGAAAGTTTGCCCTTGACCTCATGGGCGATATAAAGACCGATGTGGATATTGATAAGGTGTTGCCGTTGCTGAGGGATGTAAATCCCAATGTACGGGCGGCGGCATGTCGCACCCTTGGCCTTTTGGGGGACAGGAGTGCGGGAGAGCATCTTGAGGCCGCCCTGTGCGACGCCGAAGAATGGGTGGTTTTTGCAGCCCTTGAGGCCATCGGCAAGATGAGCTCAGAACAGGCCGTCAACTCCATATTCCGCCTGTTCAGAAGCAACTCAAACGTGATACGATATGCAGCCCTTGAGACCCTGGGCAAGATACCGTCAAAGGAGTCCAAAGACGCCTTGATCTACTGCATCCAGAACCTGGACAGCTTTAACAGGGCCGTGGCCGTCAAGAGTCTGGTCAACCTCGGGATCGAACCCGATATGGGCTACATAGCCGATGAATTGATCAACATGTTAAACGACGACGATTGGGAGGAAAAACTAACAGCCATCAAGGGTTTAAAGGTCCTCAAAGACAAGAGGGTAATTTTAACGCTCATAGAGCTGGCCGGCTCTCTGGATACATCGTACCCGGAAGAGGACGAACGCTATCGTGCCGTCATTGACGCCCTGGCTGAGATTGCCGACTGCGATAGCCTCATAGGCATACTTAGGGAAAAGGTCTCCCTGCGCTTCAGGGCCAAGACCCTGCTGGTAGAGTTAATTGGCAGATTCAAATGTACGGCAGCCACGCAAGAACTTATAGATCTCTTGCGAGGCCCCTTCAGGGATATCAGACGCGGAGCGGCCAAATCCCTCGTCAGCATAGCCGATGATCGCTGCGTAGATGCCCTTATAGAAGCCCTCAAGGACGACGACTGTCACATGAAATTACAGGTAGTCTATGCCCTGCGCAAGATCGGAAACATCAGGGCATACGAGCCTGTGGCACAACTGCTCAGAAACGAACGCTGCGAGGACGTCATAGAGGAATCTGTCCAGGCCCTGCTATACCTGGGCAGTGAAGACTTCCTGAAAGACATAGAGGGGTATCCCAATAACATAAAGACATATGTTGCCAAATACGGCAAGGATGTACAGCTCATCATGAGACTCTCCCACGATAAGAATGAAGGTGTCAAGGCATCCGCCCTTGCACGGTTGTCGTCCTTCAAGTTGTCAGAGACGCAAAAGAGACTCGAGGATGCCCTCACCGACCCAAGTGCGCAGATACGAAAGGTGGCCGTTATGGGGTTGGGACAGTCGGGCAGCCTCTCTGAGGCATTGTTAAACGCCATACACGATACAGATATGTGGGTGAGATTCTATGCCATCAAGGCAATTGCAAACAACAGGGCGCCAGAACACCTGGCTGACCTGATAGCCGCCTTGCGTGACTCCGAACCCCTCGTGGTACTTGGTGCCATCGAGGCCCTTGTCAAGATCGGCAGCATAGATGCCTATAACGCCCTGCTGCCAATGAGAGACCATCACAATGCCTCCATCAGAATGAAGGCCGAGGAGGCCATACAGTCCCTATGATGGTGCTCAAGGATGAAACCTTCAAGGATATCAGAGACTTTATCTATGACAACACGGGAATATATATACCGGATACAAAGAAATATTTTATAGAAAACAGATTGTCTAAGAGACTTGAGGAAAAAAAGATCGGCAGCTACGAAGACTACTTCTACCTGCTAAAGTACAACACGGATAAAAACGAAATAAAGGTACTGTATGATAAGATTACGACAAACGAAACTTTTTTTTTCCGTGAAGTCCAACAGTTGGACGTCTTAGTACAACAGGTGGTACCCAAAATAAAAGAAGAGAGAAAACTCCAGAGCGTAAAGATATGGTCTGCCGCCTGTTCAACCGGTGAAGAACCCTATACCATAGCAATGATGCTCATGGAAAACCCAAAAACATGTACCGTGAGATTCGATGTCCTGGCCTCCGATATCAGCGATGTGGTAATCGCAAGGGCACAGGAGGCCAACTATGGTCAGTATGCCATAAGAAATATACCGGAACAATACATAAAAAAATATTTCAAACAAAGTACGGCAACAAACTATACACTCAACAACGATGTTAAGGCAAAGGTGAAGTTCGTGCAAGTAAACCTTATCGACGAAAAAAAGGTCAGGGGCTTTCGTGATATGGATGTGATATTTTGCAGAAACGTGCTTATCTATTTCGATAAAAAGGCCAAGCTCAAAGCGGTGACCAACCTCTACGACTCCCTGAGAACCGGCGGATACCTGTTCATAGGTATGGCCGAGAGCTTGCACGATATAACGCGGGTCTTCAGACCACACATAATTGGTAAGACGGTTGTATATCAAAAGGTTTAGAACTTATATGGCGAGGAGCAGAGTATGAAGATAATGATTGTAGATGACGATAGAACAACAAGAAAGATATTGGGACTCTATCTGATAAGCAACGGATATGAACCTGTCTATGCAGAAAACGGCCTCGATGCAATAGAGAAACTAGCCTACAACGAGATAGACTTCATACTCACAGACCTGAACATGCCCTACATGGATGGTCTGGAACTGACCAGAACCCTCAGAACAGACCCGTCTTTTAAGTCTATACCGATTATGCTCATCACCACCGAGGATGACGACGTTGACAGAGAGTTGTCTTTTGAGGCCGGCGCCAATGGCTATATGGTTAAACCAGTGACTGCAGAGGCAGTCATAAGAAATATAAAAAATATCCTAAAGCACTAACGATAAAGGAGGTATTGTGTTATGTATGATAAAAACATGAAGATACTGGTGGTAGACGATTTTTCCACGATGAGAAGAATAGTGAAAAACATCCTGAAACAACTGGGGTTTGACAAGATCGAGGAGGCCGAAGATGGCGAACAGGCCTTTAATAAGCTCAAGACAGGCGGCTTTGACTTCCTTGTCACTGACTGGAATATGCCTAACGTCTCAGGACTGGAGCTACTCAAGAGGGTAAGAAGCGATGCAAAGCTAAAATCAATGCCCGTGCTCATGGTTACTGCCGAGGCCGAAAAAGAACAGGTGGTTGAGGCCGTCAAGGCAGGCGTAAACAACTACGTCATAAAACCCTTCACCGCAGAAGTCCTCAAGGAGAAAATCGAAAAGATATTTGAAAAGCTGAAGAAGTAGTCACATTGACAACACACCAGGACAGCAGAGCCGGCGGGATATATCAATGGCGCAGTACATAGGGTTTAATCTGGGCAGGGAGGAGTACGTGATCCCTATACTTGTGGTACAGGAGATCATGAAACCTACACAGACTACCAAACTGCCACACACACCCCAACACGTCCTTGGCATTATCAACCTCAGAGGAAAGACGATATCGGTCATAGACCTCAAGAGAAAGCTCGGCCTTGACAGCGATGACTCAGACACCAAAGGCAACGTCATTGTCACCAACATCGGCAGGGTGACCTTTGGCGTAAAAGTGGATGCCATCACCGGTGTGATGAACATCGAAGATGATGTCATCAAAAGGGACATAGAACTCGTCTGCAAAGGACATTCGGACGAATGTCTCAGAGGGGTTGCCAATATCGGCGACAACAGAATGGTGCTCATCATAGAACTTGCAAACATGCTCAACAAGGAAGACCTTGTGATGATGGCTGCCGCAGATACACCAGGGGACGATACCTGCGGGGTTGATGATAACAACATTGGAGAGGTTGAAAACAAGGAAGCCACCGAACCCATATCCGACAACGACATTGCTACACAAAAAGGTGGAGGGAGATTCGTACAGGATGTCAAGGAGGCCTTTGAGAAATCAATTGTGGACAGGGGCGGTGAAAAAGGCCTCGTCGATAAGATAATGGCAGAGGTCCAGGGGCTTATAGAGGCCTTCGCTGATGGTGATACCGAAAAGGCTGAACGCGCCATTATGGCGATCTCAAGCTACGGTGAACGCGACCTGTTCTCAGAGGTTGGCAAGATGACCCGCAGACTGCACGACTCCTTTAAAGATTTCAAACAGATGATCGACCCCCGTCTGCACGATATCGCACATGATGATATGCCCGAAATGACAGACAAACTGGAGTGGGTGATTACCAGGACCGATGAGGCGGCAGGTAAGACCATCGGAATAGCCGAAAAGAACCAGTCCAAGCTCTCCGTGTTGATGGATAAGCTGGACTCTGTCGAGGGTAAGCTCAATGCCCTGGACTGTACACACGCCGATGAAACACTCTCTCTGAGCTTCATAAAGACGGAGTTGGCCGAGATCAGCAATGATTTCTTTGAGATCATGCTGGCACAGGAGTTCCAGGACCTGACGGGGCAGATACTCAAAAAGGTGATCAGGCTTGTCAAGGAGCTTGAAGAACAACTGTTGCAGTTGGTGGTGTACTTTGGCGTCAAGGCCGATGCCACAAAGGCAGAGGAGAAACAAGCCGAAGAGGTACATGGGCCGCAGATTAAGGCAGGAGAGGGGATTATGTCCGACCAGGGGGACGTTGATGCCCTGCTTGCAGAGTTTGGATTTTAATGCGGTGTACGCCTGATTTGTTATGAAACACAAAAGCTATACGCAAAAAGATAGAGGCCAAATACAACCAGGCCTAAAAGGAGATTGTCATGGTTGATGAAATGGATGAGATAATAAGCGACTTCCTGATAGAAACCACCGAGCTGATCGAGGAGCTTAACCAGAAATTTGTTGAGTTGGAAACAAACAGGGACAATCAGGCCCTTGTAAATGATATATTTCGCTCTGTACATACAATAAAGGGAGCCTCCGGGTTTCTGGGGTTTACTCAGATGGTGCAGCTTACCCACATCACCGAGTCCGTCCTGAAAAAGATAAAAGACGGAGACATATTTCTGGCCCCTAACATCATGGACGTGATCCTGGAATCAATAGACATGGTCAAGGTACTCCTTGAACACATAAAGCAAAAGGATGACGTAGAGGAAGACCTCACGGGTATCATGGGCAAACTGCAAGTTATCTATGACAACGCCGGTGCCTCTGCCGAAGGTGGTAAGCCGACACCTGCACAGAGCGCCGCACCTGCCAGAGACGAACAGGAAGAACTGCCTCCCGAGGAAGACCTCATGAGCAATTTCGCAGGGGAATTTGAAGAACATGAATCTCAGGAAATGGAGGAGACCAAGGCACCCAAACACTTAGGCGAACTACTCATCGAGGAGGGCAAGGTCTCCGAGGACGATGTGGAAGAGGCCCTCACCATACAGTCAATGATAAAGGAGTCCGTAGATACGGGAGATATACCCAAGGTTGGCGAAATCCTGACTGCCACAGAGAAGGCATCCAAGGAAGACGTAAAAAAAGTACTCGCCAAACAAGCTACACCATCCGATAAGGGACAACCACAACAGGTAGAGCAAACCATCAGGGTGGACGTGGAGAGACTCGATAACGTGCTAAACCTCGTTGGCGAACTGGTGCTTGCCCGAAACAGACTCATGAAGCTCGTGGCCAACCTCGACATCAAATACTCCGAAACGGCAGACGTCTCACACCTGTCGGAGTTGACCGCCTTTATCAACCTCATAACGACCGACCTGCAACTGGCGGTTATGAAAACAAGAATGCAGCCGGTGAAAAAGGTCTTTAACAAGTTTCCCCGCATGGTAAGAGACCTGGCCAGGACTATGAAAAAAGAGGTAGAACTGCGTCTTGTCGGCGAGGAGACGGAGCTGGACAAGTCGATCATCGAAGAGGTCGGCGATCCCCTGGTGCACTTGATCAGAAACGCCGCAGACCACGGCATTGAACTGCCCGCTGTCAGAGAGGAAGCCGGTAAGCCCCGTCACGGAACCGTCATACTGTCGGCCTATCAGGAGGGCAACAACATCGTGCTGTCCATAGAGGATGACGGTAAGGGAATAGATGTAGATAAACTGAAAGAAAAGATTGTAGAAAAAGGGTTTGCCTCCCAGGATGAGATAGAGCGGCTGTCCAATAAAGAGGTACTGGATTACATATTCCTGCCGGGTTTTTCAACGGCCAAGCAGGTAACGGATGTCTCAGGGCGCGGCGTAGGAATGGACGTTGTAAAAACCAATATCTCCAAGCTCAACGGCTCCATCAGCATCGAAACAGAGGTGGGACAGGGAACAAGGTTCTTGTTGCGTCTGCCGCTGACTCTTGCAATTATCCAGGCGCTGATGGTTGGCGTGGCGGATGAAGTCTTTGCGGTTCCGTTGTCTTCGGTTGTTGAAACGGTGCGCCTGGACAAGAAGGACATAAAGACCATCAGGGGGCAGGAGACCGTACTACTCAGAGACGAGGTCGTGCCAGTATACAGGTTGGCAAACAAGTTCTATCTCATGTCCGCATCGGCAAATGGTACGGAGAAGGTCTACATGGTCGTCATTGTGGTCAACGAAAAGAAATTTGGCATGATGGTAGACAAACTGTACGGGCAGGAAGAGGTGGTCATAAAATCAATAGAGGGATTCTCAAACAGTGCAGACGGCATAGCAGGGGCTACGATAACGGGCGACGGTAAGGTGGTCTTGATCATAGACCCGTCGGTGATGTTCAGCTCTACCTTGCAGGGACACAAGTAGGCACAGGCATAGTAGGCCAATGGAAAAACCGGGAAAATACATACGTGTGTTGATCGTTGATGACTCAGCGTTTATGAGAAATGCTATTAAAACTATGCTGGCCTCCGATCCCGATATCCAGGTCGTGGGGGTTGCCCGTGATGGTGTAGAGGCAATAGAGAAGGTTGCAACCCTTAAGCCCGATATCGTGACACTGGATGTCGAAATGCCCAGAATGAACGGCATTGAAACCCTGAAGATATTAATGGAGAAGTCCCCCCTGCCGGTTATTATGGTCAGTTCGCTGACCACCGATGGCGCCAAGGTTACGCTGGATGCCCTGGATATGGGGGCAGTAGACTTTATCCCTAAAAATCTCTCCGAGTTATCCGTTAATATAGTAAATATCAAACTTATGCTCATAGATAAAATAAAACAGATCGGTTCAAAAGGCTTAAAGATACCTAAAAAAACCTCAAAGGCCTCTTCAAAGATTACCGCACATCCGTCAACGGCAAAGAACGTGCAGTTTACTTCCTCAAAACGTATGAACATCATAGCCATCGGCACCTCCACCGGAGGCCCCAAGGCATTGCAGTCAATCGTGCCGATGCTGCCCAAAAACATAAGCATACCCATTGTGATCTCTCAACACATGCCGCACAGCTTCACCGGCCCATTTGCCGAAAGATTGAACCAACTCAGTCAGGTCTGCGTCAGGGAGGCCAAAAACGGCGAAAGGCTCCAGAGCGGCATCGTCTATATTGCCCCGGGGTGCGGGCATATGAGTATTGTGAAAAAGGGGATAGAGAAGTACATTAGCATATCGGAAAGCAACGAGTATATATACAAACCCTCGGTTGATGTCATGATGCTGTCCGTTGCACAACTGTATCCGGGCAACTGCCTGGGGGTTATCCTCACGGGCATGGGCAACGACGGACTGAAGGGAATGAAGGCCATAAAGGAAAGCGATGGCAGAACCATTGCCCAGGATGAGGAAAGTTGTGTCGTCTACGGTATGCCAAAGGCCGTAGTGGATGCCGGAATCGCCGATAAAATAGTATCTTTAGCCGAGGTGGCCGGAGAGATTATTAACTCTATATAGGGCCGCTATGACCATACCCCCATGTAGCCGGGGGTAAGAATAACATATCAAACGAACAACGAGGGAGATTTTTATGGAGGCTTTCACACCAATAGATGGTGTATTACAACTGGTTACCTTTACCTTGGGCAGTGAAGAGTATGCCGTGGATATCCTTAAGGTACAGGAAATCAACAGAATGACGGTTATAACCATAGTTCCCAACTCGCCCCAGTATGTTGAGGGTGTAATAAACCTCCGCGGTAAGGTAATACCCGTGGTCAATCTGAGAAAAAAATTCGGAATAGCAGAGATTGACAACGATAGCGATGCGAGGATCATGATTGTAGATATCAGGGGTATTACGATGGGTATGGTCGTGGACTCCGTCTCCGAGGTGCTTAGAGTGCCCGCAACCATCGTGGAGGCAACCCCACCTATGGCAACGGATATATCGACCGAGTTCATCAACGGTATAGCAAAACTCGCCGACAGACTGATCATTCTGCTGGATATCGATAAGCTCATAGAAGGGGGCGATATGTCCGTGTTCTGATACCAACGCCGCAAAAAGGGGCGGCTCCGAACCCCCCGCAAGGGGGCCAGCCCCCTTGACCCCTTCCTGCTTGTTGTAGCTACTTATGCTCGCTTACTTATTACACAATTCATAAAATTCTCAAGTGCGATTGCCCTGTTGTTCTGACATATTGCTTTTTTTGTCTGGTTATTGCTAAATTATCATAAGGGTTGTTACCACTATTGTTGTTAAGGTGTAACAATCCAGGGTGCGATTGAGGATGTCACAGGGATAAAGGGGTATATTATAAAAGGAGAGGTCGTTGGCGCAAGTGCAACAGTGGTTTCTTTATAATCTGGATATAGTGTTTCTGTTGTATGGGGCGTCCTTTGTTTTTATGGGGGTGTCGATCCTTGTTCAATCCAGGCGTGGGAGTGTCCTTAAGCTTGCGCGTATTATCGGGCTTTTGGCCGCCTTTGCACTGATCCACGGGATAAACGAGTGGTTGGACATGCTGTCGCTTCTTCACCCACAAGATACTATTTTTAAAACCCTGAGTTTGTGTTGCCTTCTGACTTCATACGTATTCTTGTTTGAGTTTGGCATACGGTTGTCCACCATCAATAAAGATGTCTCAATGTTCAAATGGCGGATTACGGCGGGGATACTGCTTTTTATCTCCCTCCTTTCCTATTTCTCAGGACAACCCTGGCAGACGGGACAGATACTGGCAAGGTATTTTCTGGCATTTCCCGGCGCTCTCCTTACCGCTATAGGTTTCTACTGCTACCGCCATATCAAAGAAAATGTCAAAAAGCCTCTGCACGTCAACCGATATTTTCTGTTGGCAGGGGGTGCGTTTTTGGCATATTCCGTTCTGGGTGGTCTGGTTGTTTCCAGGGGTGTTTTTTTTCCCTCAAACGTGCTCAACACCGATACGTTTCTTTCGGTGGTGAAGGTTCCTGTGCAGGTTTTCAGGGCTATATGTGCAGCCATTGCGGCCATCTCCGTAGTCGGAGTAATCAGACTTTTTAACTGGGAGACACAAAAACACCTGCAGGATACCATTGAGGAGTCAGTCGGAAAAGATGACAAGATACTTCAGCAATCACAGTTGCAGGAGGTGTTAAATCTCGTTATGAAGGTATCGATGTTTTCCATGTCCCTTGATAAGCAATTAGAACGGATACTGAACTTCATACTGTTGCTGCCGGGAATATCAGTGCAGGCAAAGGGTTGCATATTCCTCAGACAAGGCAATTCAGACAGATTGACAATCGTAGCGCATCATAACTTATCAGAGCAACAGCTCATGACATGCTCGAACATCCAGGTTGGTCAATGTCTGTGCGGGCGAGCCGCCGCCACTGCCAAGGTCATTTTTACCACAGCGGCAGAGGACGTCAGCCATGATATCCGTTATGAAGGGATGGTGCCTCATGGGCATTACTGTATCCCGATAATCTCAGACGTCAGACTGCTGGGGGTGTTCACCCTGTACGTCACAGAAGAGTATGAGTGGAATAAGGAAGAGGAGGGATTTCTCAAGGGAATTGCAAACATAATTGCCGAAATAATTATACGGAAAGAAAACGAAGAGCGATTAACACAGAACTATCTGATCCAAAACACCATAAACTCTATCTTACAACTGTCACTGAGTTCGTTGTCTTTTCAGGAACACATGGAGAGGACCCTCAACATCATAAGCAACGTCCCCTGGCTGTCGGACAAGGCAACGGGGTGCATATTCCTGATGGACGAAAAGCGTGAGACGCTTGTAATCAAGACCCATAAGGGGTTCTCTCCGCGCCTGTACAAGACGTGTAACTACCTGCCCCTTGGCAAGTGTCTGTGTGGACTGGCGGCAAGTACCGGTGAGGTGGTGTTTGCAGATTCTTTGGATGAGCGGCACAGCATCGTGTATGAGGGGATGCACCAACACGGGCATTACTGTGTGCCGATAAAGTCAGGTGATAAGGTACTGGGGATTATTAACCTCTACACAAAGGCTGGACACGTAAGAACAACACTGGAGGAAGATTTCCTGCTATCCGTTGCAGGCACCTTATCGGCCATTATTGAGCGTAAACTCATAGAGGATAAACTACAGTACATGACAAACTATGACACCCTGACCGGTCTGCCCAACAGGGTGTTGTTTCTTGACCGCCTTGAGTACGAAGCAAGAACCGCAAAGCGTTATGGCTATCTCTTTGCGGTTATTTACCTGGACATGGATAACTTCAAGAACATTAACGACGCCATGGGGCATGATGTGGGAGACCTGTTTTTAAAGACCATTGCCAGTCGCCTTATGAAAAACGTCCGCGAAGCAGACACTATTGCCCGTATGAATGGGGATGAGTTCATGGTAATCCTTACAAACATAAAAGATGCAGGTGATTCAGAGACTATTGCCAATAAGATATTAAATTCCCTGAGTGAAAACTTTGACCTTGGCGGTAGCAATTACAGTGCCACTGCTAGCATCGGTATAAGCATCTACCCAGATGATGCAGACAGCTCAGAGGGACTGCTCAACTGTGCGGAGACGGCTATGAATCACGTCAAACTCGGTGGAAGAAACGGATACGCCCGCTTTAAGACCGATATGGACGCCTCCCATAGTGAGCGATTCAGGATGGTGAATGAGCTGCGTCTGGCCATCGAACGCAACGAACTTGTAATCCACTATCAGCCGCAGATAGAGATCAAGACCGGCAAGATTATCGGAGCGGAGGCGCTTGTGCGTTGGCAGCACCCCACACTGGGGCTGATCTATCCAAATTCCTTTATACCGCTGGCAGAAGACACAGGGTTAATTGTACCACTTGGTGAGTTGGTGCTGCGCAACAGTTGTCAACAAAACGTAGCATGGCAGGGTATGGGATTACCGCCCGTCGTTATGGCAGTCAACGTCTCACTCAAGCAGGTCTACAGGCAATACAGCCTGGCAGAGGTGGTCTTGAAGGTTATCCATGATACACAGTTGACCCCACACTACCTGGAACTTGAACTCACCGAGAGCTTCTGCATGCAGAACCTGGACAACACAATAGCAATGCTGCGGCAGTTCAATTACATGGGCGTCCTGGTGACGATAGATGATTTTGGCACCGGATATTCGTCGCTGAGTTATCTCAAGCACCTGCCGTTTAAAAAGCTAAAGATAGACAAGGGTTTTATCCAGGAAATTACGACCAATCCCGACGACCTGACAATCGTAAAGACCATCATTGATATGGCACACAACCTCCGCTTAAGGGTAATAGCCGAGGGGGTGGAGACCAACGAACAACTGGAGGTGTTGCGCAGCCTCAACTGCGATGAGATTCAAGGGTTCCTGATCAGCAAGGCCGTCCCCGCAGACGACTTTGCCCAGTTGTTGAGAGGGGAGTAAGCCTCTCACTGTGCAAATGTTTCGTTACAGAAGGGGCAGAACTTCCACTGCTCGTTTCTCTGCATACCGCACTTTGGACACTTGTGCTTGAGACCGGTGCTGCAGTACGGACAGAAGGTGTATTCGGAACTCAACGGCTCACGACACTTGCTACATACGACTATTTCGCCCTCTGCGATGGCGGCCGTAACCCTCAGCACCTCCTCGACTGAGGTAATGCCCATCATGATTTTTTTGAGGCCGTCCTCTCTGAGGCTATTCATGCCCGACTCTGTGGCTGCACGGGCAAATGCGTTTTCCGTGCTAGAGTCATCGTAGATGATCTTTCTGATCAATGAGTTCACCGACAGTATCTCAAATATCCCGACCCTGCCACGATAACCGGTGTTGCCACAGGAGCTGCAACCGGCGGGCTTGTAAAACCGCGCAACACTGGGGTCTATTGTGCCCTTGACCATCAGAAACAGTAGCTCTTCATCGGAGGGTTCATACTGCACCTTGCAGTGGTTACAGAGCTTTCTGACGAGCCTCTGCGCAATGACACCGTTTAGTGAGGAGGCCAGGAAGTAGCTCTTAATCCCCATCCCCTTGAGTCGCGTAACGGCCCCCACGGCCGTGGTGGTGTGCAGGGTGCTCAGGACGAGATGACCCGTGATGGAGGCCTGTATGGCGATCTCCGCCGTTTCGGGGTCCCTCATCTCACCCACCATGATGACGTCGGGGTCCTGCCTCAACACCGCCCTAAGAGAAGACGAAAACGTAAGACCGACCTTTTCGTTGATGTTTACCTGGGTGATCCCCTTGACGGAATACTCCACGGGATTTTCAAGCGTTATGATGTTTATCTTGTCGTTTAATATATGGTTCAGGGCGGCATACAGTGTCGAGCTCTTGCCGCTTCCCGTAGGACCGGTAACCAGGACTATACCCTGGGGCTTGTCTATCATACTCACAACGGCGGTGTGATCCTTGGCGTTAAGGCCGATTTCGTGTATCGACAGATTGGCCGCCGTGGGGTCCAGTACCCTCATAACGATTTTTTCGCCATAATGCGTGGGCAACGTTGAAACTCTGAGGTCAACTTCCTTGTTATCGAGTCTCAGCTTTATCCCGCCATCCTGTGGCACCCTGCGCTCGGCAATATCGAGCTTGGACATTATCTTTATTCTCGATATAGTAGGGTTCTGAAGGGCCTTGGATAAATGCGTAAGGGTAACCATGATACCATCCGTCCTCAGACGTACGCTGTAGTCTTTTTCGGAGGGTTCCAGGTGAATGTCGCTGGCCCCACTCTTTATGGCAGTGAGTAATATCTTGTTGACAAGCTTTATCACAGGAGGCGATTCACTCTCAGCCAACAGACTGCCAACATCAGGGGCTACCTCAATCCGATCGCTTTTAATATCCAGTATGCCTTCCGTTTTACCTTTGTCCCTGCTGTACTGTCCCTGAAGTTCGTCAAAGTCCTCTGCCAGTATGATCTCGCCAACCTTGTTGCCCAATATCCCAGCATAGTATTGCCTGATGGCCTCTCTGATCTCCTTTGGGGTGGACAAGACCACATCTACGTCTCTGTTGGCGATATATTTTATCTCCCTGATGGCGTCGCTATCCATGGGGTTAGCCATGGCCACTTCAATGGCCCTTTTGTTTATATTTATTGGGATTAATACATTTGCAAGGGCTATGTCTCGGCTGATCATTTCGAGGGCCTTATCCGATATCCCTACCTTTTCAAGGTTTACGTATGGGATATTCAATTGCTGTGACAATGCCCTGGCAATGTCCATCTCCGTGGCCAGATTCAGTTGTACGATAATGTCTCCGAGTTTCTTCTTGGTAGTCTTTTGTTTCTCCAGACACACATTCAGTTGATCGGGGTGCAATATCCTTGCCTCTACAAGCAACTCCCCAAGCTTTGGCATTTTCTTGCCATGATAATGCTGCTGTATGGCCTTTCTGATCTCCGTGAGCGTTGAGACAACCGGACTGACGTTCTTGCCGGTTACAAACGATATGTCCTTTATCGCACCTACGTCAAGGGGGTCACACATGGCTATGGTTATCGCCCTGCCGTCGGTTTTTAATGGAAACACAAGGTGTTTTTCGGCTATCCTGGCCGGAAGTACCTGCAGGAGGTCCTTGTCTATCTCCTCGGTGTCAAGCTCCCGATAGTCATAGCCCATGTTTTGTGCCAGACACTGAACGATCTCCATTTCGCTCGTATAGCCCAGGTCTGTAAGAACCTTACCCAACTTATGTTTTGTCTTCTTTTGTTCGGCAAGGGCAGTCGATAGCTCTATCTGATTTATCACGCCAGCCTCAAGCAACACTTCACCTAATGGTTTTTTAGGCTTTTTAGATTTTACACCCTGTACAATCATAATAATTCTACTCCTACATATTTTGTGCTCAACGCTATCTATGCTAACACGGCAGTTGGCAATTTGTAAACAACGCCAGCATTGCTATGTCGTCAAACTGAGGGGCTTCACCGATGAATGTCTTCAGGGCATATTCGATGCGACCTACGAGTTGATTTGCACTACCGCCGTTATTTGCACTAAGCAGGTCCATCAGAGGATGCGCCGTAAATGATGCCTTCTTCATATCCCTGGCATCCGTTACCCCGTCGGTGTATATAAAGATGCCATCGCCCTTTTTAAGCGATACGATTTCCTTTATGTATTTAAAGTCTTCAATAACGCCAAGGGGAAAACCTGACTCGATCTTCATCTCCTTTGGTTCCGCTGAGTTGTACAGCAGATAGGGGGGATTGTGCCCGGCGTTGCTGAAGGTCAGCTCTCCCGTGCGGACATCCAGAATTCCAAGGAAAAATGTCACAAACATCCCTGATTTTTGCGTACAAAGCTCCTTGTTGAGTTCCGACAGGATTGTCTCAGGCGACGTATACAACCTGGCAACGGCCCTGAGGGTGACCTTGGCAGCAGACATTATAAGGGCGGCATGTATCCCCTTGTCCGATACATCACCGATGGCAATGCAGAGATGGTCGTCATCCATCCCGAAGAAGTCATACAGGTCCCCGCCAACCTCCCGCGCCGGCTGAAGAAACGCAAAAATATCAACCCCGTATCTGGTTCCTACTGACGAAAAATCTACCGGCAGCATGTTCATCTGTATCTCATGGGACAACTTTAAGGATTGCTCCATCTTGTGCTGCTTGACACTATCGAAATACATCGAGGCATGAGCGCAGAAGATACCTATCAGCTCCTTATCCCACTGGCTGATACCATTGAGGTTGTTTATAAACACCAGGTTGTTGATATCATCTCCAGTTCTCAGACATGTAACGGCCTGTTTTTCGGTATAGATGTCGTTGTTGTCTTCAAATGCCTTCTTGATCATTGCAAGCGTCTCTGTGCTGACAACATCTCTGACCCTCTTGTCCTGAGAGTTTTCATACAGACCGGTACCGCTGATAACCACGAGATCGTCAATACTGTTGTCGGTCAGGAGGCTCGAGTACACGTCTGCCGGTGTGTTGGCATCCAGCGTCAGGATCGAATTCAACCGTACCAGCACCTCGGAGAAAAAGTTCTCTATAAGGTTTACGTCAAAGAGCGACCTTGACGACTCCACCAACCTCTGCAGGGCACGCAGGTTGCCGCTTATCATCATGATGTCCCTGTATGACCTGATGGCTGCCACCGTACAGGTTATCAGCTTTTGTCTGTTAAGCTCATTTTTCTCCCTGTAATCATTTATGTCGTAATCCACGATGATGGTTTCTTCGGGGGCAAATCCCGGCTGCCCTGTGCGCAGGATTATCCTGACAAACTTGTTCTTTAGTGTCTCCCGTATGTGTTTTACGACATCGAGGCCGGCATGGTTATTTTCCATAAAAACATCCAGGAATATGAGGGCGGTATCGGGATTGTTTGCGATCTCCCGCATTGCATCCTTGCCCGTATATGCGCTGATAAACTCCAATGCCCTGCCTTCAACAACCAAAGACCTCAGTATCATCAGTGTTACCTCATGCACCCCCGGTTCATCATCGACTATCAGTACCTTCCACGTGCCAGTGGTGGCGGTTGACTGTGTGTGTTGCTTGCCATCGGCATCCTGAAACAGATTGTCTATCCCCTCAGACATGTCACAAACCTCCCTGATTTTTTTTCTTGAGGGTTATGTTAGCATAAAATATTAAGTGGTCAATGGGAGGATTCAGAGTGGTGCAGGGCAATCGCATTTGGGTAGTCCTGCAGAGGTAGTGATACTATTCTTTGGTGGTTTTTCCTAATTAGGCGTTTAATGCTGTTTTTAAAGATGGATTCCCACTTTCGTGGGAATGACATGGAATGGCTTTTTAGCTCGTCTGTATCATTCCTGCGTAAGCAGGAATCCAGAAGTGCAAAGGGCAGGTGATGTTCATTTTCATGGACTATTGAGTAATAAGGGTTTAGTCTACATGTATCACTACTTGTGCAGGACTACCAAAGAGAAGATAGCCAGTTTAGAGAAGAATTCCCAAAATTCATCCAAACCACCATCAACAGATGGTTTCAAAGGTGGTAAAGACAAAGAGCAAAAGGTAAACAAGAGCAAACGCAAGGCTGGAGGCCAGCCTGGACATAAAGGTAGCAATCGAGAGATGTTACCACCTGAAGAAGTAGACCATATAGTAGACATATATCCAGAGAGATGCCAGTGTTGTAATGAGGCGTTACCTCAGGTAGGTACAGGTAAGGTACATAGGAAACAAGTGACGGAGATACCTCCAATAGAGCCTGAAGTAACGGCAATATCGTTGCCATTCAGTGGAATGTAGTTGTGGGCATATCACCAAGGCAGAGATGCCTGCTGAGATTGCAAAGTCGGATTTTGGTCCAAGGTTAGCCTCTATCATTGCGTATCTAACAGCGGTACATCATAATAAGTAGACGTGGTGCGGTAGACGTCTGTAGTATACTGTTGGGGGTTAACATATGTCTTGGTTGCCGTCCAGACATTATTGGAAGAGATGTCCGATGCCTTAGAACCAGTAGATAAAGAGTTGCAGAGCACATTACCAAACGAACCAGTTATTAATGCTGACGAAACTGGTTTGAGAGATAGGTGGCTATGGGTTTTTGTTACCTCCACCTTCATATATTTCAGGGTTGGTGCAAGTCGTGGTTACAAGACATTAGTTGATGTTTTAGGAGCAACGTATGACGGCATACTCTGTGTGGATAGGTGGGGTGCATACACAAAATATCACAATGGAGGAATGCAGATATGTTGGGCACATCTAAAGAGGGATTTTCAGTGGATTTTAGATGTAGGCTTAAATAATTTTAGCGTGGACAAGATAGTGTTTGCCAAGCGGATAAAGAAACTAATGGGCAGGCTGATGGCTTTGTGGCACAAGTTTAATTTGTAGACCTGTATGGATCGTGTCAGACTTGACTGTATCAGCAATAGCGATGAGTCAGTAAAAGACCCGTTCCAGAAACAACCCCCTTGCAGGTGCGTTCTCTCCAGCACGACGGCGGTCCTTGGCCTCCAGGATGTCTCTTACACCTTCGTGATTAAGCCTGCCCCTACCGACGGCTACGAGTGTGCCCACGATGTTTCGCACCATGTGGCGCAGAAAGCCATCGGCCTCAATGCTCACCCTGAGAAAATCCCCGGCAATGCCAAAGTCCATAAATCGCAACAGAGGCAACTGCTCTACCCCCAGGGTGGTGACTTCCCTGATGGTTGTCTTGATATCCGTATCGGAGGCGCAGAAGGACTTGAAGTCGTGCTTGCCAGTGAGGGTCCCGGCAGCCGTGGCCATGGCCGTAACATCCAGGGGATGACCGATATGCCAGCAATAGCGGTACAGGAATGGACTCACAGCGCCACCCATTGATATCACGTAGGCATAGCGTTTTGCCCTTGCGCTGAAACGCGGATGAAACCCATCGGGGGCATAACCGGCATCAAGGATGCGTATGTCTGCGGGCAGGATGGCGTTAAGCGCCCTCATGATGGTGTGCGGGGGCAGATGTGTATCGACGCTAAAGGCGGCAACCTGACCGAGGGCATGCACGCCGGCGTCTGTCCTGCCTGCCCCTATGAGGGTAACGTCTTTTAAGGTGATTCTCCGCAGGGAGCGCTCTATACGTCCCTGAATGGTCTCTGTTGCGGGCTGTACCTGCCACCCGTGGTAGTGTGTGCCATCATAGGACAGCGTCAGGCGTATTGTTGCCAGGGCCATAACGTCTCCCTTTGTTAAAGCTGCAGGAGCACCTTAAAGTATGCTATAGTCTTTGCCAGTCCCTCATCCAGTGACACCAGGGGTTGCCAGTTCAGGACGTCCCTGGCAAGGGTGATGTTTGGTTGTCTCTGCGTGGGGTCATCGGGGGGAAGTGGCCCGTATATTATCCTGGAACTGGCACCGGTCATCTCCAGTACCTTCCGTGCAAGCTCCAGTATGGTGAACTCACCGGGATTGCCGAGGTTGACCGGACCTGTGAAGTCATCAGGGCTATTCATGAGTCTGATCAGGCCATCGACGAGGTCATCGACGTAACAGAAGCTGCGCGTCTGCTGTCCCTTGCCATAGACCGTGATGTCCTGCCCTCGCAGGGCCTGAACGATGAAGTTGCTGACTACACGGCCATCGTTCTGGAGCATACGCGGCCCATACGTGTTAAAAATCCTGGCCACCTTCACCCTCATCTTGTGCTGCCTGTGATAGTCAAAGAACAGCGTTTCGGCACACCGCTTGCCTTCGTCGTAACACGCACGCATACCGATGGGGTTGACGTTGCCCCAGTAGTCTTCCGTCTGTGGGTGGACTGTCGGATCGCCGTAGACCTCCGACGTTGAGGCCTGCAGTATCTTGATCTTAAGCCTCTTTGCCAACCCCAGCACGTTTATTGCCCCGTGGACGGACGTCTTTGTCGTCTGCACCGGGTCAAACTGGTAGTGCACCGGAGAGGCCGGACAGGCAAGGTTGTATATCTCATCGACCTCCACGTAGAGCGGAAAACATATGTCGTGGCGCAGTATCTCAAAATACCTGTCCTCCATCAGATGCACAATGTTCTCCTTCCGTCCCGTGTAGAAGTTATCCAGGCAGATGACCTCATTACCTGCGGCCAAGAGCCTCTCACACAGATGCGACCCCAAAAAACCGGCCCCACCCGTTACCAATATCCGTTTCCTTGCTGCATTCATATATCCTCCATTTATTTATCCTAATGAACCTTTTAATTGTACCAAATCCATTATAAATACAAAAACCCTGATGTGTTATTATCTTTTTTTTTGAAATTTTTTTTAATGTGATGACTTTTTGGATACATATGTGATATCATTTCATGTAAATAATGTTGTTTTCAATAGGGCATTGAACAAGGCTTGAAAAGGAGGCCATGAATGAGGATAACACCGCTGGATATCCAGCAAAAGCAGTTTCCAGTGAAATTCAGGGGATTTGATATTGAGGAAGTGTACGCGTTTTTAGAGGTACTACGGGAAGAGATGGAGGAGTTACTCAGGGAAAACACGTCATTAAAGGAACAGTTGCACATCATAGAGGGGCAGTTGAGGGAACACAAGAACATGGAAACCACCCTCAGGGAAACCCTCATAACGGCACAACAGATGATAGAAGCCTACAAGGCCAATGCAAGGAAAGAGGCCGAGCTGATTACCAGAGAGGCCGAACTCAAATCCGATGAGATAATAAAAAGGGCACAGGAAAAAGTCGTAAAAATACACGAGGACATCGTTGACCTCCGGGGTATCAGACGGCATTTCAAGGAAGAGATCAAGCGACTCGTAGACAAACTGCTCAGAGAGATAGAGTTTGACAAGGAGCGAGAGGGCGAATCAGACTTCTGGGGAGATAGGACACAAGAAGGGGCAAGACAGGAAGGGTCGAGACAGGAGGGGTCGAGAAAGGAACTTGAGCAAATATAACACCCTCAAGGGGGTTGCAGACATATATCCACCGGAGGTCTACCGGTGGCAAACCATAGAGGATACGGCCCGTGAGGTCTTTACCCTGTATGGGTTCAGCGAACTCCGGATTCCCGTTATAGAGTACACGGAGGTCTTTACCCGGAGCATCGGTCAGAGCACCGATATCGTGGATAAGGAGATGTATACGTTTAACGACCGCGGTGGTCGAAGTATCAGTATGCGTCCTGAGGGTACTGCCTCCGTGGTGAGATGCTACGTGCAAAACAACCTTCACACCCTGCCCGCACCCCAGAGGTTTTACTATGCCGGGGCGATGTTCAGGTACGAAAGACCACAGAAGGGGCGTTTCAGACAGTTCTACCAGCTCGGCGCAGAGGTCTTTGGCAGTGCAAGTCCCAAGGTGGATGCCGAAATGCTGTCGATGCTCAACGTCCTGCTCAAAAGACTCAGGATAAACGATACCACGCTTGAGATAAACTCTATCGGTTGTGCGGAGTGTCGTCCGCGGTTCAGGGATGAAGTTGTGGCATTTTTTTCGGCAAAGGAGGAGCATCTGTGTAACGATTGCAAGGTGCGCCTCAAGAACAATCCCTTGAGACTGCTTGACTGTAAAAATGAGGCGTGTATCGCCCTCAGGGGCTCTCCCCCAAGCATCCTCGACTACATCTGCGACAACTGCCGGCAACACCACCAGAGACTAAAGGACCTGCTCTATGCCCTGGGTATTTCCTTCGTGGAAAACCCCATGATAGTCAGAGGGTTGGATTACTACACAAGGACAACATTTGAGATAACCACCCAACGCCTGGGTGCACAGAAGGCCGTTATAGCAGGGGGCAGGTACGACAACCTTGTGCAGGAGTTTGGCGGCCCACATGGCACGGCAGCCATAGGATTTGCCCTGGGCATGGAGCGCATGGCCGAACTCATAGATAATCCCGGTACCATCTGTCGTCTCCCGCAACAGTTTTACTTCGCACCCTTGGGTAAGGATGCCGAATTGATATCGTTACCCCTGTGTGATATCCTACGGATAAAAGGTATTAGTGCCCTCTGTGGTGAAGGCAACATGCCCTTAAAGAAACACCTCAAAATGGCAGACAGATTTAATGTTGCCTTTGTGATAATCATCGGAGACGGGGAAATCGAAAAGGGTGAGGCGCTGTGGAGGCGGCTCTCCGATGGCCAACAGGGCGTTGTCGGCATCGCAAGGATTGAAGATTACATCCGCCTGATACAATGATACAGAGCATGACCGGTTATGGCGTAAGCCACAGTGAARCACCACCGGAAACAAACCGAAACGAAAAAAGRCCACAACGGCAACATAAAGGTTGAAATGCGCTCGCTCAATCACAGGTTCCTGGATATAACCATAAAGGCGCCCCCCTCACTGCTTAAATATGAAATGCCAATGCGGAGATTACTGCAAAAAAACTTCTCCAGAGGGCGCATAGATGTCTTTGTAACTGTTACAACCGAAAATACACTCACCATAAACAATGACTTTATTAAAAATGCGGTAGCCGTCTTGAGACAACTCAAAAGCGATTTTGGCCTCGGAGGTGAGATAGACATCGCTACCGTCTTTGCATTTAAAGACTCGCTCGTCAACGATGCCAAAGAGGTAGAGGAAACGGCCCTGATGACAGCCTTCGCTGAAGCAATAACTATGCTCATGCAGATGAGAATGCAGGAGGGACAACTGCTCCTGCAGGAGATACTGCCCCACGTTGACTACATGGAGGAACTCATAGGTAAGATATCGGCACTGAGCACCGGTGCCACAGCAAGGCTGTTTGACAAGACAAAACAAAAGATGCGACAACTGCTCGATGACCTCAACATTGATGACTCCAGGATATTGCAGGAGGCCGCTGTTTATGCCGAAAAAATAGATATATCAGAAGAGATCGAAAGGGTGGGAAGCCATATCAAACAGTTTAGAAAAAATATCTCAATAAATGATAAAATAGGTAAAAAGCTCGACTTTATTTTACAGGAACTCTACAGAGAGGCAAATACGATAACGGCCAAGGTCGATGACTTTGAGATCAAGACCTTGGCCACAGAACTGAAGCTGCAAACGGAGCAACTCCGGGAACAGGTGCAGAATGTTCAATAGAGCGGGCGCAATCAATAAAGTCTTTATAGACGGAAAAGGAGAAAAACATACATGAAAAAAGGTAGTAACGGCCCTATATTGGTAAACATAGGGTTTGGTAACGTTATAGCAGTAAATCGTGTGGTTACCATACTGACCTCTGCCTCGGCGCCAATGAAGCGTCTGAGGGAAGAGGCCAAGAAGGTAGGTAAACTCATCGATGCCACCGAAGGTCGGCGTACCAGGTCGATAATTGTCACAGACAGCGACCACGTCGTGCTCAGTTCCCTGCAGACGGAAACCCTCACGCAAAGACTGATGTCACAAGGCTCACCGGAAGCCGACAACGACAAGTAATGCGACTAAACAGAGGTCAACTCTACATCATTTCGGCGCCATCGGGTACGGGTAAGACCACCCTGAGTCGCAGACTGTTAAAGGGACTCCCACACATCCGGGAATCCGTCTCCTACACCACGCGCTCGCCCAGACCGGGTGAGGTAGATAAGGTTGACTACATCTTTGTTTCCGTTGAGACATTTAGGGATATGCTCAAACACAATGCGTTTATAGAGCATGCAGAGGTGCATGGAAATCTCTATGGAACCGCCCTGGCAACCATACAGGAGGTGTTGTCGGAGGGTAACGACGTCCTGCTTGACATTGATACCCAAGGCGCAAGACAGATAAGGAACAAGCATATCAAGTCAACGTCAATCTTTATCATCCCGCCGTCCATGGATGCACTGTATCAGCGCCTTAAAAAGAGAAACACTGAAACCGATGAGGTTATCCGCAGACGCCTTGAAAAGGCTAACGATGAAATACGCGAGGGGATGCTCTATGACTATATCATAGTCAACGACAACCTTGACCAAGCCTTTAAGGAGTTATCATCTGTTATCATGGCCAACCGCGTACGGGCTAACTGCATAGACAGGAACTGGGTAAAGGAGACGTTTCATATTTAACAACAAGGGAAGTTAAACCATAAAGGAGGGATTTTTTTATCAGTGGACATAATATCTTTACCGATAGAGTTGGACCCCGATAAGATAGACGGGCGATTCAGGCTTGTCAACATTATCACGCAGCGGGCCAAGGAACTCGCCAACCGGGGTAAACCAAAGGTGCCAACAAAGGCCAGAAAGATAACCACAATAGCCCTGGAAGAGGCCGTTGCCTATGCCCTGGATTTTATTACCGGTGATGAGGCAAGACAGGCCAACGAGGAAACCAGAAAGCTCGACTACAAGAGATTCCTCGAAGAGAAACGCCGGGAATCCGAACAGGAAGACCTCTCCGAGCTGGAAAAGGACCTCAAATTCTACCTGGACGAAAAAGAGGAAACGGGCAAGCGTTCGCTGGAGAGCATCTTTGGTGACATGGAGCCACCCGACGATGACGACTCGGATGCGGATGACTAAGGAGGACCGTCGGCTATCTATATGGCACGTAGCAGAAACATAATCCTGGCAGTGACGGGGAGCATTGCAGCCTGTAAGACCCCTGAGCTGGTACGCTCCTTGCGTGCAGAGGGCATGGGGGTTAGTGTGGTGATGACTGCTGCCTCGAGGCAGTTTGTCACTCCATTGACGCTGGAGATACTATCGGGGCGGGGCGTACTCACGGATATCTTTGATGCCCCGCTTGCTCACGTTGACATGGCAAAAGAGGCCGATGCACTGCTCGTAGCCCCTGCCACCCTCAATACCATCTCCAAGTTTGCCGCCGGTATAGCCGACAACCTGCTTACGACACTGCTTATGACCTTCAGGGGTGCTATCCTGGTAGCTCCGGCTATGAACTGGCGGATGTATGAAAACCCTATATTTAGCGACAAACTCCGGTACCTTAAAGACAAGGGTGTAATCGAAATCGCACCCGATGCCGGAGAACTCGCATGTGGCGAGCAAGGGACCGGCAGGATGGCCTCCATACCTGCCATCGTACATGCCCTGCGGAGGGCGCTGACCGTCCAGGACCTCAAAGGTCTGCGCGTCGTGGTCACGGCCGGGGCGACGAGGCAACCGATTGACCCCGTGCGATTTATCACAAACAAGTCATCGGGCAAGATGGGGTTTGCCCTGGCTACGGCTGCGTATTTGCGTGGGGCGGATGTTACGTTGATCAGCGCCCCAACCAACCTGATCCCCAACAGGGATTGGAGGCTTGTCCCAGTTGAGACGGCGCAGGAGATGGAGGTCGCCGTGCTCGGTGCTATCAGGGATGCGGATGTCCTTGTCATGGCTGCGGCAGTCAGTGACTTCCGCCCCGCGGCGGTGGCCACAACCAAGCTCGAACGCTCCGGCGGACTGTCTATAGAACTCGTAAAGACAAACGATATACTGAGGCGTGTCTCTGCCGAAAAGGATAAACCCTTCATCGTTGGTTTTGCCGCCGAAACGGGTAGTCGTACCGACAGGGCAAGGGAAAAACTCCGTGCAAAGGCCATTGATATGATCGTCTTTAACGACATCACCGCCGAGGGGGCAGGCTTTGATACGGACACCAACATTGTGACGATCATCACACCACAGGGTGAGCATCCGTTAGCAAAGATGTCCAAGGAGGACGTTTCGCACGTTATCTTTAATAAAGTCCTGGAAAAAATAGGGAGGCCGGTACTAACATCTGACGGTTGACTTTAGGATGCTTATCCTTAACTACACAAAACTATATTCAGTAAGCTATAATTACTTAATGAAACCACCGAACACAGAGACAAGAACGCTTCTTCATAAATCGTTTTTCCAGCCCGTTACGGAGAACGGTGACGGAACGGAGAAACTAAAAAACGGTAAAACAAGTGTTCTCACATTTATGGATTTGTTTGCGGGAGCTGGAGGGTTTACAAAAGGGTTCACACAAGCCGGCTTTGTTCCAGTCTTTGCAGTTGAAATTGATCAATACGCTTCCGAAACTTATAAGGCTAACTTTGGCTCCCATTGCCATACTGAAGACATTAATAGAATTGAGACGTTCCCAAAAGCGGATGTAATAATTGGAGGGCCTCCGTGTCAGGGCTTTAGTAACCTCGGTTGTCGCATTCCTAATGACCCAAGAAATCAACTCTGGAGGCATTTCATTAGAGCCGTTAAGGATTCTCGCCCCCTTGTGTTTGTTGTTGAAAATGTTCCGCCTCTTCTAAGCTCGGAAGAAGGTCAGGAATTAATAAGACAATCCCGAAATTTAGATTATATTGTTGAAGGACGTGTTTTGAATTCTGCCGACTATGGTGTTGCACAAATTCGTAAACGGACTATTATCTTAGGATCGCGTATCGGAATCGTAAAGTTTCCGGAGCCGACTCATGTTGACCCAAAGAAGAGGGATAAGGATAGCAAGAATCTTATAAACTGGACAACCGTCAGAGACTCTATAGGGGATTTGCCTTTACAACCAACCAACACATCATTACATTTGGGAAGAAATCCGACCCCTATGTCACAAGAAAGATACCGACATATCCCCCCTGGTGGAAATAGATGGAACCTGCCTTTGCATCTAATGTCTGAATGTTGGAAGAGAAAGACCAAAGGAGGTACGGATCTGTTTGGCCGTCTCCAATGGGATGAACCTTGCGTGACGATTAGGACTGAATTTTTCAAGCCGGAAAAAGGACGATATCTTCATCCGGAGGCACACCGCCCCATTACGCACAGAGAGGCTGCCAGAATTCAGGGATTTCCTGATGACTTTATCTTCGTAGGTTCCAGGATTGAAATAGCAAAACAAATAGGTAATGCAGTTCTCGTTAAATTAGCAGAAGCAATAGCAAAAGCCGTGCTTGAGATGTTTCATGAGTGGTGCAACAAATGAGCAAACATAGGGCGAATGCAAAGAGGTGCGGAGCAAGAAATAAGATTCGCAAGTTTCTTGAAGACAGGGTTGGGGAAATTGTCACAACGGAACAGATTTCCGAAATTGCAGGGATACGTGACTATCAAAGACGCATCAGGGAGTTAAGGGGAGAAGAAGGTATGCAAAGCCTGTCTTATCGAGATAGAAACGATCTGAAACCTAATGAGTATATCCTTGTCAGTAAAGACCGACTCCCCAGGTTTTCGCACAAAATTGATAAAACCCTGAGAGCCGGAATAATCGAACGCAACGGGCTAACCTGTTCAATGTGCGGAGTAACGGCTGGCGAGTCGGACCCCTACGATCCAAACAGAAAGATAACACTTCATGTTGACCATATTGACCCTGACGGACCGACAACAGATGAGAACTTGAGAACTTTATGTCATAACTGTAATGAGGGACGAAGTAATCTTATAATTCCACCAAGACCTAACACTCTGTCAGTTATACGAAATATTCGCAGACTCGCCAGAGACGAGCAAAAACGTATTTATGAGGAGTTGAGAAAAAAATTTGAACCGACAGAGTGACTTCTATGGCAGATGTTTTTAACAAGGTCAAAAGATCGGAAGTGATGTCATCAATATCAAGCAAGGGAAACCGTTCAACCGAGTTGAGGTTAAGGGCAAGATTAATATCTGCGGGGATATCGGGATGGAAGCTTCATCCCGTTAATATCTTGGGAAAACCAGACTTTGTTTTTCATCAAGAAAAGGTCGCTATTTTCGTTGACGGATGTTTTTGGCATGGTTGTAAGAAATGTCGTACCATCCCGGTATCAAACCGTCAGTTCTGGGATAAGAAACTTGCCGGAAACATAAAGAGAGACAAGGAAGTCACTCAAAAACTTAAGCAAGAAGGATGGATGGTATTGCGTTTATGGGAACATCAACTTAGAAAAAACCCGACAAGATGTATTAAAGCCATTTTGTTGCTAACAGGGAAAGGAAAAAAATAGGTTATGCACGTTCAATCATAATTTTGTTATACTATGTCGGAGATGGAATTTGAAGATATGATAAGACTTATATGCAGGCTTTGATACGGACACCAACATTGTGACGATCATCACACCACAGGGTGAGCATCCGTTAGCAGAGATGTCCAAGGAGGACGTTTCGCACGTTATCTTTAATAAAGTCCTGGAAAAAATAGGGAGGCCGGTACTGTATGAGTCCTAAAAAATTGGAAAAACTAAAGGAACAGGTCTTTCAAAAGGCCGATTCAAAACTGTATATCCCCCTTGCCGAGGAATACAAGAAAATTAATATGACGGAAGATGCCGTTAAGGTGCTGAAGTACTGTATCAGCAAGCATCCTAACTATATGAGTGCCCGTGTTGCCCTTGGCAAGATATATATGGAAGAAGGGTATGTGGCAAACGCCATCGAAGAATTTGAAAAGGTGGTCGTGGCCATCCCCGACAACCTGCTGGCACACAAGAAACTTGCACAATTATACATGTCAACCGGAAATACCACAGGTGCCCTGGCATCTCTTGAAAAGATACTGATATTAAATCCCAACGACGAGCAGGCACAAGAGTCAATCCGTGACCTCAAGGCACAGCCGCAGGACGAAGAAGTCGCAACCCAACGGCTCACCGATGAATCGCAGGACGAAGAAGTCACAACCGACCTGATAACCGCCTCAGACAGTGGCGATACCACCACAGACATTGAGCAGGACCCAGACACAGAGGACCTCGATGCACAGGCAGGCATTGAACTACTAAAGCAGGTTGAACAAGAAATCCCAATGACCCCTCTGCAACAGCAACTGCATGACATCGATCAATACATAGAGTCGGAGCGTTTTCTTGTCGCCGTGATGGCATATAATACACTGTTAAAAGAGTATCCGGACAGTAACGAAATCAAACAAAGACGCATGGAGGCCATCAGGTATGCAAGACTCCTCAAGAAAGACGAAACTGTCTTGATCCACAAACTCGATACTTTTTGTAAAAAACTAAAGGAATATAACAAGGCGTGACTTGATGCCTGGTAGTATACTGAAATGACACAGGTTTTTCAGGCATGATAATTGAGCGTAAAATAATGGGGTCAAGGGGACTTCTTCGTGGCCGGGGCGCCTCGCCCCTCCCATTGCAGGGGGTTCTGAAGGGAGGCGGAGCCGCCACTTTCTTTCTTGTATACAAGCAATCACGGTTGATTGTGATGACGCTGTTGATGAGATTTATCAGCATTGCAGATTTATAGGTGAGGCGGTATATTTGAGTCGTTTAAGGCGATGGGATTTTTCGCTTCCTGTGGCATAAAGGATGTTGCCAATGCGTTGCCCGATGACAGATTTCGCGGGTTACCGGAGATATTGGATATTCCCTGTCCCAACGCATGTTTCAGGTGTGCGGAGGTCTGTCCCACGTATGCGGTGAGGGTCAATCCAGTCAGAATAGACCTGCGGCGATGCCTCTTTTGTCCTGAGTGTGAGCGGGCGTGTCCGGAGGGAAAGCTCAGATTCTCAAACGGTGTAGACCTGGCAACAACCAATCCGCAGTCGATGGTCATCACCGTGGAGAACAAGACCCCCGTCCTGGAGGCAGGCAGTTTCAGTCTGTTTAAACGCTCCCTGAGCCTTTTCAACATCTCATCCGGGGGGTGCAACGGCTGTGAACTGGAACTGGCCGAACTCTCAAACGTCAGGTATGATATCCAACGATTTGGTATAAACTTCACGGTAACACCATTACACGCCGATGGTGTGGTCATAACGGGACCGATGACACATAACATGGCCGCCATTGTTGAGGATACGCTGAGGGTCATCCACCCGCCGGGTATGTTGGTCCTCTGTGGTGCATGCGCCATCAACGGGGGAGTTTTTGTAGGCTCCCCGACCCTGGACCGCAGTGCGTTGGTCGGTCTCAAACCCGACTTGACCATTGCGGGTTGTCCGCCACATCCACTGGCGGTATTGCGGGGGATTTTGAAACTTCTGGGGAGATGACACAATCCATGGCAGCATTGACAACAACGATAGGGGTTTGTTGCCCCAAGAGACCTCAAGGCCAAGTTCTCTGCAGCTTTTTTTGTCAAGACGCACAACCACAATCAATCAGAGACGCTGGTACATCAAGCGTTTAAGGGGCTTGGGTTAGAGGTTGGCGTTACAGGCTTGTTGTTTTGATAACATCATAGACGTCATGTGGTCTGATGATAGCGCCACCTGCCCTTCCGTAAAACAGTACCTCGGACTTACCATTTACGGCAAGCCTTACGTCTTCGACCATCTGTCCGGTGTTAAGCTCAATGGTGAGGAACTTCACGTTATCGCCAGCCAAGCCGTACAGCTCTTTCTCAGGGAACGGATACAGGGTTATTGGCCTGAAGAGTCCAACCTTCAAGCCCTCCTTGCGGTGAACCTTTATGGCCGACAGGGCGATCCTGGCAGCACTTCCAAAAGCTACCACAATAATTTGCGCATCTGCCACATCAATTGCCTCGTATCTCACCTCCGATGCCCTCATCTGGCGGTACTTGCCGGCAAGGATGTTGTTTTTCTCTTCCAGCATCCCCTCTTCCATGTATAGGGTTCTTATGATGTTCGGTGGTCTGTTGAGGCACCCCGTAAGAGCCCAGTTCTTTTGGGGCAGGTCTGGTTTGACGTATGGCGTTGGATAAAAGGGTTCCATCATCTGTCCCAATATCGCATCGGCCAGGATCAGGACAGGATTTCTATAAAGGTCGGCCCTGTCAAAGGCCAGAAACGTAAGGTCCCACATCTCCTGGACGTTGTAGGGTGCATACACCAACAGCCTGTAGTCCCCATGTCCACCGCCCTTGACCGACTGGAAGTAATCCGACTGTGATCCCGATATGTTACCCAACCCCGGTCCGCCACGCTGCATGTTTACAATCACCGAGGGCAACTCCGCCCCGGCCAGGAATGATATCCCCTCCTGCTTGAGGCTGATCCCGGGCGAACTTGATGACGTCATGGCACGCACACCGGCAGCCGCAGCTCCGTAGACCATGTTGATAGCCGATATCTCACTCTCTGCCTGAATAAACACACCCCCAACCTCGGGCATCCTCCTGGAGAGGTACTCGGGGATTTCGTTCTGCGGCGTTATCGGATAACCGGCATAAAAACGACACCCGGCATGTATTGCCGCCTCCGCTATCGCCTCATTGCCCTTCATCAGGGTCCGCTTACTTGTCATATGGTCAATTCACTCCGTAAGGCAAGCAAAGAAGAGAGGCGGCTCCGCCCCTTTTATGCCGAGGGTCGCTGACCCCCTCCCTCAGACCCATCCCGCAAGGGGACCAAGTCCCATTGACCCCGTAAAAGGCTGGTTTGATATCAACAGTGTATTTCAATTTTACCATCATTTTCTAACGTAACCCCAGACGCCACTGCATCGTCTTGCTGATCCCCTCTGCCAGCGAATGCCTGGCCGCAAACCCTAAAACCCTCTTTGCCTTATCCACCATCAGACAACTCCGTGTGAGGTCTCCTGCCCGTGCGGGTTTACTTATCAGGGTGCGCAGGTGATCGTCCATGTCGGGTCTGGAAGACTTCAGGGCGTCAAATATTGTATCAAACAACTCCATGGTGTGCACTTCCCGTCCTGTGCCAATGTTTATGGCCTCACCGCTACCCTGCCCGATGGCTGCGAGGTTGGCCTCTACCACGTCGGCAACAAAGCAGTAGTCGCGTATCATACCGCGTGGTTCGTCGGGGTAGTGGTACAGGAGACACTGTTGGCCGCCGAGGAGTCTGTCCATAAATATTGCAACCACGCTGGCCTCTCCGTGGGGTATCTGCCTTGGGCCATAGACGTTGGCATATCTTAGCACGGTATAGTCCAATGCATACTGATGCCGGTAAAAGGCCAGGTACTGTTCCGATACGGCCTTGGTGACGGCATAGGGGGACAACGGTTGCGGATAACACGACTCGGCCGTCGGGTACTGGGTAGCCTCTCCATAGATGGCCCCCCCGGAGGATATAAATATCACCTTGCCGACCCCTGTCTTTCTGGATGCCTCCAGGAGATTGATAAACCCCAGGACGTTGACGTCCGCATCATATGCCGGGTCCTCTACGGATGCCGGTACCGACATCTGTGCCGCATGATGATTGACCAGGTCAAAACGTTCCCGCTCAAAGACCTTCAGGACATCCCTGCTGCGTATGTCCATGAGGTAGAAACGCTCATTAGGATTGAGGTTCTCCCACTTGCCGCCAGAGAGATTGTCCATGACAACCACCTCATGACCTGCACCTGTGTAGGCGTCAACCACGTTTGACCCTATAAAACCTGCTCCACCGGTAACCAGAATCTTCATCGTTATCCTCCATTAATAATGAATCTAAGCAGACTCGTTTGTCAAGTGATATAGAATGGGTAAGAAATTATTTTGATCAAAACGTGCCTTTCATGATATACTCAACTGTAGAGTATAAATCTGATTTATCAAAAGAGGGAGGCGATTATGGCTGAAGAGATAAAAAAGGACGAAAAACAGCAATTAAATGATGATGAAACAGTCAGGTATTCTCCGGAAGACCTCAAGGAGTTACAAAAGGAACTAGAGCAAGAAGATCATACGAAGTAGTCATCAGCAGAAAGGACGACCACTTGGGCAACAGACGTAAGCAAAGGGGTAGGATTGTTTAAAATAGCGGTAATAGATGCTCAGGGGGGAGGCATAGGCGCTCTTGTAGTAAAGCGACTGCGTCAAGAATTTGGTGACAGCGTAGAGGTGGTTGCCCTGGGGACCAATGCCGCTGCAACTGCCGCGATGCTAAAGTCGAGGGCCGACAAGGGTGCAACGGGTGATAATGCTATCGCCTTTAACGCAAGCAGGGTGGATGTCATCGTAGGACCGTTGGGCATTGTCCTGGCAAACTCTATGATGGGGGAGCTGACCCCAACAATGGCAGCGGCTATTTCGACGTCACAGGCAAAGAAATTACTATTACCTCTTAACCAGGAAGGTGTTGAAATCATAGGGATACAAGCAAACCCCTTGCCACATCTGGTTGAGGCCCTTGTTGAAAGAATCAAGGAAATAAAGGAGGTTTATTGACAATGTGTGAGGCAAATGCTTATGTTTATGACGAAAATGGCAACGAAATTCTCTATCTTGACAACGTGGATGAGATCAGGCCAGAGGAGGGCAAGTTGTTGCTGCGAAACCTATTTGGTCAACAGAAGCTCTTTGATGGCGAAATAAAGGAGATATCCCTCATTAAACACAGGATACTTCTTGGCAGAAAGGTCTGAGTGTCAAAGGCGTAGGCCCTGATGAATATCCTAACCCAGTTAAGATGGCAGGACTTCCTGGATGTGCTCATTGTATGGGTGCTGTTGTATCGACTTTTATTGTTGATACGTGGTACGAGGGCACTACAGATGCTGTTGGGTTTGGGGGTGCTGTTGGTTGTTTCGCTGTCGTCGGGGTATCTGCGCTTTTACACGGTTGAGTGGTTGTTGCAGAGTTTTTGGTCGTACATTATCATAGCGGTGGTAGTCCTGTTTCAGCCGGAGATACGCCAGGCGTTGGCACATATGGGAAAGGCCTCGTTTTTTACCCTCACCTCGGCTGAAGAGATCAAGTCGCTTGATGAGATCGTTAAGGCGGCTGTGTCGCTTTCGGCCAGGAGGATAGGTGCCCTAATTGTGCTTGAGCGCGAGACAACCCTCAAGGATTACATAGAGATCGGGACTCTTATGGATGCACGCATAACCAGGGAGTTGTTGTTGAGTGTTTTTCATCCCACTTCGCCAATCCACGACGGGGCAGTGGTAATCAAGGGCAACAAGATTGTAGCCGCAGGCTGCTTCCTGCCAATCAGCTTCAGGCCGGATATAGACAAGATGTTGGGGACAAGACACAGGGCCGGTCTCGCCATCACTGAGGAGACCGACGCTATAGTCCTGATAGTGTCCGAGGAAACGGGTGACATATCCATCGCAAACGCCGGAGAAATGGAGAAAAAACTCGACATGGTACAAATCCGTGAAAAACTGACGGGTCTGTTCACAGAGGCGGGTAAGAAGAAAGTATGAAAAAGCTCCTCACCGATAACATGGAATTAAAGGCCATCACCCTTGTTCTTGCGCTGTTACTGTGGTTCTTTGTAACCCTTAAGGGACAGTCGGACATTATCCTGGAACTGCCCCTGGAGTATAAGAATATCCCCAAGGGGTTTGAGCTCGTGAACTCAAGCAGCAACTTTGTCAACATCAGCGTAAAGGGTCAGGAACGGTTGATTAAAAACATTGACCCAAAGGACGTCAGTATCTACGTGGACCTGTCCAAGGCCAAAAACGGTGAGACCATCGTGCACCTCAGTAAAGAAAACGTAAAGGTTCCTGCTTCCGTAACCGTCAACAAGATTACCCCAGCACATGTTGTCATACACATGGAGGAGACCATTGCCAAAATCGTCCCTGTAAAAGTGGTCATCAAGGGACAGCCTCAACGGGGATTTGCGGTAACAGATACGATAGTCTCCCCGGAGGAGATAACCATAGAGGGCTATAAGCGTGACTTAAAAAATGTAAGCTTCATTGAGACTCAGCCGATTAATATACGCAATGCCAACGCCACGGTTGAAAGATACGTATCGTTGGTCAGAAAAGATAAGGAAATGGGGAATTTTAATGACAGAGTAAAGGTCAAACTGATAATAGAAAAGGTGAACTGATGAAACTATTTGGAACGGATGGCATAAGGGGGACGGTCAACCAACATCCTATCACACCTGAGACCGTGTTGAAGGTTGGTATGGCAATAGGCAGGCTGCTGTACAAGAGACACAGTAAGAACATGATCATCATAGGCAAGGATACGCGCCTGTCGGGGTACCTGCTTGAGAGTGCGTTGACGGCGGGCATTTGTTCTATGGGTATGAACGTAACGCTGGTTGGGCCGATACCGACGCCTGCGGTGGCCTTTCTGGCAAGGACCCTGCGTTTTGATGCGGGCATAGCGATATCGGCCTCCCACAATCCCTATCAGGACAACGGCATAAAGATATTTACGGCCAATGGATTTAAGCTACCCGACCGCATCGAGGCTGAGATCGAGGCAATGGTGGCCAACCAAAACTCGCCCATCAACCGACCAACTGGCAGCAAGATCGGCAAGGCCTACAGGCTTGAAGATGCCACGGCCAGGTATCTCGAGTACGTAAAGTCAACCATCCCGCGCGAGGTTTCATTTGACGGTCTGAGAGTGGTGGTAGATTCAGCCCACGGGGCGGCCTATAAGGTGACCCCAACGCTCTTGGTAGAGCTTGGTGCCAGGGTCATCAGCATAAACGACAAGCCCGATGGCAAGAACATCAACGCCAAGTGTGGCTCTCTTTTTGTCGAAAAGCTGGGCGAGATAGTCCTCAAATACAACGCCCACGTTGGTATTGCTCATGACGGTGATGCCGACAGAACCCTCCTGTGTGATGAAAAAGGCAACGTTATAGATGGCGACCTCATCATGGCCCTGTGGGCAAAGGAACTCAAGAAGCAGGGCAAGCTCAAGCATGACACCGTAGTGGCAACCGTTATGAGCAACCTCGGCCTTGAACACCACCTGATGCAGCGCGATATACGTTTGATAAGGACTCAGGTAGGGGACCGGTATGTCGTAGAGAGGATGCTTGAGGGGGATTATACCCTTGGTGGTGAGCAGTCGGGGCACGTTGTCTGTCTTTCGCACAACACCACTGGCGATGGCCCGATCACCGCAGTGCAGATATTGCACATCCTCAAGCAATCAAGGCAACCCCTCTCTGAGTTGGTTTCAAACATCAAGCTCTACCCCCAGGTACTGAAAAACATCACGGTTACAAACAAAAAAGACATCGATGCCTGTCCGGAACTCGCAGACTGTATCAAGGCATCTCAGGAACGTCTCAAAGACAACGGCAGGATACTGGTTCGTCCCTCCGGCACCGAACCCAAGATAAGGGTCATGGTAGAAGGCATGGACAACAAGCTCGTCAAAGAAATAGCAGACACGGTGGCCAATGTGGTAAGCAAAGTTATGGCTTGAGTACCCTGCACTATAGAGGGGGATGCCTCATTTGCCCAGTCACTTTAGGAAATAGCCGTGCTATGGGACTTCCATCTTGTCCAGGATCGTCTTTATGATATCCTCGGAGGTTTTGTCTTCGGCCTCGGCCTCGTAGCTGACAATGACCCTGTGCCGCAGGACATCCATCGCAATGGACTTGACATCCTGGGGTGTGACAAACCCCCTGCCCTGTATGAAGGCATAGGCCTTTGCCGCAAGGACGAGGTAAATAGTTGCCCGCGTTGAGGCCCCGTACTGGATCAGCGCACTGAGCTGCTGGAGTTTGTACCGGGCCGGGGTCCTGGTTGCAAAGACTATGTCTACGATGTAGCGTTCGATTTTTTCGTCCATGTATATCTCATCAATCATCATGCGGGCATTGAGAATATCGATGGGTTTGACTATGGGATAGGCCTTTATCTCCTTTGACGTAAAGGCCATGCGTTTGAGTATGTTCAGTTCGTCCTCCTTGCTTGGATAATCGACCTTGACCTTGAGCATGAACCTGTCCATCTGTGCTTCGGGCAGGGGATAGGTGCCCTCTTGTTCGATGGGATTCTGCGTGGCCAGCACCAGGAATGGTTCTTCCAGCTTAAACGTCTCATCGCCGATGGTCACCTGACGTTCCTGCATAGCCTCCAGCAGGGCGCTCTGGACCTTGGCAGGGGCACGGTTGATTTCGTCGGCAAGGATTATGTTTGAAAATATCGGCCCCCTTTTCACTGAAAACGTCGCATACTTGGGATTGTACACCATCGTGCCAAGTATATCGGCAGGGAGCAGGTCGGGTGTAAACTGGATGCGCTTAAATCCCGTCTGGATGCTCTGGGCAAGCACCCGCACTGCCGTGGTCTTGGCCAACCCAGGTACCCCCTCCAACAGGACATGGCCGTTTGCAAACAGCCCCACCAACAACCTCTCAAGCAAGTACCTCTGACCAACTATCACCTTCTCTATTTCGGAGAGCAAGAGCGAAACAAATGCACTCTCCTTTTTTACCTTCTCGTTTATGGCTGCTATTGCACCATCAAGCATTGTCTGATACCCTCCACTGTATAATGTCCATAGTATACTTGAAATTGTTCAACAAATACAACTCTTACTCATACCCGGGGTGCATAAAAAAGTAGTGGCGGTTTTTTTAGCCCTCACAAATGTTTTAGAATATAGAGCCTCTTGCAAAAAGAAACCAAAACTCACTAAAAATATCTGCCCTACCCTCATCAATGAGGTCTAAATTTTACTCGTTAATATAAAAACTTCTAATTTTTCAATTTTATAGGATACAATGACTAATTCAACCCTATTTTAGGCGCACCTCTCCCTCATAATGTTAAATATCACTTTTTTGGCTCTTTCTTAACGTGAATGGGTAAATAAGCTGTCCCCTTATTCCCCTCCCTTTACTTGGGAGGGGTTAGGGGAGGGTTCTTCTACAAGAGCATAAAAAGTTACCCATACGACATAAGAAGGAACCATCTTTTAATACTAAGTAACATCGGTGCCCGTTTGGTTCTCCTTTCTTGAACTCTCCCGCATACTTCCTACCATCAGACCAAGTCATAGTCCCTTGTCCATGGGGCAAGTCATTCTTCCATCCCCCTACGTATTTCCTATTTCCATCACTTGCCAGTTCTATCTGTTGCCTACGCCATACCATGTGAGCTCACCTTTGTCTCTTTCTGTCCATCTGCCATGTCCGTCAGTCGCCTCCTTGTCTGTTATCATTCTCAGGGTGTCATCACTACGCCGATAGTGTAACCGAATGGCGGTACGGAAAATCCAGTGAAGTTTACTTCACATGTGGCGGGGAATGGTGGGTGCTTTTTGGGTGCATTCCTGCATCGGGTGGGTACAGCTTGCACCCAGTTTTGATACCTGGTGATACCGTATGATACTCGGTGATACCCTGGAGGTTGGCTTAATCGCTGGAGATTGCTGGTGCGCCACGAAGGATTTGAACCTTCAACCAACGGATTATAGATAGAGTAAACGAAGTGTTTAGCAAAAACCCTGCATGGGCAAACAACCAGCTCATGCAACAGTTTGTGATAAATCAAATCTATGGCAAGGCTACGGCGGATGAGCAACGTGCATACAATGAAAAGCTCTCAGAGAAAGCCATTGCAGGCCAGGTGGAGGTAGCGAAGGCCGGACATCCGCAGCACCAGGGCAAGATTGACCCTGAAGTGTTGAAATATGTGAGCGAAATCGTTAATGCCCATCCCTCCGAGTATACATACAAAGACCCAAAGACCGGAGCGACCATGGTAGACCATGCCAAACGCAGGAAGCTTTTCAATGACGAAATGCAAGCCGTACAATCAGCAATTTACGGGACCAACAGGGGCGAACCATCGGCATCTTGGCAATCAATGACACCCGGCAAACCAGGTGAGGTCAGGACCGTGAATGGGAAAAAATACGTCTACCAGGAGGATAAGTAATGGGAAGCTGGGTTCCAGTAGAGGATACAGAGAAAGACCAAAACCCAACACAAACATCAGGCCGTTGGGTCCCAGTAGATGACACCCCTGCCCCCGTACAACCACCGGCGGAGGAAGAGAACACCCTGACGCACTACGGCAAGATACTTGCCAAGTCTTACGGCAGCGGTTTAACCGGAGGGTACTACAAGGGCGCTGAGTTGCCTGAGAATGCCAACTGGAGAGAGAAGGCCACTAGCATCGCGGGCAACCTTGCAGGCATGGGCACTGTACTTGCCGTAGCAGGCCCCGCTATGGGTGCCGCCAGGATAGGAGCCGGTGCCGCCAGATACGCAATGCCTGCGCTTACGAAAATCGGTGCGCAGAAAGCGGCCCCCTATGTCGCTCGTGCCGTAACGGAGGCCGTACCTTTTGCTGCATACGAGGCTGCAAGCAGGCCACACGACGAAGAAGGCAGGCCAACTGAGTCCATGTTTGCACCGGAAGAACGACTAAAGGCCGGTGTTCACGGAGCGGCAATGGGTGCGGTCTTTGGCACGGCAGGCAAAGCGGTAGAGCACGGGATAGCAAAGGTACTGCCGGAGGCGTTAGGAGGGAAGGCCCTACGGGGGGCGCTGCAAAAGCGAGGTGCACATGAGGCTGTAAACCTCAACCCTGCCCTCACGGACGCAGAACGTGTCGTTAAATACCAGGAGTTACCGACGTACAAGATACCGGAACGCAAGGCCATTGAAAACATAGGCTTTGTGAAATCACCTGTCCTTATGGGTGGAGCCGGAGCCACGGAACCCGCAGAGGACTTGCAAGAGCGTCTGACAAACATACTTGCTGGCGCCGTTGGTGGGCTTGGGTCTCACGTGCTTACCTCCGGTATCCCTCTTGCCCGAAGGCGATTGAAGAGCGGGCGATACGAGGACTCCGTTGGCACGGTAGGAGAGCACGAGGGGCTACAGGAACCAGCGGGGGGGGTGTATAATGAGGCCAACCCAACACCAAAAGGCGACCCTGAAGCCCTGAAACAATACAAAGACACGTCCGCCTTCGACCTTGACTCTATAGCAAACGGAACGCTCACAGCCGATCAAGCGATGGAAGCCGCCGTCAAGGGCATGGCTACACAGCCCAACAAAACGGAAACCGATGGCGTCATATATGGTGTTGCCAAGGTTCTTGCAGGCTCACAAAAGATACAGGAGTTTCAAAAGAGTGTGTCTGTTTCGTATGACCTTGAGATGGAGGCACCGGCAAGATACAGCAGTATCGACAAGACGATATATATCAACCCTAAGTACATGCCTAAAGACGCAGCAGCACAACACTACATCATGGCGGAAGAGCTGTATCACGGGGCATCAAGGGACTTCATTGAAGGCGATGGCAAGGCATCTGAAGCCGCAAGGTCAAAGATAGACGGTCTCACGAAAGAGACAACCGACTGGTTCAGGAAAAACGGCGTGCTGTCAGATGCAGACCTGGCTACAATCAAGGACATCCAGGGCAAGAAAGGCACGGAGATAGCAGATGCGCTTGACAGTTATACCGGTGGAGACTATCAAAAAAACAACCTGCTTTATGCCCTGTCAGACCGAAACGAGTTTGTAGCGCATGTCTTCAGCGACAAGGGGTTTCAGTTTGAGATGAGTCGTAACGCTAAGTCCAACGGTATCCTGAATCGCATCATAGACGCAACCCGACGCATCATGGGATTCACCAACAACAATACCTATGCCCGCACCATGAGGGCTGTTGCAGACATCTTTAACGACAACATCAACAGAGACACGGAGTTGGGGGAAGCGTTACGTGCACAGAGACAAGCAAGGGAACAGGAGCAATGGGGACAGGACACGCAGGACTTTGAGCAAGCACATGCAGAGTTACGCACAGAGAACCGCAGGCTAAAGACAGAGGCCGAGCGGGCAGCCGATGAACAAGCCCAGGCACAGGCCGAAGCAGAGGCGGCACGCAACAGAACGGAAAGAGGCACGGGGGTGTTAATCGGTGAAAATTATATTGACCAGGCTTTAAGACAAAAAGCATACGATACCCCATTCTTGTTGACGGCGGAGGAAAAGGCCAGGATAAACGAACTCAACCGGCGACAAATAGATGCCGACATACAGCCAGGACAAGCTCCTGTAGGCTCAACATCACGGAAGCAATTACTACCGGGGCAATTCAGACAGGGCAATAGAGTCGTTGAGCCAACCAAAGGTCAACTTGAGCAACGCCGATTGGACGCCGAGCGTCAGGATATGACAGCCAGGAGTGAAAGGCCGCTTGAAAGCCAACCCATCACAACACCCTTCACGACGCCATCGGAGCAGGCACGGCAGCACAACATCATACGGGACTACTACTCAGATAGCTACAGCCTAAAGGTCAAAGCTGATAGCATTGGCGACCTGTACGACAAGGTGGTCGCAGACAGAAAGAATCGCAAGCCATTAGAGATCGGAAGGTTCTTCCGTACCAGCCTTGGCAAGGTAAGCAACGGCAATGTTGACGCCGTTAAGAAGGCCACGGGTATAGACCTGACGGGATATGAACGGACGATTGACAGCAACGATATTAAGCATATACTATCAGGACATGGCGACCCAGAGGTAGAAGCGGCACGCGGGCAGATTGCAGTTACAAAAGAAGATATACAACGGATACCAGAGATAGTCGAGTCGCCCGATAACATTTCGTATGGCAAAACAAACAGGGGGTTAGACGCTATTAAATATGAAAAGAAAATTAATGGCTATGTTTATTACGTTGAAGAAGTCAGAACACGTAAACACAACATAACAGCTAAGACTATGTACATAAAAAGTGGAGGGGGGAGCAACGTGGCACCTTCTCAGGATACCCCAACTCATACGTCCCAGACGCGCCCCTCTACCTCTACAGTACCACAACCCACCGAGCCTGTCAAGGGGCAGGGGGACTCCTACGCATTGGGTCGCAGCCAGAGGAAGCTGGAGGAAGAGCCGACTTACCATCCCGGAGTGAGAGCAAAGCATGGCAGCCAAAACGTCTTTAACAAGCTAAAAACATCGACAAGCAAATATCAAGGCGGGTCAAACGAAAAGGTAAACGTTCAAGGAGCAGGGTTCTACTCTGCCATGTACGACGCGGACAAACCTAAGTCTGTTAAAACAGCAGAAGGAATCGGGAAATGGTACGCACGGTACGGGGAAGATTATTTTTACGACAAAGGGAGAAAATTAAGTAAAGCAACTATCCCGCCAGAAACAAGGTATATCTTCGATTCAGTGTTTGAACTCCAACACAAACAGCAGACAGACCCCACACGGTACAGTAAATATCAGAAACAGATCGACGATTTAGCGTCTAACCTCAAAAACAAGCGCACCGCTGCCGATTTGAAGGAGGGCTTAATCCACGGAGGCCGCAACCTGTACGATATCGTTCTGCACGAGGGCAGAGACCCAAAAACGATTGACTATATGGATTGGGACGGTAAACTTACTGAGGAACAACAGCAGAAGATACTTGACTCGTGGGTATATGAATATGGTTATGGCGATGAGGAGTTAGACTTTATAAACGAATTACTCCCATCTATACGTAAAGGCACAGGAGAAGACGTTTACAACGCCATAAATAGCACACTTGAAAAGATTGATATGAAAAAGAATGGCGTTCAATCAGAACCGGAGCCGGAAGACCCTGACGTTATGGTTTTAGACCTCTTTGGCAGAAACACAGACTATGACTGGGCAACGTCACAGTTCCTCATTAAAGCCGGCATAGACGGCAACAAGTACCGTAACGGAGACAATAACGGCTGGAACCTCGTGACGTTCGATCCAAAGGAGGTAAGCATCGACAACCATGAGTCTTATGCGTTACGTGGCAGTCGCCCCGGCGAGCGTGACTTCGTCCGTGCCAGTGACGGCTCAGTAGACTTCGGCCACATCGACGATGGCGTCGCAAAGCAGCTCAAGCGGGTAGCGGCTCCGATACGGTTGGAAAGGGGCAATGAGAACTATGGTGAGATTCACATAGAGCAAAGACATTGGCGGGAGATTAAAGATGCTGGTTACGATAGCGTCAGAGACTTGGTTGAAGACGTAACAAAGAACTTTACGCATATAAGGGAAAGTGGCACCAGGTTATTATTGACCAAAGAAAATGGCCTGCCTCGTGCCTCTGTCATAGAATTGAGACCTACACCTGATGGCAACTACTATGGAGTAACAACTGCCGGGGTTCTTAATAGCAGCTATCTAAAAAACAAAGAACCGCTTTGGGAAAGAAGTCCGCAATCGCCTTCTTCTGATAAACCAGAGCAATCTATCACCCTTCGCAACACCAGCCCCACTGAGGCTCTGGAGGATGATGCTTCTCAGCTTGGCCAAAGCAGTTCTTCTACCTCTACAGTACCACAACCAGGCGAGTCTGTCAAGGGGGACAGCGGCGACTCCTACGCACTACGTGGGAAGAAGGCGTTAGGCCGTGGGTTGTTTGACATTAACAAGGAAAAGCAAGAGCCTAAAAGTATCAAAGAGCCAAAGCCACCATTTAGCCGCCGTAGCGGGAAATCCCTCCCTGATCTCTTACGTAACTCTAAGATCAATGATTATGACGACATAGAAGCTGAGGTGATGAGGGAAGAGTCAACGCCAGAGACAGAAGAAGAAAGGTTTAACAAGGAAAAACAGGATAAAGAGTTTAAGGAAAAGTGGGCGGAAACTTTTGAGGACGGTTCATGGCTGGATGGTTTATCTGAACATATGCTAAGGGATAAAAAAAAGAAGAAGGGCGACAACGACTCCTACGCCCTGCCCTCCACTGGCGACGCAAACGTAGACGCCGTCCTTGCAAAGGTCTCCATGAGCAAGGAACCGGACACTACCCCCGTGCTTGACCGTTTCAAGGAATGGGGGCACCAGTTCTATACCAACTTCCTTGACCGATACCACCCAATCAAGCGGGCTATCGACGACCTCACACAAGGCGCCCCCGTGGACATCAAGGACAACCCCTACATCCGTGCATCCCTCTATAGCGGCGTGGGCGGTCAGATAGACGCCATCATACAACGTGGTACCTTCGACTACAAAGGCCCCGGTGGCACCTTCCAGTGGACGGGCAAGGGCCTGAAAGACATACTCGAACCCGTCAAGAGTCCTTTCCAATACCGGAAGTTCACCGCTTACCTCATTGCAAAGCGGGCCGTTGACCTCAAAGCCAGGGGTATCACCTCCGGCATATCCGACACGGACGCTCAGGCCGTTGTCAACAAGTATGACACGCATTACTCAAAGATTGCCGATGAACTGTACGCCTTTCAGGACAGGGTCTTGACCCAGTACAAGGACGCAGGTATGCTCTCTCAGGATACGTTTGACCGCTTCAGGCAACTTAACAAGAACTACGTCCCATACTTCCGTGTCATGGAGACTGACACCGCTATGGGCACCGGCAAGGGTCTGGAGGCATACCAGGCCACCAAGCGCATCAAGGGCAGCGAACGGGTCATCATAGACCCCATAGAGAGCATCATCAAGAACACCACCATGCTAACCGCTCTGGCCGAAAAGAACAAGATAGGACAGGCCCTTGTCCGTCTGAACATGAGCAATCCGATACAGTCACGTTTCATTGAGAAGTTCAAGCTCCCGATGCACGCAGAGAACGTCAGGCTCGATGAGATGATGGCAGCCCTTGAGAACGTCCCAGAGTTCAAAGACCTCCTCGATAACGGCGTCATCACCAGGGCAGACCTCAAGGAATCGGCCACCATCTTCAGGTCGTCGTTTGTGAACAAGCCCGACGTGATACAGGTTTTTAGCGACGGCAAGGCGGAATACTACAAGGTGCCCATTGACGTTGGCCGTGCCTGGAAGTCCCTCGACGTGGAGCAGGTTGGCATGGTCGTCAAGTGGCTTGGCAAGGCCTCTGCAACGTTGCGTGTGGGGGCTACGACAATGCCGGAGTTCTTTGCACGCAACACGATAAGGGACGTGCTGTCCGTGTTCGTGACAAGCAAGTACCGTATCAACCCAAAGCTGCTGTTTCAGGGATTCTTTGACTCCGCTAAAGACTCCGACATGTTCTGGCAGTGGATGGCCACCGGTGGCGCACAGTCCATGCTTGGCGGTATGGACAGAGACGCCCTGGCAAGGACAAAGTATGAGATGATGGCCGGAGGCAATGTAGGCAAGACGGCCCGCGGGCTGTTCCTGAAGCGGGCGGTAGAGGGGGGATTGTCCGCCTCCGACTGGGCAGACCTCGGCGTTGGCCTTGTCAAGACCCCCATTGAAGCGTTACGGGTAATGGGTGAGCTGTCGGAGCAGATGACACGTATTGCCAACTTTAGGGCAGGGTTGAACGTAGAAGGGCAGACGGAAGAAGGCATGATGAAGGCCGCCTACAATACCCGTGATTCGTTGGACTTCGCTCGTGCCGGGGCAAAGATGGCCGTGATGAACAAGCTCATTGCCTTCTTCAATGCCAACCTCCAGGGCATAGACAAGACCCTCCGGACGTTGGTCTTCAACAGCAATTCAAGAGAGCGCAACGCTGCACTCGTGCGGGCATTCAGCACTATGACGCTGGCCTCCGTTGCCCTGGCTGTCCTCAATCAGGACGACGAGCGTTATCACTCCATACCACAGGCCATGCGTGACCAGGCATGGATTATCACCACGGACAAAAACGTATGGCGCATACCAAAGCCCTTTGAGATGGGCATTGTCTTTGCCTCTGTCCCTGAGCGCATCGTTGAGTACATGTACACGCACGACACCGCCGCCTTTGACAAGCTCAGGGACAGCATCATGGATGCCTTTGTACCAAACGTCATCCCCACCGTGGCCGCTCCGTTTGTCGAGGCGTGGTCTAACAGGTCGCTATTCACTGGCAGGCAGATTATACCGGAGGCCAGGAAGCACATGTTGCCTCAATACCAGAGCACCCCGCACGGGACGGAGCTTGTCAAGGCCGTAAGTGCAGGAGTAGCCAGGACGCCGGAATGGTTAGAGAGCGTGCCTAGTGTTGGGCAGTTCAGGAAGATGGCGGCCTCCCCGGCATTGGCTGAGAACCTTGTGCGCAGTTGGGGTGGCGGGGCTGGCATGAGCGCACTTGGGTTGGCTGACAAGGCTGCGCAGGGGCTCGGTTTGGTGGCGTCGCCTCCGACTCCTCCGGCTAAGACGTTGTCTGATATGCCGCTGGTTAAGGGTTTCACCTTGCGTTACCCCTCCAGCAACACGGAGAACATGCAGGCTTTTTACGAGTCGCACGACAAGCTCACTCAGCTTCGCAACAGCTACAAGATGCTCGTCAATCAAGGCAAGCGTCAGGAGGCCGCACAACTACTCAAGGACAACGGAGGCGTGTTGCTCAACACTGACCCCATGCGCACCAGGCTCATGGAGATGCACAAGCACGTTGACTTCATATACAACGACAAGGTCATGCCCCCGGACGTAAAGCGTCAAAGAATTGACAGTGCGTATCAGCAGATGGACATGATGGCAAAGCGCTTCAATGCGGTCATCAGGCGGGCGCAACAGCAGAAGGTCAAAGGGCGGTTGACTTTGGCTTGAGGGTGTGCTATCATAGGGGTATGGACCCAAACATAGACACGCTGAAGATTTACGAACGGCTCAAAAGGGCTAACGTCGATAAACAAGCGGCCAAGGAAATTGCGGAGGTATTTAAGGATGTTGCTGATTCCTCATTGGCAACAAAGTCTGATATAGAGAGGCTGAAGGTTGAGCTACAAGCCGAAATTGAAAAACTACGTATGGAAATGAAAATGGAGATAGAACGTTCCAGAGTAGACACTATCAAGTGGGTGGCTGCCATGCTGGTTGCACAGGCTGCCGCCATAACTGCCCTCATACGATTGTTCTCTCATTAGAGCCTCTTGCAAAACTCCTAAACTAAACCTTTTTTAGTTCTCTTTGTGCTATAATATAACACCTAAATATAATAGATTAAAAGGAGAACATAATGTTATTAGAGAGTATATCATGGTTAGCAGGAAATATACAACGGGTACTGTTCCCAGAGTTGGAAGAAATACTTACCGATTCAATAACCAAGAAACAAAAGCAGTTAGTTACAATCCTGGAGATAGTTCAGATAGAAAGACATATGTGGTGGGTAGACAGTCAATGCATAGGTCGTAAACTCAAGGAGAGGTATGCAATTGGCAGAGCGTTTGTAGCCAAAGTTGTCTATAATTACCCTACGACAAGTCTTTTGATAGAATCTCTAAAAACGATGCCAAATCTGAGAAAGATATGTGGATTTGCTAAAATACAAGATATACCATCAGAATCAACATTCTCACGTGCTTTTGCTGAATATGCACTACATGGGGATAGG
>NZ_JMFO01000016.1 GCF_000714715.1 Candidatus Magnetobacterium casense
AACGCTTCATGCACTTTATCACCTATCCCATGTAGTGCATATTCAGCAAAAGCACGTGAGAATGTTGATTCTGATGGTATATCTTGTATTTTAGCAAATCCACATATCTTTCTCAGATTTGGCATCGTTTTTAGAGATTCTATCAAAAGACTTGTCGTAGGGTAATTATAGACAACTTTGGCTACAAACGCTCTGCCAATTGCATACCTCTCCTTGAGTTTACGACCTATGCATTGACTGTCTACCCACCACATATGTCTTTCTATCTGAACTATCTCCAGGATTGTAACTAACTGCTTTTGTTTCTTGGTTATTGAATCGGTAAGTATTTCTTCCAACTCTGGGAACAGTACCCGTTGTATATTTCCTGCTAACCATGATATACTCTCTAATAACATTATGTTCTCCTTTTAATCTATTATATTTAGGTGTTATATTATAGCACAAAGAGAACTAAAAAAGGTTTAGTTTAGGAGTTTTGCAAGAGGCTCAAGCTAATTTATGTGTAACTTTCCGTATAGAAAAAACTTGCGTCTCATATTTTGTCTTTCATGAGACACAAACTCTTTTGTATCTCATACATGAGACGCAAAGAAATCATAGCCCTCCGTGATACTCAAGAGTCTGGTATAAGCAAAGGTGGATGACCTTCGCCCAGTGCTCTGAACAATTTCGCTCAAGATTTTTTTCTCTTTCAGCAGGCTGAGTATCCTTGAAGCAGTTGCCTTGGGGATACCAGACTGTTTTATGAAGTCACTGCCCTTAAAGACAGGTCGTCCAAATATCCAGTCCAGCGAGTGAATTGCATATTGAGAATGTGTAAGTTCAGCGAATTCTTTCTTCATTTCATTATATAGCTGCATGATGGCCGTTGCCTTGGAGCCGTTTTTGACGGCCTGCTCATACACGGCTCTAAGAAAGAAAACACACCATCCCGTCCAATCATCATCCCTGGAGACTGCCAGGAGCCTGCCATAATACTCATCCCGGTTAGCTTCAAGGTATTGGCTGATATAAAACATCGGTCGTTGCAACAGACCTGCCTGATACAGAAACAGGGGGATAAGCATCCGCCCGATACGTCCGTTGCCGTCCAGAAAGGGGTGCAACGCCTCAAACTCTGCGTGCAGGATGGCCAACTGAACAATCCGGTCAACCACCTTGTCGTCGTTTACATACTTCTCCCACCGGCTCATTGCCTCGAGCAGTTTGTCGGCAGATACCGGGACAAAGGTCGCCTCCTCAATGGAGCACCCCCTGGGACCAATCCAGTTTGGCACTTGTCTGTAGAGACCTGGTGATTTGTTGTACCCGCGGACGTTGTCCATCAATATCCTGTGTGTGCACAGACCAGTCGTTGGCAAAGAGGCAGCTTTTGGAGCATATCAACGGCATGATTCAACGCGTTTCTGTAGCTGATGATTTCGTCAATATCTGCCCTCTTTGCGCTGGAAAACGCCTTTGACTCTCCCTCTGCCTCAAACTCAAGCACCTCCTGCATGGTTGCCTGCGTTCCCTCGATCCTGGATGAGAGCACGGCCTCATGTGTCGTCAGGGGACTGAGCAAGACATTGGCATTTGGAATCGCCGACAGGATGCCATCGTAGCGTGCAACCGCCGCAGAGGCAGGACCTATCAGTGCGATGATCCTCTCAAGCCCAAGTCCCGCTGGAGGGAACCTATTGTAGTGATAATCAAATGGTGCCATCGTATACCGACGGCATTTTTATGGGGTCAAGGGGACTGGTACCCTTGCGGGGGGTTCTGAAGGGGGGCGGAGCCGCCCCTTTCTTTTTTTGTATCGTATGCAATCGAAACACGCTATAGACGCAGATACGGCAGTCTAACTCCTGTAGTGCGCGTTGATCCTGACGTAATCTTCCGTGAGGTCGCAGGTGAAAATCTTTGCAGCGCCCTGACCTGCGTTCATATTGATGGTTATGACAATGTCGTTCTTTTTGAAGACCTCGTAGGCCATGGAGTCGTTGTTTGCGCCGTAGCCGTCCTTGACCACCAGCACGTCATCAAAATAGACATCGACGCAGTTGGGGTCAAACGCCACGCCGGAGTATCCGATGGCGGCCATGATCCTGCCCCAGTTGGCGTCTCCGCCACAGATGGCAGTCTTGACCAGGAGGGAATTGGCCACGGTCCGTGCAAGTCTGTTGGCATCGGCATCGCTGCTTGCACCGGCGACCTTTATGGTGACAAACTTGGTGGCACCCTCGCCGTCCTTAACGCACATAACAGCCAACTCCATGAGCATTTCCTGAAGCACCGCCCTGAAGGAATAAAACCCATACCCGTGTGCAACCACCCGCTCATTGCCGGCCTGACCGTTAGCCAGTACCAGAACGGTGTCATTGGTGCTGGTGTCGGCGTCAACGGTGATCCTGTTAAAGGTCTTATCCACGGTCTCCGTCAGGGCCAGTTGCAGGGCTGTGTGGTCGATGTTCAGGTCGGTTATGACAAAGCACAACAGCGTGGCCATATCCGGGGCTATCATGCCGGCTCCTTTTGCGATGGCCGACACGGTGGCAGTGCAGGAGCCAAGCTCTATGTCTCTGGAGACGGCCTTGGGGAAGGTGTCCGTGGTCATGATTGCCGATGCGGCATCCAGCAACGTTCTGTTGACGGGATTGGCCAGCGACTCATGCAGTGCCGGCTTGATCCGCTCCATCGGCATTTGTACGCCAATCACCCCGGTGGACGCCACCAGGCAGTTGTCCACGGCAATGTGCAGGGCATCGGCGACTATGGCAGACATCTCAACGGCGGCAGCAACTCCCTGACGGTCCGTGCAGGCGTTTGCGTTGCCGCTGTTTATGACAACGGCCTGCGCACAACCGTCCCTGAGCCTCTCCATATCCAGTAGGACGGGGGCGGCCTTTACCACGTTCCTTGTAAACACGCCCGCTGCCGCTGCAGGCGTCGTGGATGATATGACAACGATATCCCGGCGACCGGGAGCCTTGATTGCCGCCTCCGCCGTGGTGATTATAAATCCCTTGGGTAGTTTGTGTTCACTCTCTTGCACTCTGTGTCCCCTTTATAGCAGTATTGTTACCTTAAAAATTAATGTGACAATGTCATGCTGATATACTAAACTAAAACCATTAAAAACATCAATAACAGACTCCAACACGGCCATGGCAAGATGCTTGTAATAGTTCGGAGATTTACACCTGCGCAGGAAGGGGTCAAGGGGACTGGCCCTCACTGCCCAGGAGCACCCCGGAGCTATAAAAAGGTCTGTGCGGGAGCTTTCCACGTATGCCGACGACACACTTTCAGGAAGACAATCTTTACCCTCAAGGGGGTTATCCGGTTTGATCGGGGCTATTCGGGCCGGAAACCATAATCCATCAACTGTTCAAATGCATAGGGGCAGGTCTCAGGTAATTGTCTGGCGCTAATTCCCGTTTCAGCTTCAAATTCTCGTTTGGCTGCTATGAATCCTTTAGCAATAACGGCTTCTATATTATGTTTTAAGCTAGGGCTATCCCCAAGCAAGTACTTAATTTCGGTTCTTTGGTTACCTATTGTTGCAGTCCAAATTCCACAACGCAGTCTTGGTTGATACTGCCATTTCAGAAGGTGCATTATTAACACCGTCAATCGGCTCAACAGCTCTCGGTTGTTATTTCTGGCCATGCTCTCCAGCTCCTCTACTATATTTTCCAGGTCTATCTCCGCAAATCTGCCCTGCCTCAGCAGGTCGGCATTATGAAACGCCCACAGGTAAAAATCAGCCTCATAGAGTGTACGACCAGGAGTGTCCTGGAGTAGTGAAGAAGCCGTAAGCGTGTCGTTAGCTGTTAAGGTATCCATAGTTATATACTAACATTATCCATGAGAGGTGTCAAGGTGGCAAGCCAGGGCAGTCGCATTTGACCGGAAGAAAGAAGGGGAGCGGCTCCGCCCTCCCCTCAGACCAAATGAGGTTGCCATAAGGTAGCGAGGAGTTTTTTTTAGGCTTGTTATATCAATGGCGGTAGATGTAAAATACACCGTGAACATGAAAACGAAGGTTGAAAATCTTGAGCCATGTGGTTAGCTGATACCTCCATACGGCGGCCCGTCCTTGCCACGATGTTTATCCTTGCCCTTGTACTCTGGGGAGTCGTGAGCTATCCCGATATTGGGGTAGACCTCCTGCCGCGGGTGGACTTTCCCATTGTCAACATCACCACGAGACTGCCCGGTGCAAGCCCGGAAATCATGGACATCGATGTCACAGACAAGATCGAAGAGGCAATCAACACCATCAACGGCGTCAAGTCGATCACGTCATCGAGCTATGAGTCCACGTCGATCACAACGGTGGAGTTCGTCCTTGACAGGGACATAAACCTGGCCGTGGCCGACGTGCGAGAAAAACTGTCGCTGGTCAGGGCACAACTGCCCCAGGATATCAAAGAACCAACCATCGAGAAGGTTGACCCCGACGCCAATCCGGTAATGTGGTTAGCCCTCACTGCCCAGGAGCACCCGGGAGCAGTAAAGAGATCAGTACGCGAGTTATCCACGTATGCCGACGAAACACTAAAGGAACAACTCCAGAAGATAGACGGCGTTGGGGCGTTGAGTATGGCCGGTCTGCGTCTGCGGCAGGTGCGGATATGGCTGGATGCCACAAAGATGAAGGCATACGAAATCGCCTACGACGACGTGCTCAACGCCCTCAGACGTGGCAACGTCGAACTCCCCGGCGGACGGATCGAAGGCAACTCCAAGGAATACTCGATAAAGGTAAAGGGCGAATTCACACATCCCAACCAGTTTAACGACCTAATCCTGGTATCCCGCAACGGGGCCACTGTCCGCCTCAAGGACGTTGGCAGGGTCGAGGACGGTATGGAGGAAAAACGCTCTGTGGCACGCTTTAATGGCCACATGTCAGTGGGCATCGGCATACAGAAACAATCGGGGACAAACACCGTCGAGGTCGTTGACAGGGTCAAGGCGGAACTCGTAAAGATCAGAAAGACCCTGCCCCCGGGCATGTCCCTCGATATCAGCTTTGATCAGTCCACGTTTATAAAGGTATCCATCAGTGAGGTTCAACACCACCTGGTGTATGGGGGACTGTTTGCGTCGCTGGCCGTGCTCCTGTTCCTGGGCAACCTGCGCCTGACCCTGATAAGCGCAATTGCCATCCCAACGTCCATTATTTCGACCTTGGCGTTAATGAATTACTACAAGTTTACCTTCAATAACATGACCATGTTGGCGCTGTCTCTGTGCATCGGAATCCTCATAGACGACGCCATCATCGTGATAGAGAACATCTACCGCCACGTGGAGGCCGGCGATGACCCCGTAAAGGCATCCCACGTGGCCACCTCCGAAATCGGTATGGCCGTTGTGGCGACGACCTTTTCCATTGTGGCGATATTTCTGCCCGTGGCCTTTATGAAGGGGCTTATCGGGAGGTTCTTTTTGCAGTTTGCGTTGACCGTGGTCTTTTCCGTTTTGGTATCGATGCTCGTTTCGTTTACGCTGACGCCCATGCTGGCGGCGAGGTTTATACGTCCGCGGCATAAACAGACGGCCCTTGGCAGGTGGTTTCACAAATGGTCTGAGGCATTGCACGGCAGTATTGAGCGCTCATACAAGGCTATGTTGATCGTGGCGCTGCGGCACAGGTTAAAGGTGCTGTTTCTAGCCGGATGTGTATTTGCCTTCAGCCTGTATATCACGAAGTTCATAGGCAAGGAGATGGTGCCGCCGGAGGACCAGGGGCGTTTTGTGGTGCGCCTGCAGGCCCCGGTTGATTACTCGGTAGAGGCCGTTGACGGCATGTTTCAGAAGGCCGAGGAGATTGTAAGTGCAGTGGCAGAGGTCAAGACCGTGTTCTATGCTCAGGGATTTGAGATGACGGGCGAAATAAACAAGGGGTCTATGTTTATTGGGCTGCTACCCAGGGGTGAGAGAAAGAAGACCCAGGAGCAGGTAAAGGCCGATATCAGAAGACTCCTGTCCCAGGGCGTCACCGGACTGAAGGCAACGGTTGAGGACATCTCAATCGTAGGCGGTGGATTGAGAAATGCCCCGATCCAGTTTATAGTACGTGGTGGTGACCTCAATGCCCTTAAAACCTACATGAAGGAGATAACAGACAAGTTTTCAAAGCTGCCTGGAATCGTTGACGTTGATACCTCCTTTGAGGAGGGCAAGCCGGAGGTGCGAGTTATCATTGACCGGGACAGGGCTGCGGAGTTGGGCGTGGACGTGGCAACGGTGGCAGAGGTCATAAACGTTCTTATTGGCGGTGAGACCGATATCACACACTACAAGGACAGCTCCAGGGGCAGACGCTATAACGTCAGGGTCAGGTTAGACCAGCAGGACAGGGCACAACCCAAGGCAATCGCAAACCTCTATGTCCGTTCCAGGAGCGGGGCACTCATAGAGTTGTCAAACCTGGTAACGGTCACAGAAGGCGCCTCAGCAACAAGCATTATCAGGGTCAACAGACAGAGGGCAATCTTTCTGTTTGCAAACCTTGAAAACATCCCAATGGGGCAGGCAACATCCCAACTGGACGAAATCGCAAACGGCGTGCTGCCCCCCGACTATACCACGATATACAAGGGGATAGCGGAGTTCATGGGGGAGTCGTTTTATTACCTGACCGTTGCCATATTTTTGGGGGTAGTGATGGCCTACATGATACTTGCAGCGCAGTTTGAGAGCTTCATTCATCCCGTGACGGTACTGCTGGCGATGCCGTTGTCTTTTATCGGGGCATTTGGGGCGTTGTTACTGACCGGCAAGACGCTCAACATATTCAGCTTCATTGGCTTGGTCCTTCTGATGGGGCTTGTCAAGAAGAACTCCATACTCATCGTTGCCTACACCAATACGCTCAAGGAGCGCGGTTACAAGACCCATGAGGCGATAATCGAGGCAGCCCCCGTGCGTCTTCGCCCCATTATGATGACCACGGTTGCCATGATCTTTGGTATGCTACCCATAGCCATGGGCGTTGGCGAAGGCTCGGAGACACGCTCCCCAATGGCCATCGCCACAATCGGGGGACTTGCCACGTCGTTGTTTCTGACGCTCTTTGCCGTGCCCGCAGCATATGAGTTGTTTGATGACATGAGCACGTGGATATTTGGGAAGAAGTAAGAAAGGGGCGGTTTGTGGCAGGGGTGGGTGCGACAATTGAGCCACCCCTCAAAAGACATTAAAGTGGAGAAGTTTTGTTTCTAATGGTTTGATTGTTCTTTCAAGGTTTAAATCGCAACTAAACATATCATCGCTGAAACACTCCTTGTATTTATCAAAATAGAAACTCCTCAAGATAAATTGTATAAAGCGATTGGGTGAGAGCGGTGAACATACTGGTATACGGCAATTGTCATAGTTTCCAAGTGTTGAGTGACAGTAGGGGTGATCACATTGTATGAAATTCTCATCGCTTTTGTCATAATCGAATCTTAAGGGAAAAGGAATGACTTTTTCTGCTATAACATCAGCGAAAAGTTGATTGCCATAATGTCTTTCTTCATATGTTTCAGGGTCTGTCTGATATCTTTCTAAATCCGGGCTTGAGTAAAAAGCCAAACGATGTTTCAAAAGGTTGTTTTTCTCAAACTTGTACATCATCTGCACTATTGCACCATCTAATAAGAGAAAGTTATATTCTCTTTCCTTACGACATTCATCATATATCTCATCATACTTAAGGTTTTTCAACGTGAAGGAAATATTTTTAAATCCATACCATACAATTTCTTCGACATTGTTATTCCCCTTTTTGATAACAGGGTAATTTTGTGCTATTGAGATAGTATTTTTTATTAACTCAATGGTAATTTTTTGTATTTGATTAAATATTTCTTTTTTCATTCTCTAGTAACGCAAGCAAAGCAACTTGCATGTCTTTAGGATAATCTTCAACGTAATTTTCCCCGGATTTTATTTTTCCTATTATTTTAAGCATATCATTGAAACTGCTTATATCCTGGTTTATCTTTTGTTTTTCTGTTTCTGATAAGTCTCTATGAATAAGATTCATTTTCTCAATTTCCTTAGCTGTGGGATATCTGAATTGAAGTTCGAATGCGTTATTTTTTACTGCATTATATTCATCGATCAACATGTTCATCCTATCTCCAAGTCCACAGACCCTCACCCATGCCTTACTCCTGGTAATTGCCGTAAAGATGATGTTTCTTTTCTTTATGAGATTAGGGTTTTGATACAGATCGCCTACAAGAGTATCACCATGGCAATAGCCGGCATTAATTATATACACCATAGCAACCTCATTACCCTTCGCACGATTGATCCCAGTAAAGGTTATTGAGTTCTCTCTGAAAAATATATCGGCATCAAATTCTCCTGCGATATGGCTGTTTATATCATTACTCATTAATAATGAGCGAATCATTCCCGTTTCTTTTTTAGTGGTTAGCGGGTCTGGATTTATGACAATAATATCTTGATATAAAAGCTCATCTTCTTTTATATTTTTTTTATTTGTTCTACTATCCATTCTGCTTGTTGTTGGGGATTGTCAAAGGTTTTAAAGCTCAAGATATCGTCCATACTGGAATGATTCTCTAAATACTCTGGAGATGACTCACTTGTGCGATAAAGGCGAACCATGTTGCCTGCCTCTAACCTGCCTTCTTTTATTGTGTAGCCAACATCTCTCCATAGCTGTGGTTGATCAAAAAACTGTACTAATCCTTCTTTTCTATAAGTTCCAAAGCCCAAGGCATGGGCAGTAACCAATAAAGGCCGAGAGTTTCGGTAGCACTTATAAAGGATTGTATCATTTGCGTCTCTGTCAAAGATTTGATTTGGATTTCTTAGCGTCGAGCCTTCATTAAGTCTCTGTAGTTCATCGTAGGCGTAGATGAGCCTTTTAGGCTCTTTGAGTATCTTAAAACATATATTCAGAAATGACTCAGACAGGTCTTGTGCCTCATCAACAAAGATGGCATCGTATGTTTCATTAAAATCATTTGTATCCGTTAACAGCTTTGTGCAAACAACATCAAAAACGTTTTTATCATTGGATTGTGTAGAGTTCCGAAACGCTACTGCTGATTTGAAATCCATGTACTCTGCTCCATATTCTTTGCATAGCTCATAATATATTCCGGTATTGTTAGGACTGCCCCATGCGTTAATAATTCTCAGTTGCTGCCAGTCAGGCACTTCTCCGGTTTTGGTTAAACAAAACCTCTCGACCAGTTCCGTAAACTGCCCCTTTAAAGACCTGGTATGAAATGTAACTGCGATCTTCCAATCGGGGTTCTGTGCGTGAAAATAGGCCGCCTTTAACGCAAGGACAACCGTTTTTCCCGAGCCTGCCAGTCCCCTGATCCTTTGAATCCCTTGGTATGCTTCAATTACAGCCTTTTCCTGCTCTTGGTCCAAGTTCGCAATTGTGGTTTCTAATCGCTTTAATATAGCACCCTTGGAATCATTTCTTTCGATATTTTTTCTCTTTATTGGTGGTTTTAATTTATATACAGACTGAATTACTGACACTACAGATTCATATAATGTGCCATGTTGCCATTGCCGTAGTTCCTTCAATATATCGGTCAATTCATTGTCATTTCTTGCTGTGTTGGTTCCTTTACTAACGTTGATATCACAGTAGGGTGCATATGTAATTACTTCAATTTCTACGGCAAGCTGTCTTTTTATGTTTAGAGTGCCATGTTGCGATAAAAAGGTACTAAATTTCATGTATAGTTCATCTTGAAAATTATCGGTTCTACCATATAGCTCTGTACCCTCAATTACGTCAAAGACGACTACACCAAATCTTTGTGAAACCCACAATGCGTCAATTGTTGATTTCTCCCCTCCCACAAAGAAAATGGGATATCCAACATACAAGTGTCCGTCTAACTCCGGATGAGCCTTAAAGTACTTAACCAGTCCTGACGTTGAAACTGGTTTGTGAGTTATACCTTTGAAGGTTTCTATCATTTTTTTGACGTTTTATCTACTCCTCACAGGTTACTTCGTCTATCTGCACATAGCTTGTCACGCGATTTCGGCCTAGCTTTTTGGACTGATACAGGGCGATGTCTGCCTCGTGGACGATCTGCAGGTAGTCCGTCATACTCTCACGGTAGGGGGCAATACCAATGCTCAGGGTGACCCTTATCTCTATACCGTTGTGCTGTATAACCGTCTCCTCTATGGAGGTTCTTATTTGCTGGCAGAACAACATCAGTTCAGCATGGGACAGATTAGGTACGATGATAAGGAATTCCTCTCCACCGTATCTGCCCAGGATATCTGCCTGCCGCAGGTGATTAGCAACCGTCTTTGCAACCGCCTTTAGCACGTCATCCCCTGCGAGGTGCCCATAGGTGTCGTTGACCCTCTTGAAGTGGTCCAGGTCAAACATGACGACCGAAAAGGGGATGTCTTCTGCCTTTGCATGTTCAAATTCCCTCTCAAGCAGCTTTTCCAGATACATCCTGTTGTATATGTTAGTCAAACCGTCATAGTAAGACAACTGCTGAAGCATCTTATTGGCGTCAAGCACCTCGTCAATCATCTTCTGGGAGATGGCTATATCGGTCATGTCCTGCACTATGATGCAGATGCTTGTTACTTGTGCGTTTTCATCCAGGATTGGCAAAAAAGTGCAGTCCTGAAACATGTAATCTACATTACCGGTTATGGGACGATTATGGAGAAACTTAAATAGATATGCCCTTTGTTTCCATGATATGAAGGAATACCCCTTTAGTATCTGCACACTTTTAAACTTAAGCTCCAGCCACCCCTTTGGCAAATACGGAAATATGTCAAAGAGATTCCTGCCCAATGCCTCTTCCTTTGACAGCTCACCGTACTTGACCATAAAGTTGTTCCACATCACCACGTTGTAGGACAGGTCAATGACCACGATACCCGTGTTGAGGTTGTCTATTATAGCCCTGCTTATAAAGTCATCTATAGACACAACCATAATATATACCCTATAACTCCGAAAGTTTCCCAGTTATAGATTTATGTATTGCAAGGATTGATTTTTCAGACAAAAATAATAGCATCTCACTCCTAAAGGATTCATTTTTTAGTTTAAACGTTATATTAGCCAACATGGTGTGGTCCCAGTGTAGCTGACTGCGCTGAAATGTGCCGTATATAATTTTTTTATAGGTTTTGTTTTCAGAAAGTAGCATGGGTGGGGCAAAGGACATGTCTTTACCAAACAGTTGATTTGAAATACCATTGAGACATGCGCTGACCATTATATTGGTCATTTCAAACATCAGTTCGATTTTATATTGGCGGTCTATTTTTGCTTCAAAGCCTATGAGTTTGGAGACGTTGTCGAAGGTCTGGTCATCAAAGGCTATAATGGCCTCACCATCTGCAATGCTATCAACGTAGAAGGTCTGGCGAGTTGCAGTTACCGGTTCGTCTCTCCAGCAGGAGGCATCTCCGATGATGGCCTCTACCACTTTTTCTGCCTTTACTATTTTTATGTCAGGGACACGCATGTCTACAAATGAGTTCAACAACACGGCAAGATCAGAGGCAGCCTGCCCCATTGCAAGGTTAAAGACCTCTTTTAAGAAGTCATATTCGTCCTCACTGAAGCTGATCACAGGAGATTGTTCTCCTTAAGTATGGTAACCAGCACCTGGTGTGAAAACGGCTTTTTGCAATATCCAACAGCGCCTAAAGCCTTGACCCGTTCTTTAACCCCGGGTTGTATATCAGCGCTTAGAACGATAGTGTTTGTCTTCACCCCTTGTTTTTGAAGAGTCTCAAGGACGTCGTATCCGGTAATATCGGGCATTGTAAGGTCCAGGAATATAAGGTCATAACTCTCATTAAGACATTTATCGATTGCCTCCTTACCGCTTGCCCCCTCTGTAAAGGCCACCTCTTTTTCCGTGATAATCGACAACAGCTCTTTTTTGATCATAAATCGTGCCGTTTTCGAGTCATCAACGACCAGTATCGAAAAAGCCATCAAGCACCTTCCTTAGTATATGTGTTAAAGTTTGGTGAGACAGACCTACCGCTGTCATCGGTAATAACAGCCTCAGTGTGATAACAGCCTCACCAGGGCAGCTATCAATGCAGACTGAGCCACAAGCATGGCTGCCACCCACTTGATAATGTCTGATTTAGCGTCGGATATCTTGCTGTCGAGTTTACCTTCAAGTCCGGATATCCTGTTTTCCAGGCCGGATACCCTGCTATCCAAGTCGGATACCTTGTTTTCCAATCCAGAGAATCTGTTTTCCATAGCAGAGAACTTTACATCGAACTTGCTTTCCATTTCGGAGAGTCTTGTGTTGACTCTGCCTTCCAGCCTTGCCATGTCTTCCCTGAGTTTTGCGATTTCGTCTCTCAGTTCAGACTTTATAGTCATCAGGTCTGTTTTTGTTGCAAGATGCTCCACGCTTGCAGATTGTATTTCAATTAGGGCATCAGTAAGACTCTTCGCCTGCTCTTCAGAGAAGCCGGCATCTTTAAGGTTTTTAACCGTCTTAAATGTGTCAAGCATTACTAACATGATATAAATTGTACCATCTTAGTTAAAGAAAAAACAACCACTTTTTTGCAGTTCTTTTTATACGAGTAAACATGCGGCTTTATCTCAACGGGAGCATAGGAATTTTGTAGGCATATGTCAGGTTAGCGTGCAGGTGGTCTGTTTCGTTTCAGGGCACTGCACAGACCGGAAATCAGCAGCTCAAAGGGATAATCGGGATTTGCCCTGACCTGGATGTCGGCATCGGAGAGTAGTTCATAGCACCTGAGCGCTATCTTTGGGGGCAGGTTCAGCTTTTTAAGTTCCCAGTTGATGGCGCCCAGGAGCACAAATGGTTCAGAGTGTTCCTGCAATCCTCTAAAAATCGTCACTGCCTTGCCAACGTCTGCCTCGGCTATGGCCTTTGTCAACTGAAACGGGCTGTACTGCTTGGTTCCGTAGAACAACTCACAGGCGTCCTCCAGCGACAACTCTTTCTTACCCAGCAGTGAGAGCTTATTGAGTTCGTTATCCAACGTCAACAGGTCATCGGCGTAGATGTCACAGATAAACCGTATCAGTTCCTGCGAGGGCTTTATGCCGTAATGGGCGGTACGCTCCTTGACCCATGCGGGGAGGGCGGTTTTTTTGAGGTCCAGGGTGATGTGTTTGACGCCCCTGGTATCGACCTTCTTTGAATCGCCGCTGTAACACAGCACCAGTATGGAACGACTTGAGGGATTGTCTATGTATCGGGCCAAAAGAGTCTGGTCGGCCTTTTTGATCTTCTGGTAGTTCTTGAGCACCACACAGGGTCTTGGACAAAACATCGACACCTGATTCAATGCCTCCACGACAGTCCGCATCGATACCCCCTGTACCTTGTCATCGAGGTCAAAGACCTCAAGCTCGGCATGTCCCTGCCGCAAGAGCATCAGGGCCTGTGCAAAGAAAAACTCCTCCGTGTAACCGAGCATATAGACGGCGGCAGGAAACCCCTCCGCCTTCTCTTTCAAAAAATCATCAAACACTATTATATTGCTCCATCGCTTATAGTATATCATCACAGGAGTTTTTTTAGAGCAAGATTTTTTGTATCCTCTAAATTTTGCTTGACAAACCCAAAAATATATGTAATAATACCTCTGTAGTTTATGATGTGGGCGGGTAGCTCAGTTGGGAGAGCACAGCCCTTACAAGGCTGGGGTCACAGGTTCAAGCCCTGTTCCGCCTACCATAACTTAGTTGGGGAATAAGAGGACAAACGAGAGAGATTTAGCAGTGGGGCGGTAGTTCAGCCGGTTAGAACGCTGGCCTGTCACGTCAGAGGTCGCGGGTTCGAGCCCCGTCCGCCCCGCCATTTTAATAATTGTTAGCCGGTGAGTCAATACTCCCCTTACAGGGGAACGGTTGGTCTCCAGTAGCAGCACATGACCCCCTTATGATACAAAAGATCGAAGATAACATTTTCCTGCAGACGGAGATCTCTTCTTTCCTGGTGTGTGGAGACCCGGGATGCGATGGTTACAATACAAAAAACGTAGTGATCTTTGAAGAGATATTGCGTATGCAGGCAGACCTTGCTGTTGTGCTGGGCGACTTGGTCCCCGTTGGGACGGAGAAGTACTTCAGACAATTTATAGATATTGTCAACTCCAATGCTAAAACGCCCGTGTTCTGTGTAGCGGGAAATCACGATGTAAAGGAGTATGACCGATTCCTGGGCAGAAAGGATTATTTCATCAAGGCCCCTAATGCCCTGCTGCTGATAGCAGACAACTCACGGAGATACTTCACGGATGCCACCATACAGTTTATCGAATCAACTTTGAGGGAAAATGCCGGTGACAATGTCTTTGTCATGTTTCACATCCCTCCACCCAATCCCTTCATACAAAACAACATCGCCGCAGAGGAGTGGGATAAGCTCAAACGGGCAACTGATGAATATAAAGAGAGCATAAGACTGATATTTTGTGGACACGTACACTCGGCCTTTGATTATAAGATTGACGGCTATCGGGTAATTGTTACAGGCGGTGCAGGGTCAAGGCTTGATCCTATTGAGAACACGTGTCTGAAGGCTAATGTTCATCACACCTTTAAGATGGTCTACAAGCAGGGCAAGTGGTCTCCGGAGATAACGGATATATTTTTTGAGAGGACCACCCCTGTATATGATAAGGATGGCGCCGACAGAGAGATACTTGAGGGATTGATGGCGGCATTTTCCGGGGAATCGCAGGCGCACAGAAAGTACCTCCTCTACGCCGAAATAGCCGGAAACCATGGCCTGCGCGGCATGGAAAAATTATTCAGGGCACTGAGTGAATCGGAATTTATACACGCAAAGAACATGCTCATCGCCTCCAATCAGTTGGGCAATACCAAGGCAAACACCGTCAGTGCGATAGAGCGCGAAAAGGAAGAATTCACCCAAATATATCCCGCCTACCTGGAGACCTCAGGGACTAATAGTTCTAAAAGAGCCTATACGGCAATCAGTGCCGCCATGGAGGCAGAAAGGGTTCACCATGCCATGCTGTCTGATGCGCTTGATAAATTAACCGATGGCATGGATATCCCTGTTGAGAAATATCACACCTGTACCCGATGTGGCTATACACACAGGGGGGAGAGGGCTCCCAGTATCTGCCCGGCGTGTGGGACGGATATGTTCAAGTTCACAGAGGTCTTGTGAGCAACAGTGATTTCAGCGCCACCCCTGTTGCAGCCTTAAAATGCTATATTTAAAGAAACTCCGGTGAAAGTCCTTTTGCTCCAATCATACCTGGGTGGTGCTGACAAGGGCGAACACCCGCGGAGGGCTATCTTTCCGCTGTCTCTGGCCTGCCTCAAGGCATCACTGACCGGACACGAGGTGATGACCCTTGACACAAACCTCTACCACGCCCCATTTGATAGACTCAGAGATATACTCCGACAATTCTCCCCCAATGTGGTGGGCATATCAATCAGGAACATAGACTCTACCAATAAGTCGGAGAGCGTCTTCTACTACGCATATATAAAAGAAACACTGGATGTCATAAGGGCCACAACCACAGGGGTCAAGGTCATTGCAGGCGGGGCGGGGTTTTCCATCTTTGCCCCTCAGATCATGGAGGACGAGCCAAGTATCGACTACGGCGTCTTTTTAGAGGGAGAGGCCGTCCTGCCGCTGCTCCTGGATAATTTAGATGACCCCTCGGTCGTACCCAACGTCTTTTACAGAAGGGACGGACAGGTACGTTATTCCTTCGGTGGGGTTGCGCTGGACTTTGACGCCCTGCCACTGCCTCGGCGCTACGGGATGTCGGTGGAGCGATATGGAGAGGGTGCCATAGGGGTGGAGACAAAGCGGGGGTGCAGCATGGGGTGCATATACTGTGTCTATGGCTTTTTAAACGGCAAAAAGATGCGTCTGCGTTCTCCCCACAGGGTGGTGGACGACATACAGGGGCTTGTTGAGGATTCTGGTGTGAGACGGTTTACGTTTGTTGATTCCATATTTAACGTTCCACTGCAACACGCCGAGGATATCTGCAACGAGCTACTGCGCAGACAACTTGTGGTTAAATGGTCGGCGTGGTTTAGCGAAAAACATCTGACGCGACAGTTCCTTGAGCTTGTTGTCAGGGCGGGTTGCAGCAATATAATATTTTCCCCGGATGGCTTCTCCGGTCACTGTCTGCGTCGGCTTGGAAAGAACATCACGATGAGAGACATCCTCAGGGCCTATGGCATCGTCAGGGGGTTGGACGGGGTGGAAATTAGTTACAACTTTTTTAAGAATCCCCCGGGGCAGAGCTTTGATAACTTCATCTCTACGATAGCCTTTTTCCTGAAAGCCAAGGCACAGATGGGCAACCGCGTACACTTTGAGTTTAACACCCTGCGGATCGAACCCCACACCCGTCTCTGTGAACTAGCCCTGTCGCAGGGCACCATCAAGGCAAACGACAACCTCCTCTACCCCACCTACTACAACAACCCCGCAACCGCATATACCGAAAATATCTTCAACACCATCATGAGGATAAAAGGGCTATTGTCAAAGTAAGTGTGCAATAAAGTGTCCACCTTCCCTACGAAATAGGGGGGCGTGCATGCGTGTTGCCTCAATCCACACAAATGTGCTATACTGTAGAATGTAACGATACGTTAATATTAAGACTAAAGGAGGTAGATATCACAGACATGCTCAGAGCAATAATATTTGGATGGCTGATTATAGTTGCAGTTGCCGGCTGCACTGCAACCACAACCGTAAGGGCCGATAATTCACCGGAGTCGGGGCAACCTGCCTCAGTCCCTCCCGCCCCGGCGCCATTGCCAGGTCACATCAATCTCATGGGGACGGAATTTGAGGACATTGCAATCCCACAGGAACTGAATCTGGAAGAGGACGAATCTATCCTGATCAACACCCGTGCCTTTGTCGGCGGTGCGTTGACGTACTCTGCACCGGTAACGGTGGAGTCCCTGATCAGATTCTTCAACCACGAGATGCCAAAGAGGGGCTGGGAATTCATTGCCTCCTCCTATGCAAAGAAGAACGTTATACTGGCCTTTTCCAAGTCAAACAAAAACTGTATCATTTACATCAATATCCCCGGCGATTGGGGCAACAACACGCGTGTCCAGGTGTGGTTGGGCAAGACGGCTGCCACACACAAATAAATCGGATATAGGGTGCATGGGACAAAAAAAAAGAAAGGGGCGGCTCCGCTTCTTTGTCGCTCCAGGTCGCACCTGGCCCCTTTAGAACCCCCTGCAAGGGGACCAGTCCCCCACCGAGCCGGGGGTCGCTGACCCCTTGACCCCATAATTAAATCTGCCTGATACGTTGCGCGTTACCCCGTAAAGCCGCTTTGTACGTTGCGTATCCTCTTGGCAAGTTCACGCATGGCGTCGGTCAGCGTCAACCCTGCCTCCATGCGAGCCCTTACAAACTCGGCCTTGGACAGTTCGTTGATGACGTGATCGGTAGGGCCGCCCATCTTGCACTCGTTTATGCCTTCCTGAAGTTGCTGTGTTATGCAGGTTTCTATTTCCTGGGGGGTAAACTTGTTTGCCAGTTCCCTTACCTCTTTAAGTGGTACGGATTGTTTTTCCATGTTGTTACTCCATTTCAGTTCTTATGATAAATATGTCTGATAGATGCATTTTAAACCTGCAAGGCTGTTACGGGTTGAATGACAACTGAATAGTTAGCTGGTAAGGCACGGAGCAGTTCAAAAATGCCGCGGCACAAACTTACCGTCGTTAAGTATCCTGACCGTATCACCGCTTTGGCCAATGACAAAGAGACCTTTGTGATAAGCATACCTGTCAACTCCTTTATCTATGACAATGCCTGCTACCGCGCCTATGACAATCCGCCCGACATATTCATCAAAGGCTTCTTTAAATTTGGATAATCGCTCCAGGTGCTCATTTACATCTTCTACTTTTAACGTGCTCTTGATCTCTATTGCCACTACATATTGGCCGTTAATTCCCAAGATGTCAATCTCCACGTTGGCATCCTCTATATAGACACCTTTATGGACTCTTTTCAGCTCAATCCCCCTTTCCTGGAACATCTTCTTTGTTGCCGGCAAAACTAACCCCACCACAAAATTACTCCACTTGCCAGTTAGTTCATTGACAGTCTTTGTGGTTTTTGCAACCAATTTTTCGGTTTTTGCCAGTTGCGCATCGGTTTTTGCCAGTTGCGCATCGGTTTTTGCCAGTTGCGCATCGGTTTTTGCCAGTTGCGTATCAACCCTCTCCGATGATATCCTCATTGCTTCTTTCAGTTGGCGTGTATCCTCCGCAGCCTGCCGGGTATCCTCCTCGGCCCGCTTTGCCCACTCCTTCAGTTGCCGGGCCAGCTCCGCATTTTCCCGGGCCAGCTCCCCAACAATAGCCTCTAACCTGTCTAAACTATCTTCCGTTGCATACATTGTCATAAACCTCCTTGCTGCTTAATAATACCATGTCTCAGGGCTGTTTGACAAGTAGTGGGTTCGCTTGCCGAAAAAAAATCCTTGACAGTTGAGTTTAACATGTGATACCATATAAAGGCTTGGCTTTGCCGAGACATGAGCGATACCCAGCCGGGTGCCGGGTAAAGCAAAAAAATAGTGCAACGAAGGAGTAGGTTATGCGAAAGATATTTGTGGCAGCGTTGATATGTGGCATGATACTTGCTACAATGGGGGGGTAGCGACGGCTGACTCGGAAAAGGTCGTCAATCCAGCAAACAACCACACCTACCAGAGAATCGATACACAAATGACATGGGCCGATGCAAAGGCCAATTGCGAAAAATTAGGCGGATACTTAGCAACCATAACGTCAACCGATGAGAATAAGTTTCTTATCGATAACTTATTTTCAGTTACTCCTAATGACAAATTTTGTTGGCTTGGAGCAACTGATGCAGAATCAGAAGGCACCTGGAAATGGGTAACTAACGAAAAATTGGAATTTACAAATTGGGATAGTTATCAACCTGATAATTATCAGGGAAATGAGAATTGTCTCGAATACTGGCCCCCGAAAACACAATGGAATTCAGGAACAGAATGGAAATGGAATGATAGCGATTGTTCTAACTCCAAAGTTTCACTTTGCGAATGGGAATCACCATTACCGTCTCAGTACACCCTGACCGTCACGAAGTCCGGCAACGGCTCCGGCAGCGTAACAAGCGCAGACGGCAAGATCAACTGCGGAAGCACATGCTCTGCATCGTACAACACCGGCACGACCGTGACATTAACCGCAACAGCAGACTCCGGCTCAACATTCGGCACCTGGACGGGCTGCGATACCACAAACGCTAACACTTGCACGGTAAACGTAACCTCAAGTAAAAGCGTGACCGTCACCTTCACATCAGGTTGCACCAGTACCACAAGGGGGCTGAAGTACGACTTCAACGGCGATGGCATAGACGACATCCTCTGGCACAACAAGACAACGGGCATGGTATACATCTACCTCATGAAGGAGGACGGAACGGTACTCACACACGGGACACCGGGGACGGTTGACAACCTGACCTGGAAGATCGAGGGCGTGGGCGACTTCAACGGCGACGGCAAGGCTGATATCCTGTGGCAAAACTCAAAGAGCGGTCAGGTTGGTATCTGGCTTATGGATGGTGCCTCAGCGTCAGGCAAGGGCTCGCCCATAACGATGTCAGACCTCAACTGGCACATCAAGAAGGTTGGAGACTTCAACAAGGACGGCAAGTACGATATCGTCTGGCATAACATGACTTCAGGACTGTTGGTTGTCTGGTTCATGGACGGCATGGAGATAGCCGACAAAAAGGTGATTGGGCTAGTCCCCATGAGTGACTGGGATATTATTAAGTAGGCTCTTGGTAAATAGGCTTTCGGTAAATCCGGTAAGTAACTGTTAAGAGGATAGATGCACAACAAGGAGGTTGGTTACGGTGTTGGTAATCAGCCTCCTTGTCTTTTGTATAAGGTTTATTGACAAACTAATGAGTTCCTCTCTTGAGACCTCTGCTGTTATTTCATCCATTGGCAAAGTCAACTATCATGTCGGCTATCGTCTTTTTGACCTTTTGCACATAGACCAGTTCCTCCCTGAGCTGCTTCTCAAGCGTTGCAATCCTGGAATAAAACGGCGTCCGATCAAGCAGTTGTCCCTTGGTCTTCACGTCCTCGCCGTATTGTTGCACAAACTGTTGGCAACCATCCCACTGCTGCCTGCCCTTCGTCGGCGAATGCAACACCGCCGCTACACCGTGGATACGGCATATCAGCGGCCTGTGCTCATAGACAATGCAACGCCCCTGATGGTTCACCGGACACATGAGCCTCAGCATGTGGCTGTCATGCGGACGTCTGGCCACCTGCAGACGGTAGGTCTCGGCATTCTGCAATACGGCCTCGACCAATTGTTGATCTGTGATCTCAGCCAGTCCGCGAAACAGATAGTACTCCTCGATCAGTGTGTAGTGGTAAAACACGGTCGTGCAACAGTTGTCATCGCACCCGTCACAACCAAAGCCGTTATAGACGCCCTGCATGTGGGCATACTGCTCGTCGATTTCCCGATATATTTCGCCCAGCTTATCCATAAACGGAGTCAGGTCATTTGCAGCCATTACAGTGTCCCCTTTGTGGATGGTACGCCCTCGACCCTCGGATTCTTGGTAATGGCCACGGAGAGCGCCCGCGCAAACGCCTTAAAGATGGCCTCGTATATGTGATGGGCGTCCCTGCCGTAGTGCAGTATGATGTGCAGGTTGCACAGGGCATGATTGCTCAGACCCCTGAAGAAGTCCTCAAAGAGTGACACCTGCAGGTCCTTGAGGGTGCCGAGGGTCTCCTTTACGTGATAGACCAGGTATGGTCGCCCGCTGAGGTCAATGACCACCTCCGCCAGCGACTCATCCATCGGGATGATGGCCGCACCGTAGCGATTTATGCCCTCCTTGGTGCCAAGTGCCTGTGACAGCGCCTGACCTATGGTGATCCCCATATCCTCCATCAGGTGGTGGTAATCAACCTCCGTGTCGCCCCTGGCCGTTATGGTGATGTCAAACAGGCCGTGTTTGGCCATGAGGTTAAGCATGTGATTGAGAAACGGTATCGTTGTGTCAATGTGTGCCTCTCCGCTGCCATCGAGGTCTATCTCGACGCTGACATCCGTCTCTGTTGTCTCTCTGTGTGTCTGTGCCCTTCTATTCATCAGATACTCCTAATTTTTGTCAGATTACCAGCCATGATTAATTTAAACCTATACCTCTAATGGTAATATCACTACCATCTCTATATTATACACCACCAGAACTCAAAACACAAACATCCACAGCAATTGGGCGCATAAATTTTTGGTGGCGTCAAGGGAAGCATTATTTACTGTTTTTTTCTAAATAGCCATTTAATGCTGTTTTTGGAGATGGATTCCCGTTTTCACGGGAATGACAGGAAATGGCATTTTGCGCCCATATGTGTCATTCCTGCGCAAGCAGGAATCCATTAGCCACTACTTTCTTATGCACCCCAGCAATTTAGAGGATAGAGCATACAGTGAGGACTGACAAGCTAACGAACTTCTACCTAACCCTCAACCTAACCAACCAACCCTTTACGGGATCAAGGGGACTTCTTCGTGCCCGGGGCGGGTGCGACCCGCTGCGACAAGATTGCGCCCCGCCCCTTGCAGGGGGGTCTGAGGGGGGGTGGGGCACCCCTGCCACAAACCGCCCCCTTCTTTCTTCTTCCCGATTAGCACTCATCCACGGTGGTGGGGCATTTCCTGTTTTTGTAGAACTCGTAAAACAGGAGCGGGACCGCTATAAGCGTCAACAACGTGGCAACCACCGCCCCGGTCATCATGGATATGGCAAGACCCTGAAAGATCGGGTCGAAGAGCATCACGAGGGAGCCTACCAGGACGGCCAGGGCAGTCAACGCAATTGGCCGAAACCTCACAGCTCCAGCCTTGATGATGGCATCCTTGAGATTGCCGGATTCGTTCCAATCGACCTGAATGAAATCGACCAGGAGTATCGAGTTCCTGACGATTATCCCGGCCAACGCTATAAAGCCTATCATGCTGGTGGCCGTAAAAAATGCACCCATCATCCAGTGCCCGGGCAGTATACCAACGAGCGTAAGTGGAATCGGCGCCATTATGATAAGGGGCGTGATGAAGTTCTTAAACCATCCCACAACCAGTACGTATATCAGAATAAGCACAACGGCAAAGGCAATTCCCATGTCCCTGAACACATCATAGGTTATCTGCCACTCGCCATCCCACTTCATCGAGTACGTCTTGTCAAGCCAGGGCATACCGGAAAAATACTGTTTAAGCTCGTACCCTTCGGGGAGCTTTAAGTGCTTGATGACATCCTTCATCTTGAGGATCACGTATGCGGGGCTTTCCTCTTTGCCTGCCACGTCGGCGGTGACGTATGTGACACGCCTGAGGTTCTTGTGATAGATCGTCTTATCCTCAATCTCCTTTTTGACACGAACCAGTTCCATCAGCGGTAACAACGTGCCGTTTTGCGAAGGCACCGTGATGCCCTCCAGGACACTGAGGCCGGACCTCTTTTGCAGTGCAGCCTGTAACACCACCTCCACTGGCTCCTTGTCGGTCTCCGAGTGCAGGAGTCCTACGCTCATGCCGTTTAGGGCCGTCCTCATCGTACCGGCAATGGCCTCGGCACTGACGCCACTGCGGGATGCCTTGTCCATGTCGGTTTCAAAGACGTACTTGACCTGGTCGTCCTCCAGCATCCAGTCTACGTCAACAACGCCATCGGTCTTTTTGAAAATCCCCATGATATCTCTGGCGATTTCGATCTGTCGTGTCGTATCGGGGCCGTAGACCTCGGCCACCAGCGTGCTCATCACGGGAGGGCCGGGGGGGATTTCCGCAATCTTTATGTTGGCGCCATAGCGGGCGGCTATCTCACCGAGTGGGGCACGGATGCGTTTGGCGATGTCGTGACTCTGGGCGGTACGCTTGCTCTTGTCAAGCAGGTTTATCTGGATATCGGCCATGTTGGCACCCTGACGCATGTAGTAGTGTCTGACCAGACCGTTGAAGTTAAACGGGGCAGACGTCCCTATGTACAACTGAAAGTCCATGACCTCGGCAACGGTCTTTATGTATTCCGAAAGGGCACGTGTAACCTCGGCGGTTTTTTCAAGCGTGGCGCCCTCGGGCATGTCTATAATTACCTGCAATTCGCTTTTGTTGTCAAAGGGGAGCATCTTGACGGTTACCAGCTTCAACGGCAAGAGCAAGACAGCACCACCCAGAAGCGACAACACTGCCAACAGGGCAGCATATCTGTAGAGGCGATGCTCAAGGAGCGGCTTCATTATTTTTTCATAGAGCGATAACATTCCCTGTCCTTCGTCATCCTGTTCCGGGGAATTGTGGGAGTCGTGTTTGACGTTTTTAAGCACCATGTAACCCATCCACGGGGTCACGATAAAGGCGATCAGCAGGGAAAATATCATGGCGGATGAGGCACCAACCGGGATAGGTCTCATATACGGCCCCATCAAACCACTGACAAAGGCCATCGGCATAAGGGCGGCGATCACGGCAAATGTGGCCAGGATCGTCGGATTGCCCACCTCATCCACGGCCGCTACGGCACTGCTTACGCTTGCCCCGTGTAGCTTGAAATGTCGGTGGATGTTTTCCACGACCACTATGGCATCGTCAACAAGTATGCCAATTGAAAAGATCAGCGAAAAGAGCGTCACGCGATTTAGCGTATAACCAAAGAGGTAATTTATCAGCAGCGTAAGGGCCAGCGTCACCGGAACGGCCACCGCCACCACGATTGATTCCTTAAATCCAAGCGTGAAGGCTATCAGCAGGATTACAGAAAACGTTGCAATAAAGAGGTGCTCCAGGAGGGAGTCGGACTTTTCCTTTGCCGTTTCGCCGTAGTCGCGTGTCACGGTGACGTTGATGCCGTTTGGGATTAACCAGCCCTTGAGGTGTTCTATTTTTTCGATGGCCTTTTCGGCAATTGTGGTGGCATTTGATCCCTTGGTTTTTGCCAGTGCTATTGTGACGGCGTTTGAGAGTCCGGGATGATTTGCCCGTGCCCCGTGGCCCATAAAGACGTAACTGGATGGTTCACCAGGGCCGTCCGTGACATCGGCCACGTTTCTCAGATAGACTGGAGAGCCGTTATGGACACCTACAATGATGTCTTTGACGTCCTGTGCTGATTGCAAGTTTTTGCCGGTTTCAACCACGTACTCCACGTTGTCCTGCTGGAACACCCCCGAGGGGAGCAGCACGTTTGAGTTCTTGAGCGCATTGATTATATATAGCGGTGACAGTCCATAGCCCTTGAGTCTTTCCGGGCTGAACGTCACCCTGAGTTGTCTCGTCTGTCCGCCAGTTACGTATATCTCAGCGACGTTGTTGTCTTTCTTGATTTCGTCCGCAACCTGCATGGCAACGCTTCTCAACTGATAGGCGGAGTACTCGTCGCTTGAAAGCGTCAGAGAAACTATCGGCACCTCGTCAATGGACTTGGGCTTGATCAATGGTCTTGAGACACCTGCGGGGATTTTATCGAAGTTGGCGGCGAGTTTTTGGTGGAGCTTTACGGAGCTTTTTTCGGTATCTTCGCCAACGTAGAACCTGACTATGGCCAGCGTGAAGCCGGGTCTTGTCACCGAGTAGACGAACTCCACGCCCGTGATTTCGGAGAGAACCTTCTCCATCTGGTATGTGACAAGCTGTTCCATCTCCCTGGCAGACGCCCCCGGATAGCTGACCATGACATCAAACATCGGCACCACTATCTGCGGCTCTTCCTCACGCGGGGTCACCGAGACGGCAAACAACCCCATCAACAGAGAGGCAAAAACAATCAACGGCGTGAGCTTTGACTTTATAAACGAAGACGCTATCTTGCCTGATATCCCCAGGTGTTGCATATTCCTACTTTGCACCCTCAGTGGTGACTGCCCCGGTCCCTGATGCCCCGGTCCTGGAAACCGTCCCACCGTCGATGGCGTTGCCAACCCCGCCTACGACCACCTCATCGCCCTCATTCAGTCCGGAGAGCACCTCAACGGCGGCCTTGTCCGGATAGACCTTCCCGGCCTTAACCATACGGAAACTGACAACGCCTTCCTTGCTGACGGTGTAGACTCCGGTCAACTGCCCCTTGTCCACAACTGCGGTCTGCGGCACAAGGATGACCTTGCGCATACCACCGGGGATATCAACTGTGGCATTAAAACCGCTTTTAACGTCCTTGGCAGTAACGGATATCTTCAGATTAAACGTCCTGCCGGCAGGGTCTACCTGTGGGCTGACCTCCGACACGGTACCGGTTTCACTGCCGCCTGTGGCATCGATACGGACGTTGAGCTTCTGTCCGACAGCTACGTGATTATACATGCGCTCATCGAGGCTCACATTTACCGTGTATTTTCCGGCCTGTTCCATTGTTATAAGCGGCATCCCCGGTGCGGCCATCGTCCCGGCTTCTGCCATCTTTTTGACTATGACGCCGTCAAAGGGGGCCGTTATCTTCGTGTAACCAAAATACACCTTTACTTCGTTAATAGCCGCCTCGGTACGCCCAATCATAGCCTTTGCCTGTTGCACCGACAGGGCAGCCATGTTGCGCTTGCCATCAACCTCGTCAAACTCCTGGGCGGTCAGCACCTTTTCTTCATAGAGGCGCTTGTATCGTGCGAATGTGATATCAGCGAGGCGCTTTGTCTCCTGCGCCATATCGTGGGCGACCTTTGCCTCGGCCTGTGCGGCCTGTGCCTGTGCGAGCTTTTTGGAAAACTCCGTGTCGTCTATTTCGATCAGGACTTTTCCGGCCCTTACCGTGTCGCTCTCTTTGACGTGGATGGCCTTTATCTGACCCATTACGCGGGCCGATAGCACGGTGACGTTCTCCGCCCTGACCGTACCGCTGGTCTCATAGACGTCCTGCACCTCCGTAGCTGCAACCTTTTCCGTTGTGACATCCTTTACAACCGGACGGGAGACCTTCTCTGTTGTTTCATGCCTGGTCTTTTCACATGAAGCCAACAAGACTATTATCGCAAATATTATCGCAAGTAATAAAAATACCCTATTTCTTAACATTACCGCTATCTCCTCTGTATATCGAAAACATTTAAAATTCTCCCGGCATAAAACTCCAGTGTTGCCAGCGCTATAATGTGTTGTCCCTTGGCCGCGGCCACATCTGCACGGGCCTTATCCGTAGCCGCCTGCACGTCCAGCAGGGAGACCATCGGGGCCATGGCATTGGCGTACCGTTTGGCCGTGAGTCTCAGCCCTTCTTCGGCAACATTCAGGGCATCCAGCGCCAGGGCCAGCTTCTTTTCGCTCTCCACGACCCCAAGATAGGCGTCATAGACCTCAAACCCTGCCTGTTTCTTCAATCCCTCCAGATACTCTGCCGCCTCGTTGGCCTTGTACCTGGCCTTTGCTATTTCGTGCTCACGCTTGAGGCCGTCAAATACGTTTATCCGCATAAACGCCATAAGCTGATAGCTATCCCCGTCGGAGCCAAACGGTATGTTGCGATCGTTGAACTGATAGTTGCCGCCCACACCGATCAAAGGCAGATAGTCGGCCTGTGCCATTTTTATCATTTTTTTTGCCGTTTCATTATTTTTTTCCATGGAGAGCACGTCGGCCCTTTTGGCAGCAATGGTATTGTATTCTTCGTAAGGAAGCAATTCTATGATGATATCCTCATCCACGATGCCATATGGCTCGTTTGAACCAATCATGAGGCCCAGGAAGCGCTTTGAGGAGTTCAAGGTCTTTTGGGCACCTGCCAGCCTGCTCTCTGCCTCTGTCACAGATACCTGCGCCCGTAAGACGTCCGCATACGTGCCTACGCCCGTATCGTATCGCACCCTGGCCACCCGCAGGTGTTCCCCTGCGTCTTCAATGGCCTTGTTGCTTACCCCGACATACGCTCCGGCAATCTTTACGCCCACGTAGGCCTTTACCACATCGAAGGCAACGCTTTCCCTGATACGCTTAAGCTCGTGGTGTTTGCTATCGAGTGCGTCTTTAGCGATGTCGATCCCCAGGGATGCCTTGCGCGCAAACAGCGGCATCTCAAATTCAAGGTTTGTGCGGTAGTTGTTGATCGGATTGGGGTGATTGAGTGCGCTTATCTCAAAGTCCTGCTGCGAAAAGCGGCTCTGGTTGAGCTTTGACATGAAGTAGTATGTGGGATTGTTTGTACGCATGATGGTTTCCTCAAAGGTGACCTTGGGGAGCAGGTTTGCGCGTGCTATGTCCACATCGTTGCTTGATGCCTCACTTGCGAAGGTGACGGCTTTGATCCGGTGGTTGTCCTTCATGGCCAACCCGATAGCGTCTCTGAGGCTTATGTCCGCTGCCCCTGCTATCACCGGCATTACCAGTAAAAAGCATACCGTCCAGCATGTTCTTATGATTGCCCTGTATACCATAACGTGTAAGAACAGTGTAAAAGAAATGTCAGAAGAAAATCAAGGGGGTCGTCTTTTTCTTCTTCATTCTTTTTTTTTGATTATGTTACAATATCCTGATGACAGAGAAAAGTAATACCACCGGCGTGCTGCTCTTAAACCTCGGAGGGCCGGACTCACTGGAAGCGGTGAGACCGTTTCTGTACAACCTCTTCTCCGACCGGCTGATCATAAAGCTGGGGCCGGAGTTTTTGCAGCGCCCCATTGCCGCCTCTATTGCCCTGAGCCGCGCACCAAAGACCAGGGCAATGTACCAACAGATAGGCGGAGCATCCCCCATCACTCGCCTCACGCTTGAACAGGCCAATGCCCTGCAGACCTCCCTCGGTGGCAACTTCAGGGTCTACGTGGGGATGAGATACTGGCATCCGTTTATAGAGGCGGCGGTTGCACAGGCCTACGCAGACGGCATACAGCACTTTATCGCCCTGAGCCTCTACCCGCACTACAGCCTGGCCACAACCGGATCGGCATTTGCCGAACTCCAGAACGTGCTCAAGACCTATCCGTTGCCCTGCACCTACATCCGCAGTTGGTCGCAAAACAGACTCTACATCGATGCCCTTGTCAAGTCCATTGTGGAGGCTATCGGTGACGACAACCACGCAGATTGCCACATCCTCATGAGCGCACACGGCCTGCCGGTCTACTTTATCGAAAACGGCGACCCATACCTCGATGAACTCAACAAGACCATCGACCTCATAAAAGAAATGCTGCCCGGGCCAACCTACCACCTGTCCTTCCAGAGCCGAAGCGGCCCCGTAAAGTGGCTGACTCCCTCCACGGAGGAAAAAATCCTGCAACTCTCCGCCGAGGGCGTAAGACGTTTGATCGTTGTTGCCATCAGCTTTGTCTCTGACCACATTGAGACCCTGTATGAGATAGATATTTTGTATTCACATTTAGCAAAAAAACATGGTATAATATTAAAGAGGACGAGGGCTTTAAACACAGAGCCTTTGTTCATAGAAGCCCTCACAGATATTATAAACGGGTATTATAAATGATGCTGACAGCACAATGTAAGCGGGTGACATAGGGAGAAGATGACAGTTGCAATAGTTGGGGGTGGCATTGCGGGATTAACCGTCGGGTATCTGCTTGCAGAGAGGTTTCCGACATCAGAGATACGGGTATTTGAGGGGCAGAACAGACCGGGGGGGAAGATATGGACGCACAAGGAGAGTGGCTATCTTATCGAAAGTGCAGTCAACGGATTTCTCGATAACCGCCCCAGAACCCTTGAGCTGTCGGCTCGCTTAGGACTCTCTCCGGTTCGGAGCAACGAAGGAGCCAGGCGTCGTTACGTATACTGGGGGGGACGGTTGCAGAGGGTACCGGAGGGGTTGACGGCCTTTGTACGTTCCGACTTGCTCAGTGCAGGGGGCAAGGTACGGGTACTGATGGAGGCGTTTCTGCCTCCGGCTAAAGACATCGAAGATGAGACCCTCGCCTCGTTTGCAACCAGGAGGTTGGGCAGGGAGGCATACGAAACCCTGATCGACCCTATGGCCTCTGGCATATACGCAGGGGATGCACAACAGTTGTCCTTGAAGGCATGTTTTCCCAAGGTGTACAATCTCGAGGCCAACTACGGCGGATTGATACGCGGAATGCTTCAAAAGATGTGGCAGAGTCGAAAGACCAAGCAGACCGTTTCGGCAGGCCCCGGTGGTGTGCTGACGTCATTTGATGCAGGTATGGGCAGTATCATCGACGTTCTCAGTGAAAGGTTGGGTCCCAGGCTCATGGTGGGGCATTCTGCCGTGGCAGTGCAGAGGGTGCGTGAGAGGTACGTCGTACACTTTGACGCACAAGACCCCATAGAGGCAGACGTGGTCATACTGGCAGCGCCGGCATATGCCTCTTGCGTTATGCTGAGGGAGTTGGACGCTCAAATATCGCGGGAACTTGCCGGCATCGTCAATCCCCCCGTATCGGTAGTGTGTATGGGGATCAAAACGGAACATATAAAAGGCGATGGCGTTGACGGTTTTGGGTTTTTGATTCCCTCCAGGGCCGGAAAAAAGACCCTGGGGACGCTGTTTGACTCAACTGTCTTTCCACACAGGGCACCGGAGGGATACACCCTCTTGCGAACAATGGCCGGCGGGGCAAGAAATCCACACATCGCCCTGCTGAAAGACGACGACCTCGTTTCAACCGTACTAACAGAATTGTCCGACATCATTGGCCTGAAAGATACCCCCGAAATGATAAAGATATACAGACATGAAAAAGCCATTCCACAGTATAACCAAGGCCATCCCGCAATGTTGGACAGGATCGGCCACCTGATGCAACGGCACCGGGGGCTGTATCTGCATGGCAATTCGTACAGGGGCATAGGGGTAAACGACTGCATAGAGACCTCCTTTGCGCTGGTTGAGAGGATTGCCGGGGAGATGTTTGCAGATGTATAGCGATATCAGAAAGAACACGGATAACACGTATAGCTTTTTTTTATGATTTATAAACACCATAAGATAGTAAACCTTTATTAAGGAGGTAGCAATGACAGAGGAACAGATCGTAGAGAGATTAAGGTCAGATAACGAGCAATTCAGGAGGCTGTTTGAGGAGCACAGACACTTGGACCTGCAGATAGACGAGATGGACAAGAAGCTGTATCTGACCACTGAAGAGGACTTTCGCAGGAAGGAGATACAGAAGGAAAAACTGTTCAAAAAGGACAGAATTGCAGAGATGATAAGACAGTACAAGAAGATGCCGGATTATTCGATGGCAGCCGGGGTATCTTCGGAGGGGTGATGCCCCCTCCCCGGACCTCTTCCATAAAGGGAGGGGTATTGTGTTGATAAAACCAGGAGGTTATAGACATTGCGCAGTGACAAGATAAAAAAGGGCATAGAGCGGGTGCCTCACCGGACGCTCCTCTATGCAACGGGGATACCGCCCTCTGAGATGAATAAGCCTTTTGTAGGGGTTGCGACGAGCTTTACGGACGTCATCCCCGGGCATATCGGGATGCGAGAGCTGGAACGGTTTATTGAAAAGGGTGTGCATACGGGCGGAGGATATCCGTTTTTCTTTGGCATACCGGGCATCTGTGACGGCATAGCGATGGGGCACAGTGGGATGTATTATTCGCTACCGTCGCGCGACCTGATAGCCGACATGATAGAGTCCATAGCGAATGCCCATCAGTTTGATGCCCTGGTGTTGCTGACCAACTGTGACAAGATAACCCCTGGGATGTTGATGGCCGCAGCGCGTGTCAATATCCCCTCTATAGTGGTTACGGCCGGGCCGATGCACTCCGGACGTATTAGTGACAAACGCCTGTCGCTGGTCAATGACACGTTTGAGGCCGTGGGCAGGTATCAGAAGGGGTTGATCGGAGACAGCGAGCTTCAGGCCCTTGAGATGTGCGCATGTCCCGGGGTGGGTTCGTGTCAGGGGATGTACACGGCCAACACGATGGCCTGTGTGACAGAATCCCTGGGAATGAGTCTGCCCTTTTGCGCAACCGCCCTGGCGGTTTCCTCTGAGAAGAAGCGCATTGCCTTTGAGAGCGGTCGCAGGGTTGTAGACCTGGTCAGGGACAACATAACGCCGCGTGATATAATGACTCGTCAGGCATTTGAAAACGCCATGCGCATAGACACTGCCCTTGGCGGCTCCACCAACACGGTGTTACACATCCCGGCCATTGCCCACGACGCCGGAGTATCGTTGCCTATAGAGGTGTTTGACGAACTCAGCAAGACGACGCCGCACATTGCCAACATGCTCCCCGGTGGCGAGCATTACCTTGAGGACTTGCATTATGCCGGTGGTATCCCGGCGGTGATGAAGCGGCTTGCCTCGTTGCTTCACGACATGCCGACGGTCTCCGGCAAGAGTACACACACGATAATAGATGCGGCGGTCATTGTCAGCAATGAGGTGATCCGTCCGCTGGATCAGGCGCATCACGCCGAGGGCGGGATAGCGATCCTCGGTGGGACACTGGCCCCCGGTGGTGCGGTGGTCAAGCAGTCTGCCGTGGTGGAGAAGATGATGTGTTTTGAGGGCACGGCCAAGGTGTTTAACTCCGAGGAAGAAGCGATGGCAGACATCATGTCGGGCAAGATAGTTGTCGGAGACGTGGTGGTGATCCGTTACGAGGGCCCCAAGGGTGGTCCCGGGATGCGGGAGATGCTATCGTGTACGGCTGCGATTGCCGGTATGGGATTGAGCGATTCGGTAGCCCTCGTCACGGATGGCAGGTTCTCCGGGGGTACGCGTGGGCCTTGTGTGGGGCACATATCGCCTGAGGCTATGGAGGGCGGCGTCATCGCCATCGTGCAGGACGGCGACAGGATCAGGATCGATATCCCGCAACGGAGGCTCGACCTGCTCGTCGCCGAGGATGAGATCGGCAGGAGGTTCAAGGATTGGCAGCCCCAACCCCCAAAGATAACGACCGGATACCTCAGCAGGTATGCAAAGATGGTTACATCAGCAGCTACTGGCGCCATCATGAAGACATAGAAAAGAAACCCTCACCCTGCCGCTAGCACCTGAGCTATTTCCTTGACGCACCGTGCCAGGGCGCCGGAGTTCCTTGTGTACAACTCCCTGGCCACAGTCCCCATGCGTTGACGCAATGAGTTATCAGCAAGCAACATTCCCAGAGTGTCGCAGAGGCTGTCGGCAGTCACGCTAATGGCGGCACCCTGCTGGATGAACTCCCCGGTCATGGGGAAGTTGTCCATGTGCGGGCCACAGACAATCGGCACCCCCCACGAAGCCGGTTCCAGGAGATTGTGCCCGCCCTTTGGCGCAAAACTGCCGCCCATGACGGCGACCTGCCCAGCCCCATAGAGTGCGGCCAATTCTCCGACGCTATCGAGAAGTATCACGTCCAACTGGGGCAGCACACCCCTAAACATGCTCCGCCGCAAGCATCTCAGCCCCGCACGTTTGATCAACCGCTCCGCCTCGTCAAAACGCTGCGGGTGTCGCGGGGCAAGTACCAATACCACCCCTGCAAACTGCTCCCTGAGACGCTTAAAGGCCGCCAGTACGATCTCTTCCTCGCCCTCATGCGTGGAACCGGCCACAATCATTGGTACTGGTAATTGTTCAGCCCACGCAGGCACAACCGTCGGTGATTCGATGTCGTATTTGAGGTTGCCAACGACCTTTACACGACTCTCATCGGCGCCAATATCTATGATCCGTTTGGCGTAGACCTCGTTCTGCATTCCAAAGAGGCTCACCATAGACAGGACGTCTTTCATGAAGAACCTTATATGTCTGTAGCCCTTGTACGACCTGGAGGAGATGCGGCCATTGAGAACTACCACGGGCGTGTTGTATGCGTGCATGGTATGAAAGACCCCCGGCCACAGCTCGGTTTCCATTGCGATAAAGATATCGGGCCTTATACACTCAACTGCCCGTCTGACCGTGTGTGGCAGATCGAAGGGAACGTAGATAAGTCTTACACTGTTCTGAAACTTCTGCCTGGCCACGGCCTGACCGGTGTCGGTGACCGTTGAGACAACGACGTTGGGGGTGAGCTCCTGCAAAATCTTTTTCACAAGCGGTACGGCCGATATGACCTCACCCACTGACACGGCGTGCAGCCAGACCACAGGGGCATCCTTTGACTTCCAGCCCCCGGAATCACCGGAGCCACACCGGTCGGACAACCACCGCTTCCTGAGAGGCCCAGGCCGCTTGAAATACTCAAAGGGAAGCAGCAGAGCCAACGCCCCCGTATACAAGGCATTATACAAAAACATCATTAAGAACATTATAACATGTGGGTATACTGAAATAACACAGGTTTTTTCAGGCATGATAATTGAGTGTGAAATAATGGGAAAGAGGACTTCTTCGTGGCCGGACGCCTCGTCCCTCCCCTTGCAGGGGGTTCTGAAGGGGCCAGGTGCGACCTGGAGCGACAAGAAGCGGAGCCGCCCCTTTTTTTTTCTTACGGTCAAATGCGATTGCCCTGACCCATAAGCCGACATTTCGCACAACACGCTAAAAAACAAAGGATATTTTATCTTAAAGCTATATGCCCCTTCTTTTGTATCTTGAGCAGGTTGTCAGGTTAGGAGTTTTATGGCCACGTCCATCTTGTTTTCTGTCTCCTTACAGACCGTGTACAACTGCCTGAGTACCTTATTGTACCCCTGCAGATGAGGAAGCACGGTTTCGTTTCTTTGGGATATCTGCTGTACCCCGTTTTCTATGTTCCTGAGCTTTTTGACGATGGTGTCACGTTCGCTCCTTATGGCATCCACCTCGTCTATGAGGTGGGTCTTAAGCGCCATACAGTTGTCCATGTCCACCATGATGGTCTTTATGTTTACCTTGAGTCTGTTGACGTCTTCAATGAGGTACTCTCTCCTGGAACTTAAGGATTCTATGCTGCCATTATAGCCCGCCGCCCTGTTGTTGGTCATCTTGATTTCAAGGCTAATTGAGGCTATTACGGCATCAATTCCTTCGGTTTCATTTTTGAGCTGTTTTATTCTTGCTTCCAGTTCCCTGTTTTCACTTTCAAGCTCAACCTGTCGCGCCCTTGAATCCTTTAACTCCGTCAGCTTCCCCCTGATCGTATCCTTGATGCCGTCGTAGAGTACCTCGTAGGCGCTTTTTTCCTGTGGCGCTTGCGGCTGCTGTTGTGTCCTTCTGAACTTATACATTGCTTTACCCTGCCTGCGTGGTAGCGTTTTTCTTAAGCGACTTTATCTTTTCAAGATTGATTATACGCTCACCCCTAAGCGTACTAATCTCCCTCTCCAGACGACCGATTGCCTCTATCGCAGAGGAATACCTTATCTCGAGGTAGTTGATTTCCCTGATCAGGTCTGATTTCTCAATCTCCAGGTCATCGGCACGTTCCCTGGCTAGCAGTTCTTTGCGTTTGAGGGCGCCGATCTCCTTTTTCATGTCAACTATGGCGGTCTGGGCGATATTTCTTTCATCAATGAGGTGCTCGATCTCTGCCTGCAGCTCCTCTTTGGTTGCGGTTTCATCGGTGATGCGCTGGAGTTTCTGCTCAACCTGTCCCTTTTCATGGCGCAGCTCTGAGATGATCTCCTTTGATGCCCTGAGGTCCTTGTCCAGTATGGCGTTTATGGAAAGCACTTTCTTGAGCTGCTTTTCCATATTGCCTATTATGGCAAACATGTCGTTGAGCGTTTTTTCTACGTCAACGGAACTGATCACTTCCTTGAGGAACTCAATTCCCCTGATCTCAGACAACAGCGGCGTAGTCATCAGGGCACGACTCTGGTGTTGTGTCTTGCTCTCAAAGGGAAACTCCAAGGCATCCATATCAGGGGCAGACATCTCTGTTACGTTGTTTGCTGCATCTGAGATATCATCTCTTTTGGCATCTCTTTGCGTTATATCTGTTGGCGTCATCTGGTCTCCTTTTTGTAAAACTCTACCTTGACGTTTTTGTTGATCTCTTTCATTCTGTCCAGAAGATTTTTCATGCCCTTATGGGTCTGGATGAGTTTGTCCTCCAGGCCCGCAAGGCTTATCGTCCTTCTGGGTATATCCCCCTGGACAGAGTTGATCTTTTCCTTGTAGATATTCATTTCACCCTTCATGAACTCGATATCCATGATGATGTTGCCAAGGACAAATATATCCTCGTTCAACTGTTCCGAGACGCTGTCATAGACCTCACCCAGCCTTGTGACCTCCGCCTGCAGGAAGTCGGTGTCAAAGACTAGGCTGTTTTCATCTATCATGGGTTTGAGCTGCTTTCCTCTGATCTCGTTGGCCTGTCTGAGCAGCTTCTTGAGTTCCATTCTCTTGTCAAGGAGTTGGAGTTCAAGCACCTTTGCATCCTTTGTAAGCAGTTCGTTTTTGTCCTCCAGGGACTTGACCTGTTTTTTTACCAGTTCCAGTTCCGTTTCGGTTTTTTTTAATACATCCTCCACGATGGAGTCTGCATTTATACCCTGATCGTTGATGGGTGTAACCGGATTGGAATCCGTTATCTGCTCGTTTATCTGCTCCTGTGGCATTTATCACTACCTCCTTATTTGAGGTATAACTCTATTAGCTCGGTCTTTGTAAAGGTCTCATCGCACTCGATGCCACGCTCAGTGCATAGGGCTATGATTTCGGACTTTGACATATCGCGCAGTTGTGCCTCGGATAGTCTGCTGTCCTGGCCTTCGGTGGTTGCTTCCAGTGCGGCTGATTCTTCTGCAGCAGGCTCCTCTGCTGACATGGCGGCAAGGGCTGCCTCGGTGATCGACTCGTGGGTTTCGGCTACCGGTTCTTGTACCGGGGATGCCTCCGGTGATGTCTCATCAGGGACCTCTTGTACCTCTGTTACAGCTTCGACCGATACGCTTTCGCCCTCAGAGGGAAGCTCAAAGGACTCCACTTTGCCGAGTTTCTCCTTTTGCCACCAATCTTTCAGCTCCTCGATTGCACCGGCAAGGGCGCTGCCCGACAACTGCACGTCAAACGATATAGACTCACCCGTGAGGATACTCAATGACTCCAGCGCCTTTTCTCTGATTTCTACGTTGTCATCACCCAGGAGTCTCATCAGCGGTAGCACAGCCGTCTTGTCCTTGAGACTTGCCAAGGTAATGGCGGCGGCCTTTCTGACCTTGTCCTCCTTGTCGTTAAGCGACTGCACGAGGGACGGTACGGCCTCCGTGATATCCTTCCAGCCGATGTATGTGGCGGCCATGCGTCTTACTTCGGGATGCTCGTCTTTCAGGGCTTCGGTGAGTATCTGCTTTATCCTGTCGCCTTCGCCTATTTTGTACAGACCCCTGAGGCTGCTGAGTCTGACCCTGTAAGCGGGATCGTTGAGGAGATCGACAAACAGCTCTATTGCCTGTGTATCTCCTATATTGGTCAGGGAGTTGACGACCTCGGTGGTCAAAAACGGGTTATTATAGTTGACGGCCTCAAGCAGTATGGGGACGGCTGCCTTGTTACCGATCTTTCCGAGTTCTGCGGCGGAGAGTATCTTTATCTCCATATCGGAGTCGAGCAGGTCGGCTGCTATCTTGCTGAATATTGCACGATCGGAATCGGTGTCGAACTCGCCCAGTTTAACGGCTTTGTCGGTCTTGGACTTGATGTTGGCGTTGACTGTGCCGGTATCTACGGGTTTGGCTTTTTTCCTTGTTGCCTTTGTTTCGGCGGTTTTTTTCTCTTCGGCCTTTTTTCTCTTTTTGTTTTAGTTTTTCGGCCTTTTTGATGTCTTCCAGCTCGGCTATACGGACCTTGAGTCTCTGTATCTCTTTTTCGTACTCCTTGACGTCACTTATGAGTTTTTTTGCTTTATCGGAGTCGAGTTTTTCTGCCGACGCTCCCTCCTGTCCTATCTCATAGAACAGGCCCTTGATCTTGTCTTCGTACTCTTCGATCTTGTCTTCGAGTTCACCGGCTTCGTCTTTTTTGAGTTTAATCTTTGACACACCACCGACAAACAGGTCTTTTGTTTTGGATGCCAGTGCGGGGGTAAAACTCATAAGGTCTACTGTTTTCTTCCAGAGGTCCGGAGTCTTTTTCAAGAGGTCTGGAGTCTTTTTTAACTGATTGTACATAGCCACTGTGAAGTCAGCGCTGACGTCGTATGCACTTACCATAAAGCTGCCTGTGGCATTTAGTGCCCTTGCCACGCCACCCATAAATCCTTTTCTCTGCGTCTCTTGCTGCATTGTATCCTCCTAACTTTTTTTATATAATCCTTATGTGATATTCAGAAATAGTTTAATCGACAAGAGCACCAACAGTACTGCGATGATCTTTTTCAACATCTCCGAGTGTGTTTTGATAGAGGCCCTTGCCCCGTAATAGGCGCCCAGGATCGAGCCAATTCCCAGGACTACGGCATAATCTACATTGACGGCCCCAAGTCCAAGGAAGGTTACGAGGCCGAAGAAGCTGGTTATGACTATTATAAAGTGCGACGTAGCCGTGGCCACGTGCAGGGGCATACCGATGAAGTTCATAAATGGGACGTGTATAATGCCTCCACCCAGACCCAGCAGACCCGATATGATGCCTACGATAAAGCTGCCCGAAAACCCTATGGCCATATCGGGACTGTAGACATAAGTTGTACCGAAGGAGTCACGCAGTGTCCGGCGCAGTGGCAGGTCATCAACTTTTTCCCTGACCAGACAGAAGTCGTTTACGAAGATCAGCACATATGCCATCACGGTCAGCAACATGGCAAATATAGCGTAAAAGGTATTGATGCTTATATTGAGGGCGAGCACGGCGCCGATGATCACGCCGGGGATGGCCACCACGGAATATTTGATGCCGATTTCGTAGTCTATGCGTCTCTGTGACACGTATGCAAACGTACCTGAGAGGGCGTTGAGAAAGACGATAATCATAGAGGTTCCAACTGCATAGTGCGGTAGGAACTTATAAAATATAATCAACACCGGCACTACCAGAAATCCTCCCCCTGCCCCTATCAGCGTACCGATAAAGCCGATTGAGACCCCTACGACAAGCAGTAACACGATCTCAAAAAAACCGTCTATTGGCTCATGAAGGGTCTGGCCGACGCCGATCATGGGGGTTGTCTCCAGCATTACCATATCTGCTGCAACATCCGGGTCTACGGTTATGACGGGTGGATTTGCCGACATGGTTGTTGTTGAGGTGACGTCAAACATCAACCAAGCGATACAGCATATGCCTCCCAGTATCAGCAGCAGCAACAGGGGGTTTTGTGTCTTCATCTCCCAGACTGCCTGTCGGATCACCTTTTGGGTTGTTTGTTGGATTGATTTCATCAGCATTTACTTTGCAACCGCCTCTTCAAATACCTTAAAGTACTTCTCAATGCCTTTGACTTCGGCATCTATGAGTTTATTTACGGCATCTATATAACCATTGAGTTGCTTACTCTGATGTATCAAGCGTTCATTGATATCCGCTTGCCGGCTGTACTCTGCCAGTTTTTGCGGGATACCTTCGACCTGCTTTCTTTTTTCCTCCAAGAGCAGTTTACGTTTTTCGAAGTTTTCGGTGAAGTGTTTTTCAGCTTCGATGGCTTCGTTTGTTGATTCGATGCTATTTTCAAGTTCATGTATCCTGCGTTGTTTTTCTTCGAGTTCTGCAATGATGGCGATACGTTGTTTTTTGAGTTCATCGATATCGGCGCTCAGTACATCCTTGTCCTCTATGGAGGTGTAGTAGGCGATTTTTTCTTCGAGTTCCTTTTCGGTGGCGGAGAGTTTTTCCTTTTCCCGGGTTTCTTTGGTCAGACTGGCCTGTGCCTGTGTAAGCTCGGCTTTGCCCTTGGTGAGCATGTCCTTGACCTTTTTGATCTCTTGCTGGAGGTCTTTTATTTTTGCTGCGGCCTCCTTTTGCATTGCGGAGAGTTCGTCCTTGCTTGCGGTCAGGTAGGGTTTATCGGCGTGTTGGTCTTTTTGCCGCTGGAGGGTGAGCACTTCGTCTGAGAGTTTGTCTGCGGTTTTTGTTTTTTCCTCCGTATTGCGGAGCAGGTCTTGTTTGAGTTTGCTGACCTCCTTGTATGACTTATCGAGCGTCTTAAATCTCTCCGAGAGCTTGTGAACGCTGTCGGTCAACGTTTGCACCTGTCTCTTTTTGTCGTCGATGAGGCCAGGGGTATTTTCAAACTCCTTGAGTTTTTCCAGCCAGATGAGTACCTTTGCCTTTTCCTCTCTGTAGTTCTTCAGAGACTCGCGGGACTGGGCCAACTTTTTACCCAAGTCAGAGATGGAAGTTTTAAGGTCGATGCTTTTTTTCCTGACTGTGGCGACCTTGTCCTGCATGTATTGAACGTCTCTGAGCTTTTTGGCGATCTCCGATTTCAGGGCGATGATCCTCTTTTTAATGACCAGCGTTTGTACCACATTACTTATGAGATCGAGCATCTCCTCTCTGTTGTAGGTAGTCTCTTTGGGGCTGTAGTCTCTGGTCATCATAAGCGCACCGCCTGGGCTATGAGGCTTGCTTTGCCGTCGATAGACTGCATTTCGGTATCCAGGATCATTTTATCCATGTATGCCTCTTTGAGGTTGTTGAGGGTTTTTTCAAGTGTAGCGGCCAGTTCGTCGCTTCTTTGGCGCTGCTCGGCAACTGCTTGAAGTTCACCGTCTTTTTGGGCGATTTCATCGTCTATCAGCCTTAACTCTTCCTTGCTCTGTGCGTTGCCACCGGCCAGGGTATTGAGTTCTGCCTGTCTGGCCTCGAGGTCCCTGGTGAGATCCCGTATGTGTATGTCATAGCTAGTCACCTGGGGAGATATGAACTCGATTTCGGACTTCATAAACGCGCGTTCTTTGACCAGTTCGTCCACGCCCCTGGTTTTTATTTCGAGTTCTTTGCACTGGGTTTCATACTGTTTTACGCTGCCTCTGAGTGATTCGACGATATCCGTTTCCCTTGACAGTGACGTTTTGACCTTGTCGAGGTCATTGACGTAGTTGTCATAGTCGTTGTTGAGGGTATCCAGTTCTTTTTCGAGGGCCTCTGCCTGGACAAAGACTGCTGCTATTTCTTGCAGTTGACGCACCTGTACCGTCAGGGACTCCTTCTGAGACGTATTTGTTTCAATTGAGGACACCAGGGCTTGCAACCTTGTCTTTAACTCTTCGATGTCCAGGTTGTCGTTATAGGAGAGGGTTTCCGTTTTGGAGATATCCGCCTTGAGTTTTCTTTCGTCCTCCTGTAGGGTGGACAGGCGTTTATCGAGGAAATCCAGTTCCTTGAGTATTTCGTCGGGGTCTCCGAGTTTGGCTTTTTTGTTCCTGTAATTCAGGATTACATCGGAGGCTGCCTTTATCTCGAGGTCGTTCTGTGCCAGTTCCGACTTTGTTTTTTGTAGGTTATAGCCGTCTTTTTCGATTGTCGCGTTGAGGCGATTGAACTCGGCAATCAACTCCTCCAGTTCGGTGGAGAGATATTTGGACTTACCGTTTAGTTCGTCAAACTCCTGGGTCTCTGACCCGTTACCATTTGATATCCGTATTGCAACCATAGAAAAATTATCCCCCTCTTATGGTTAAAAAGAGGCACAAGGAGGGGGCGGAGCCGCTTCTTTGTCGCTCCAGGACGCTCCTGGCCCCCCTCAGACCCCCCTGCAAGGGGACCAGTCCCCTTGACCCCATTATACCTTGTTTGCCGTGTATGCTTAGATACAATATTTCAATCATATATCTGACTACCAAATACACTTTACGTCCCACTGACAAAGCTCTCCCAACTATCTTGGAGTCTCTTTAGTTTTTCCTGGACTTCGCTTTTTTCTTTCAGTGCTTGTGCTGCGACCATTTCCGTTTTTTCCAGGACTTCGTTGAAGGCCCGTAGTTTTTCGTCGCTTTCGCGCGTAACCTTTGCTATCTTTTGCTCATACTGGGCGGTGTTGTCCTGGAGTTTTTTGATTTGTACCTTGAGTTCTTCCTTTTCGCTTTCGGCGCGGACTATCTGGTCTTCCATCACCTTAACGACGTCGCTAATTACCCGTTCGGAGGTTTTTTTGAGTTCGCCCATCACGGCCTTCCTTGAGTCGGAGATATCCTTAACCTTCAGGGCTGCCACTAGCAGGTCTTTGAGGAGGGTATTTTTTTCGCCCTCGTTCATGGTCTTTATCTTCTGTTCGATGTCGCTTTCAACCATAGTTTACACCTCTTTTTACTTCATCCTGGGCGAAGACTTTGCGCCCTGTTCTGATTCAAATGCCTCGATGGGTCTGAAACTAAACAAAAGGTTAAACAGGTTCGCCGGGAACATATTTAGCCTTGAATTGTAAAACGTCACTGCTTTGTTGTAGTTTATGCGCATCTCGGCGATTCGTGTTTCGGTATCGGAGAGTTCCTTCATCAGCGCCTGGTAGGCATCGGATGCCTTGAGGGCCGGGTAGGCCTCGGCCACTGCCTGGAACTTTGACAGTGCGGAGGCCATTTCAAGTTCTTTTGCACCTGCGGCGGCGACCCCGGCAACGGTGCCGGGCTTTTTGAGCGTGTCCTCTATGGACTTTACCGCAGACCTTACGTCAGCGGTGTGCAGGAACACGTTCTTTTCGTATCCCATGTACTCCTTGACGACCGCTATGAGGTTTGGGATGAGGTCGTTTCGGCGTTGCAACTGCACGTCGATCTGTGCGGCCTCCATCTTTACCTTATAGACATTAATCGTAAATGCGTTGTAGTAGTATATGGCTGCCGATATCATTGCCATAAAAAGGGCAAACATTGCGACCCGGACGGCAGCGGAGTGCCTGCTCCACAACTGCTGTCTGATCAGGGTAAGGGGGTTTATCCTCCTTATGCGCACAACAGGAGCGGCCTCAATAAGCCCAAGCTCTTTGGCGTAGAGCTTTTTGATGATCCTGTTCATTTGCACCTTTTCATTCATTGAGGCACCGTTATGTAGAGGAACTCGCCCGCTCTGAGTACGTCAAGCAGGATGCCCTTGCCTGGTTTTAACTTGCCGGTTATTTCGATAAAGGACGGCATGTCGTTGACGTCCATCTTGTTGATGCCCACGATGATATCGCCACGCATCAGACCGGCCCTGGCCAGGACTCCTTCTATGTCGGCTGCGAACACGCCGTTTTTGACGTAGAACGCAAGCGGCTGTTTAAGCGGCTGGAACTCCGAACCCAACCAGACAAACTCCTTTATTGGCTTGAGCTTGGTCTCCGGCAGAAACGGTGGTTGTTGATCGGTCTTTATCTTGATCTTTATCGTTGCCTTGTTGCGCAGCACTTCGAATTCGAACTTTGCGCCTATCTTCTTTTTGGCCAGTTCCTGTTTAAAGTCAACCGGCGTATTTACACGTCTGCCATCTACTCTGAGTATGATATCTCCTCTTTGGAGTCCGGCTGCTTCGGAGGTTGTACGGGGATAGACCCTGTCTACCAGGACGCCTGCGGGATGGATCATGCCGTTGTGGTCGGCCACGACCGTATCAACCGACTGGACAACTATACCCAGGAATGGCTCATCGTTGATGTTGGCCTGTGCTGCCACCTGCTGGATCGGACCCTGTTGCCCCATTGCAGCAGGCATATTGCCACCCTGACCCATACCAGGTCCAATACCAATGCCTGGTCCCATGCCGGCGCCATTGTTTACGCACAACTGCGGGTGACACGTGATGCACTTGCCCTTGTAGGGATGGGGCGGGGTTATGATCTGACCGTTGGGGAGCTTGAAGCTGTTTCCTACCTGTCGGCCACTGCGCTGCCAGGCCACCAATTGTCCGGCGGCAACGGGCACTGCACCACCCTTGAAGTCCACCACGCCGGCAACCAGTTCGGATGCCCTGTCTATCGGTACGGCAAACGCAATCCCGCTAAACGTGCCCATTGGGGAATAGATGGCCGTGTTGATTCCTATTACTTCGCCATCAAGGTTGACCAGCGGGCCACCGCTGTTGCCCTTGTTAATTGGGGCGTCGGTCTGGAGCATTCCCTCATATATACGACCGCCGATGGTTATGGTTCTGTTTCGGCTGCTGATTATGCCGTTTGTAATGGTCTGGTCAAAACCGTAGGGGCTTCCCATTGCGAGGACGAAGTCTCCGGTTCTTGTCTTGTTGGCGTCTCCCAGGAACGCATATGGAAATGGTCCCTTACCCTGTATAAGCAACAGCGCCAGGTCGTTTTCCTTATCGGCGTTTACCAGTTTTAGCTGATACTCCCGTGCTGCCCCTTCGGCATCGTAAACGGTGGCCTTCATCGCAACCGCACCTGAGACGACGTGGTAACTGCTCAGGACGTAGCCGCTTGGTTCTATGATGACACCGGAGCCTACCCTCGTGTAGTTGACTGCTGGTTCGCCGGCGGCAATGAAGGTTACGTTGTTATTATTTGGGTCCGGGGCCTGTGCGTTCTGCATCGGGCCAACGGCAACGTCTATGCCAACCAGGGACGGGCGCACGGCATCTATAACTTCGTGATACGTCTTCTGGGATATCTTGGCCTTTACCTGGGTTGTCCCGGCGGTGTTGTAGAAGCCTGACAGTTTGCCCTTGGCCATGCCCTTATAGTCGTCGGTCTCCAGGAGCTTTCTGACTATACTGCCCTTCTGATAGCTCTCATATACAGCCCATCCGAGGGTCAGCACGGCCATAATCACTATCGTCCATATCCAAGGCTTGTAACTCTTGGGGCAGCTTTCGGCCTGACGCTCCATGCTATCTTCTGTGTTGTAATTTTCCATAGCCTTCTCCTATCATTATAGCTTATGCCACAACCCTAAGTGTTAGTTTCATCAGCTTCATCAGCTTCATGGGCCTCTGTCTTGTTTACGTTGTTGTCCTTCATTTTAGCAGTAAGTCCGGTATTTCTTATTCCGGCCAGTACCGCTATAAATCCGCCAAAGATCAAAAACAGCGGCAAGATACCGACAAACACGTCTACTATATACCACCAGTAGTTGGACAAACCCCACAGTCCCAGGCATATTGCTATCAACCCAAAAACAATACTCAGCATATTACACTCCTTACGTTTTTTTTATTTATCTTAAACATTTAATACCTTGCCTTTTTTTCTTCTTTTTCCAGGGCCTTCTTGAAGTACTTCACGGCCTCATCCCTTAGCCCCTTGCCCTCGTAGGCCAGTCCAATGCTCTGATACGCCCTGATAAAGCCGGGTTTAATCGATATTGTCTTTTCGTAAGCCTCTATGGCCTTGTCGTGTTCGGCCATACTGTCATAGACCAAGCCGATTTTATAGTAGGCATCCGCATAACCGCTGTTTAGCGCAATGGCGCGCTCCAGGGCATCTATGGCCGCCTGCTTTTCGTCGATCATGAAGTTGGCCGATCCCAGTATATAGTATGCCTCTGCCGAGGTCGTATCGAGGACTACAAATTTCCGCAGAGTTTCTATGGCGTCATTGGGCAATCCGATATCCATGTATGTCTTGCCGAGCTTCAGGAGGGTATCGACATTATTGGGGTCGGCCTTGAGCACTTTTTTGTATGCCCTGATGGCGCCGTCAAAATCTCCCTTTGTGCGTTTCTTGTCGCCAATATCCATATAAATAGTTGTTGTCTCTGCGCTGGATATCTGAAATATCTTGTTGTAGTAGCCGATCATCGTATCCAGGAATTTTCCTGAATTGACCTTTGCCACTTTCAACAAGACCTGCAGGTCACTTGTGTCAAACTTTTCCATCATCCGTTAATTAAAACCTCCGTCTTTCATATACATAGATACTAACTTAATTCTCTTTAGCTTACAGTATTGCATGTCCCACCAGTACGGTTATGAACCATGCAAAGAACAATATCTGTTTGGCGTGATAGAGATCATCATCTCTGCCCTGCCCTTTTTTTGCCTTCTGGTACATCGTAAAGCCGGCAACTGCCATAAATATCGTCAGCATCATTGCTATCTGCAGGACAATGTTTCTCTCTTCGGCGCTGTGCCCATGTATTGCCACGATCAGCAGGCCAAAGAAGTTCAGATACATGTGCAAGCCCAGATACTTGTTAAAAAACGCCTTTACCTCACTGACATCGTTGAAGAACGTCCTTGCGATCATCCTTGCGGGATAGTACACGTTTGCGACTATCAGTACAATTAAAGCAATATAACCCGTTAGTTCAACACCAATCATGTGCCCCAAAACCTCCATTTTCCAATTGGTTGTGCCTTTACAAAGACCTCGTCTATCTCATCTATATTTAGCGTAATTGCCTGTCTTATCTGCTCTGCTATATTATGTACGCTCAACACCGTCTCTTTGTTTGAGACGTCGATGCTCACGTCAACGGCACACTTTTGCCCCATGCACCTGGATTTTACGCTCTTTACGCCCTCAACGCCATCTACCTTCATACACATATCAACGATGGTCGTTATGACCTCCTTGTCCATGGAGACGTCTATAAGACCGTTTACGCCCTTGAGGAACATCTCCACGCTGATGTGGAAGACGAACAGGGCGACCACCGCCGCTGCCACCGTATCGGCCTGCGTGTAACCGATCTTTGTTCCGATCAGACCCAGGAGCACTGCCACCGAAGTCAGACTGTCTGCCTTGCTCTCTGCGGCATCGGCCATGAGTGCGGGGCTGTTGAGCTGCCCTCCGGCACACGAGTTGGATGAGTACATAAGGTAGCTGAATATCAACGCTATGACAGTGGCCAAGATGGCGGCATTTTCCGGCACCTCACGAACACCGCTTTTAAAGCTGTGCAGGGCATCTATAAATATCATCGTTGCACATATAAATATAAATATGCTGGCCGATATCGTGCTGATATACTCTATCTTGCCGTGTCCGAAGGGGTGTCCCTTGTCTTTGGGCTTGGACGATATCTTCAGGGCTATGAGGACAAACAGGGACGATATCGCATCGGCCACCGAGTGGATGGCGTCTGCCACAAGCCCCTTACTGCCGGTCAGTATGCCCACGACAAACTTGAACACCGATATGGCGGAATTACCGACAAAACTCAATCGCGGCGACCATTTACCGCATACTTCACATTCAGGATACTTCATAAACTATCGTCTTATGTCCTCCTTATCAACTCAGTCTCTTTCACTTTGTCAACTGTAAAAAGGTCGGGACCTTGTTTGCCCCGTGCACGGCCTCGTAGAATTCCTCTTCCCTGAAGCCCGACAGACGGGCAAAGATGTTAAACGGGAACATCCGGCAAAACACGTTGTACTCATACAGGATGCTGTTGTAGTTATGCCGTGCATTGCTTAACCGTATTCCTGCCTCCTGCATCGTTTCCATCAGGAACATGTAGGGGCCTTTTGCCTTTATGCCGGGATAGGCTTCGGCTATGAGATTGAGGTCTCTCATCAGCACTATGATCTCATCCTGGACCTTGCCCCTGTCATTTACGGGGGCGTTGTCTTTTATCATCCCATTTAACGTGCTCAATTTCTCAAACACCTGTTTTTCTATCTCCACGTATCTCTTTGCCACCGCCATGTTACCGTACACAACGTCATGACGGCGTTGGGTTTCAGCCTCTACCCCACTTTTGGCTATATGCACAAAGTGTTGTTTGTCTATGAGTCTGTTGTAGACCAAGTCCCTCTCTGCCACTGTCAGAAAGAAAATCGCCAGTGGTACAACAACCAAAAACAGTTTTTTCTTGCCTATTCTCCGACGCATACATCCAACTCTACGGGGTCGTGCCACGTGCTGAAGTACTTCCGTGCCTGGTTGCCCAACTTTATGGTTGACGCTATATTAATAGACGCCCCCAGGGGCACGCCCACAAGGGGCATGAACTTAAACACGTTGCGCATCAGGCGCGGGAGCAACGCCTCGGCCACGCCTTCGGTTGCCTTTGCAATGCCGACCTTGAGGTAATTTTCGGCCAACTCATCAATGAGCTTTCTGGTGACCCCGGCCGTTATGCCTTTTACGCACTGTGTTGAGCCTGAAAATCCCAGGATCGCAAGCGTGATTGCCCGGAGTTCATCCTCGTTGAGGTTGACCTCGTAAGCCACGGCTATGCAGTAGCAGAGTTCCACCTGTAACCTCAATAGTATGGCTATGTCTGCCGTTGTGGCCAGGACAATGGAGCTAATTGTCCCCAGCCCGGGGATCGTTGCAAATGCACCCGATACTCCACCGACTGTTCCGGCCTTCAGGGCGCTGTCTCTTATCAATTTACTTGCCACCTTGTATGCCACTATCTTTTTAGGTACGCCTTCGTATTCGCCTTCATACTCCCTCATGATGTCCTGCACCTCACCCTTGATCTCTGCCAGGTTAGTGCCAGTGACTATCAACAGCTTCTCAAACCAATCAAAATCTTTCTCTTTCATCTATTTATCGTTTAAGTGGAAGAAACTGTCTGAACCAAGATTAAACAGATTAAAGGATTTACAGGAAAAAGATACAAGACTTTTTCTTACATAATCCTGACAATCTCTGAATCCGTTAAATCGTGGTTCAGACATTCTTATTACCAACATACTCATACGACATGTGGTTCTATAGATAGGTTAATACCGGCAACATTGCCGACTTTTTTCTTTATGGTTTCCTCGACCTGCAGGCCAACCCGGTATCCGTCCTCATAGTTCAGGTCTGGTTTGACTTTTATGACTATGCTGACCCACATGCCCCTGCCAACCTTTCTGGCTATGACCTGTGTTACCTGTTGCACTCCGGGGACTAGTCTTGTCAATTCCTCCATGTGGTCGATGGTTCCCTGATTTACGTTTGAGTCCATGACGCCGTCCAGTGCATCCTTGAGCATGATTACGCTTAAGCGGATGAGGTCGATGGTTTCGATAACTGCCACAAGGGGGTCAAGGAAATACAATCCATAGTGGGTGCCCAGGATAGCCCCTGCCACCATGGCGGAGGATACGGCATCGGAATGATTGTGTTTTGCGTTGGCCAGCATTGCCAGCGAGCCTCGTTTGTGTCCGACACAGGAGAGATACGACGCTATCTTGTAGTTTGCCACCACCGATATCAACGCCGCCCAGAACGCTATAAACCGCGGCTGTTCGATATTGCCCTGGAAGGCAAGCCACACCGACTTCACCGAGTGGACAAACAAGAACAGTGTGCCGATTATTATCAATATGCTGATGAGCAGTATGGCCACGAACTCTATTTTTTCGTGTCCGTAGGGGTGGTTGTCATCGGCTGGTTTTCCTGATACTATCACCACCACGTAGACCACCAGCGAGGTCATGAAGTCCTTGAAGGAATACAGGGAGTCAACGAGTATGGACTTACTGCCGCTGATTATTCCGATGACGGCCTTGAACACGGCCAGCAGGAGATTGGCAACGACAGCCACGAGGGTTGCCTTGCTCTCGCACTTGTAGCACTCCTTGTAGACTATGTGATCGGGGTCTATTTTATTGTGTGGCAGTTGGTGCATTTTCCTCTGTCTCCGTGTGGTGACTGTGCCCCCCACTGTATTGGGGGAGGGGTGGTGATTAACACATCGCCGGCATCTTTTGCCAGTTGTCCGGTTTTGTTACTGGGTGTCTTTGATATCACGTGACACCTGTCACAGGGGCCGTAGTAGCCGTGGGGTCTGACGGCGGTTGAGAGGATCATCGGCGCCCCCTCCATCTGTGCCACACCCAGGGCGTTGTTGGCCACAACCTTTACGTCTTTGTTGGTGCCACCTCTGTATACGGCTACGGTGGCTTGGTTTGTCGTTGCGACCTGTCTGGTTGATTTCTCAAAGGTGTTTAGGTCCTTGACCTTCAGGCCGTTGACCGCAAGTATCACGTCTCCTGCCATAACCCCGGCAGCGGCGGCCATTAGTGTGACCTCATCCACGAGCACGCCCACGACGTCAGCGGGGATGTTGTTTGCCGCAGCCAGTTGAGGCGTCAGCGGGACTACCTCCAGGCCTATCCAGTGGCCCTCTTGCAGTATCTTTTCCGTTGTTTCGTTTATAATGGTGTTGGCGATGTCTTTGGTCTTGGTGCCCAGGTTGTTGAGGGTCTGATTCTGATTGGCCGCCGCTTGAGATGTTGCCCCCTTTTGAGTACCGGGGAACTGTGCCTGTAGCGGTACGTCGTTTGGCACATCTATCGGGGCATCACCGTTGGGTTGCTGTGCCAACGGGTCCACAACGCCATTGTTGTCAAAGGGTTGTGCGTTGTTGAGCGGATCGACTGCCGGAGGAGCGGGATTGTTTGCATCCGGCTGGAGCTGGTCTGGCGCTATGGCGCCGTTTACCAACTGATGCTTGTTGGCCTGTCTCCAGTTGAAAATCCGCTTGCCGGCAACCAGGATGGCATCGCTGAGGCTCACCTTGGGGGCATCTATGTGTTTTGCTCTTTTATCCTTGTCCTTTATCCTGAACATTTCGCGCACAGGCTCGGGCGGATTGAGATAGAAAAGAAACACGACTGTCAGTAATATGCCGACGGCTATGTACTTTATTGCTCTAAGAAAGCCCTTCATCGTTATGCACCTTTCATCCTTGTCTCGAGGTCATTGCCGTGTTCATACCTCATTTACGGCCAGCAGACAGTCCAGTTTTTCCATCGTCTTGTTCTTGATCCTGTCTATCAGTTCGGGATTGCTCCTGTAGAGTATCTCATAGGTCAATGCACTTACAAATACGCCCAAAAACACGCCTATCATTATTTTTGACATGGTTGCCTATACCCCTTCGTTTTGCGTTTTTTCGTCTTGTGGCTGATCTTCGCTGCCAACGTCCTCAACGGATGCTTCACTACCTTCACTGGCTACCACCGGCAGTGGTGAAATAATTGAGATATTATTGACATCCTCATTCTTGACAGTCTCCTCAGGCGCCGGCTCAACATACTCACTGGCGACCTCTTCAGCCGCCGTTTCAACCGGTTCGCTAACAGCTTCTTCGACCACTGTCTCAACCGGCTCACTGCTGACGATCTCTTCGGCCACTGCCTCAACCGGCTTGCTTACGGCTTCCTCAGCCACGGGGGTTATGTCAACGGCATCCTTCAACTCGGCTGCCGAATGCACGCACGAAGTTGCCTCCTGGGGATAGAGCCGTTCGGTTCTTTCTTTGAGAAACGTCTCCGCCTTGTTCTGGATGTCGTCAAATTCGTCGAGCAGTCTGGTAAGTTCATCGTCTCTGGCCACAAACGCACCGCCGTCGATGTTCCTGCACTCCGTCAGGCGTTTGCCTAGCTTGTGCAAGACGTCTTTCTTTCTGCCACGCAGATCACGTATATCATAGGTAAGGACAATTCCCTTGGCAGAGGCCTTTGCGGCATCGCTTACCTTATCTATCAAATCAGCCATGTAATCGCCCATATGCGACATCATATACCTTAGATTCTTCTCCATGTGATCCTCCTACATATATACATTTAATGTTTTTTCAAACTCAGTTTTCTTTTCAGGAGTTTATCCCTGGTGATGTTAAACCCTAATATTGACAGGGCTGTCAGCAAAACTCCCACAAACACGCTGATAATAATAATCAAACTCAGGTTGAAGTGAAACGGATTACCCACGAAAAACTTCACCGGCACCTGTACATAGTTTTGATCCAGAAACACCGCCGCCAGAAAGAGAACTATCCCTGCTAACAGTAATTTTTTAAGCAAACCCGTCTACTCCTTTATCTATCAATCTCTCTTTGGCAAAGATATCTCTGACATCAAACTCCAGGCCGTCAATCACCTCTGACGTGATTACACCCTCCTCTGCCGCCGCACAAAGCTGAACGTACCTGCCGTTGGCTATGGTAAACACCTCGATGGCCTTGTACTGAGGCTGGACGAGCCAGAACTCCGCAACACCGTAGTCCTCGTATATCCTGCGTTTTTTGATTGCATCATACCTATAGCTCCCCGACGACACGATCTCACACACCATGTCGGGCACGCCGCGTATCCAGTCCTGGGCTATAGACATTCTTTCGTTCTTTATAAATATCAGATCGGGCTGCAACCTCTGCCGACCTTCCTCTAATATCACATCCAGAGGCGATAAGAACAACTCACCGGTTTTATGGTATTGCAGGTGGATAATAATCTTTGTGGCAATTTTCATCAGTACGTTCTGATGCTCAAAGGACGGGCTATACGCCACAACTTCCTGGCCGTCTATAATTTCGGTCAGATCGAAGTCGCCACACAGCGCAGCCAAACGGCCTTCCTCTGCCCACGGGTCTTCTGTCGTCCACCGGGTTTGTATATCTGACAGTGTTTTTTCCATTGATTATCGCTTGCTTACTTCGTCCCAATACTCATCGGGCATGTCCTTGCACAGCATCATTGCCCCGTTGGCACCGGCAAAGAGGGGTTCCTCTATCTTTATCACCTTTCCGTAGCCGAGCGTCTCTATCATGTAGTCCTCGATCTCCTTGCGCAGGCCTATGATCTGGCTTCCGCCACCGGCAAGGACGACGTTTTGCTTGAGGTTGTTCTGGAACTCGGGGTCATATTCGGCTATCAGTTTTCGTATACCTTCTACTATATCGGGCACTATCATCCTGCAGGCCTGGCGCAACTCGTCGGTGATGTCACGCTTTTCGGGCTTGCCTTTGACGGGCACCTCTATGAACACCCTCTCGCCCTGAGAGGAGATAAATGCGTTTTCTTCCTTGAACTTCTTGACCATGTTGATAGTCAGGTTGACATCCTTGTACTTTTTTGTAATGAGGTCGTAAAATGCCTGGTCCACGTAATCACCGGCCTTGAAGGTCGTTATCTGGTCCTCGTCCGTGGGAATAGTGCCGTGCATCCTGCACAGGTCAACGGTGCCGGCGCCAATATCGATTATCAGCGCATTGGAAAGCAGATTCAACCCGTATGCCACCGTAAATGGCTCCGACGATATCATCACACCATCGAGTATACCTCGTGCCACATCGAGGAGGGCCTTCCTGTTTTTCCTACTTGCCAAGGCCGGCGCCCCTATGACGCCTCGCACTATGTAGTCAACCCCTCTTTCCTGATCCCCTTCCTTGGCCAGATCAACGAGGTGTTGCAGCAGCGCCTTTGCCACATAGAGGGCGTTCTTGTACTCCTTGGATTCCGGATTTGTATCGGCGTACTTGATCATACCCTTGTCAAAGGGTCTGAAGAGATTCAGCGCCATCCGGTGTTTGATGGCCTCATCTCCAAAGATAACGTCCCGGCCAAACATCTTCCGTGATACGGCGTCCTTTGGAAATCCCACGTAGCTTGGCACAAACGTCCGCACCCCGTTATCGCACGCTATAACACTCCTTGACGTCCCAAGGTCTATTCCAATGTTAAGTATCTTTGTTTTTGTCATCGTCCTTATTCTCCGTTATCTCTGAGATTGACATAACTTTATCCTGGCATGGCCAGATTATGTCTCTCGTAGCATAACAGAATTATGTCTCTTCCCTCAACATGATATTTTCCTGCAGAACTCCGCGCAGGAGCGCCTTCTTATATTCGTCAACTTCTTTCTTGATAACCGTAATGTCGCTTGCAACCACAACACCGTGTTTTTCTATATTGGCGAGGCGTTCCTCTATTTTTTGCAACCGAGCCTCAATAGCCGTTAATTTCTCATCCCGCTCTGCATTTTTACACGTAAACAGAGGGCCGAGCTTTTTAAACCACTGTCCGACATAACTCACGGGTGCAACAACATACTTCACCGAGTCGGCAACCGGAGTGGCTACGTAATTCCACGACCGAACAACGGGATCGGCTACATACTTAAACGACTGCACAACCGGGTTGGCAACGTACTTGACCGACCGATCAGCAACATAATCCCACGAAGACCCTGTCAGGTCCACCCCGCGCCTTAAATAACTGTACGACACCAAGCCACTGTACTCAACCGAGGCCACAGAATAAAGCCATGTCTCATTCAACACGTCCACTCCGGATGACATAATATCCTTAGGGGTCATTGTCCTAAATACCTCCAAAAAATTATCTATCGCTACGTTTCGGCACATCAAATATTTACCTGCCTTGTTATCCTTACAATGTATCACAATCTATTCAGGTAAGCATAACATGTCGCACACCCAATGTCAAGAGAAAATTTTCCGGTAAAAAAATTTTTCTTGCAAAAAAACTGATCGTTAAGTTATAATACGCATATAGTAATGCTTTAGTAATGCTTTAGTAATGCTTTAGTAATGCTTTAGTAATGCTTTTTGCATAACATTAAGTTATGACATGTAAGAATTTTTAGGAGGCTACTATGGCGGACGAGTTAGATAAGTTTCAGGATGAGCTTAAGATGCTAAGAGATCGCATAAAGGATATGGAGCAGCGCAAGCAGCCCGAGGAGGCGCCTCTGCGGCAGGAGATGCCCCCGGTACAACCACCTTTGCAGCAACAACAGGTGCGGGCAGCGGAGGAGCCGCTAATGACGCCACCTCAACAGAGGGCACCCGAACCCTCAAGGGTACCAACACCCGAACCCTCAAAACCGGCGTCAACCGAAGCGGAGAGTCCCAGGGGGCCGGTGGGGCTTGACCTTGGCACCAGCAACATCGTCATGGCGCAGAGCAAGGGAGGTGACCTGCACATAGCAAAACAACTCAACGCCTTCTTCCCCGTCGTACAATCCAAGTTTACCAAGAAAATACTGACGCAGAACAATGTCCTGTTTGTCGAAAAGAACAAGCTCTACTACGTCATTGGATACTCGGCGGAGAGCTTTGCCAACATGTTCAACGAAAACACCCGCAGGCCGATGGAAAAGGGCCTCCTCAGTTCAAAGGAAGACGACGGCATAACGATCATCCAGTCGATAATAAGCACGATTGTCAAAAAGCCAAAGAACTTCGGTGAATACATATGCTTCAGCATCCCCGGTGTACCCGTGGATAACCCGGCGTTTGTGGCCGGCTATGAGTCGATCATAAAGATGTATCTTGGCAGTCTTGGGTACACGCCGATATCCATAAATGAGGCCCTGGCCATTGTCATGGAGGAGCTTGCCGATGATAATTTTACGGGTATCGGGATAAGCCTGGGAGGGGGGATGTGCAACGTCTGCCTGTCATACCTGTCCGTGCCGGTCATTACCTTCAGCATACAGAAGGGCGGCGACTACGTGGATGCAATGGTCAGCCGTGAAATAGGCGAACCGGCAACCAAGATAAAGGTGACCAAAGAGGAATCCCTTGATCTGTCGGTGCTTCCCAAGAACAGGATGGAAACCGCCCTGCACGTCTACTACATGGACCTCATCAGTACGCTGGTTGAAAACCTCAGGCAAGTGATCTCATCCTCGGAGAACATCCCCAAGATATCGGCCCCCATCCCCATAGTCCTCAGCGGCGGCACTGCCATGCCCAAGGGGTTTAAGGATAGGTTTGACGAAGGCCTCAGGAGGAGCAACATGCCCATAGATATCTCCGAGGTTCGGATAGCCAAAGACCCCCTCAACACCACCGCAAAAGGGGCACTAAAGATGGCCATGACCCTGGAGTCATAAGAAAAGAGGAAAGAAAAGAAGGGGGCGGCTCTGCTTCTTGGCGCTCCAGGGGGTGAGGCACCCCTGCCATAAAAGTCGCACCTGGCCCCCTTCAGACCCCCCGCAAGGGGAGGGGCGAGGCGCAATTTTGTCGCAGCGGGTCGCACCCGCCCCGGGCACGAAGAAGTCCCCTTGACCCCATTATATCTTGTTTACAGTATAGACTCAGCTTATTTATAGATATCCTGTCTATGACCAATGGACTTGATGACAATCTCATTACCTACCAGGGCAAAGATAACCCGCCACTTACCCACGCGATATCTGAAATGCCCTCTCCATTTGCCATGTAAAGGTTTGACTTTCATGTTGAAAGGATTATTGCGTATTAAGTCCACGTGAGTTACTATTTGCCGCATAACGATGGGGGCAAGTTTGTTAAGTTCACACTCTGCCTTTTTAGATAATTTTACGATCATACAAATCGCTCTTTATCTGATCAAAGGAGATTGTGTCGGTGTCGTCCTGATGAGATTCAAGGTACTCTCTGAGATCATCCTTTAATTCAAGACCTTCATCGGGGTCATTAAAATACTCACTGAGCTTGCGTTCTATAATGGATTCCATCAACCCTGTAAACTCCTCAACTGTCATATCGCTTACCTTCATAGCACATGTCCTCCTTGATAGTTTGCTGTGTCTTTATAATAACTGAGATGCAGCTACAACGTCAACTGTCCTCCGCAGACCGCAGACAAAACTGCTTGCAAAAAACTTGAGCATAGAGTTATGATTAATAATAAGCAAGTGGACAATGGTTTTTATATGGGGTCAAGGGGACTGGTCCCCTTGCAGGGGGTTCTGAAGGGGGGCGGAGCCGCCCCTTTCTTTACTTTCTTTCTTTGTATGGTACGCAATCGAAATGAGCTATAAGTGGTTGGTGGCGGCAGTGTCATTGTTGCTTGTGACATGCTCTGCTGCTTCCCCGAACTGTGCGGGGAGCAAAAACGGGGATAACACCGGCTTTGAGGAGTACCTTGCCTCCAGGGCCGGCGGGATGACGGATACGTTTCGTTTTGTCGTATACGGCGACACCAGGGGTAATCTGATGCACACCGTCAATGCGGATGTGATATCGAGGATCAACACGTATATTGTTTCACTTAACCCGGCCCCTCTCTTTGTAATCCACACGGGCGATCTGGCCAGAAGGGGTGGCGCCGATGCCTACGGCTCAGGCAAAAGGGCCATGAAGCAGCTCAACGATGCCCGCATACCGTATGCAGTGGCGGTAGGAAATCATGAACTCTACGCCTCCTTTCCGGCCTGGTGGAGAACGAACACATCGCCGCAGATGCAGAGCGAGTATCAGTGCAGTTTTTGCACCTCAAACACGGTCGGACCAATCTGTTTCCCGGAAGAGCCTAAGTTGCCCGGGTATGAGAACCTGGTATTTGCCTTTGAGTTTGGCAATTCATTCTTTGCGATACTGGATACCTATTATGTGACAAAGGACGTTAAGTACTATGATGACATATCGTCGGAGCAGTTGAAGTGGTTCAGGGAAAGGGTCTCCGGCAGCAATAAAAAGCACAGGTTTGTCTTCGCTCACAAGCCCGTTTATTCCTCCGGCGTTCACAATGAGCATCCCCCTGCGACCACACACATGCTTGAGCTGATGAGCGTATTAAACGACAACCACGTTGACATATATTTTGCCGGACACGAGCACTACTACGTAAGAAGGAAGATCGAAACCGCCGATGGTCACAGATGGTCCAACGGCGTGACCCACATAGTCGCAGGCGGTGGCGGAGCGCCCCTGCACAAACCCAATCCGGCATACGGACTCTCTGCCTGTGCCGCCAAGTACAGCTTTACCGTCATGGACGTCACAGCCAATGAGATATTTGGCACCACCTACGGATTCAGCTCGCTGACGGACGACATCACGCCCATTGATAAGTTTTGTCTGTCGGGTGCGGGCAAACCATGTCCGGGGTGGGAGGCGCAGGACAGGATTGTGGACAAATGCGGCACCTGAAAGGGGGTCAAGGGGACTTCTTTATATTTTTTGACTATCGCCATGTAGATATGTTATAACAAAACGACTATGACAAAGGAGGAGACATGGATGGCCTTGTCGGAGATGGGTGTTGTAAATGGCCCTATGTCGCTACAGCGATGGGACCTCAGCGGGGCAAAGCTGATCGGACGAAACCTCCAGAAGGCATATCTGAGAGACGTTAATCTGCACAAGGCAGACCTCCGTGGCGCCGACTTATACAAGGCAGACATACGAGGGGCAGACCTCAGTGATGCACTCATGTCGCGGGCCAACGCCAACAGGGCTGACCTCTACGGGACAAACCTCAACAGGACTGACCTCAAGATCGCATCCTTAATCGAGGCCGACCTCTCTGCGGCTATTGTCACCGAAGCGGAGCTGGTCTCTGCGATCCTGACCGGGGCATACCTCTCCGGGGCAAACCTCTCCGGGGCAAACCTCTCAAACGCCACCTTGTACAACGCATCGCTGAGGTCTTGCATCCTCAGGGACTGTGCCCTGATAAACACCAACCTGATATCGGCAGACCTTACGGGGGCAGATTTTACCGGCGCCCTGTTGTACAACATCTCCACGGCAGGATGGAATCTCAAGGATGCCTGTGCAGACTACATCTACCGCAGCAGTGAGCTGTACAATTCAGCGGAGAGGGACAGGCACAAGATATCATTTGTCCCTGGCCAGTTTGAACGGATGTATGGCAGCTATGCCGCAATTGATGTAACGATAGAGTCGCCGTTGCTCTTTGATGACCTGTTTGGTTTTGAGGCCATTGTGCGACACATCGGCAAAAATCACCCGAGGTTGGGGTTGACTATCTCCGGCATCAACATAAGCGGACAACAAGCCTCCATACGCCTCAACGTCTCCAGAGACGACCTGTTAAACATGGCTGCGACTCAGCTTGCCTCTGCCCTGCAAGTAGCCATCAGGGGCACTGACCCCTCAGAGCAGCTAATCTCCGTCCTGGAATCTGAATATTCCATGTACAAGATAACCCCCCTCAGCGGGAACTTCAAGATGCACCTCAGGCGCGTGTCAATGAACCTGATAAAGCAAGACGGTTCGGTACATTCTGCCTGCAGCGAAATAGCAGGCTCTTGCATGGAGACATACAAATAAGCCTATAGCATTTCGGGTGCTGTGCTGTTGACACTTGTCTTTTTATGCCATCAACTGATTTATATAGTCATAGCTTCATTTTAGAGCTAAAAGTACAAAGCGATAAGAGGTGAATAAAATGGTTATTTCAACAGAGATCGATATTGATAAGGAAGTGTTTGACCTCCTGAGCACCTACGCTAAAGAATGGCAGGTTAGTGAAAACTGGATTATACAAAAAGCCCTTACAGAGTATTTATTCGATAAGTACGATGAGGACCTAAGCGACATGCGGATTGCCTCTCTTTCCGAGGCCGATAGTATTGCTCATGAAGATGTTTTAAAAGAATATGGCCTATCGAGTTAGATGGGAGGTAAGTAGCATATAAAAAACTGATAGAAATTGATATTAAACATGCCGTTAAGATGCTTGACGCTCTAAACAAGCTTGGTGAAAATCCATACGGTGAGGGAAAGGCGTTGGACGGAAAACTCAAGGGAAAGTACAGGTTAAAGGTGGGTGATTACAGGGTCATCTATACGATAAAAGAATCTACGGTTTGGATTATTTCCGTAGGACACAGGAGAGATATTTATAGGTAGCCCTTACGATATATCTCATTTTATTGTTTTTATGGTATAATTAACCATGAAGGCTTTTGTGGTATTTTTTAGTTTGGTGCTTTGTACGGCAAACACCGTTGACTCTGCCGATTCGTTATTCACGCAGGCGGACAGGGATCGGATGATTCGCCTGGAAGTCAGGCTTGAGGAGGGTTTAAAGGCCACAAACCAAAGGATAGATGCCACAAACCAGAGGATCGACGACGCTCTCAAGGCCGTCAACCAGAGGTTCGACAGCGTCAACGAGAGGTTCGATAGCGTCAACCAGAGGTTCGATAGCGTCAACCAGAGGATCGACGATCTCAGAGGATTGATATACGTAATGATCAGCGTAACAGTTAGCGGTATGCTGTTTATTGTCGGTTTCGCCCTATGGGACAGACGGACAATCCTTGCGCCTTTGGCTAAAACCACTAAGGAACTTGAGGCTCATACCGAGAAACTGACACTCGCAATTAAAGCAAAAGCCGAAAAAGACCCGGAACTAAAAGAAGCATTAAAACACGCGGGGTTGCTCTAATCGCTCCTGACCTTGTTTGCATTGTCCAATTTTTGCCATTGTAACGAAAAACCCCGCAACAAGGACATCTCTGCCGCACACCGGCGTGCAACTTTGCTTCAGAGGAGTCTCTTGCTGATCAGTTCGTCCTTGAAGTAGGCATAGTAAATTGGTGCGGCTATTACCCCTGAGATGCCAAAGGCTGACTCCATTATGATCATTGCCAGTAACATCTCCCACGCCTTGGACTTTATCTGAGTGCCTATGATCTTGGCATTTAAAAAGTACTCCAGCTTATGTATTACCACCAGAAAGACCAACGAAGAGATGGCTACATTAAACGAATGATTTAAACTCACAAGGATGATCACCGTATTGGAGATCAGATTGCCCGCCACAGGCAACAGCCCGGCAAAAAAAGTAACCGCTATCAACGTCTTGATCAGGTTCAGATGAACGCCAAACAGCGGCAATACCACGGTCAGATACAGTGTCGCAAAGACCGTATTAATGGCCGATATACGCACCTGGGCAAACACTATACGGTGAAAGGATTGACCTAATCGCACGATACTGCCAAGCATAGCCTGCCCCAAAGGGCCATAATGACGCGTTTCGATGGCCTCATCCAGGGCTATCAGCGCACCCATGACCATTCCAATGAGGATATGGGCAGTGGTTCGCAGGGCCTCCTGACCGGCCAATTGCAGATCGCTTGCATGGTCACGCAACCATGTGGCAATCGCCCCCTTAAGTTCCGCCGTATCGGACGGCAAAAGATGCACAATCCACACCGGCAACGAGTTCAGGGAATCCTCGACAATGTCGGCCATCTTCTGGAGTAACACCGGTAAGTTACCTATGCTGCCACGAAAAAAACTGACCGTTCCTACCGTCATCAGACACACCACGAGTACGATTATAGAGGCAAGCAACGTAACGATTATTATCTTTGAGCCATGACCGCTGATCCCCCTGACCCTGATCTTACTTGAAAGTGTGTGGATAAGCTCAAACACCAGAAGGCCGCTCAACAACGCTGACAGCAAGTTTAATCTCACGATCAACAAAAGCGACACCGTTGCAATCCCCCATGCAATAAAATCATAGGTCGAGATTACAGGTCTGTCGGCTAATTTGTACATCACAGTGGTGATTTTAACATAAGTGGCACATATTTAAAAAGCAGAAGAATGCATAAGTCAGGGCAATCGCATTTGACCGTACCGGTAATAATTGGCAATTCCATAAGGACGCTAAAGCTGTCAAACGCGCTATTTGACCGTGAGCTGCTCGTCATACCGATCCTGTTTCCATCTGTCAGCGAAAATGCCACCAAGTTGCGGTTCTTCATCATGGTCAACCACACCGAGGAACAAATTTGCCAAAGCAGTTAGCTAAAGAGCTTTTCTTGTTCAACCCTCTGTAAAAATACATCAGGGCTAACAATTGGGATACCTTGGAATATCCTCACTTCTTTAAGGTGTTGATCGCCAGAAACGATAAAGTCTGCATGGCCTTCCACGGCACAGGCCAGGAACTTATTGTCAGTGGGATCGCTCTTGATAAAATCAACCTTCAGATTGTCCGGGAGCAATTTGCCGATACTTTCTATCTTCAGCAAGAATGTCTCAAGCCACTGTGAGTTTCGGTGGTGCAATCGTGTTAATTTAGGATAAAATATCACCCTGCGTATTTCATCTAAAATACTGTAAGAGAGCAAAAGTTCCAGTTTTTCATTATAAACCAAGTCAATGATTATAGCTGAATTTGAGTGGGGCTTTAAGACGGCGCTGACAAACTGATTGGTATCAAGGACAACTTTTAGCATCATTAGGCGCTAACTGTAGTTAGTTCCGCCTTTTTAGCCTCCATGACAGCCTCCTCAATGGCTCTGTCAAGCTCTTGAGGGTCTACACCTTTAACCTGTTGCCGGATTTCATCGAGCATCTGAAAAAACTCCTCACGGTCGCTCTTTAGACACTCATACTCCTGTATTGCCGAAAATTCGCTAACCATAGCCATGCCTCCTTAATTCACGCTGTTATAGTTATAGTATAGTTGATAATATCATTGCTGTCAAGTGCAAGGTCAAATCGAGTATAAGTACATGCTGAGGATTGAGTATTATGGGGTCAAGGGGATTTCTTCGTGCCCGGGGCGGGTGCGACCCGCTGCGACAAGATTGCGCCTCGCCCCTCCCCTTGCAGGGGGTTCTGAAGGGGGCCAGGTGCGACTTTTATGGAAGGGGTGCCTCACCCCCTGGAGCGCCAAGAAGCGGAGCCGCCCCCTTCTTTCTTCTTAACCGCCCATGAGGACCTTTAATATTCTTTTGTCCAGGAGGCGCGCGTTTGCAGACATATTCTTTGCAATTGCACGCATGACCTTGACCATTATCGTCGGGGATAGGACCTCAAGTTCGCTAAAGACATCGGCCTTCAAAAGAAACAGATGACTGTCCTGTACCGCAACCGCCTCGGCAGAGTGCTTCTTACGGTTCTCTATTACGGATAACTCCCCAAAGAATTGCCCCTCCTCTATTGTGGCAAAGCGGTTCTCCCAGCCGTGAGACGTATGCCTGACCTCATCGCTCTGGATGTTGCGCAACATTATCAGCATTTTCGTCTTTGTATCAAGCTGCAACTTGCGTTTTATCTCTACCTTACCCGAACTCACCATGTATATGCCACTGGTTGGGTCGCCTTCCTTAAACACAAACCCACCCTTCGTATACTTTCTATCCTCGATGTAAGAGGCCAGCTTACCTACCTCCTCTGCATCAAGCCCTTCAAAAAGACTCTGCTTGACTAATTCATCAACAAGGGCCATAGTCTGTCCACCACCTCTTTATTTTGTATTTTATAAAAAAAACATGCCAAAGACACTGAAACTTACCGGACTAAAATCCTATCAGCAGCTTCAACAACTGCCTGTCAAGGTAACGCACCGTCTTTGAGGCAACCCTTGCCATCGTACGGAATATCTTTAGCATCATCAACGGGTTTTTGGCCTCTATATCGTAAAAGTGATTGGCCCTTATGAGGTACAACTCGCAGTCGTCTACGGCATCGGCGTCGGCGCCATGATGCTTCTTGCCCTCAACTACGGACAACTCCCCAAAATACTGACCCTCTATCAGCGAAGAAAACACCTGTCGCCACCCATAGGGCGTCTTGCGTATTTCGCAGCAGTTCTGCATGTTTCTGACCGTTATGAGCATCTTCGTCTTTAGATCGATGGGAAGCTTCTTGGTTATCTCCACCTCGCCGCTCTTTATGAGAAATATGCCTCTGGTGGGTTCCAGTTCCCTTATTATAGGTGCACCCTTTTCATAGTTTATAGGCTCTACCAGATCGACTAACGTTGCCAACTCCTCATCGCTGAGACCTTCAAACAGTATCTGTTTCTTTAACTCCTCAAATACACTCATCTGCTACCGGCATCCTTAAAGCTCCATTATTTATAATCAAATACTCCAACATGAAGTAGTGTAATTCATTTGTTTGAAATTTGTCAAATCATTAAAAATATTTTTATTTCCGTGACTATTCTCACAGTTTCCAGCATACGCTACCCTTGTCAATAGCCTCAGAGTCCGTCTGCTCTTTTTGCTGACATGCCTTTGAAAACATGCCAAATATACTGTTTTTGCCCGTCTCAACCCACGGCTGATTAAACGGATTGACCCCAAAGAGAAAGCCCAACACCGTCGTAGATATCTCAAAGAACATAAACAACTGCCCGATGTGATAGGCATCCAGATGTGATATATTTATGGTCATGTTTGGCTTGGCCGAGCCGGAGAGGACACACTTTGTGGAGTCGGCAGCAGCCCTGATTAACTCGGTGAGGGAACGACCGGAGAGGTTGGAAAAGCCATCTATCTTTGTAAAGACGTCGGGGATACTTTCATCCTGTCCGTAGTCGTCGATGTTGATGAAGATGACGACCTTGTCCTCCGGGCCCTCCATCCAGAGCTGCAACTGCGAGTGCTGATCGGTCGTGCCCACCGATGGATAAGGCGTTATACCGAAACCGAGCTTGCCCAGACTCTCCGCCCACAGTTGGCAAAACCACTCCGACAGATGCTTCAGGCCATCGGCATAGGGCATCATCACGTTTATGTTGCGCTTTTCTTCGGTGCTCATCAAAAAGAGCAGTGTCGCAAACAGATAGGCGGGATTCTCCCACAGCTCCTTGTTGTTGCACCTGTTGACGATGTCCCTGGCACCCCTGAGTAACTCGTCCGAGTCAATGCCGGCCACCTCAGACATCAGCAGACCTGCCGCACTCAATACCGAATAGCGCCCGACGATATCCGAAGGTATGTACAAAAACGGCAGCCTATTTGAGATGATCACATCCCGCATGATGCCCGTGTTGGGATTTGTCGTGATGATAAACCGGTCGGCAACGTCATCACCGAGCACCTTCTGCAGGTGGTGCCACATGACCATGAACGAGGCAATGGTCTCAGCCGTGTTGCCAGACTTTGTCACCACGTTTACCGTTGTTCTGGCTGGATCGATTATAGACAGCACGGCGTGCAGGGTGCGAGGGTCAATATTGTCATAGATAAATATACACGGGCGGCTGACATAGTTGTGAAACGGCTTCAGCGCCTCAAGTATTGCCTTTGGTCCCATGGCAGAACCCCCGATTCCCAACAGGAGAAAATAATCCGAAGATTCCTTTATTTGTGCAGCCATTGTCTTTATTTCGTCTGTTTTCTGATTGGCCAAATCCAAAAAGGCCAGCTCCTTCCACTTCCTCTCTTGTATTTGTTTGTGGGCGCCAAGGACGTTCTCACGCAGTCTCTCTATCTGTGTCAAGGAAAGTCCCTTCTCTCCTATCACCTCTTCCATCATGTTACCAAAGTGAAGCTCAAGCATCTCTCTTCCCCCTTTGCCGCATTCTATCTGCATGGTTGTATTTATTATTTATCTCTGTCATAAAAACACCTTGTAAAATTATATTATATATTGTAGTTTAGTAAATAACAATTATGCTCATAAGATTTATTTTTATCGAGAGCTTGAAGCTGATAAAAAACAACATTACCGTGATTGCCCCCACGGTTGTAGTATCGTTGATGTCGCTGATAATATCAAGTCTCACGCTGGGAGGTTCCGTGGACCTGTCGGGGGCAAAGACCCCTGATGCAATGTTTTTGCTGCTCAAGGACATCTTTGGCCCTCTTCTGATGCTCAGTGTGGTCAGTTACTTTCTCCAGGCGCTTGCCCACGGGGTCACCATTGTCATGGTCAGGGAGGCCATCTTTAGCAGGAAGATATCGGTGGACAGGGCCTTGCTCTTTACGCTGATGAGGATGGACGCCCTCCTGGTTGTGATCGTTGTTGCCGGACTACTTATGTTTTTCGGTATATTTCTGTTTCTAATCCCGTCGATCTTGGTTGGCTACTTTTTCATGTTCACGTTTACCATAATACTCAACGAGGACATCTCCGGCAGGGATGCAATAAAGCGGAGTTTTCAGATGGTCAGGGGCAATATATTCAATTCTCTGATGTTGTTTGCACACCTGAGTATGCTGACCATAACGGTAACCATAGTTACAATGGCCGTTGGGGAGCTGGGCAAGGCCGGCGTGGTGATGTCAACGCTCGTGACGGGGACGTACATGTCCTTTGTGGCGGCAAGTATAACGAGACTCTACATAGAAATAAGGAGGGTTGAACTAAACACATGATAGACTCCCACTGCCATCTTGAGATGCGACAGTTTGACGACGACCGGGAGGCCGTTATCCAAAGGGCGAGGGACTGCGGCATTGAGGCGATGATGACAATTGGCGCCGACGTTGACAGCTCAACGGCTGCCATAAGACTGGCAAATGCCTATCCCTTTATCTACGCCACGGTGGGGATTCATCCACACAACGCCTCAACGTTTGCGGGGCCGGCAACCTATGAGCAACTCAAGGGCCTGTGTGCCGATGCGAGGGTCGTTGCCGTGGGCGAAACGGGGCTGGACTACCACTACGACCACTCGCCGCGACACGTGCAGAGGGATGTCTTTGTGCGGCACATGGAGTTGGCGCAGGAGGTTTCCCTCCCCCTGGTGATCCACAGCAGGGAGGCAAACCAGGACACGCTTGGACTTATCAAAAGCAACGGTGTAAACAATGCGGTGCTGCACTGCTTCTCCGGGGATATGCAGATGGCAGAGGTCTTGGTTGCGCAGGGGTTGTACATATCGTTTTCGGGTGTGGTGACGTTCAAAAAGGCGGAAGCACTCAGGGACATCGCCAGGATGGTACCGGATGACCTGCTGCTCATTGAGACCGACGCCCCCTACCTTGCCCCCCAGCCCTACAGGGGCAAACGCAACGAGCCGTCGTATCTGAGGTACACGGCGGAGGTCATTGCACAGATGCGTGGCATATCGCCCCAGGACGTTGCACGCATAACCTCCAACAACGCCAAGAGGCTCTTTGGCGTGGGCAAGGTCGCATCATCGGGGACGATAACCTACAAGATACGCGATAGTCTCTACATAAATCTGACAAATCGTTGCACAAACGAGTGTGTCTTCTGCATCCGTTACAAAAATGACTTCGTAAAGGGTCACAACATGCGTCTGTCACGGGAGCCGGAGGTGGACGAAATCGTTGCGGCCATAGGCGATCCTACGGTGTACAGGGAGGTTGTCTTTTGCGGTTACGGTGAACCTCTGATCAGGGCTGATGTGGTCAGGGGCGTTGCCGCATACGTCAAGGCAAGGGGTGGCATGGTCAGGGTCAACACAAACGGCCAGGGCAACATCATCAACGACCAGGACGTGTTGCCGCAGCTATCCGGGCTTGTCGATCACATCAGCGTGAGTCTCAACGCCCAGGATGCAAAAACGTATGAGCTGTTGTGCAAGCCGTTACTTGAGGGTGCTTACGAGGGACTGTTGAGGTTTGTCAGGGAGGCACGGCAGTACATTCCGGTGATTACGCTGACGGTGGTTGAGATGCCCGGCGTGGATGTTGCGGCGTGTCAGGCCATAGCAAGAGACCTCGGCGTCAACTTCAGGGTCAGGCACCTCGACGTCGTGGGGTAAAAGAGAAAAGAAAGAAGGGGGAAGGACTCTGTCCTTCCCCCTCAGACCCCTATCCTGCAAGGGGACCAGTCCCCTTGACCCCATTATTCTTACATGATGTGGCATTGTTACTACCCTGTTAAAAGGCATGGATTCCTGCTCCCTTCCCTGTTCAAGCCAGGGACATGGTTCGCAGGAATGACAGTTACAGCCGTTTTCCAAGTGTGTCATTCCTGGCTTGACCAGGAATCCAGTATGCGTAAAAGTATAGTTACCGTGAAATATGAAGAAGATACTAATTTTTTTTGTTGTGACACAAGGCAATTCGTTCTATTGACTTTTATAAAATACTTGTTATATCATCGTAATCAAGTAATGCCAGCAAGGAGGTATTAAATATGGCTAAAACCATTAAAGTTCGCTTCACATCGGAAGTGGTTAAGCTATTGGAAAAGGCCAAAATTCCTAAAGGTGCAGAACTAACCATTATCTTTGAAGACGAAAAGGAAAAAGAGCAGAGTCAGCCCATAGTCAATGGCAAATGGGCTGCTGTGGCGAGGGAGATGTCCGAGGAAAATCTATTAGCTGACATGGAGACAGACTTTTTCCAATGGCGCCAGGAATTTCGGAATAACTTTACTTTCAAAGAATCTTTTTTTAACAAAAACGGGAATGAGTAAGTATCTTTTAGACACCAATATATTAGGTTACCTGGAAATGAAATATGCTCCGAATCATGAGGCCATAGAAAAACGAATCGCCAGATTGAATGACGAAGATGAAATTTATGTGTCTGTATTGGCTATATATGAAATGTACTATGGCGCTATTCGTTGTACACCAGAGAATAGACCTAAAATGCTGTCTATGATTAGATCAGTAAAGCAAAGATTTATAATTTTACCCCTGCAAGAAGATGGAGCAGAGGTTTATGGAATATTAAAAACAATATATGAGGAAAAAATAGGGATAGGCAAAAAAGAAATAACCAAACATAATATAGACTTTATCTTAGCCGCTTCCGCTGTTACTGCTAAAACGATTCTTGTAAGCAATGATGCTATATTTAAAAACATTCAAGAAATATATCCTAAACTCAGGTTAGAAAATTGGATAACAGTAAATTAATGCCCATGACGACCAAAATAACATGTTGCATTAATTTTAACGCTATGTTTATAATATCCGATGAAGGCAATTTTGCGATGTCGTTAAAGAACATTAGCAAGGAGGTTTTTTTAATGTCCCAGAGAGATAAAACGGCTCTTGATATGCCAGGATATCCCAATTTTGGCGCCGTTCTTGCTCTCTGATAATTTATCCGGACGGATTGTTTCAGTTTTTACATCATAGACCCAAGATAATACGCACCCTGTTTTCCACCAAGCTCATTTTTATCTCTGACACACGGCCTATGTACTTCAAAAGGCGTGCTGTAGAAATCGAACGTATATTTTCACACTTAGGATTTGTCCACAAATAACTTGTACAAATGGTGTCTAAATATGTTATGATCAAAAAGTGCAAAGCGATACCGAACTTATGATACAAAGAAAATTTGAAGTACTCAAAGATGTTTTAGACGAACAAGGCAGACGAATGTGGGCTGCAGTGGAAGCCGAGGCATTGGGACGAGGAGGAGTTACTTCAGTTTCCAGATCTACTGGTCTTTCGCGGACAACGATATATGAAGGAATTAGACGTATTGCTGAATCAAAGGAAAAACCTTCAAAAGGGAAAAAGAAGATACGTTTACCTGGAGGTGGACGCAAGCCGGTTGTTGAAACAGACCCATCCGTGCTTGTAGATATTGAGGGGTTGGTAGATCCGGTTACCCGAGGAGACCCTGAGTCTCCATTACGGTGGACCTGGTAAGAGTGTTCGTAATCTTGCTGTTG
>NZ_JMFO01000017.1 GCF_000714715.1 Candidatus Magnetobacterium casense
TACCATTGTTACTCGTTGTACTTTAAATCTCTTACATACTTTTTCTATTTGACTTTTAAATGTTTTTGTATCTGATGTGTTACCTTTAAAGACTTCTATACTTACAGGTGTGCCATCTGATGATGTTAAAAGCCCTATGACTATTTGCTTTTTACCTTTTTTACCATCTCTATTATATCCATAATCACTAATTTCATTTTTTTCACCTTCAAGATATGATGATGTTACATCATACAAAAACAAATCATTTTTCTCAGAATTCAAATTTTCAAAAAGAGTATTTTCTATATTTTCTTGTCTTAATATAACATTGTCCATTGCTTGGTATAAATTATTTTCATCAAAATATGTATTTATATTCATTACTTCTTTAATTGGTAGTCTTTCAGCATAAACTGCCGTAGATTTTTTAGAAGCAGGATGTATTACCCTTGCTATTACCATGAATAAAAATAGTGCATTGTTTAAAATTATATCTAAGCCAATTTGTTTAGCTAATTGGTAAAATACATAAAGTGCACCAACTTGCCTGCTATGAGATATTTTGGCATAATGTTGGGATTGTAATGAGTCAACTGATACTATCTGTTTACCTGCTTTGTGGGCTTTCAGTGCAATATTCAAAGACTGAATTTGTTCCTCTGGCAAATGAGAAATATTTAACAAGTGTGTAACGACAATCTTTTTGCCGATCCTCTTACCTTCTGCGAGATAAGCAGTCTTATAGACCTTGCCCTTAACCACCTTTCTGTATATACGCACAAACATATATTTTCATAATACCATATTATTAAATAAATGTCAAGCATATTTTTTATGTATATTCGCACAAACAATCATGCTTGTAAATACTATATAATCTCATGTATGGCTAATCTACAAAAAATTCCCGCATGTATTTCTGGAACTTCCGTTATATAGTCGTCCGCACCCATCTCAAGACCAAGCACCTTATCGACCTCGTCACTCTTTGCCGTCAGCATTATGATTGGGATCGAGGCCGTCTGTTCTGCGCCCTTGAGCATCCTGCACAGCTCCATCCCCTGGATGCCGGGAAGCATCAGGTCTAAGATGATGAGATCAAACCTGGTGCCCTCTATCTTTTTCAGTGCCTCCTCGCCATCATAAGAACACTCTACGTCAAACCCCTCCTTCTTTAAGTTGTAAGAGAGCAGCTCCACGATGTCCATTTCGTCATCAACTACGATAATCTTCTTCTTCATAGCATTAATTATAACCGATTCCGGTTCGATTTAATACTACACGCTATATTTAATATTAAGATAATATTCTTCTATCAATCCTTTGTTTGGCTCTTTCGTAAAGTGAATGGGTAAGATTAACCCCCCGCATCTGGGCGGTAGGGCGTGAGAAGTGGTAAGCCTTGTCGTGCTGCCCTTAATTTCTATTGTTTTCGAGAGAAAGCATATAAAATGATAAGGTTGTAGATTGTACTACCCGCTCCCGTTGGTCGCTAACCTTAAGTTGAGTAACCCACATGAAGTAAGAAGGAACCCTTTGTTTTTACTTAAATGTGACATTATCAAGGTAAAGTACCGGGTTATAAAAAAGTGCGAAAGTATGGTTTTGTTGTAACGTAAAGATAACATACTGTACATAATCCTGTAACATTGGGGTGTTAATATAGACATAACAGTGAACGCGCACAAGAGCCATCAGGTGCGTCGCTGAAGAAAAATCTAAGGAGGATCACAATAGTTATGAAACAAGGGTTTGCGGACAAGAAACAGAGGGGCCGGTTATTGGGAGGGGCGCTGGGATTGGCGATTCTGACGGTGATGATTTTAACCATGGCGCTTGTACACACCGGTATAGCGGCAGACGCCAGTCTACCGCAGTACAAGAAGGTGAGCGGGGTCTCCGGCAGCATCAACAGTATTGGCTCCGATACGATGAACAACCTCATGACCCTGTGGTGTGAGGGGTTTTCAAAGTACTACCCCAACGTTAAGTGCCAGATAGAGGGCAAGGGGTCAAGCACTGCCCCGCCCGCTTTGATTGCTGCAACGTCGCAGATTGGCCCCATGTCCAGGGCTATGAAGAGCTCCGAGCTTGATGAGTTTGAGAAAAAGTTTGGCTACAAACCAACCCAGATCAAGACTGCAATGGACTCACTGGCCATCTACGTCAACAAGGACAACCCCATTGAGGGGCTAACCGTCGTACAGGCCGATGCCATCTTCTCCAAGACCAAAAAGTGTGGCGCTGTCCAAGATATCAAGGTGTGGGGAGAGCTTGGACTTACCGGTGACTGGACAAATCGTCCCATCAGCATATACGGACGTAACAGTGCCTCCGGTACGTATGCCTTTTTCAAGGAGCACACCCTATGCAAAGGGGACTTCAGAGACGAGGTCAAGGAACAACCCGGCTCGGCCTCCGTCGTCCAGGGCGTAACGGAAGAACGCTATGCCATTGGCTACAGCGGCATCGGGTACAAGACCTCCGGGGTGCGGGCGCTGCCGTTGGCCTCCAAGAAGGGAGAGCCTTACAAAGAACCAAACTACGATAACGTTGTAGACGGTTCATATCCGCTTGCACGCTTCCTCTATGTGTATGTAAATAAGGCCCCGAACAAACCCCTTGAGCCGCTGATCGGTGAGTTTGTACGTTACATTATGAGCGCCGAGGGACAGCAGGTAGTTATAAAGGACGGATATGACCCCCTGCCGGTAAATTTAATCAAGCCACAGTTGAAGGCAATAGAGTAAGCACAAGTATAGCATAACACCAGGCGTACAGGACTACATTGCATGTGCATGTCCTGTATACCTGATGGTTAATGAGGAGGCAATCTATGCTTAATAGGGTACAGTGGACTATCAATGGCAATATAAATACCGCTTTGAAGGGTATGGCCGAGGATTATGAAATGGAACTCGAAAAAGAGAGAATACTCGACTTAATAGACAGGGAATATCTGACTATCTTTTTTCAGCCAATATATTCCTCTGAGGATGGCAGTATCTACGGCTATGAGGCCCTCACCAGGGTGCGTGGCTCTGAATCTGCGATGAACATAGCCGAGCTATTTGAAAAGGCAATGGCAACGGGTACTATAACGCTCCTGGATTCCACGTGTCATGAAAACGCAATAATAAACGCCTCACAACAGGGATTTAAGAATACGGACGCCCATCTGTTTATCAATATATGCCCTGAGACAATAACGGATACACCCAGGTGGTGTGAGATAACGGACCACTTTGCCGGCGTGTGGGGTATCCCAAGAAATAAGATCGTTCTTGAAGTGACAGAGGAGAGCGCGATCAAGAACTATAAGATATTTCACACAATGATAGATGTCCTTAAGGGAAAGGGCTATAAGATAGCGATAGACGATTTTGGTGCCGGTTACGGGGGACTGAAGATGCTGTCAATCATTGAGCCTGACTTTGTAAAGATTGACAGACACTTTATATCCAACATGGATAAGGCCTTGGTGAAGTATAACCTGGTGGACGCCATAGCAACGGCATGTCACCGCTGGGGATAAAGGTGATAGCCGAGGGGATTGAAACCGAACATGAACTCAGATTGGTTGTTAATATGGGCATAGAGCTTCTGCAGGGGTTTTTGCTTAAGAGGCCATCTCCAAGGCTTGAACGCGATATAGCTGCTGTATGTAATGTATTCAATAAAAAAGACGCTGAAGAGGGCACGGGCAAAGATATCTTGTTTATTGGGGATATTATAAATAAATGCGATTATATATCTCCAGATGATCTCATAATGAAGGCATATACGCTCTTTTACGATACCCCTAAACTCAGGGGGATGCCGGTTGTCAGTGACGGGAGGCTTGTGGGAATGTTAAACAGGCAGCGGTTCCTGGAGCAGCAGATGATGGGCAGATTTGGCTACGGTGTTGCCCTTAACGCTCGCAAGACCGTCAAATACCTTATGGAGACAGATTTCCTCGTGGTAGGAGACAAGACCTCTATAGAGGATGTCGCAAGGATGATCGGTGTCAGGAGGCATGAATCCCTTTATGATGACATATACGTGACAAAAAACGGGAAGCTCTTCGGCGTTGTAGCCATCAGTGAGCTGCTAAAGGCTATCACGGACAAATCAATGGCGTCGGCAAGGAACGCCAATCCACTGACTGGATTGCCTGGCAATCAGTGTATCTATCGTGAGGTGAACAAAAGACTCGCCCAGAACATGCACTTTGATATCTGCTATTTTGACCTGGACAACTTCAAGCCCTATAATGACAACTACGGTTTCGAGAAGGGGGATAACGTCATAAGGGAATTGGCACGGATAATGGAAGGAGCCAGGGATGCCGAGGCAGACAACTTTAGTTTCGTCGGACACATAGGAGGGGATGATTTCATCCTGATAACCCGCCCAAAGTCATCGCTTGCCATGTGTAATCTGATCATTGACAGGTTCAGGAAAAACCTTTGTTCTTTTCACGGTGATGAGGATTGCAACAGTGGCTTTTATAATGCCAAAAATCGCAAAGGGGAGATGGAACGCTTTGAGCTGTTGTCACTTTCCATCGGTATAGTCAGCACAGAGGTTCACAAGATAGAGTCATTTGTCCAACTGGCATCGCTGTCTTCGGATGTGAAAAAGGCGGCAAAGTCAAAACCAGGCTTCTCCATCGTAAGGGACAGGCGTATGGGTATGGATTAGTAAATAATCCTTGCCCCGCTCATCCGGGGGACAGAGTCCTCTCCCTTCTTTTCTTGCACTACATCCACTCCGGTGCTGACAGACCCAGTATCCTCAGACCTTCCTTGAGGACTATACTGATGCAGGCACACAGCAGGAGTCTGGCCTCGGTGAGGATGACGTCCCCGGTGAGAATCCTGTGCTTGTTGTAGTAGGGGTGAAACATGGCCGCAAGCTCTTGCAGATAGAAGGTTATCCGGTGTGGTTCACGGTTTCTGACCGCTCCCTGAAAGGTCATCGGATAGAGTACCAGTTTCTTTATTATCTGCAACTCTTCCTCGGCAACAAGACACGACAGGTCGATAGAGTCAACCCTGTCGGTAAACAGGCCCGACATGTCCGCCTGATGCTTTTTGAGGAGGCTGTTGATCCTTGCATAGGCGTACTGGACGTAGAAGACGGGGTTTTCCGAGGACTGCTTCTTGGCTGCCTCCAGGTCAAACTCCAGATGACTGTCCGGCCTCCTTGTCATGAATATGAACTTGGTGGTGTCGGAGCCGATTTCACCGATGACGTCACTGAGAGTGATAAACTCCCCTGCCCGCTTTGACATCTGCACGGGTTTGCCATCCCTCAGCAGGGAGACCATCTGCACCAGGAGCACGGTTAGGTTCGATTCCTGCAACCCCTCCGCCCTCAACACCGCCTTGACCCGCGGGATGTAGCCGTGGTGGTCGGCCCCCCAGATGTTGATCAACTCGTCGTAGCCACGCTCTATCTTCATCATACTTTTTCGAATGTATAAATAAAGCATCCAGGTTTTATATAATACTTTCCGTCATCTTTTTTGTATTTTTCAATATCTTCTTTTAGTTCATCAATTATTTCCTGCACATTATTATGTCTATTAAATTCAGTTTCCATATGAAGATTCATAAATATTTCCAACGCACTTTCCATTGAATCATACACAATAGGATCACCTTCCAAATGATTAACTGTTAAATTTTTAATTTTTTTCCGTCAAAAAAATTAAGAACCTCATCTAAAATTAGCTTAGATGGAGATTGTTTGATTTTACTCTTAAATAACGGAAAAAACTTTCTATATTGTCTCATTAATATTTTTTGTTCTTCACTCAAACTATCAAAGTGAATCAAGAAAAAACTTGCCCCAGATCTCATATTGTTTTGAATGAACTTCTTTATAATCTCTTCAATGTAAGCTGATTTTTTATGTTTATCGATTAGATGTTGATGAATTGAGTGAGAAAAACTCCAAAGACTATAAACCAAATCGTACTTTTTTTAGTCTCCTTTATATACTCTATATTATCACTTCTGTATATACAAATTTTCTTATTTTTGTCATATTTGTTTTTAATTTGCTGTACCATATCTTCACTTAAATCTACTATGTCTAATTGTTTAAATTTCATTATCGAATCAATGAAAACATCTGTTCCCCTTCCGGCTCCAGCTCCTAGCTCAAGAACGTTTTCCATGTTTTTACAACAAGTATGCTTCAAAAAACTATTGAAATAGTCTATATCTGATTTTTTTGAAAAGTTATACTCTTTGAGAAGTCTATTATAATAATCTGGTTGAATATATTTTTCAATCGAACCAGAATATATTTTTAACCAAGGATATTTATTTTCTATGTTTTTCATAGTAATTGTTTTTTTATCATATGATTAAATATTTCACGAGATATCAATATTGGCTTGGCAATAATTTCCTTATTAATAGCAACGAAAGATGCTTCCAAACTATAACCACCGAATTCATAATTACCATTCTCAATATCTAATACTATTTTTTCATCTAAGATTATTGATTTTTTAATGGCATAAATAAAGTCTAATTTTCCAAATACAGAAACATACATTGAATGCTTTAAATAATAAGTAGAATGAAAAAACTCAATCATATCTGCATCTTTGTTATAAACATTTATATAAAATATTGGAGCTAAGAATTCACCATAAGTTGCATTGTTATCCATTTCTTTAACAATAACCGTAGGGTGAATAATATTTGTTTTGAAATTTATTTCTCCACCAAAAACTATGTCATCTTTATGTTTTGTTAAAAACTTACATATATAAAACAAATTTTCATGATCAATAACCTTCCCGATAGAGACTTTTTTATTTTTATAACTCCCCACTTTTACTTTTTTTAATGATATAATTAAATGCTTATAAAAATCTTTGGCAAAATTTTTATCTACAAATATTACATTTGGTGCAGCACAATCCTGTCCACTATTGAAAATCCTTGCTTTTATCGTTTTAGAAACAGCTATCTGAATATTTGCATCTTTTCCAACAACTATTGGATTAATACCTGATCCATTGTGTAAAAACAAAGTATCCTTGTGACATTTTTTCATAATTTCTATAGCATTTTGATACTTTCCTATAAAAACTACGACTTCAGATTTCTTTATATATTTTTCAATAAAAGCAGCACGTTCAATATTAACAAGCTTTATCTCAGAAAAAAGTTCTTCTATTTTCAAGTGTTTAAAAATAATTTCGACTATATTTCTGGCTAAAATTGGCACTCTAACATATACAGACGTTGAAAAAAAAGATGGAATAATTGCAAATAAAATAATGGAAAACAATGGAAGATTTATAGGTAAAAAAACACTAATGTTAAACTGCTGTTCAGTTAAATATTCTTTTTGCATATCAATATTATCAAGCGTATCTGTTGCAACTTTAATTTCATTCACAGCAACGTTATATGGTTCATAATCAGTCAATATTTCTATCAATATTTTAGTATTTGCTTTAATGAATCTTGATAAAATCAAACATCTGTCTTCAAAATAATTAAATGCTGTCCCTTTCATATATAATAACTCTCCTTAAAAAACTATTTGTGTCCATAACTGATAGAAACTTTAATGTTTGTTGTTTCCACCTTTTTGTAATTTCATGTGCCCTTTTTCTAAAAGGTAAGTATTTTTTATGATCACCAATAAAGCCAATTGCTGTACTGGAAAGCATGCCTGCCAACACTATTCCAGTATATATTCTTAATGAATTTATTTTTATTGTTGGTACAGCCTTTTCAACATAAGTCAAAAATAAGTTTAGTTGATTTTGATTACATACTTCATAGTTATAAATGTGATCTGGAATATGGCCGGTTTTTTCATGTATATAAAAATACCACTTCAAAAACATCTCTTCCATTTTCATGTCTCGTTTTTTTAAACATACGAGTATATCTATATCACTTTTGCTTGTAGATTTTCCCATAGCAAAGCTACCACATAAAAAAGCAAAAACAACGTTATTTTTAAAACTATTATTGATATTTTTTTTGAATTCATCAACTACTATTGCTTTTTGTTTTTTATAAATATCTATATTCTGATGCATTTATAATGTCACATTCTCTCAGGAATATCAATCCCCAAGAGATGTAGCACCAAGTTGATTTCACAGAGACAGAGCTTTGATAATGCAAGCCATGAAGATTGAAGGTCAGTATCTTTCTCGCTAAGTATATGACATTGCAAATAAAACCTGCTAAATATTTGAGACATATCATAAATGAAATCGCAAAGATAATGTGGAGTTCGTTCAATATATGCATTAATGATTGTGTCTGGAAGCATACAAAGACTTAGCATTAACTCACGTTCAATAGCAAGAGTGGGTGGTAAAATAGAGCCAGGGTATATGTTCTTTTCTTCAGCTTTACACAAGATAGACTTTATTCTAACTGCAGTATAAAGAAGGTAAGGCCCAGTTTTACCTTCAAATTTAGAGAATCTTTCAAGATCAAACACATAGTTAGATGTTCGATGATTACTTAAATCAGCAAACTTTAAAGCTGCAAGTCCAACTTTCTTAGAAATACTCTCACGTTCTGTAATATCGTACATTTTGGCTATGTCATTTTCCTCCATGCGAATAATTGCTTTTTCTTTAAGCATAGAAATGAGTTCTTTTAACTTCATAACACCGCCAGCTCTTGTTTTGAAAGGTTTTCCATCAGTTCCGCACATTGTTCCAAAAGCAATATGTTCTAATGCGACATCTCTTGCTAGTGAAATGAGACGAGCAGACCTGAAAACCTGTTCAAAGTGAAGAGATTGGCGCTTATCAACTACATATAGAATTATATCTGCATGAAAGTCCTTAACCCGTTCTTCAATTGTCGCCAAGTCTGTCGTGCTATACAAATATCCACCGTCAGACTTTACAAGAATAAGTGGGGGTATTTCCTTCTTATCTGTATGGCTATTAACAGGAATCACTAGGGCACCTTCACTCTCCTGAATGTAACCTTTTGCCTTCAACTCTGCAATCAAAGATGGTAATCGATCATTATAATAACTTTCTCCACGCCAAAGATCGAATGTTACAGATAGATTTTCAAAATCTTTCTTCAATTCTTGCATTGAAATTCTAACAAAATGCCTCCAAAGAGCATAGTATCCAGGGCTTAGTTGTTGAAGTTCACGTGTTGCTTTTTGAGCCGCCTCCATATCAATCTTGTTATTTTTACAACGCATTGAGGCAACTGGATACATTTCCTCAAGAGTATTAATTGTAATTGATAACTCTTCAGGATAACTACCAGTGTGCGAAGTATCAAAATATGGGAGTTCTGGATTTCGTGCTTTCAACTCAGTAATGAGCATCCCCATCTGAAGGCCCCAATCTCCTAAGTGAATATCGCTTGTGACTTGATGTCCCAGGAATCTAAATAGTCGCTGTAAGCTATCGCCAATTATCGTGGCCCGAAGATGACCAACATGCATTGGTTTTGCCACGTTAGGACCGCCAAAATCGATAATTACGTTCTTCGGTTTTGATACAAATGGACAGCATAGACGCTCATCTATAGACATTTGTATTACATGAGTTGTTAAAAAATCATCAGATAAATTGATATTAATGAAACCTGCCCCCGCAACAGACAGACTATAAAATATATCCTTCTTTTCAAGAGTTTCTATAATCATTTGCGCTATATCACGAGGATTCTTCTTGTAAATCTTTGCCACAGACAGGGCACCATTACATTGAAACTGACCTAAATCTGGTCTGTCTGAAATTACAACCCGGCCAAATTTAGCATCAAATCCGAGGACTTCAAATGCGTTTGAAAAGAACATTGTAAGTTGCTCTATTAATGTTAATATCGCCATATCTTTCATATCTGCAATCCCTCCTATAAGTCCATCGATGACAACACCCTCATTCGGTATTTATAGTCTACAACAAAATTATACTTCTGTCAATCGCTTTTTGCAAATCTGTTGCTTATTCTATGTAGAACTCCCGCTCGACAACGTACCCGGCACTTTGCAGCAGGTTTGACAGGGCATTGCCCAAGGCTGCCCCCCGACCATGTCCAACGTGCAACGGCCCCGTTGGGTTGGCGCTGACAAACTCTATCAACACCCGCCTGCCATGACCGACATCAACCCTCAAGCGCAACTGCCGCTCCTTGTACAAGAGCCTCAGTTGTTCGTACAGGTAGTCTCTCTTAAACCTGAAGTTTATAAACCCCGGTCCTGCCACCTCTATGGAGTCAAAGGCCGCAATATCCCCCTGGGGCATCCCCCTGATGGCGGAGATGATCTCCTGCGCTATGGCCCGCGGCGCTTTACGCAAAACACCGGCAAGCCCCAGGGCAACCGGCGTTGATACATCCCCCTGCGACTGCACCTTTGGTATCTCCACTTCCACATAATCGGCTTCTATGCCCATGCCCGCAACGGCCTTTAATACTATCTCTCTTATCATAAAAAACATTCCCTTCTAAGGACTATTCAGGTTGGAAACCATAATCTGCGCATTATGAAGTATCCATGAGGTATTGTAGCATAAGTCTCCTGCATTTTGTTTGGTGAAAGAGGTTATGGTTCAGGACAATCGCATCAGAGCAGGTTTGGCAGTACCACAATCAACAGTGGTTGCCGGGATTCAAGTCACTTTTATACCTTCATAATATGGCACGTTACTGTGCCCGAACAATGTACCCACGTTTAAAATGGAGTACTACCATTTGTTGTACCATCTCCTGACTCTTGAAAGACAGGTTGACAAAAATTCTGCTACAGTGTTATGATGCTGTATGAATAAGTACAACAGAGAGAGCGTTATGGGGCAGTTTTCAGGGGTGTTTCCTGCGCTCACAACTCACAACTCACAACTCACAACTCACAACTAAGTCTACTTCATCTAATCTGTTTTGTCAATACTGGCATTTTAGCGTGTCTTCTTTGTACCTGCGAGGGGTGCGTTGCCGTAAACAAAATGCCATGCCGGAGCACCTTTGAGTAGAGGAGGTGAATTATCATGCATCAAGTGTAATATAAGACATGCTTAGAGAGAGGTTACTTTTGAGTTCATGGGGTTAGCATACATGCGTATGCGGATTAAGACAGAGATTTAGGAATAAGGAGGCAACCAGATGAGTAGAAGCAGAAGTATAATCAAGACGTTGTTGTTAGTATTGGCGTTGTTTCTGTGCCTATCGGGCAACGGTTACAGTAAGGCAGAGAACGATTTTAACAGTGACAACAGGACGGACGTGCTGTGGTATAACATCGATAGCGGGGATGTTGTTACGTGGGCAATGAACGGCAAGGCGGTAAGCAAGGTATCCGTATTGGCAACGGGCCGGGAACTGATGTGGCAGATAGTTGGTACGGGTGACTTTGACAAGGACGGCGTTACCGATATCTTGTGGCAGAATACGAGCACAGGCGAGGTGTCTGTGTGGTTGAAGAACGGTTCCCAAAAGGTATCAATCGTGACCTTTGCGGGGACGAAGTGGGAGGTCAAGGCAATAGGGGACTTTGACGGTGACGGCAAGAGCGATATACTTTGGCAGGACAAAACAACAGGCGACATATGTCTATGGCTTATGAACGGCGGGACAATCAAGACAAATCAGGAGATATCGTTTAGCGCCCTTAGTGGTTGGGAGGTCAAGGCCGTAGGCGATTTTGACGGTGATGGCAATAGCGATATCTTGTGGCGCCACAGTAGTACATACGCAATAGCGATATGGTTTATGAACGGGGTGAAGGTGAAGTCGGCAACCCCATCGGCACAGGTAGGCAGCGAGTGGTTAATCAGGGGTATTGCTGACTTTGACGGAGACGGCAAGAGCGATATCATGTGGCAGAACAGCAACACGGGTATGCTTTACACATGGTTAATGGACGGTACAAAGGTAAAGCCATCCAGCGGGATACCTGTTACCCCGGAAAAGATACAGCAGATATCGTTGACAACCTGGCGTATTCAGGACATAGGTGATTTTGACGGTAACGGTAAGAGCGATATCCTGTGGTACAACCCATCAACTAATGAGTTTGCCGTATGGCTGATGGATGGGGTGTCCATCAAAGACTATGGTTTTACAACAAAGCTTGATAAAGGCAGTTGGAAGAGCATCCCCAGCGGCAGCAACATAATACCGTTGTTCAATACGGGTATTTCAGCAAGCAATCTAAGCCCAACGCAGGGTTATTCAGCTACCGCAGTAACAATAAAGGGGTCAGGATTTACCAATAAGTCGCAGGTGACATTTGGGAGTTATGCGGTCAAGGACGTGAGTTTTGTCTCTGAGAATGAGCTTGTCGTTTATGTGCCGTTTGCAGTGCTTGACGGCAAGGTATCAGGGCTTCCAAAAGGGGCATATTCAGTGAGTGTAGACGGCAAGAACGTGGGTAGTTTTTCAGCATTGGCATTGCCCGATAACCCTAACCCATCAGGGGCGGTTCTAAAGGATACAGTGAGTGCAATGACCGATAACTTTGTCGCAAGTAAGGAGGCTATACAGTCAGGAATAGCAACAGTGAAGTCATCCACAACAGACGCTAACCTGATAGCGTTTCTTGATCAAATGAGCGGTGTGTTACCTGATTTGGAGACATTCTTACGCAATGGTGCATCAGATAACATTGATGAAATAGACCCTGCAACATTGGCTGTGATTGAACAAACAATCCTTGCCAATAACAGGGCATTGAATTTCAAGGCCGCCTCTCCAGCCAAACCTCAAGGTTCTTTACCAAACAAGTCAACCGCAAGAGGTACAGGAAAAAAATGTGACGATATAGGTGGTGATAAATGGTTATTAGATCGTACAGATGTAACGACCGGGATATTTGCATATGAGACAGGTGATGCAGTTTTAACAATATGTGGCTTTGTAGCTGATCCAAGATGGGCGTGTGCATGCCAAGTAACTGAGGCAATATCTAAGATTACTTGGGCAAGTAAATTTTTTGAGTTAGCAGAATACGGTAGTTTTAACGGTATTACTCTTGATGCTGACATTGGAAAAGTAGGAATACCTACCCAGTCTGCTTTAACGTTAGAACTTGCACCAGATGAAACATCGCAGTTGAAGGCGTCAATCAGGACTGCCGATGATATTGATTCAGAGTTAGCTAAATTACTATCATTGATTTCTAGTATAGACAGCCTTATATCGTCAACGTCCTGCAACCGTCCTTCACTGTTTCAAAAAATTCACATCTTAGGAGAGTTAGCCTCAAAAGTGTCTCATCCTGATTCTCAGAATGAAAAGGTTTGTCCTGTTAGTTTCTCAAAGGTTGAACGTGCGTCCCCTGAGCCAAAATTTTTATATGGCTATCTTTTGTCTGTAGAGGATAACGGTAACATTTCCTGGGCAGATAAAACTGGAAAGAGACAAAGCCGTCTCGATAGTGCAATGACGTATTTTAGGGTCAAGCCTACTTATCTGACACTAAGAGAGAAATTACTCATAGATCATTATGCCGTAATCGTTAAGAATTATGCCAAATCCGGCCCCGTTCTTGAGGTTGATAAGGCATCTGGTAATGTAGGCGATACGTTTAACTTTACGGGCAGGTATTTCACGAAGTCCGGTTCCGTTGAGTTTTCCATAACAGGCAGTGAAGGCAGCGATGTCGGGTATGACGTCATGACCCTTACAGCAGATGATAAAGGTCAGATATCACAACCCTACAAGCCTACCAGTGCAGGTACATATACCATGTCGGCAAAAGATTTGAAGACCGGAGCCAGGACATCTAATGTTTCCATAACAGTAGCAGGTAGCAATGGCAAGCGCTTTAAGGATAACGGAGACGGCTCAATGACGGATACATATACCGGCCTGCAGTGGATGAAAAAAGCTGACGGGTGTAACGGCTATGTGACGTGGGATGTAGCGAATACCTGTGTGCCTTCAGGCTGGAGGTTGCCAACGATACAGGAGTTGTATACCCTTTGCAGGGAGGACGGGACTACAACAGGGTTAGACCTCAATGCAACCAACTGGTATTATTGTAACGGCCATGCTGTTGATCGTACAACACAGCTTAGGGACGATGGTTTTGATGTGCTCACGATCCTCTACTGGTCCTCTACTACCCTCGCTAGCGATACGTCCTACGCATGGTTCGTCCACATGGGCTACGGCCTCGTCCTCGCCAACGGCAAGTCCCACAGCTACATCTATGTATGGCCAGTTCGTTCCGGACATTGATTATTCGGTCATTTGGCCATTTGGTTCTTTGTTTTTTTGGGTGCAGGGCTTTAGCCCTGCCCAATTTTTTTTCACGAATCGGCTCGCTGCATTAACTTTACCATAACCTTGGAGTGTGTCGGAAATACCTCGCAGCACAGTTGCAGAATGAGTGCAGGACGTGGTATGATAGAAGGCAGAGGGGGAAAATTATAGCGATGCATGGGTGCCTGAGAGGGCGAACATTAGGCAAAACGATGAAGACCACTGCTTTCCGCCATGCCGCCTTGACATGTATAGACAAATTGTCTACAATATGATATGTTTGAGTGGGATGAAGCAAAACGGCAAAAAAATCTCGATAAACATCGCCTCGACTTTCGGGATGCGCGGGTGGTGTTTGACGGTCGAAAAGCGGTTCATGTGCCAGCCTTCAAAAATGCTGAGTCCCGTTTTGCTTCTGTCGCCATTGTTGGCGAGAAGTTTTACACGGTTGTGTGGACGTGGCGGGAAGATCGCCGCCGTATAATATCTTTTAGGAGGTCGCGCGATGGCGAGGAAAGAGCATATCGTCAAATACACGGATAAAGAATTGAGCAGGCTGGTGCAGCGGGATGGGACGCTTTCCGATTGGGATAAGGCCGCCAGCATGACACAGGCAGAGATCGAGGACTGTGTTGCCTCGGATTCTGATGAGGCTGAAATGGTCATGGATTGGGATAACGTCACTGTAGAATTGCCGCACCCTAAAGCCGTGCTTAACATGCAAATTGACAAGGACGTGCTTGACTACTTCCGTAAGACCGGCAAAGGCTACCAATCCCTCATTAATGCCGTTTTGCGGTCATATGTTGAACGGCGAGATCAGCACCATCACCACAAGGGATAAAAAGCAGATGAGCCTTTGAGGTGACCGAACGCAAGCACCTGACCGGCACGGATAACGGCGATGGCTCAATGACAGACACATACACCGGCCTGCAGTGGATGAAAAACGCCGACGGCTGTAACGGCTATGCAAAGTGGGATGTGGCGAATACCTGTGTGCCATCAGGTTGGCGTCTGCCGACGATAGAGGAGTTGTATACCCTTTGCAGGGAGGATGAGAAGACAACAGGGTTAGATGCAATGCTAAATACGGATCACCTCGCAGCACGGTTGCAGAATGAGTGCGGGACGTGGTATAGTAAATGTAGACGATATGAAGGGAGGATTACAACGATGCAAATGATATTGGAAGCAAGAGTAGACCGCTTGGAGAACATCTTTGCAGAGATGATCGAGCGTCAAATGGAGCGTGATCGGAGGGATGAGGAGCAGGATCGCAAGGAGAAAGAGGCGCAAGAAGCCTTTCGTCAGGAGATGAGGGCTATGGAGGTTCGGTTCGAGGAGTGGCTTAAAAAGGATAAGGAAGAGAGGAAAGAAGAACGTAAGGCATTCGAGCGGCAGGTTAATAAAGCAATTGGTGATAGTTCTAACAAATTCGGGACTCTCGTTGAAAACTTAATAGCGCCTGGAGCAAAACCACTAATAAGACAATATTTTAAGTGTGAACCCGATGATTTTCGTGTAAGAGCCATGAAAAGGAATGGGGGTAAAAAATGTGAGGTTGACGTCTTGCTAATCTGCCAAGATAAGGCATTCATGATAGAGGTAAAATCTAAACCTGATGACCATGATGTCGTCAAGATACTTGCTAAGGCGAAGACACTAACGACCTTCTTCAATGAGTGTGTCGGTAAGCAAATAATCCCCATGTTGGCAAGTACATTTATTGAGGAAGACATTATCAACCTTGCAACAAGCAACGGACTGCATGTTGTCGCATACAGACAGTGGGAGTACCTCGACATCCTTAATTTCGATGCGATAAACGAAAAGAACAAAGACAAAGATACCCCTCTGACCTAAAACTGAAGTTGTCGTATAGACACCTGACAGCCTCTTTTTTAAAGTGAATGGGCCTCAGAGTCTTTCCTTAGTATCTACGTCTTTATCATGAAGCACACATAAATTTACCATATATGGCATTGTTGTTATGCTTAAGCAATGTGTCCACGTTTGAATGGAATGCTACCATGGGGACAAAGTCCCCCATTCTTTCTTTGCGTTGTGCTATTGAGACATTCTGTCGTCTTCCCTGGTGACCAGGACTGCTTCCCTGTAGGTTGCCAATAGTTCCTGACGCTGTATCGGAGGTATGTTGTGTGCCTCCAGACAACGATTAAAGATATCGCCCTCATCGAGGTCATCCATGGTCTCATCGACGCTCATACTTTTGATGATGCGCTCCATCATGCGATAGTTCTTTATGCGCAGAATTTCCAGATCGGTTTCTTCAACGGCCCTTTCCAGACGTTGTCTCAGGTCGCTGATAAGCTCATCGCCCTCGCAGACGATCTCCAGCCATGCCTTGCTGTGGTTGACCTTGAGCTGCTCAAGGCGCCTTGAGATATCGCGCCAGTTGCCACAGATGCTTTCCATGTACTGGAATTTGGGCACGGGGATCGGTATAACCTGCATGGGGCGAGGCTCCGTCTCTATACTCAGGACGTAGTTTTCCTGCATTGCGCTGCCAAAGCCCATGGGCAGGGGGCTGCCGCAGTAACGCCTTGTTTCGGATTTGCCCACCGTCTGTGGCACGTGCAGGTGTCCCAGGGCCAGGTAATCAATGCAGTCCGGGAAGGCCTCCCATCCCACGTGTGCCAGTGAGCCTACGTAGGTCTGTCGCACGCCATCGCCATCGACACATCGTCCGCCGGCGGTAAACAGGTGCCCCATTGCCACAATCGGGATGTCTGCCCTGAGGTTGTCCCGTATCTGCAGCGCCCTCTGACAGACCCTGTGGTAGTGCGCAACAATGCCCTCGACGAGCTTCAATTGCTTGTCCTGAAGGCTCTCACCGGCGTCAACCCGCCTGACGTCGCGGTCCCTGAGGTATGGCACCGCACAGACGATCAACCCTGCCCTGCCCCCGACATCAGAGAGAGTCAGTACTTCCGACTCAACCTCCTCCGATTCCCCAATGCACCCCACAACGTGTATGTTGAGCGCCCGCAGAAGCTCCCCCGGGGCATTGAGAAACGATGCAGAGTCATGATTGCCTCCCGTTATGACCACATGGCTACAGCCCGACCTTGCCACGCTCCACAGAAAACGATAGTACAGCTCCTGTGCCCTGTGACTTGGCGCACTGTTGTCAAAGACGTCCCCGGCAACAAGCAGCACGTCAACCCGTTCATCCTCGATAAGCCCCGCAAACCACCTGAAAAAGGCCTCAAACTCCTCATACCTCTTACGCCCATACAGGGAGTGTCCAATGTGCCAATCTGAGGTGTGTATGATCTTCATACTTGATTAACATATATCTTATCATCACGGGGTAGTATTTGTCACCCGACTCAGGACAAGGGGCTATTGAAAATTTGCAATGGGTTTGTATATAATTGATTTTGAGACTGTTTGTATCGATGAATAAATATCCAATAAAGATACCCAACTGGGGTGTTGGGGCTGTGATTTCGCTGCTGACGATGATTGTTTTCCTGGTGCAATGGTACCCCTTCAGATACCTGGAGTACGTCAACTACGACTTCAGAGAGGGCTTGAGACACAAAAAATCCCCAGACAACATTGCCATCGTTGCCATCAACGACGAGGGCATAGAGAAGCTGGGGCACTGGCCACCACAACGCTCTATAATGGTCGAGGCTATCAACAAGCTAAAGGCAGCCGGGGCATCTGTCATCGGTATTACCATATTCTACAAGGACGAGGGCGAAAGCGAAAAACTCTCCGCCATCAAGGACCTGCAGGCAAGACTTGAGAAACACACAACCGCTTCCACCGACAAACTCACCACGGAGTTAAGCAATATCCTGAAGGAGTTCAGCCATGGCGCCAACATGGCCAACGCTATCCAGTCTGCGGGTAACGTCGTACTGCCCGTTCATATCTCCTTTGACTCGCATCTGTCGGAGGAGAAAACTGTTGGCACTATAGGTAAACTAACGGAACCGTTACACAAAAACTCCGTTGCGTCCTTGCCTGGTGGTAGGTTTAACACTGCACGTGCCCTGCACACCCCCGAGGCCAGGCTCTCCAGCGCCGCACTGGCACTGGGCCACGACAACACAACGTCCGACAGAGACGGCATCCTTCGCAGAGAACACCTGCTCGTTACCTACAAGGACAGACTGTTGCCATCCTTTGCCCTGCAACTGGCCTTAAGTCACAAAAAACTCACCATCAGAGATCTCAACCCCGCAACCATAAAGGGGCACATCCAACTGGGAACCCTCAACATACCGGCAAACAACACAGGCGATATGCTCATAGATTACCGGGGCGGATATCACAGCTTTCCATACTACGATTTTCATGACCTGCTTGACAATAAAGTGCCCGAGGGCGTGTTCAAGGGTAAGCTGGTGCTCATAGGCTCCACCGTTGAGGACTCCGCATCATTTGTACAAACCCCCAAGGGTAACAACCTGCCATACGTTGAGGTGGTAGCCAACGTGGCAGATAATATCATCAACAACAACCACATCAGTCGTCCTGCGTGGGCCTTCTACCTGGATACATTTCTCCTGCTCCTGCTGGGGGTATATCTGTCACTGCTGGAGCCACGGCTGACGTTCCGCCTCAGCGCCATTGTTGGAGGCACGTCCCTGGCAGTGATAAACATCGCCGGCTTTTACCTGTTCCATGCCCACGGCTACTGGCTTCAGACCTCCTATCCAACCCTCTTGCTGTTTATGGGGTACTGCGCCGTGGCCATACGACACTACACGCAGCAGACGTCTGAAAAGAAAGTGCAGACCTTCATCGATGAGGAAGACACGGAGACAAACAAGATGCTTGGACTGTCGTTTCAAGGTCAGGGGCAACTGGATATGGCCTTTGATAGATTCTGTAAGTGTTCCCCGGTCGATGACTCGGTCAAGGAGCTGTTGTACAACCTGGGGATCGATTACGAAAAAAAGAGGATGCTGGATAAGGCCCTGGCCGTGTACGAATACATACTGGGTAGTGGCCCGTACAGGGACGTCAATGACCGTGTAAAAAAAGTCCGGATAAGCGGAGAAACGGTTATCATTAACACCTCAAAGAAGGACTCCACGGTGATAATCAACACCAAAGAGGAATCGCTGTCTGTGAACAAACTGGGCCGCTATTGGATCATCAAAGAGCTTGGACGTGGTGCCATGGGAATCGTCTACAAGGGCAGGGACCCCGAAATCAATCGCGACGTGGCACTTAAAACGCTCGATTATGCCGAAATGGACCTGGAGGACAACGAAAAGGAAGATGTCGAAGCACGGTTTAAGCGTGAGGCCGAAGCTGCCGGCAAGCTATTTCATCCCAACATCGTTAAGATATTTGACGTTGGCACACACACGGAAAAAGGCAAGGAGATCGCCTACATCGCGATGGAGTATCTTGACGGCACAGACCTCTCGGATTATTGCAAGAAAGACTCAAAGCTGCACCCCAGAGACGTCATCAGGATCATTACCACCGTTGCCGATGCCCTGGACTATGCCCATAGCAAGGGGGTAGTGCATAGGGATATAAAGCCTGCCAATATCATGATGCTCAGTAATAAGGAGATCAGGGTCACGGACTTTGGCGTTGCACGCATTATTGAGTCATCCAAGACGGAAACCGGTATGGTTATGGGTACGCCAAGCTACATGTCGCCCGAACAGGTGACCGGCAATAAGGTTGATGGCAGGTCTGACCTGTTTTCGTTGGGCGTGGTGTTTTTTGAACTCCTGGTCTGCCGTAAACCCTTTGAGGGCAACAGCATTGCAGCCCTGATGCACAGCATAACAAAGAACCCCGCCCATAACATCAAAGAGATTGACCCAAAGGTGCCCACATGTATAGCCAATATAATACTCAAGATGCTCGCCAAAGATGCCAACAACAGATACCAGACAGGCAAGGAACTCATTGAGGCCATCAACGATTGCAAGAGGCTGATTAAACAACGTGCCGCAGCACATAACGTAAATAAGCAAAAATAGTATCCTCTTAAAAAAGCGTGGCAAGATTCTTGTGAGAGATTTACACCTGCACAGGAAAGGGTCAAGGGGGCTGGCCCCCTTGCAGGGGGTTCTGAAGGGGGGCGGAGGGGGTGAGGCACACCTGCCACAAACCGCCCCTTTCTTTTCTCTTGACTCGTATTATGGGCAGATACTTATGACGTTGCGGCCACCGATCATCTGCGCAGGCTTACCTCATGGACGGTATCAACGAGGGCCTTGACGTTGTCTACGGGTGTTTCGGGCAGTATGCCGTGTCCGAGGTTGAAGATGTGTCCCCTGGCTTGCGATGCCTTGAGGACTATCGACTTGGCAGCGATCTGGATGTATGGTCTGGTTGAAAAAAGCACACAGGGGTCGAGGTTGCCCTGGATTGGCATCTGCTTTGATCGGTTGATGGCGTCGTCTATGTCTATGCGCCAGTCTACGCCGATGACGTCGGCACCGGAGTCTGCGGCTATGTGCAGGATACCGGCACAGTTGTTGACAAAGTATATGATCGGTACACCGAGTGGTTTGAGGGCATTGAGTGTCTTTTTTACGTATGGGAAGACCCAGTTTTTGTAGTCCGTGGCAGAGAGCACGCCCGCCCACGTGTCAAAGAGCTGGATAGCATGGACGCCTGCCTCCACCTGGGCGCTAAGGTATGCGATCGTGCTTTGGGTTATCGTCCCCATGATGGCGTTAAAGAGGTTGGGGTTTGTGTGCATCATTTTTTTGGTGTGTATGAAGTGTTTTGAGCTACCCCCCTCGACCATGTACGTCAGGACGGTAAATGGCGCCCCGGCAAAGCCAATCAGTGGCACACCCAGGTCGGCAACGAGCAGCTTGATTGTCTCTAAGACGTATGGGACGTCTTCCTGTGGTTGTATGACCCTGAGGGCCTTGGCGTCGGCGATGTTTCTGACGGGGTTTTTAAAGACGGGGCCGCCGGTTTCGGGGAAATGCAGTTCCATGCCCATTTTTTCGGCGGGGATGAGGATGTCCGAAAACAGGATTGCGGCATCCACGCCCAGTATGTCTACGGGTTGCCTGGTGACCGTGGCGGCCAGCTCAGGGGTCTTGCACAGGGTAAGGAAATCAACGTCGGCACGTATCTTCTGATATTGCGGCAGATAGCGACCCGCCTGTCTCATGATCCATATTGGTGTAAAAGGGGTCCTCTCCCCTCTGCATGCCCTCAAAAACGCATCATTCATAAGTACACTCCCTACGTCATAGATATTTTAACAGGACAAACTCCTATTGTATATTGTAACATAATAAAGAAAAAAAGAAAGATTGCGATTGCCCTGACTAATAGCAGTGGCTTATTAAATCAGGCGAGTTCTGTCTTGGCCCGCTCGTAGTCTTCTACAATCCCGATGTCGATGAAGTAGGCGTCAAATTCAAAGCCATAGAATCGCCGACTCTTGTAGTAGCACTCGAGAAAATCCTTTTCGATGGAGAAGCCGGCAGGCAGGTCAAGTCCGTCAAACACCCCTGTGTCTAGCACGTAAACTCCGCCGTTGATAAGCCCAAAGGTGCGAGGCATCTTCTCTTGAAACCCTATAACCCTGTGGGTCTCATCAACAATCACAACGCCATATCTGTCAAAGTCCCGCATCGGCTTCAGTGCCATTGCAAATGCGCAGTCGTTTGAGCTATACAGGTCATACAGCTCAGGGAGGTCGGCACGGAACAGTGTATCGCCGTTTAAGACAAAGACCTCTCGTGCATCCGTACATGTGAGGGCCTTTTTAATAGCCCCTCCCGTCCCCAGCGGCTCATCCTCGATGCAATAGGTAAGGTCAATGCCACCAAAATATCGGCCAAAGTATTCCATAATCGCCTCTCTCCTGTAGCCGACGCTCAATATGCAGTTGCCAATCCCCTGGCTGCGCAGATACTCCAGGAGGTATTGCAGGAACGGTCTTCCGTTGACATCTGCCATGGGTTTTGGCAGACCGCCCAGGATTGTCTTGAGTCTGGTGCCCAGGCCGCCCGCCAGGACAATGGCCGTCTTTGTCATGGGCGTTTAAACATCGACTTTTCCACCAACTCACAGACAATGTGACCAATCAGGATGTGCGCCTCCTGTATCCGTGGTGTGTCAGAGGACGGAACGTTTATCAGGAAATTGCAGATGTCCTTCATTCCTCCGCCGCTTGCACCGGTCATGGCTACGGTTGTCATTCCGATACGTGTGGCGGTCTCTATGGCCTTTATGACGTTTGACGAGTTGCCGGAGGTCGATATCCCCACCAGGATATCGCCGGGTCTGCCGTTGGCCCTGACCAGGCGCGCATATATTTCGTCGTAGGAATAATCGTTTGCCACGGCGGTCAGATATGAGGTGTTACCGTGCAGGGCATCCGCAAAGAGCGGCTCCCTGTCGAAATAGAATCGCCCCGAAAGCTCCGCCGCTATGTGTTGTGCATCTGCGGCGCTTCCGCCGTTGCCGCACAGGAGCACCTTCTTGTCCTGCCTGAAGGCCGCTTCCATGGCCTCGGCCACCTCTGCAATCGTCTTCAGCAAGTCCGCATCGGACAGCAGCTTCTCCTTGACCGATATTGACCCCCTTATGGCATCCACTATTTGTTGATTCATCGTTGTCTCCTGCATTTTAAGTCATTACGTTATTAATTCTGAGATTTTGACGCCACGTCACAGGGTAAGGTCATTTTTATAGTATGCCTTAATGGCCTCGGCTTCCTTAATCAGCTCGGCAATTTTATCCTGGTAGACCTTTTCAAAGAACTTAAGCACCTCCGGATACTCCTTGACGATTTCCGTAACAAGGGGCCTGTTTAGCTCGTATAGGGACGTCTCTTCAGCAGCAATAACGGTGGCAGTGTTGGGTTGTCTGGTAAAGAAGGCAATTTCCCCCAGGATTTCGCCCTCGCCAAGTATGATGTCCCTGGACTCCACCTTATAAGGCAACGTTTCGGGTGATACAATCTTAACGGAACCTGCTTTGATTACGTATATGGAGTCAGACATATCAGCGTGGTTTATAATAGCCTGCCCCTTATTGTATTGTTGCAGGGATACCTTATCCAGTTTTCTCTTGAGCAAGTCGTTAAACAGGAGCAGGAAATTTGTGCGGTAATCGGTTTCGTCAACCGGCTCTGGTTGGCGGGATATTTCGGGCATCATAGTCCGTATTTTTCCCAGGACATCGGAGAGCAGTTTCACGTTGTTGAGCTTAGGATTGTTTAATACCTTAAGGGTAAACATGTCAATTGTAATGTCTGTAAGCTCGCTCAGAAACAGTCGGCTGAGGGTCAGGTATAAGAGAGCCGCCTCCGGTTTTCGATTTTCAGCGTACAGGGTTTTCACTTTATCCAGACCTGTTTCTATCCTGGACTTTGGTTTAAGCGAAAACGCAGTCTGTCCCTGCAGGGTTTCATTCATTGTTGCATCTGTCCCCAGAAGCAGAGCGTTACTTGAAAAGCCGCTTTCACCGGGCATTGCAGCCCCAATCAGGTTTTCACACACACAAGACTGGAGCATGCTCTGTTCTTTTTGCAGTGACTCAAACATGGAGTCGAGCCGGGAAACATAGAACTCCTTCAGCAGTGAGCGCAGGTCAGGTTTGATGCTCATGGCCTTTTGAAGCGTCTTATTGGTTATCACGAGGGTTTCGACATCGGTGAGGGCAGTGGCGGTGACGGGCATGGGCTTTGACGAAAACAAGGCCGATTCTCCAAAAAAATCACCGGTTGAAAGCGTTGACAGTGTCCTGGTTCCCCCCATAAGGAGGTTGTTTATCAGGTTGTTTAGCAACACCGGTGGTAACGGGAGGATAGTTCCCCGTGATTTGACTTTCTTTTGGGATACACGTACCGTGCCGCTTACTATTATGAACATGGATTCACTATGCTCTCCTTCTTTGCATATTGTTTCTTTAGCTTTGTATTTAACCAGGTCTATGTCGTTGAGCATTGTCAGTGTATTTTTGTCCAGTAACTCCGCAAAGAACCGCGGAACATCCTTACCCAGAAACACCAGGTCCAGGATTAGCAGAAACGTGTCATATGCCTCATCGATGTCTTCCGACTTTATCGCATTGTATAAATAACTTATCAGATAACTGAAATTGAAATCACTTTTTTTCACGGAAAATCCTCCGGTATTTTTTTTTGTTAAATCGGCAGGCACCTCTACTGCATACATATCTGCCTGATTAACATTAAGATTAACATGAAATAAAGATTACTGTCAATAAGGGTGCATAAATTTTTGGTGGCGTCAGGCTACATCCTTATAAATGTGTGACAATATTACTCCCGAGTCTGCCCTTGCGCTCTCCCTCAAACAATCCCTTGCGCTCTCCCTCAAGAAATGAATACTCTATTGCACCCCTTTCATCTGTCCACTACACTCTGTAGTTCATCCTCGGTTTTGGTAAACTTGGGCAGCTCTATAAAGTTGAATTCAAAGTCCACTAACTCCTGCCTGAGAGTGGCGGAGTTTAATATCAGATGTCTTGTGATGTAGCTGTCACCTTCAAATATGTCAAAGTCCACGATGCCTATGTATATCACCGGTTTTAATGCAGGATAATCGTCGCCTTTCTCCAACTGGTCAATATATGCCTTACTTGTATAGTACAGCACACGTTTTTCAAATCCGCGCCGCCTTTGAATCTGTATCTCTATTATAAATGTTATGCCCCTTTTATATACCGCCCTTATATCCAATATCGTCTCTTTCAGTATCTTTATATTTGGTGTCTGGTACGGAGGCAGGACCGCCTCTCTGAGCGTGTTTAGTTTGTGGTGGTGTGAGAGTGAGAGAATTATCAAGTTGTTTCAAAAATCAGACAATCACATCAGAAAATATGACAAATTGCAAATACTTGTCATCCCTTGACAAAAGTTGGTGTAATCTGTCATAAAATAACTGTAATGAAACTTATGACAGCAAGGAGCTTACATGTGTGAAAACGATAATATGCTTGGGCTGGCACTGAGCGGGGGGTTGCCAACCCCTCACCCCCGTAAAGGTTTTAAGACCTTACCGGTGGAAGATGCCGTGGGCATGATGCTGGCACACGATATCACGGAGATAAGACAGGGGGAGTTTAAGGGCAGGGCGTTTAAGAAGGGACACATCATCACGGCTGATGACATTGAACACCTCAAGAGACTCGGCAAAAACAACATATACCTGCTGGAAATAGACGATGATTCCATGCACGAAAACGATGCGGCCTTTGCGTTGGCTCGTTCGCTGGTCGGCAGTGGTGTAGAGATCGAGGGGCAACCTTCGGAGGGCAAACTAAACCTCCTGGCAGCACACAATGGTCTGCTCAAAGTAGATAAAGATGCCCTGTATAAGTTTAACCTCGTGGGCGAGGTGATGTGCGCCACGCTGCATACAAACACGGTCGTCACAAAGGGACAGATCGTTGGCGGTGTCAGGGCCATTCCGCTGGTGGTCAAAAAGGAGGTTGTCCAGCGGGCAGTCTCTGCCGCCAAGGACGCAAACGGTTGTCTGCAGGTCAGGGAGATTCGCAAGGCCAGAGCCGGCGTGGTCATCACCGGCAGCGAGGTCTATACCGGCAAGATAGAGGACAAGTTCCTGCCAGTGGTGCAGACCAAGATAGCACGCTTTGAGGGCGAGATCATAGGCTCCCATTTGGCTCCCGATGATGCAGCATTCATTGTACAGAGGCTCAGGGGACTCATCGAAGCAGGGGCAGACCTACTGATAATCACCGGGGGGTTGTCGGTAGACCCCGATGACGTTACGCGCCTTGCCGTCAATATGCTTGGCGTTACGGAGATGCACTACGGGGCAGCGGTGCTTCCCGGGTCGATGTTTCTGGTTGCCTACATGGAGGGTGCAGCGGGGGCAACCATCCCCATCCTCTGTATACCGGCCTGCGGAATGTATCACGGGATAACTATCTTTGACCTGGTGCTTCCACGTGTTCTGGCCGGAGACCACATCGGTAGAGAGGAACTGGCGGAGATGGGACACGGGGGACTGTGCATGCAGTGTAAGGAATGTCACTATCCCATCTGTCCCTTTGGAAAGTGACGCCCGTGCAGTTGTGCGACACATATGGCAGGGTCATTGACTATATACGCATATCCATAACCGACAGATGCAGTCTGAGGTGCATGTACTGCACCCCAACGAACTCCGCCTCACCCTACGACAGGGCAGAGGTGTTGACGTTTGAGGAGATATTGCGGTTTGTCCGGGCGGCCTCGGAGCTGGGGGTCAAAAAGATTCGCATCACCGGCGGAGAACCACTAATGCGTCGTGGCCTGCCGGAGCTGATTACGGAGATCAAGGCCATCGGGGGGATCGTTGACCTCAGCCTCACCACCAACGGACTAATGTTGCCGGAATACGCCCAAAAACTGGCATCTGCCGGCCTGAACAGGGTAAACATCAGCCTCGACTCCCTGCTCCCCCAACGCTATGCGCATATAACCGGAGGGGGCAACCTCAAAAAGGTGCTGGATGGCATACAGGCAGCAAAAAATGCCAACCTGACGCCCATTAAACTGAACATGGTGCCAATGAAAGGCATAAACGACGACGAAATCGAATCGTTTGCCCGCATGACTCTCACGCAGGATATCCACGTGCGTTTTATAGAACTCATGCCAACGGTGGTAATCGGTCGGCAGTACAAGGAGATGCTGATCAGCAGCAGTGAAATTCACCAGCGTCTGCAACAAATCTCCCCCCTGTATCCGGTCAAAATACGCCTCAATGGTCCGGCACGCTACTACAGATTTGAATCTGCCGCCGGTGTCATTGGCATCATCAGCGCCATCACGTGCCACTTCTGCCAGGACTGCAACAGAATGAGACTGACAGCCATCGGTAAACTAAAACCGTGTCTGTTCTCAAGTAAACTCATCGACCTCAAGCCATATCTTACAGAGGACTCATCCCTTGAACAACTCAAGGAACTGATCCGCACCGCAACCGAACTAAAACCCCGTGGCCACAATATCACTGCCACAGAATCCACCCTGGCCATGTCTCAGATCGGCGGATAGGGGAGAAATAAAGTTGCAAGGTATCCTCTTTAAAAAACATCTTGCTTTAAAAAATCCTGTGATGATTATGTATAGCACGGTTCAAAAAAAAAGAAAGGGGCGGCTCCGCTTCTTGGCGCTCCAGGTCGCACCCGCCCCGGCCAGAAAGAAGTCCCCTTGACCCCATAAATCTTAACCTTCTATCATCACAGAAATATTTACAGTAACAAATAAACTGTTGCATATTTTGTTTATTCTGGTCTATAATACTTGCTGAATGAACTCCATAAACTACGAGTGTTGCATCATAGGAGCAGGGCCGGCGGGGCTAGGGACGGCGATTGAACTGACCAGGGGCGGTGTAAAGGACATACTCATTGTAGATAAGGGCCACAAAGTGGGTGGACTCTCCAGGACGGATATCTATGGTGGAGCGAGGTTTGATATAGGTCCTCACAGGTTTTTTACAAGAAACCAGGAGATCAACGCCCTCTGGCACAACACCCTTGGGGCTGACTTCAGGGCAGTAGACAGGATAACCCGCATACACTACAAGGACAAGTTCTTCAACTATCCCATAAAGGCCCTCGACGTACTGACAAAACTTGGGGTCGTGGAGTCGGCAATGGCACTGGGGTCGTTTGCCGCTTCAAGGTTCAATGGCAATGAACGCCTGGAATCCTTCGAGGACTGGATAACACAGAAGTTTGGGCGAAAGTTGTATGAAACCTTCTTTAAAACCTATACGGAGAAGGTCTGGGGTATCCCGTGTGATCAGATAAGTGCGCAGTGGGCGGCACAACGGATAAAGGGGCTAGACGTGTTTGAGATTATCAAGAGGGCATTGTCTTGGGGTTCCCGGACGTCGCCCAAGACACTTGTGGAGCGGTTTGACTATCCTATTCTTGGTGCCGGTCAGATGTATGAGGCCATGTGTGAGGGCGTTGTTGCCCGTGGCGTGGATGTCTTGTTGTCAACCGGGGTTGTGTCGTTTAATCGTCGGCAGGACGTGGTAGACTCGATAGACATTATCACGGCAGAGGGGCAGAGGCAGCGGATTTCGGCCAGACATTTTTTCAGCTCTGCCGCCCTGACGCATTTCTTCCGCCTCCTTGACCCCAAGGATGAACACCTGGACTATGCAACGGTGGATGCCCTGTATTATCGTGACCACATAACCGTCAACATCCTGCTCGATGAGACCGGTGTCTTTCCTGACCAGTGGGTATACATACACTCGCCTGATGTGAAGGTGGCGCGGATTGCCAACTACAACAACTTTTCACCGGAGATGGTCAGAGACAAGGGCATGACGGCCCTCAGTGCGGAGTACTTCGTGTTTCAGCACGAGTCCCTATGGAGGTTGTCAGATGACGAAATAAGAGAGATGGCCGCAGATGAGTTGCAGCACCTGGGGCTTATCAGGAAAGAGCGGGTTGTAAACTCGTGGGTTGTGCGTGAGACCGAGGCCTATCCGACGTATTATATCAACTTTGAAGGGGCCTACGATGCCGTAAAGGCACGTACGGACACATACATCAACTTCTCTCCGATTGGGCGTGGCGGACTGTACAAGTACAACAACCAAGACCATTCGATCTTGAGCGGCATACTGGCCGCCCGCAATTACCTGAAACTGCCCGGAACGCCATACCGCATCTGGGATATTAACATAGATGCCCAGTACCATGAAGGCGGCAAAAGGGTAGTCCTGTAGAGGTAGTGATACTATCCTTTGATGGTTTTTCCTAATCAGGCATTTAATGCTGTTTTTAAAGATGGATTCCCACTTTCGTAGGAATGACAGGGAATGGCTTTTTTAGCTCGTCTATGTCATTCCTGCGTAAGCAGGAATCCAGAAGTGCAAAGGGCAGGTGATGTTCATTTTCATGGACTATTGAATAATGAGGGTTTAGTCTACATGCATCACTACTTGTTCAGGACTACCAGATTTTTAATTGCCCTCCTTCTTTTCTTGAGCACAGAAATGTTACAATTACCACTGTAATGTTAAGACAGACAATCACTTTAATACTGACGGTGGTGTGTTTTTTCGCATTTGCTGCAATAGCTGTCGGTAGCGATAACGTCGCCGGTGGCAATCACGCCGGCAACGACAGCTCCGCACTGGCAATAAAGGCCGATTCGCTGGAGTACAACAGCAAGGAAAAGATATACTACCTCAAGGGCAACGCATCGCTGCTCAAGGGGGCATCCTTTGTCTCTGCCGACTATATAGAGTTCCACGAGGAGCAATCCATCGCCGTGGCAAAGGGCAGCGTCTACTACGACGATAACGAAATAACCATCCGTGCTCGTTCGGCGGTGCTCAATACCGTAAAGAAGACCGGTTCGCTTATACAGGCGTCGGTGTTCGTAAAAAATGGCAACTACCACGTCACGGGGGAGTATCTCATAAAGTTGAGCGACATGGAATACAGGATACAAAACGCAAACATCACCACCTGCGACTCGATCCCCTGGGACTGGTGCATATACGCACAGGAGGCCGAAATCGAAGTCGATGAACAGATCAGGGCAACCGGGGTGATCGGCAAGATCGCCGACCGGTCGGTCTTATATACGCCGGTGTTTTCTGCTGCATTAAGACGCAAGACGGGGTTTCTGATCCCCGGCCTGGGATTCCACAGCGACAAGGGGACCTATGTGAGCATCCCATTTTACTGGGTACTCTCAGAAAACCGGGACATGACGATAGTGGCCGAAAATCTCACCCGCAGGGGCCTGGCAGAGGGCGTTGAATACCGCTACGTGGAACCCGGCGGGATACAAGGCACCTGGTGGGTGTATCACCAGCACGACAAGGTCGTAGGTAAGGACTATGTCATGGTCAAGGGTACACACACGCAGGAGACAAACAACGGCATGTCCGCATTTTTCAACGTAAACTACCTCAACGAAAGCGACTATTACAAACAGTACAGCCCACACTTCCAGTTGAGTATCCAGCGATTTCTGGAGTCAACGGCCGAGGCGTCCTACTCCACCGACAAATACCGTGCCTACGTCCTCAGTCAGTACTTTACGGATTTGCAATACAAGACCGGCCTGACATCACAAAAGCTGCCGGAGTTGGGATTATCCCTGCACCCCACAGACCTGTGGCAGTCGGATGTGATTCCCGGCAGGTTTTCCGTGACGTCGTCTGTGGCGAACTTCACGTCGGATGACGGAATCAAGGGACAACGCCTCTATGTCTCCCCCCGGCTCTACAGCTCCACGGGTGATACGGTCAGATTTGTGCAGAACGGTGCCATGAGGGCCGACGTGTATTCACTATCGGGGGCGTTGCCGACACCAGACAACCTCTCTGTGACCGCTCTGTCAGACAGACACGTCCAGGGTGCTGCTCTGATCTACAACGCCGAGGTCAACACCTCACTCATAAGGCACTACCCGTCCTTTACGCACGTCCTTGAACCCGCCATCGGGTATCTATACGTCTCCGACGGCCCGCGCATGGCAGAACTGGATGCCTTTGAGGACTTCAACAAGACATCGGAACTGGGCATATCCCTCATGAACTACTTCAGGGTTGACAACGGCACGTCGCTCTACCTCAAGGTGTCAGAGCCGTACTACACGGCAAAGTCCACCGAACAGTTTGGTCCGTTGAAGCTGCAGGCACGCCTTGAATCCGCCGTAACTCTAAAGGCAGACACCACCTACGACTTCTACAAGGACACCATAAAGACGGCTAACTCGGAGGTCGGAGTCAACATAGCCAAGACAGCCCTCTTTGTCGGCGAACGGTATAACAAGGACAAATCCACACTCTTTCTCACCGGCGGTGTCGGCTACAACATCACGGATAGTCTCAGAATAAGCACCAGAACCTGGTACGATACCAAGGGCGATGGCCTGAGAAACCTGACGCTCGACCTCCTGTACTCAAAGCAGTGCTGGGGGATTGACGTCCTCTACAGCAAGACACACGACCGATACACCGTGTACTTCTTTATCGAACTGAAGGGGCTTGGAAAATACAAGTTCTTTGGAGTGTAAGCGGTTTTTGGGTAGTACTCCAGTCCGTTCCCCTTTTGAGTACATTTCTCCCCAAATGGGGAGAGCGTAACTCTCCGAGGTTGTACACATCCCTTTTACATTGAGCAGTTCTACCCTGGCAAGAAAGTTGCAATAGCCTGTATATCAATTGCAGCAACACTGCAAGAGACAAAAGCAGAAAACTCTAACGAATATAAGAAACCTAACAAAGGAGGTGACAACGAATGAAGAAGTTTTTAGCGTTAATGGCAGCAGTAGCACTTAGTCTTTCTCTGAGCTTGGTTGGCTTTGCAGAGGAGGCGCCAGCCCCGGCAGCTCCGGACGCACCAGCAATGGAGAAGCCTGCAAAGAAGCCTGCAAAGAAACACAAGGTAAAAAAGGCAAAGAAAGCAGCGGCAGATGCACCAGCGGCAGATGCACCAGCAGCACCAGCAGATGCACCTAAATAAATTGCCCGAGCATGTGCGGAGAATATAACTCATGAGTCAGTTTTTAGCGTTAGTTGCAGCGGTGGCTTTTACTCTGACCTTGACGGTGATGGGGTTTGCATCCGTGCCCGCAACACAGAAGTGATAGTATAAGGTTAAGCCGGTACATGCAACAGAGATATGGCGAAGAAGAAGCACAAGAAAACAGCTTCCACAGTAACCAGCGTGGAAGAAAACGGATAACTAGAGATTTTATCTCTATAGTAAACTAACCTTTGGAACAAAAAAAGGAGTGAACATGAAGAGAATATTTGCAACACTGTTAGCAGTAGTATTTGCCCTAGCACTTAACACGGCAGTATTTGCCGAGGAGAAGAAAGACGCAGCAGCACCTGCAGCACCTGCAGCAGAGCCGGCTAAGAAAGAAGAGAAGAAAGACGCAAAGAAAGACGCAAAGCACGGCGAGAAGAAAGAAGAGAAGAAAGAAGAGAAGAAAGAAGAGAAGAAATAACCTGTTTCCTCTTCAAGTGCGACCAATATACTGTACGTAACGACAATGTAGTATAATACGGACATAAAGGACTCATACTCCACCCCTTAACGGATAGGGGTCAAGGGAGCCAGGCAACCTTGAAGGAGAGAGGGGGTCAATTTTCCACAGGGGGAAGGGCAATGCAAGGGAGAGAAATCCCTGACGCAATGCCTTTCCCTCTGTGCCAATTTGTATGAATTTTAACGAAGAACTTAAACATTTGCTTTTAACCGGTCATCGGGGCTGTGACATAGTCAGGTATCACAGCCGCAGGATGGATGAGTTTGTCTGCCGTACCGTAGCAGACACTAACGGTAATGCCGGCGACACTCAGTCAACCCCCTGCTTTGGAGTCTTTGCAACAGGGGGCTATGGCAGAAGTGAACTGGCCCCACATTCAGACATCGACCTCATGTTCCTGCTCAGAGACAGGGACGATACTGCACAGATCGAGGCTATCTATTATCGGCTGCTGGATAGCGGCATCCACATCAGTCACTGCGTCAGGACACCACGGGAGTGCATCGAGGAGGGTTTGAAGGACGTGCGCACCCGGACGTCGCTTTTGGATACGCGCTTCATTGCCGGTAATCCGCAGATGCAGCAGGTCTTTAGAGACAGCGTACTAACCGGACTGCTCTTCTTTGACGCTCCAGGTCGCACCTGGTTTGATGCTCCACCGGGTGGTACCTGGCTGAAAAATCAGCGGGAATTCTTTGCCCTGCGATTACAGGAGATGAGCGACAGACACAAAAAGTTCGGCGCATCGGTCTACCTGCTCCAGCCCAACGTAAAGGACTCCGCCGGCGGACTCAGGGACGTACACGAGGCCCTCTGGCTGTCAAAGATTGCACTGAACTTTAAGTCGATGGCCGATTTTGCACAGATTCTCTCACGAAGCGACTACAGAAGACTACTGGCTGCATGGGATTTTCTGCTCAAGGTTCGGGTTGCCCTGCACCTGTCAACCCTATCCAATGGACACCTCACCCCGGCCCGCGGTGGCGACACGCTGTCTTTTAACGATCAACAATCCGTCGCAACCCTCCTTGGTATTAACGATACACAATACTTTAGCGCCTCAGAGCGCCTCCTGCGCCTATACTACATCAGGGCCTCCACTATTAAAACTATAACCGAAAAAATACGAAACATCGCAGGCTCAATGTTTGTGCGTCTGCCGCGTAGGGCAAAGACCTACCGCATAGACAACCTCTTTTCACTGTCACAAAACAAGATAATGATAAACGATGAACAGGTATTAAAAACATCCCCGCACAAGATAATCGATGCCTACATAATAAGTGCAAGGACAGGCAAGGGGTTCACCAAATATCTGACCTCGCTGATAAGAAAACACACCCACCTGATCAACAAGGAGGTCAGGACCTCACGGGCTGCCATCAGCGGGTTAATGGAGATATTCAGGAGTCCGACCCCCTACGCCTCACTGCAGATGATGTTCAACGACGGCGTTCTGGGCAGGCTTATCCCGGAGCTGGCACCGCTTAGGTTGCTTGTCGTCTCAGAGCCTTATCACATATACACCGTCGATGCACATACCATGCTCGCCATCAAGACCCTACAGCAACTGGGCTCCCCCACTGGGGGCTATGATAAATTTGTGTCGTTGATATATAATAACTTTAAGGACAAGGAGATACTGTACATGGCGGTTTTGTTCCACGACATAGGAAAGACAATGGGCCGGTGGCACAGCACCCGAGGCTACATGCAGGTCAAACCCGTGCTGGACCGCCTGCAACTGGGTAAGTCACAGAGGCCAGGAGCGTCCTGGAGCGGTAAAGAAATTGAGTTCCTCGTCAAAAACCACCTGCTCCTGTCACGCAGTGCCTTTACAAAGGACATTGACGACCATGACACTATCGCAGACCTGGCGGAAGGCATCAGAGATGAACGTACATTAAACGCCCTCCTGCTTGTCACCTACGCCGACATGTCCGCAGTAAACCCCGACTTCTTCACAGGATGGCGGAAATCACTCGTCATCGCCCTGTACAACAGGCTAATGAAGCACATCAGGGGCATCGAGCAACAATCCATCGAAACATACATCGGTAACGATGACGAAATCAGGGCATTTGTCGCTACAATGCCCAGGCGCTATCTCCAAACCACTGCCCCACAAAAGATGCGCCGGGAGGTTGAACTCCTCCGGGGGGTTAACACGTGCGGGTTTGCCCTGAGCGTCGAACATCGGCACGGAAACACAACGGAACTTACCGTGCTGGCTAGGGACAGGGCCGGACTGCTCAGTGACATCGTTGGCGTGTTGTCGCTGCGGGCGCTCAATATCCTTTCACTGCGCACGTTTGCAAGCACCAACGGATATGTCATAGACAGGCTCCAGGTCTCAAACTATAAGGAAATCTGGTGGGAGGGCATGGATGAACTCATCGAGGCAGAACTGAGACAGGTGTGTGTGCCAAAAAACCCCGACACGATACCCCCCCTGATCGTAAGGAAATATCCACGCAGAGATACCAGAATCGCACCATTTCTGGAGGTGGACAACGACCCCGCACGACACTATACGGTCTTTGAAACCATAGCGACCGACAGGATAGGACTGTTACACGACATCGTAAGTGTGTTTTCCAACAATGCCCTCGATATCATGATGGCACGCGTCAATACGGAGATGGATATAGCACATGATGTTTTCTTTGTCACAGGTGCCAAAATGATAAAGGAGCCTGTTGAGACAGAGACGCTCATGGTCTTGATGGGGCAACTATGGAACGTGTTAAACTAAGACGTATCTTAACTGCCCTGACGGCAGTGGTGCTGCTGGCATACTTGAGCACGGCAGCCTATCGTTATGCCAACGGGTTGTTTAAAGATGAGCTTACCTCGCAGTTAGAAAAATTCCTGGGCAGGGATGTGACAATTGATGATGCGTACATTGTCCTCCTTCCGCCATCCGTGCATATCAGGGGACTGAACGTGGCCTCCGACAAGAAGGGAAAACCAATACTCCACCTTGGTTCTGCCGATGTATATGTAAGCATCCTGCCGCTGCTGTATAACAAGCTTGTGCTGCAAAAGGTCTTTGTCGGCAAGCTCGCCGTGGATACCTCACGGGCATACGTAGAAGAAGTCATCGCAAAACAAAAGAAAAAGCCCTCGCAAAAGAAGGGGCTTTCCGTTGAACTGAGCGCCTTCAATCTCAAGGGGATGTCGGTAAAGTTCTACGACGGCACCAAGGATGCCGATCTGTCCCTGGGGGAACTCAAGGGACAGGTGCTGCCCAATATGACAGGGCTTAGGCTAAAAATGACAGACCTGGCGTTTTACTCAGCCACCCTGAAGCCCAAGCTCCACGAAAAAATCAACTTCAGTACCGTCGTCCTCAAACTCAAGTCCACCTCTGCCAATGGGATCGCCTACAACGTCGAGGAGGCGTCGTTGGCCTCTGAGGGGCTGAACCTCCGAATCATTGGCAAGCTCGGTGGCAAGTCCAAAGCGGGAGTGTCCCGCCGCATAAAAGAAGCAGACAGCGTTGCACTAAGAAGCAAGGTATCCGTGGAGATGGCGTATCTCAAGCGCCTCCTGGGTCTCAAGAATCCCGGGGCAGGCAATGTCTCAATCGAAGGGCCGATTAACTACGATGCGACAAACGGACTGCAACTGGCGCTCTCCGCCGGCGGCAGGCTCCATATCGAAACGCTGTTGGAGCTGATCGGCGAAAAGGAACCGATAAGAGGCGACGTCAGCTTTAAGGGCACCTTCAATGCTGCCATAAACGGCCCAACCAAAAAGCTCAGGGGCGAGGCAAACGCCGCCCTCAAAACGGGCAGCTTCTACGGCATAGACGTTGACGCCCTCTCCTGCAAGGTCATATACGACGGCCCCAGCTTGAAATTTATCACAAAGGATGCCAGGGTCTACAACGGCAATGCCCGGGGCGAGGTCACGCTGGCAATGCCCGTTGTCGATAAATTCACCGTGGATATCAAGGCCGATAACATTGACAGTAAGCCGGTCTTTAAGCTGATCAACTGGGACCCCGGCCTTTCCCCGGGCAAGGTGCGTGGCAACGTCTACTCAAGCGGGGCCGACTTTAATCCCAGTTCCACGTTTGTCTACAAGACCACTCCGGCTGCTGAAAAGGCCGCGAGGGTCAACAACGAAAACATCCTCAAGCGCGTAAGCGAGGTCTCAGGCAGTGTGGACATTTTTGGCGACGTCGTAACCCTCAAGGACATTGTAGCAAAGACGGAGCACTCCCAGGGCAGGGGCAATGGCATATTAGACCTCAACTCTGACAAACTGCGCTTGAAGGTGGACGTCAACACCGGTGATATCGTCGAGCTGACCAGCCCCTCTACTAACAGGCTAACTGGCAGCGGTACCTTTACCGGTGAAATAACGGGCACGGGGCAGTTCCCACTCATCAGCGGCACCGTCAGCCTGGATAAGGGCAATTTCTGGGGCTTTGACTTTACCGCACTACAGGGTCAACTGCGCTACAGTCGTCAACTGCTGGAGCTGAAGGACGGCACCGCCCTGACGTATACGGGCAACACCTCTTTTGCCGGGGCAGTACATTTCAGCGATACCAAGTATATCTTCGACTTCAATCAGCCGGTGATGGCCTTTGACGTTGCCGTAAGGGGGGCCGATGTCGGGGGGGTGTCAAAGAGGTTCTCCGGGGGCAGTGGCTTCAGTATGTCCAGCCAAAAGATGTCGGGTAAACTCAGTACGACATTCAGTGTATCGGGGCCGCTGGAGAGTTTAAAGTACGCCGGAGACTTTGACGTAGGCAAGTTCGAGGTTGCCAATCATCCCGTGGGTCTTGCACGCGGCCAGTTTGTGTACCACGATGAGGCGTTTACCATACAGCGGTTGACCCTTAAGACGGATGTCTCGGAGGTAAGCGCCGCTATTGGGGTCTCACTCAAGGGCGTCACTGGCGACGATTGGCAACCGTTGCGCTACAAGATCAACTCCGATAGCTGTATTATAAACGAAAAAGATATCCCCTATGCGAAGTTGCCGCGTACACAAAAGGGTGGCGTGCAGAGGGGTGTTATATCCACGCTCTGGGGGGACCCCGTGCTGCATTGCCGGTTCTCCGGTGAGGGCACCCTGGGGCAGCCGGCCCTTGTGATGAATGCCTGGGGCAAGGAGGCAAAGTCGCCAAACGTGGCCGAGGCAAGGCTCACCGGCGATGGCGTAAACTTCAAGGCCGGACTGCTCGATGGCAACATAGGTGTCAAGGGCAAGGCGGGCATATTTGCCAAGGACACACCGTGGTTGCTTGACGGCACTATAAAACGCAACGACTACGCACCGTTGGCCAGGAAGTTTGACCCTCGTCTGCCGCAGGACTTACGACTCACTACCCTGGGCAGTTTCTCTCTCTATGGCAACGCACAGACACTTAAAGGCAGGCTCCTGGTGCCAACGCTTGAGGGGTCTGCCTATGAGCAGGCATTTTCCAACACCGCCCCGATTGATATCTCCCTGGATGGCAGAGGGGTACATGTAAACTCCTTTGTGCTGACAACGGGGCAGACCGCTATATATCTCACCGGTTCGCTGGTGGCGGGGAAGTCGTACAACCTCAACATCACCGGCAAGCCCAGGCTGAATCTGTTCAGGGGTGTATCGGACAAGATAAGTTGGCTAAACGGGGATGCCGATGTGGCTATTTCCGTTGTTGGCAACTGGCAGAGTCCTCAACTGACTGGCGGTATAGACATTAAGGGCGCAACGCTTGGGATCACAAACATCCGACACTACTTTAATGACATCAACGCCTACATGTACTGTGACGTCAGGAGGTGTGTCGTTCAATCTCTGAATACAAACTTTGGAGGCAGCCTCTTATCGGGCAGCGGAGTGGCCTACATTGACGGTCTCAGCATCAAGAAGTTCTACCTGGAGGGCAATCTCAAGAACATGCCGGTATACATCAGCGATGGCTTTAAGGCGTACCTCGATGGCAACCTGTACTACAGCGGAGACCTGGCAAAGCAGACCCTTTCAGGCAGCATCAAGATAGCCAAGGCCCGCTACACCAGGAATCTCTACCTCCAGGAGATGATCCTTGCCAACACCACGCCGCAGTTGTCACGGTTGACCACGCTTAAGGCACTGGAGTTGAACGTCAATCTCACCGGGGATGACAACATAGCCATAGAGAACAACGTCATAGAGTCGATGCTAAAGGTAGACCTCCTGGTGCGTGGCACGGCCTCAACCCCCGTACTATATGGCCGCATACAGACAGACCGCGGAAAGGTGCTCCTGCAAAAGAGCGAGTTCGACCTCATCAACGCCAGCGTTGATTTCACGGGAGAGGAGGGGTTCAATCCCTTTGTCAACGTCCTGGCCGAAACCACGATCAGCGGCTACAGCATCCGCCTGGTGATGGATGGTCAACTGACAAAGGCCAACGTAGCGTTGTCGTCTTTTCCGCCGTTGACGGAGAAGGCCATCGTCAATCTCCTCTCCGAGGCCGGAACGTCCACGCTGTTGACGACCAGGTATCAGAGTCTCGTCGAGGAGCGGCTGAAGAAGATCGGCGGCCTTAGCAGGATACAGTTGGCCCCCTCCTATGACGAGGACAAGTCTACGATCACGCCGCAGATGATAATCTCCAAGAAGTTTCTCAACGGTAAACTAAACCTGTCGTTCATAACCACCTCCACCAAGGGCGACAAGATCAAGGCCCAGTACATGCTAAGGAAGAACATCTCCCTCGTAGGCGAAAGAAACGAGCTAGGCCGCCTAGGCGCTGACGTAAACTTCAGGTACGAATTCAAGTAGCAGAGAATACAACTCCAAGAAAAGAAAGAAAGAAGGGGTCGGCTCCGCCCCCTCTTCAGAATGCTTAAGTCAACAGCATTAGGTTTGAGGGGGCCCTTTCTTTATCTTCCGGTCAAATGCGATTGCCCTGTCGTACAGTGCCATTGTATTGACTATTTCCTCGGGTACATGCTACGCTTGTCGTAATGCCAACCGACCTGTTACCGATACCGATCCTCAGAGAGGGGTTGACAGCCCTGGCGATTCCTGCTGCGGAGTGGCTGCTGGAGGCCTTTGGTGTCTATCTCAGGGAGCTTAAGAGGTGGAGTCGCATACATAACCTAACCGCTATTACCGAGGACGTCGATATTGTCCGACGACATTTTCTTGATTCACTCCTGTACCTGAGATGCCTTCCACCCGATGCACGCAGCGTAATCGACGTAGGTAGCGGTGCGGGTTTTCCGGGTATCCCCATGAAGTTGGTCAGACCGGAGTTGTTGCTGTGCCTGCTGGAACCAACGGGTAAAAAGGTCGCATTTCTCAGGCACATGGTTGCCACGCTGTCCCTGCCTGACGTCACCGTGCTTCAGGGCAGGGTCGAAGACATCCCTGTCATCCCGGGGGGTACATACGACGCTGCGGTAGTGAGGTCGCTCTTTTCTGTTGACGCCTTCCTGACAAAGACCGCCGCCCTGGTAAAACCACGTGGCGTCATGATCCTCAGCAAGGGCAAAGGCTACGAAAAGGAACTCATCGGCCTCAACACAGATGCCCTGCACATTGAGCAACTCACCATACCCACCACCGATATACAGAGGTTTATAATCACGGCAACAATGCCTGCCTGATTGACTTGTTGACAAGCATACGGTGACAGTTGTACCATATAGCATCTAACTTATGACGGTACGTCATAAGAACTGCTACCCCAAGATAAAAAGGAGGTGATTCAGATTTTAAACAAAGGATATTCTATTTTGGTTGTATCGCTGATGGTGACACTTGTGTTGATGTTATTACCGGTTGATGGTGTGTTGGCCTATGAGTTGAGAGATTCGGTCATAGAGGAGAAGCTGCTGCATGCCCAGCGGGTGCTCGATGAGGCTGCCGAGGGTGGATGGCTTTCACACAAGCAGGTCAGCAACTTCCAGCGCCGGATTGACAACGTCAGGGCTGAAGCTGAAAGAAAGGAACGCTCAAAGAGGTTTCTCAGATACGAAGAACGAGAGCATCTGTCCTCAAAGCTCGATAACATAGTGCGCGACATCGAGGCACAGACAGACAGACCGCTACCCCCTGTTATACCTCCAGGGCTGCCGCCTGTGAAAGTACCGCTACCACCGCCACCACCACCCGTTAAGGTGCCACCGCTTCCACCAGTGTTTGACCCTGACCCTGCACCACTACCCAGAGGAGAACGACCACGTCTGCCTGTCCCACCACAACCACATGAGCCACCACCACCAGGGCGTGACATATTACCACCACCCCCAGGGCGCGAACTACCGCAACCACCACCAGGAAGAACGGTAACTCCACCCCCACCGACTGTAGTGGTACCACCACCAGTGTATACGACGCCAACTCCGCCTCCGGTGCATGTAGCTCCAACTCCGCCCCCGGCAAGGCCAACTCCGCCACCCGTGGTACAAACTCCGCCACCGGCAAGACCAACTCTGCCCCCGGCAACTCCACCTCCAACGGTAAACATACCAACTCCGCCTCCGCAGTCATCAAAGCCGACACCTCCGGTTCCAAGGTTTACGCCGCCCCCGCTGACACTACCTCAGGGGCATTGACCGTTGACTAAAAAGGGCAGTTGTTCTCTAAACTGCCCTCTTCAGTTTGCCTCAAAGTTATCTGGCCAGTGCTTTATCTGCAGATGCCACCATGTGCTGGTTACAAAGGTGGCGGAACCGGATGCCCTGGTGGAAGCGGATGTCCTGGCGGTACTTGTTGCCCTGGTGGAATCGGATGCCCTGGTGGTACTTGTTGCCCTGGTGGAATCGGATGCCCTGGTGGCCCTGGCACCACGATAATACCGTCAGTCGTTACGTGTGTCGTACCATCGGGACCTACATGGGCAGTACACCCAACCAGACCCAGAATCAACATCAATGCCACGATGAATCGTTTCATCTTACCTCCTGATAAGAAGTTTATATGTGCGCCTTTTTTTTATGCACGCCTTTTGTTGTGCCGCCTGTAATTCACCTGCAATAAGTAACTGCTGCCCACTGGGGTAATGAGCAGCAGTTTAGGGGAGGAACGAGGTGCTTATACTTACAATCTAACATAATAAGTCCCCGTTGTCAAGCTATATTCTGTATTTAGCCATTCACTTTAAAGAAATAGCCATAATAATTATTGACAATATAATTGATATGATGGTACCATTTTAGACATGTATATGCCAAAGAATATATCGGTCATTTATTGGATGCTGATATTGCTCACCGGTTTTTTGTCATATTCGAACAGTTTTAATGTTCCTTTTCTCTTTGATGACCATCAGATACGTACAATTGTACTGGACTTTACTCCCATGTATGTATTTAAACCAAGAGGCATAGCCAACCTGACATTTTTTTTAAACTATAAACTACACGCTTTTAATGTTGCTGGATATCATATATTTAATCTCATAATTCATTTGCTCAATGCCGTTTTGATATATTTGATGGTTACGGGTCTCTTCAAGGCACAAAATCAGTTGTTTCAAACACCTGATAATGCAGATACAGAAGTGAAAAACAAACTTGCGTTTTTAATAGCCCTTCTTTTTGTGAATCATCCACTACAAATGCAGGCCGTGACAATGACAATTCAAAGATACACATCCCTTGTGACGATGTTTTGTTTGCTTGCAATCATTGTATATCTGAAATGGCGTTTCTCAATTGCAGCAGCAGAGAACAATTCCTCTCCTGAAGAGAATTCAAACACTAATATCCGCCGGATAAACGTCAAAGCTATCTCCTTGTATTTGCTTTCATTTATATTTGCAGTTCTTGCAGCACTTACAAAACAGACATCCGTCACCTTACCTATCATTATCACTATCATCGAGTTTATGTTTTTTACCGGACCTCGTTTAAAACGTCTCTTGCCCTGTATCCCTTTCTATCTAATCATACCTCTTGTCACTGCCTCTTCAATTGCATATTTGGATGATACTCCAGGAGTTGGTGTTATTCAGGGGCAACATACCCTAATCCTGGACCGATGGCAATATCTTTTTACAGAATTCAGAGTAATAATAACTTACATCAGAATGTTTTTCCTGCCGGTTAATCTGACGCTAATCTATCATTACCCTCCCTCTCTGTCTCTTTGGGAACATGGTTCGTACATATATTTTATGGTACTGTGTTCAATCTTTGCCTTTGGTCTTTACCTCTGTTATCGTGCATTGAAAAATCGCGATATCAGACGCAGGGAGATACATTTTATATCGTTTGGAATACTGTGGTTTTTTGTTACTATAGCGCCTCAGTCAAGTATAATACCACTAAGTAACTGGGTAATTCTCGAATACAGGGTCTATATGGCAACGGTGGGATTTTTTATTGTTATAATTTCAGCATTGCTTAAACTTATTAATGTCATAGATTCAAAGAGAGCATCTATAATATTGACGGTACTTATTGTTACAATATCCATGTTGCATGGTGTTATTACATATAAGAGAAACACTTTGTGGCATTCTGCAGTGACATTGTTTGAAGATAACGTTAAAAAATATCCTGAAAGCATCCCTGCACACACTAATCTTGCAGTTGCATACATGGATGCCGGTCAGTATGACAATGCAATGGAACAATACCAATTACTGCTGAATAGACTTCCCCATAATACGGACATACTTGTAATAATAGGCGAACTTCACGCACGTAGGGGTAACGTTGTTGAGGCAATGAAGGTTTTTCAATCTGCGCAGAAAATAAATCCACTTTGTACAGGGGTACACCTAAATATGGGCAATATATATGCCGGACAAGGCAATTTTGCCCTTGCCTTGAAAGAGTACAGAGCTGAATTAAAGATATCCCCTTCAGCCGGTATCTACAATAACATGGGCTTTTGCTACGAACAACTTGGAAATCTGACCGCAGCAAAATGGCACTATGAGATGGCTATTGAACACAGCCCCGACTTTGCTGAGGCACACAACAACCTGGGTGCATTATACCAAAGTATCGGTGATAAGTATGAGGCAATTAAGGAGTATAAAAAGGCATTACAAATTCAGCCTGATTATCCTGAGGCTATGGAGAATCTACGCTCACTACAGCCCTAGTCCCACTCCGGGTACTGCCATATAACGCGTTTCGATTGCGTGCGCTATAAGAAAAGAAAGGGGCGGCTCCGCCCCCCTTCAGAACCCCCTGCAAGGGGACCAGTCCCCTTGACCCCATTATTTCACGCTCAATTATCATGCCTGAAAAAAACTGTGTCATTTCAGTATGCACTGTTATTTCGGCGTTGTCTTTCATGCAACATCGAAGGAGCTGTCTATGTGGCAGAGGGAGTTGACTACGTGGATGTTTGTCTTGAGGTAGACCTCGTGGGTTTCTATGATCAGCGGGATGTAAGCCTCTCTGTCGAGGATACCAACGCAGAATATATAGCCGGCTTCTACGAGGTTGAGGTCCCTGACTGTAATCTTGATGTGGCGTTTGTGTTCGTCAAACAAGAAGGGTCCCTGATTGTGCTGTGAGGACAAGGAGAAGGATATTTGCAGGCGGTCTTTTCTGAGGATTGCCCAGCCAACGTGTCCATGATATGGGAGCTTTGACTCCACGGCAAACTCTATATGCAACTCACGCTCATTTGGCTGATTAAAGTGTAGGTCACGGATAAAGAGGAAACTGCTTTCTTTTTTGGTATATATAGAGTCCGGGGTATCCGGTTTGGTGGAACCGATCCGTGTCATCTCAAAGTCCACGTATGCGTTTACCACGTCCTGGGTTTGCCCGAACATCATCATCTTACCGTGGTGCAGCCATATGGTCTTGGCGCAAAATATCTTGATCTGGTACATGTCGTGCGAACAGAACAGGATAGTCTTTCCTCTGTCCTTGAAGTCGATCATTTTATCGAGGCATTTTTTTTGAAAGTACTGATCGCCAACCGACAGGGCCTCGTCAATGATCAGAATATCCGGGTCTATGAGGGTTGCCACGGAGAAGGCCAATCTCACAAACATACCCGTGGAGTACGTTTTCAGTGGATAGTTGATGAAGTCACCGATCTCGGAGAAGGCTATGATATCGTCAACCTTCTTTTTTATCATTGCTCTGGCAACTCCAAGCAGGGAGGCGTAAAAATATATGTTTTCAAGTCCGGTGAGTTCCGGATGAAATCCTGAGCCCAGTTCAAGCAGCGCAGAGACCATTCCCTTGACGTCAACCGTGCCGGATGTTGGTGTCAGGGTGCGTGCCAGGATTTTTAGCAGTGTACTCTTGCCTGAACCGTTTTCGCCTATGATGCCGACTGTCTGTCCCTGTTCAACGTCGAAGGTAACTCTGTCAAGGGCAATAAAGTCTTGGTGACAGACCCTCCGAAATACCATCTCCTTCAGACGATGTATTGGCTTGTTATATATCTTGTAGGTCTTGGTTAGTTCGCATACGCTAAGGGCTTTCACTTATTAAAGGGCAAGTATTCTACCATTGTTTAGGTATAAACCCTGGTATGTTTTTTACTTCCATGAGCCAACCACCCACGCCAAGTACCATCAGACCGTTATTTTGTGCGTGTATAAGCACACTTTTTTCCACGAACAGACTTGCTAAAATACCTACGAGTTTCAGTGCGGCATACTCGGGGAATATATCTTTAAATCCTCTCAGGTCTTTTTTTATAAACGTCTTCACAGTCCCACTGCTTAAGGAGCTCTTTGTGCTGTTGAGAAACACATAATCTTTGGTTACGGCAATAGCATCAAATTCCTTTATATTACCATCCGGACATTCCTTCTTTCTCCTAATCATCATATCTATTACCTTAAAACCAAAATACTCTTGTATTATTCGTGGCAGGCTTGGATGAATCAAGTCTTCTACCATAGTTCCTTGTTTTGCGGACAGCTTACCCCATTGAACATTACAGTCATTTCTAAACGCATCAATATTTTTGCTAAGGCGATCAACTTCCTTGTTAGTAAGCGCGACTTGCTCGGCAGTAAGCAAAAGTTGCGCATCAGTACGCTTGAGTTGCTCGTCAGTACGCTTGAGTTGCTCGTCAGTACGCTTGAGTTGCTCGGCAGTAAGCAAAAGTTGTGCATCAGTACGCTTGAGCTGCTCGTCAGTACGCTCCAGCTTCATATTTAAGTTTATTGTATCGTTGCGGGTTTCCTCCCTAAACTGCCTCATCTCTTCCTTAAACTCTCGCAGTTCTGCCTCTGTCTGCGCCTGAGCCTCCCCTACAACCCTCATATACTGCACCAAGGCTTCTTCAAGTCTGTCTATACGCTCTATCACTTCAGGCATATCTTGCTACCTCCTGATTTAATCTCTGTATATCTTTATCTTACCATTATACACGGATATCTTTCAATGGTAGATTGTGACGTCAGGATGAAAAAAAAATGGAGGGGAAGCATTGAGCCTCCTCCTCCATTTAAGACCAAACAGTGTATCTAAAACTGTTTAGTACGTATATATTGCTGTAGTTCCGCCCTTTGCTCCGGTATTGGACTGTTGACAGCTATAACCGACCAAGTTACGTTTTGGGGTTGATGTTCCCTGGAAGCAAGCCATCGGAGTGTTTTCACAGTTTAGGCTGCCAGAGGCGCCATCGGTGGTGTTTGCAGTAGCTTTTGTGATGACAAGGTAAGCACCGTAGCTACCAGATACACCGCTGATACTACCGATAACGTTGTTTGATGAGTTTGTACCATCAGATATGGTAAGGTAAATATCAGTACCGCTATTGGTGCTGCCACCAAAGGTCAGCATGCTTGTCTGGAAGGCTTGGATTGTTTTGTTAGCAGTGGTGGATGTATTGATCTTGTCTCCGGATATTGCCGTCAGCTTGTTGGCATATGCTGTAAGGTAAACGCCAACTGTTGCATTATCAGAGGTATTGTTCGATACAACGCAATAAACCACGTTAGCTGCAGCGGTATGCAGGTACGGCAATGTATATGTTACCGTATCAGCCGCTGTTACCGTTGACACATTACCACTCCACATTGAAACACCAAACAACGCTACTAATAGCAGCATCAAATACACTATACTTCTCTTCATTATAATCCTCCTAAAGTTCTCCTTAAATATTTCCCTAACATGTAACTACTATACCTGCCAAGCAGGTACTATTAACTCTCTGTAACAGAAAACACCTCCTTTCCTTTTTCTTAATCGTACACATATCTATCTTAGCTCACATTCTATAGACTATTGTAACCCAACTGATTCCTATTTGTCAACACCATGCTTCGCTACCCCTGATGTACAATTACTGCTATGCACAGTTACACTACACACAGCTACCACCTTCTCTAAACCGAAGCCCACCTTCTGCGCAACAAACAGACCAAAAAACAACCTCATAATATTGCTACATTGCCACAACAACTACCAACCATCATACGCTATCTCCTGTTTGTTTCTTGCGCCCTAAACGACAAACCTCAGTCAATCTTTGATACATCCTGCATATGCTTGTTTAGCATCCTGCGTTTAGGCTTGGAGCCAATTTTCTAAGCCCACCTCCTTTCTGACCCATTGCCCTTACCATATCTTGATATCATTTATCGGAAGGGCCTTCCAAAAACTTTAATAGATAAATTTTAAAACTTATCTTTCTCTCTTAAATCTAAGGAAACTGCCCTTTATCTCCTGAGTGACAGTGGATGTGTCGTCGGGATTTGACAGTATCCTGGGGGTGATGAGCACTATAAGCTCTGTCCTTCTGACCCTGTCAGAGCTGCTCTTGAAGGCATATCCCAAAATAGGGATATCGCCAAGTAAGGGTACCTTTTTCTCTGTAGAATCGACATTTTTCGATCTTATACCTCCTATTATAACAGTCTGCCCGTTGGCGGCAACAACGGAGGTGTTGATCCGTCTTTTCAGTATCAGCGGGGAGTCTATATTAGAGGTCTGGTTGGTCTGTGCCTCGCTGACCTCCTGGGATATCTCCATGGTGACAAATCCTTCGGCATTGATTGTGGGTTTTAGCCTCATCAGGACACCCGTACTCTTGTACTGGACGTTTCTCAGGACGCTGGGGGTGGTTGTCGATGAACTGACGTCTGTGGAGGAGACCTCACTCGATATGATGGGGACGTCGTTGCCTATCTGGATGGTGGCCTCCGTGTTGTCCAGAACCATCAGGTGTGGCTTGGAGAGGATTTCGATCTTCTTGTCGGTTGCCAGCATGTTGATAAGTGACTCCACCTTTGAGTTGTCTGCGGTGAAGTGGTATACCATACCAGAGCTTTTATCCAGGCCAAGTTGTCCCAGCGTTGAGAGCGCGAACTTCCCATCAAGCATACGCCCAGAAAGATACCACTCAAACCCCATGCTATTTTGGTCATCAAGGGTCATTTCGGCAATGGTGGCCTCAATGAGTACCTGCCTTGGCGGTGTGTCTATTTCCCGCAACAGTCCCAGTATGTTTCGATATATTGAGGGGGTGGTCATCATAATTACGATGTTTCTCCTGTCATCCGAGGCAATTTTCAACCCTTGTACAAAGAGTTCGGTTACCGTCCCCTGGGGCGAAACAGGGGCAGGGGTTGCCGTAGCGGTTGTGGTTACCGCAGGGGTGGTTGACACCGGTGACCTGACCTCCGCCTTTGCCCTTACGTCTGCCTTATGCACCACTCCGTAGAGCTTCTGGACGGATTCCACCAGCTCGGAGGCCTTACTGTAGCGCGGCACATAGGAAAACGTCTTCTCCTCAGTCCCGGCGGACTCGGCACTGTCAAGCTTGTCCCGCCACTGCTGCACGAAGTCCATGACCTGTTGGTCGGGCGTCGATACCAGCACGCCGTTTAAGGACTTCACCTGGATTAGCATTACCCCGGGCTCTCTGTGGTCTGCTGACACCTGTATGCCAAGCCCCTTTAGTATGGACGTCAACTGGGTAACAAACTCCTCCGGTTTCCAATAGGTCAACCTCAGAAGCGAGAGCTTCCTCTGGTGAAGATACGGAACATCCATTGTATCTATGAAGCTGATGACCGACTTCATGGCCGATGCCACCCCCATGACAATGAGTGCATTGTCCCTGGGATAGGTCTTTGTGGTCACGGTGCCCTTGTACAGCTCTGTTATGAGGGGTGCAAGGTCGGCAACACCCACGTAGCGAAGGTTGATCACCTGAACCACCGTCATTGAACTGACCGCAGGCGTCCTGCCAACCATTACATCGGTTGGGTCTGTACCGGTTGCAGGTTTGAGTATGTACAGACTGCCCGCCTTCTCACCTACCAGCAGCCCCTTCTGCCGCAGCAGCTCTACGACAATGTCCAGGGCGCCGGCAGCGGACATCTCCTTGGTCATCCTCAGCGTTACGGGGGTCTTCATACCCTTGACCGCCTCATCTATAAAGAACGTTACCTTTAAGGCATCACCAACGGCATATATTATGAAATCCGACAGCGCCATGCCGTCAACGTTTATCATGACGGGCTTGTCTTGCATGGTCAATTTCTTGGGGTCAACGGGATGAAGCTCAAAGGCCGGCTTGTCCTTTGCCGTCTGCTCATACGATGGCATCTGGATTGACTCTGCCATGTCACCGGAGGGCTTCTGGTGCGCAGTCTCCTCGAGTTCCTTAAAGCGATTGCCGGGGACTATCTGCGATGTTGCGTTGTCGCTGCCGGCAACTCTGCCAAATGGCTCCAGGTCCGCCTTGCGGGGTGCCGTCTTACATGCGTGCAACGATATCAGCACGACTACGCTCAATAATAAAAAATACCTTGTCATCTCTTTACGTCAAAGACCTTTAATTCCTTTTCGCCGCTGTCGTCTTTCAAGACCACTGACAATCCCCTGATGGCCGACAACTCGCCACTATTACCGAGCTTGTCCTTCTCCTTTAATATATAGAGGGCGTTCGTTTCATCCATCAACACGGCCCGCACTACGCCGGTGTTTAATACCCCGACAAGGCGATAGCTCTTTGCAGGCACCGGCGCAGCAGCAACCTCCGGCGCATACTTGCCATCGGCGGAGAAGATGTTGCGCACGGAGATATGTTCGTATTGCCTGCCCTGTTGCCGGAGTAATGCCATCAACGACACCTTGTCCTCCACCGCTTGACTGGATGCAGTGACCTTGCCCTCCGTGACAGGTATCCTGCCATAGCGCGCCACCACAACAGGCATAACCGATACAATGATTACCACAATCAAGGCATCGAACTTGTACCTCCTGAAGCTAACCAACAGGGTATGTCCCAATGCAGACAAGGCTACTCCCTGGCCACACCGTCAGAGTCTTCTGATGTAACCCGTGACAATAAGTTTAACCGTATAGGTGTTGCCACTTCCACTAATTTCAACGTCCTTTACCGTAAGGATTGGCCTTACTTCTAATATATCCTTTAACAGCTCAATGGCTGCCCTGATCTGCCCCGAGACACGAATCAAAACCGAGGCGTCAGACAACACAGCCTCCTGCGTGTCTTCCAGCAACTGGAAGTTTAACACATTGAGCGCCCTTTTTTCAGCCAACCCCGTGACAGCCCTGACCAGGTCGGTCTGGATTTCCGTTCTGTTGGCGTCCCTGGGATACAGGAGGGTTGCAAGTTCCTGTTCGATTGCAGGGTCTGCCCCCGCATCCAACGACATGTACCGACGCATCAGTTGTTGTTTGCTGGTGTAAGTGGCCTGCAACTCCGACAACAGCCCACGCTTCTCCTCAATCTTACGGTGCATGGGTACCGCCACAAACCGGATTATACAAAGGATGATCAAGAAAAATACGATAGACTTATTCACTTGCATATTATAAAATGACGTATACGGTAACAGTATAAAGGGGTCAAGGGGTCCGTGACCCCTTGCAGGGGGTTCTGAAGGGGGCCAGGAGCGTCCTGGAGCGACAAGAAGCGGAGCCGCCCCTTTCTTTCTTTTGCCTTTGCCTTTGCCTTTAATCAACGTTTGCAGGCGAAGACTCTGAAGTTGAGGTCTTCGAAGATGGAGTTTTTTTGTTCCAGCCATTGCAGGAAGTTTATATCCAGACGCCTGGCTCTGAAGCCCTCCAGGAGGCGGTTGAAGTTTGCGATGTGCTCTTTGGTTCGCTTTTCGCAGTACTGAGAGGCTGTCCCCATGGTTATCAGAAATGTCCAGTCGCTGCTCTGACTCAGAAGCAGTTCCCTAAGCAACTGATTGAGCACCCTGACTGTGATCGGATGACTTTCGTGATAGTGTGCGTTGGCCAGGGTCTCCATGGTTGTAGCCATCGAAAAGAGATGCTTGTAGACCCAGTCGTTTTTGTCGTTGAGCCAGACGTCGTAACCGCCCTTGTCACCCCAGGTGGACGGCCGTGGACTTACCACCTGGTTGTCATGGAATCTGCAAAGATACTCCAGCGGGGTGATGGCCTTGATAGCGTTGTCGTTGTGCGTTTGGCAGAAGACGTGGTACAGGAACTCCGGCCCCTCAAACCACCAATGCCCATACAGTTCGGCGTCATAGCAGGAGACGACTGCCGGGGGTCTGTCCATGCCACGGGATAGCGCCCGGATGTGGTCGTCCCGCTTGGAGCAGAAGTCCTTGGCGTGGAGAATGGCCTTGTTCAGTGCCGCTTCCGGGATGTAGGGGTGTTTGTCGTCGGCAAGACCTGTCACACGGTAGTACTTCAGCCCGGTAAAGACACGTATGCCGTCGGGGCTTATGTACGGCTTGATGTAGTCAAAGTCAAGGTCGTAGCCTATGTCCTTGTAGAAGTCGCGGTAGTCAAAGTCCCCCGGATAACCGGACTTGGAACTCCACACCTGCTGCGAGGACAACGGGTCACGGGCAAAGGCCGCAACCCCATGCGTGGTGTACACGGGGGCATATACGTTGTACCTTGGAGACGGACTGCCCTCGGTCAACCCGTGGGTGTCAAGGAAGAAGTATTGTAGCGAATGTCTCCTGAGCACCTCATCCAGCCCCTCGTAGTAGGCGCACTCGGGCAGCCATATGCCACTTGGCGCCTTGCCAAAGTGTCGCGTGTGAGTCTGCACCGCAACACCTATCTGCACCTCAATGGCCTGCGGATTGACGCTCAACAGCGGTAAGAATCCGTGCGTCGCCCCACAGGTGATGACATCGAGCTTGCCCATATCCATAAAGCGCCCGTAGCCGCTAAGAAGATTACAGTTTAGAACGTTTACGTAAAAGGATTTGATTTCGTTAAATCTCTGATTATAAAAGAGCGCCAGTGGCAGAAAATCCCTGTCGTTATTCAGACGTTTGAGTTCCCTCTCTGATAGCTCTATGAGTTTGTCCAGGTGTTTCATGTAGCGTTGTCCGAGGTATTCATCGGCCAGCATTTCGGCAAGCGTGGGGGTCACGGACGTAGTCAGCCGGAAGCCAACACCTTCGTCAACCATCCTCTGCATGATCATCAACAGGGGGATGTAGGTTTCGGTTATGGCCTCAAACAGCCAGTGCTCCTCCAGGAAGTAGTCGTACTCCGGGTGCTTTACAAACGGAAGGTGGCTGTGCAGCACCGGTAACCAGTAGCCCTGTGTCATAGCAAAGGCACTCTAAGCACCAGCCGTAACCGGCGGTTCAGACTTCTTGTAGCGTCTGTAGTAATCATCACGTGTCAGGACAGTCCCATCAGGCATCTCAAAATACATCTTCCGATCATCGCAGTAGACAATAGGCAGCCCTTTTTTTCTCAGTGCTTCCTGAGCCTTTTTAACCGCAACCTGCCCTATCCTCTCATGCTCTGTCAACTGATTATCCAATTCTTTCCATGTCTTCTCATCCATGACTATATGCCCTCCTTAAATAGTGCAAAGAACTGTTCGTTTTTTACGTCATAATCGTCTTGTTGGCCTTTTGCTACTTTTATAAAACTTTTCCCGCCGTTATATATAAGTTCCCAACTAAAGGCTAATTGCCTGTATACATGCCAAAAGTTTTGCATGCTCCTGTGAAACCTCCGTACCACATCATCATCGGGGACGTGATGCCCGCCATTCTGCACCCTGCGTTGAATCCTCTCGATAGATACGTCTGAGGTGTCTACGAAGATATAAATCACGCAGACCCTGTAACCAAGTGACTTTAATTTTTCGATCTTCAGGTAATTTTTACCGGCCAGTGTCATCTCTACTATAAAGGATACGCCTTCATTTACACACCTGTCGATTTGCGCAAAAAACATCCTTGCCGCTTTAATCCTCACACTATCGACGTTGTGTGGACTTAGCGCCTTGGCTATTTCATCTGCATTGAGGTATTGCAAACCACGCTCATTCATAAATTCCGTTGCGAAGGTTGTCTTACCACTGCCGTTGGGGCCGGCTATGATATAGACCTCTATGATCGCCTCTCCACGCTTGAACCGCTGAAGGTGTACTCCCACGGTTCTGCCACCTGGTTGTCCGAATCGGGAGGCTTTGCCCCTGACCTACCATATCTGTGTCGTAGCTCGTTTATAATTTCGTCAATGCCTTCCAGTCTGTACGGCGGATAGTATATAGTGCGTGAGATGAGCATGTCGTAAAACACACCCCCTTTGACTGCACCTACGATGGCCACAGTGGGATTAAAGTTGCCCTGGTAACTAATGTATCTCTTGCCTGAGAGCGTGGGCAGGGCAAAGGTGGTGATGTGTCTTACCCGTCCCGAGGACAACTCAAAGGCCGCCAGGATGAGGTCGGCGCCGGAGAGGTCTGATAGTTGCCTCCGCAACTGTTCCCGCCACTGGCTTAGGAAGCCCTCCGTTATCTCCCAGTAGACAAAGACAGTACCCTTGTTCACCGGAAGCACTACCACCTCATTGAGGTCGTATCCCCGTGGTATCTCAAACTCGTCCTGTATCGGATAGCGGCTGTCCTCGGAGGCAAAAACCTCTATCGTATGTGAAAACACCACGTCGTCTGTCGTATTGTCTTTTTGACACATCTCCATATACTGCATCAGTCATCGTAACAGATAGACCAAACCAATGTCAAATTTGGAAACACATCACACATCTTGTAACGCTCACGCACGGGAGCCAATCTCACCGGCGTCAATCTCAGTTATGCAAACCAACAATAACGGCTATTATGTATGGCGATGTGAAGTAAACTTCACTGGATTTTTTGCCCGATGCGGGGGTAGACTATAATTATAGCGTCTGTGACGGTGCTAAATTACGTAAGAAAAAGAGGAGTGGGTTTATGGCTAACGGTGGTTCGGGGATTGAGGCAATAAGACCTGAGGCAATGTCGCTTAAGGTTAATTTTAAGGATTTTTTCAAGGCGTTATCCAACGGCATTGGTAACGTGTCAACGGGAAAATGGTGGGCTGCCGGCGCCAATGCTATTGATCTGATTACAGCGATTAAGCCTAAGGAGAGTTTAGAGAATAGCGTATTTTTGTTAATCGCAAAATCACTCTTAAATGCCTTGATTGAGCTGTTGGGGCAGCACGTTGATAAGGATGATGCCACGGCTCAACTTGAGTATGACAACTTTTTTCATGTCTTGGGTGATGCCCTTGCCGAAAATGAGGTTACTATAGACAGAAGGTTTATAGATCGCCCAAAGGAATTACCGGTATTAAAAGACATCATCAAAGTTATCAGACAGTGGCTCGGCAAAAGGGAAAACCTGACGAACGATCCTCAGTCAATCGTCAATCAGTTGCCGGATTTTTTTGTCAGGGCACTCGATCGGGAGTGGCGCAAAAATGAAGAGACATACCGGCCAATCCTCGGGGCACTGGAGGGGCCGTTCAGGAAGGCCCTTGAGCGCGACATGGCATGGATCAGGTATGCTAAAAAGCTTCAGGAAAATGCAGAGGAACAGGTCTTCGGTGAGCCTTTTGGTCTGAAACAGTTGTATGTCCCGCTTAACGCATATTACGTTGAGGGGGACTCCAGGGAAAACCAACGCCGCATTGTTGTTACCCTTGAAGATGAGATCACACAATGGTTGCAGGGTACAAAGAAGGAAGATGCCATACGTGTCATCAGCGGCGGACCAGGCAGCGGAAAATCGACCTTCGCCAAGATATTTGCGGCCAGGGTGACTCAGAAAGGACAGGCAAAAGTCATTTACATACCCTTGCATATGCTCAACGCAACCAAAGACTTCGCAGAACAGATTGGCAAGTTTGTTAAAGCCGAAGGAATACTTACACAGAATCCACTTGATCTTGATTCTCCTGAGCCTGACCTGTTGGTGATCCTTGATGGCCTGGACGAGTTGGCAGGTCAGGGTAAGATAGCGGCTGAAGCAGCCAAGGCATTTGTACGTGAGGTCGAATTAACCGTCAAAAAATACAATCTTGCTGAGTTCCGTCTCCGGGTGCTTACAAGTGGGCGTGAACTCGTCGTGCAGGAGAACGAGACGGAGTTCAGACGGGAACGTCAAATTATTACGCTTCTGCCATATTTTCTGTCTGATGAGGACAAGGAAAAATACAACGACTCAGGAGATATTTTGCAACACGACCTGCGCCATGACTGGTGGAAAAACTACGGTCATTTAAAAGATAAGCCATATGCAGCCATGCCGGATGAGCTTAAACGCAAAGACCTCGATGAGATCACCGCTCAACCACTGTTGAATTACCTGTTAGCCCTGAGTTACATACGTGGAAAGATAGACTTTTCACAGGAAGTCAATCTCAATAAGATTTACAATGACCTGATGGACGCAGTGCATGGGCGCGAATGTGAAAATCGTAATTTTTGTATGGAACTCAAAGATTTTAAGCGTGTGCTTGAAGAGGTTGGACTTGCGGCGTGGCAGAGTGGTGAAGGACGCATTACAACAGTGCGGGAGATAGAGGCTCTCTGCAAGGAAAGCGGTCTTGATAAACAGCTTAAGGATTTTATGGAGGCGGCAGAGGCTGGTGTGACACGACTGCTTGCCGCGTTTTTTTTTCGCAAGTCTGGACATGATGAAGTTGGAGACAAGACGTTTGTCTTTACGCACAAGAGTTTTGGTGAGTATTTGGCGGCTTGCCGCATAGTTCTGGCTATAAAAATAATTGTCATTCAAATGCAGAGACGAAACGAAAACAGTTGGGATGGTTGGAGTGAACGTGATGCACTTGTGCATTGGGCCAAAATCTGTGGTCCTAATGCCATCTCACGATACATACATCCATTCCTCCTCAATGAGGTACGGTTACACTCACGTGCAGAAGTCGAGAGTTGGCAGGGGTGTTTCACCAAATTGTTCAACTATGCGTTGAAGAATGGTATGCCAATGGAATCAGCCAGTACCGAAAGCAGAAAAGTTGACACATTCCCCAAAATGCTCTCTCACTCGAGGAATGCAGAAGAGGCGTTGCTTGTTGCCTTAAATGCCTGTGCCCGCGTGACCGAAAAAATTAGCGATATTGAACATCCCACACCTGAAACATTTGGAACATGGTTTAAGCGAATTCAAGGGCAGCGGATTTGGTTTGAAAACGTGTTGGCAGCAAGATGTCTATCTTTTTTGAACCTGAAAGACGCTAATTTATGTATAACCCATTTTAGCTATGCCAATCTCAGTGGAGCCGATCTCAGTGGAGCCAACCTACTTGGAGCCAACCTCATTATGGCCGACCTCAGTGGAGCCAACCTACTTAGAACCAACCTCCGTGAAGCCAGTTTACTTAGAACCAACCTCTGTAAAGCCAACCTCTTTAAAGCCGACCTCCGTAAAGCCGGCTTATTTGGAGCCAACCTCAGTGGAGCCAACCTACTTGGAGCCAACCTCAGTGAAGCCAACCTCCGTAGAGCCGACCTCCGTGGAGTCAACCTCACGGATGCCAAACGAAGCGGAGCTGACTTCACAGATGCCAAGTTCGACGAAACCAGTGTCGCAGATACCGACCTCAGCGTAACTTATCTCACAGATGTCAAATTTGAAATTCCACCGCTTGATCAGGAATCCTTGGAAAGAGTAAAGAGGTTACTTTCAGTTGACAAGTTAAGTATAGATACAACCGGATGGAAATTCAGCAGAAAAGAGATATATGGTGGATGACATGATATTTGTAGATACTAACATATTGGTCTATGCGTTTTCTTTGGATGATAAAATCAAACAAGATATTGCTTTAACCATTCTTAACTGTACTAACATTTCAATAAGCACGCAGGTTATTAATGAGTTCATAGACGTTATGAGAAGAAGGAAATCTTGTTTAGATTGGGATGAACTTAGGCGTGTTCTTGATGATGTGCAAGGATTATGTAAGGTTGAAACTGTAGACATGGAGACCATCATTGATGCTACCAGCATATCGGAGCGGTTTAATTTTTCTTATTGGGACAGCTTGATACTGTCTTCAGCATTACGGCTAGATTGCCAATACCTCTATACGGAGGACTTGACTCACGGAATGTTGATTTATAACCAGTTGACTATCGTTAATCCATTCAAATGATAAATACATGGCCATAAACAGTTATATGGGGTCAAGGGGACTTCTTCGTGGCCGGGGCACCTCGCCCCTCCCCTTGCAGGGGGTTCTGAAGGGGGGCGGAGCCGCTCCCCTTCTTTCCTTCTTAGTAGCTGCCTGCATGGACGAACTCCCTTACCGGGGGCAACTGCGAGTTGATGATTTCCGACGGGCTGCCATCCTGTACGATCACGCCCTCGTGGAGCATCGCAACGCGGTCGGCTACGGAAAAGATGTCCGGTATCTCGTGACTTATGATTATACCCGTAAAACCGATGTTTGTGTGACACTGCTTTATAAGTCGGTGGATCGAGTCCTTCAGAACGGGATCAAGGCCCGTTGTTGGCTCGTCGAAAAAGACGACCTGCGGCTTCGTAACAAGCGCACGGGCAAGGGCGGCACGCTTTTTCATTCCACCGCTTAACTCGGCGGGATACTTGTTGTCCACGTCCCTGAGACCAACCTCGCCAAGGGCGGCCGTAACACGTTCCCTGATCTCGGCCTCGTGCAGCTTGTAACGCTCGCGCAACGGAAACGCTATGTTATTATACACCGTCATGGAATCAAACAACGCCCCGCTCTGGAACAATACCCCAAAACGCTCACGCACCTTGTTCAACTGCCGGAGATCGACACTGGTTATATCAACTCCGTCAAAGGAGATGCTGCCGCTGTCGGGTTTCTGTAACCCGATGATGTTCTTGAGCAGGACGCTCTTGCCCCCGCCACTCTTGCCAATGATGGCAATCAGTTCACCGTCGCCAATGCCGAGGTCTACCCCTCTGAGCACATGCTGACCGTCAAATGTCTTATGAACATTACGGATTGTAATCATAAAGTTAAGCGCCTGCCAATAAACACGTCAAGAGAAAGAAAGGGGCGGTTTGTGGCAGGGGTGCCCCACCCCCTCCGCCCCCCTTCAGAACCCCCCGCAAGGGGAGGGGCGAGGCGCCCCGGCCGGAAAGAAGTCCCCTTGACCCCATTATTCTTAATTCAATGTCTCTGATCAATTTCATGAATGTATTTATGGCCATTATTTATATAAAAAACGACCCCAGTATATAGTCCCACACGAGCACCAGCACGGAAGACTGCACAACCGCATCCGTCGTGGCCCTGCTGACCGCCCTGGCCCCGTGACCGGAATTGCCATAGCCCACGTAAAACCCCTTGTAACAACACACCCACGTCACTATAACCGCAAAGGCAAGCGACTTATAAAACCCTATCATGATGTCATCCATCCCCACGTGACTTCTCATGCCATCAAAATACTCCCCCGAACCAATCCCCAGGAGTTCAACACCCACCAGATAACCACCAAAGATACCAACGACATCAAATATGGCCGTCAAAAGCGGAAAGGCTATCAACGCCGCTATAAAGTTCGGCACCACGACGTACTTATACGGATTCAGGGCCATCACGTACAGGCAATCGATCTGCTCCGATATGCGCATGATGCCAAGCTCCGCCGTCAACGCAGATCCCGCACGTCCGGTCACCATCAGGGCGGCAAACACCGGCCCCAACTCACGCACCAGACTCAGCGCAATCCCAGGACCAAGCAAAGACACCGCCCCAAACTTACTCAACGTGTGAAACAACTGAAGCGCCAACACCATCCCCGCAAATGCCCCCGTCATAAAAATAACAGTCAACGACTTATACCCCAAAAACCATACCTGCTGAATCACCAGCCTCCATCTGTATGGCGGCACCACACTGTAGTATGCGGCATCGGCCAAAAACACCCCCCTCCGCCCGATGTCACGCACCAAGGCCAAAAACGCACGCCCTATTGCCCTGAATATTCCGCTTACCATCAGTCCTCCATTACCATCAGCCCTCCTTTGCCATCATCACCCCTCTTGCCGCCAGACCTCTATGGCCAACTCCGGACACATCTGCGCACACAGCGTACACCCCGTGCATCTGTCCATGTCCGTTACAACGGCAGGAAAATAACCCATCGAATTAAACCGCTCACTCAACGCAATGATCCCCTGGGGACATGCAACTATGCAAAACTCACACCCCTTACACAACTCAGGGCTGATCTCAACCCTTCCCCTCATGGCTCAATACGCATTGCCATATTACTTACCCTTGTGTTTCTGCAACAACTGTCGTGCATGTTTGAGCGAAATATCCGTGACGCCTCCACTGAGCATACGGGCAAGCTCCTTCTGCCTTTCGTCCTCGGAGAGCTTTTCGACCTTTATTTCGACCTTTGCATCGGCCCCGTCGCCTATAACCTTCTTTGATACGCGTATGTGTCTGTCGGCCCTGCACGCTATCTGTGGCAGGTGCGTGATGCACAACACCTGATGTTTGCGGGAGAGGGCCTTTAACTTCTCCCCGACGGTTTCAGCCGTCTCTCCACCGATGCCGGCATCCACCTCGTCAAAGACCAGCACCGGAATGTCATCGACATCGGCCAGGCAGGCCTTGAGCGCAAGCATGAGTCGTGACAGCTCTCCGCCGGAGGCAACCTTGTTAAGCGGTCTGAGGGGTTCACCGGGATTTGCACAGAACATGAACTCGACAAGGTCTACGCCATTGCCCATAAAACGCAGCGACTCATCCGGCGCCCTGTTTACCGTCTGGCGTATCTCAAAGGCGGCCCGGGGAAACGACAACTCCCGCAGAGAGGCGTTTATGTCCTCCTGCAACCGGACGATTGTCTCAGCACGTCTGGCGGAGATGGCAAGGGCCTGGTCGTTGAGGCTGACCTTGAGGTCGGCTATTTCGGCATCCAGGGCGTCTAGTCTCTCATCCACCGATAGCAGGCCCTCAAGCTCATGCTGTGCATCATGTCTGTACTTGTTTATCGTATCGGCGCCTTCGCCGTACTTTTTTTCGAGCTTCTTTATCAGGTCGATCCGCTCCTCAACCTCCTCCAGGCGCTCGGGCGAGTAGTCGATGCCGTCCTTGTACCGTCGCAGGATCAACGACAGCTCCGATACGTAGGACTGCACCTCGGTTGCCATCTTCAGCATTTCGTCGGTGCTTTCGTCGTAGCGTGTCAACTGCGTCAGATATTCGCACAGGCGTTGCACCTGGTCAACGATTGAGTCCTCCTTGGAGTTTGCCAGCATGTAGCTATCCTCGCTCAACTCCTTGATGACGTTGAGGTTGGAGAGCATACCCAGTTCACGGGTCAGCGCATTTTTTTCGTTTTCCCTGATGTCGGCGGCCTCTATCTCCTTTATCTGAAACCGCAACAGGTCAATCCTCTGGTTGCGCTCCTTGATGTTGGTGTTGAGGTTTGCCCGTGCCTCGACCAGTTCGTTGTATCGCTTAAGGGTTTCGGCATAGCGTTTTACGTCGTCGCCGACCTTGCCAAAGGAGTCCACGACGGCCAGTTGTCGCTCGCGCAGGAGCAGGCTCTGGTGTTCATGCTGGCTGTGGACGTCAACGAGGTACGATCCGACCTCTGCAAGGGTCTGTATGCTGACGGAGTTTTCGTTGACGTAGACACGGTTTTTGCCGGCAGTGGAGAGGTGTCTGCGCAGGATCAGACCGCTTTCGAGGGTGATACCCAGTCGTTGTGTGACGGGGTTGTCGTCCACGTCAAATGTGGCCTCCACGGTGGTTTCCTTGGTACCGGCCTTGATGAAGCTAACCTGACCCCTCTGGCCGAGGATCAGCCCCAGCGCATCGACGATGATCGACTTCCCTGAGCCGGTCTCACCGGTCAGTACGCTCAATCCACGGCCTATCTCTATTCTGGCGCTGCGAATTATAGCGAAGTTTTTTATAAACAATCCAGTAAGCATAAAGAACGTTAGTATTATAGCACGGCTGCCGCAGTTTTTTCAAAGGCTATCTTGATCCTCATGGCAAGGGCATTTTGAGATGGGAAAGAAAAAGAAGGGGAGCGGCTCCGCCCTCCCCTCAGACCCCTCCCGCAAGGGGACCAGTTCCCTTGACCCCATTAAAGTGCTGCGTTTGGCTATCTGACCTGTTCGCGGACCAGGCGGATACCCTCCCACGCCGGAAGTTTGCCCTCGATCCTGGCCAAAATTAACTGGCTCCATATGTAGAGGTGTAAAGCGTATTGTTGAGCGTCTTTGTTTTTGTTTCTTTCTTTGGCTTCCATTTCATCAAAGCCGATATAGATATATTCAAAAATACGAGCCAAGTATTTTCTATAAGCAATAATGCTTTCTTTATCAGTATTTGAAGTAACAATATGCAATATATCTTCCAATAATGCAGCACGTCTCTTAACATACTTGTCATGATCGCCTGACAATACAGTTTTAATTTTTTCTAAAGCGATATTATAATTTTTGCTTGCAATATCATCTGCTATCTTGCTATTATCTATAAGGACACGGACAAGGTCAAGGGAACGGTCAAGGGCAAGGGTAAGGGCACGGGCACGGACAAGGGCAGGGGCAAGGGCACGGGTAAGGGCACAGATATTTATAATGTCGATATCGGGAGATATTATAAATGGTGAGTTTAATCGCTCATGGAAACCTTTGTTTAATCCCTTTATTATCTCCTCAGTTAATCCAAAAAGTGGTAGTCCTGTAGAGGTAGTGATGCATGTAGACTAAACCCTCATTATTCAATAGTCCATGAAAATGAACATCACCTGCCCTTTGCACTTCTGGATTCCTGCTTACGCAGGAATGACATAGACGAGCTAAAAAAGCCATTCCCTGTCATTCCCACGAAAATGGGAATCCATCTTTAAAAACAGCATTAAATGCCTGATTAGGAAAAACCATCAAAGGATAGTATCACTACCTCTACAGGACTACCCAAAAAGTCTCTCATTGCCTTTTTCCCCACACCATGTGGCAATTTTATCAAACATTGTTACACAATCCATAGCCTCTTGCAACGTTGGTAGACGATACAGCATCGTTATCGTTCCACCCTGCCTCTCCGTAAGCCATTTGCAAAACTCCTCTGCATCGTTAAGTCTGACGCCAGTGATTGGTTCATTGGCACTGCCTGCTGGAAATATGTAATACAACCAATGGTCAGGTTGTAGGTTAATTCCCTTTTTCCGCTTATCATCAATAAACAACTGATATTGCGCATGCGTTACATAGTCTTTGCTTATTTGCCGTCTGTCATCTATAGGAGTGAATAATTTAAGCTGTCGGTTCATGATAACTTCCAAGTCGATTTTTCGCAGGTCTTCATCAGGAGACTCGACGTTACGTGCAAAAAATCCTCCAATGTTCTCGCGAACTTCAACATCAATCATTTGTGCCTCCTCAAGGCACTCAAGAGCCAGTGTTAAAGAAGGTATCGTTTTTACCTCAAGGCATGCCTTGATGATATCTGTTGCATCTTCAAGTGCTGCATACAATCTCAATGTCTCATGCCACCAACTGTCACTTACAAGTTTTACCCAATCACATTTGCTGCTCTTTTTGCTCAACCAACATGAAACTGTCAAAAACTCCTGAAAGGTAAGGTGGGCAAAGCTGAGTATCCCCTCTTCCCGCTCGACTAAAAGGCCGCTAGACTCTTGCAGGTTTACAAAAAAGCCTTCTTCTTCATCTTTTTTAACTCCTATACGGTGCAAGGCTTTCAAAGTGAGCTTTACTGCGTTTTTTCTTGATATTTCGCGTATCCTTTTTTCCATCATATTGCAGGCAAGTGGTTCAAGGATACTTCTCTTTTGCTTGGAGGTATATTTATCTTCTACCACTTTCACCTGACGCCAACGAGCGAGCATTACTTCGCATATCTCGCCATAAAGTTCAGCTCGACTGCCGGGCAGAGCGCTTCTATACCTATGAACCATCGCTATCATCGTCAGCAACAGAGGATTTGCGGTAAGGGCGTTTAGCGCAGGAACTGTTTGCAGACGCTGAAGGAGGTCTGTTGCTCCACGGGTGGCTCTCTCCCGCACTTTATCGTTGAGCACGTTACCTTCACTTCTTATTTCGTTTGCAAGATACCAGTTGTTAATAAAGCGTTTTACTTGTTCGGCATTAAAGTTCTGTACCTCGAGAACATAAGCACCCTGAAGTGGGGCAGCTATATACCCAAGTGGTCGAGACGTCAGGATAAACAAACTGGCTGTATACGTTTCGATCTGCCTTTTGACCCAATCGGAGACCTTCTTTCTATACTCCAAGTTTCCAACCTCATCCAGACCATCAAGGAGAACTATACAGTCACCCGTCTTCAACTTACCCTCAAACCACGTATTACGCGGTTTGAGATTGGGAAATAATACCTCATTGTCAAAATAAACCTTTGCAATGTCTCCAAGATTAAGATTTTTTGATTTCGATTTTGAGCATTGTACTATTTCCTTTACAACCTGCCTTATTGGGATAAAAATAGGCACATACTGACGTATATTATACTGCTCATGACGTTTGTCCGCAAGAATGACAGCGATATTCTGAAGCAGAGTGGTCTTTCCACAGCCTGGCGGACCAATCAGGGCATAACCTTCAACCCTTTGATTTTTCCTCCGTCCTTCCTCGCTGATGCGTATGAAATCCCAAATGTGTTTTGTCTTTTCAAGTGTTTTGCTCTCTATCAGGTTTGTCAGAGGCTTATTAGGATTACTGCTCGGGTCGATTCGTACATCTACAAAGACTTGATCAAGATCAAGCGCAAAGGAATCGATCAGGCCAAGTCCCTTCGTGTTAAACGTGTTGTGGTCAAGTATGATCCTCTTGCGGTATCGTTCTTCAAACTCTTGGGAAGGACTTACGGTGGGAGATATCGTTTCTGCTACAGCCTCATCCCATTTATGTAAAGTACCACCCACTTTTTCTTTGATTGCAATGACAGTGAGGGGTTCATTTTTATTTTCAGTAGCCTTGTCGGTTGGAGACTTACTCCTTTTCTTTTTCCATACGACTCTGGATATCCAACCAACTGCCCCAAGTACGGTTGCTATTTATGGTATAATCAACACCCGTTAAACCGGATATAAACTTAGCCCATTCCATAAACGACTCCTACACCTGCCTTTTTTATCGTTCCTCGATTAAAATACAACCCTGTATAATTGTATCACAGCGCAAATATATTTTTCAACCGCACCCAACCTGCCAACCAACACCATTATGGGGTCAAGGGGTCAGCGACCCCCGGCATAAAAGGGGGCTGGCCCCCTTGCAGGGGGTTCTGAAGGGGCCAGGAGCGTCCTGGAGCGAAAAAGAAGCGGAGCCGCCCCTTTCTTTATCTCTTACGGTCAAATGCGATTGCCCTGGCCGTGACCCCTTGCGGGTGGGAAAAACTTGCCTCTGATGTGGTACAATAGGGGTATGTACACCAAGATACCGTGTTGTGTAAAAGGAGGGTTTTAAGGTATGAGCGAACTGACGCACTTTGACGACGAGGGAAGGGCCAAGATGGTAGACGTCACCGATAAGCCGATAACTGCCAGGGTGGCCATTGCAGGTGGCAAGGTTTTGATGAGGCCGGAGACGCTCAGGCTGATTAAGGACCGTGGGTTGTCCAAGGGGGACGTCCTGGCGGTTGCGCGTGTGGCGGCCATTGCGGGGGCAAAACAGACGCCCTTTCTGATCCCAATGTGTCATCCGCTGAACATAACCAGCGTTACCGTGGATTTTACGATCAACGAACAATACAACTGCATCGACATCCTGGCGACAGTCAAGGTAAGCGGCCAGACCGGCGTTGAGATGGAGGCCCTGACGGCTGTTAGCGTTGCGGCCCTGACCATCTATGACATGTGCAAGGCGGTGGATAAGAAAATGGTCATAAAGGATATCATGCTGCTTGAAAAACACGGGGGCCGGGGTGGAAGCTATAAACGTGAAGGTTAAGATATGCGGAATAACAAACGCCGATGATGCCATTGCCGCAGCGGAGGCCGGGGCAGATGCCCTTGGCTTTGTCTTCTACGACAAGAGTCCCCGATGCGTAACGCCACAAGAGGTTGCGGCAATCGTCAGGGATTTGCCCCCGTTTATCACGACGGTCGGTGTGTTTGTCAACGAGGGTGCGGCGACTGTGATTGAAAAGATGACGCAGAGCGGCCTTGACGTTGTGCAGTTGCACGGGGATGAGGGGGCGGAGCTTTCCGGCGTATGGAGTAAGGTTATCAAGGCCTTCAGGGTGAGAGACTTCGTAGACCTCGGTGTGTTGCAGTCATACAAGGTACATGCCTGGCTGCTCGACACCTACGATGACAAGGCCTACGGCGGCACGGGTAAACTGTTTAACTGGGACATCGCCATGGAGGCCGGACGGTTTGGCAGGATAGTGCTTGCAGGTGGCCTGACCGTCGAAAACGTCAGGGACGCCATAAGGAGGGTCAGGCCCTATGCGGTGGATGTCAGCTCCGCCGTTGAAGACACAAAACGAAAAAAAAATCACGACAAAATAAGGGCATTTATCAAAGAAGCCAAGCGACTGTAAAACGTATCCCCGACACTCCCACGGCGCTGGCACTTCCCCCGACGCCGAATACACAAAGAACTGTCCTGCTACTTGAAGCTCTCTTTTTCGGACGGAAACAGGCCGGTTTCCACCTCTTCCTTGTATGCCCTGAGGGCGTTGACGGCGACCTCTTTGATGTTGGCGTACTTTTTGACGAATTTGGGCACAAATCTGTCAAACAATCCTATGACGTCATGCAAGACCAGAATCTGGCCATCGCAATGTGGCCCGGCGCCGATCCCTATGGTTGCGATGTCGAGGGCATCGGTGATCTCCCTTGCAAGCTCTGCCGGTATGGCTTCAAGCACGATGCTGAATGCGCCGGCATCCTGCAACCTGTTGGCATCATCGACGAGCCGCCTCCTGGCCTCATCCGTCCTGCCCTGGACCTTGTACCCCCCCATCCTGTATAACGCCTGCGGGGTCAGACCGATGTGCGCCATCACCGGGATTTCGGCACGCACGATTGCACGCACATGAGGCAACACCTCCGAACCTCCTTCGATCTTGATGGCCTGCGCACCCGCCTCCTTGATAAAACGACCGGCATTTCTCACCGCATCGGACACCGAAACCTGGTACGACATAAACGGCATGTCCCCGATGACCATCGCACCCGTCACGGCCCTTGAGACAAGTCGCGTGTGATATACCATCTCATCCATCGTTACGGCCATCGTGTTCTCCTGCCCCTGCACCACCATAGCAAGGGAATCTCCCACCAGCACCGCATCAAAACCTACCTCATCCACTATGCGCCCAAAGGGATAATCATAGGCCGTTATCAGACTGAGACTGCGCTTGTGTTCCTTCTTCTCAAAAAAATCCTTTATCGTAACCCTTGGCATAACGTCATCACTCTCCTGTTTCAGCAATCACTACAGATAAAACCTGCAAGATAAAAATGCACTGATATTTTAGCATAACAACCATGTACTTATGTTATAGTTATATGTATGGTGTCAAGTGATGTCATATAAGATTCATGGAAGGTTGCCATACTCAGGGTGAAACATTTGAAGAGACAATGGCCAACATAGAAGAGGCTGTTGAACTTTACATCCGTGAAGTGATACAGCGAGTTTTTGTAGCTGGTATGTTATACTTAATATGTATGGAGTCATAGTGATGTCATATTAAGATTCATGGAAGGTTGCCATACTCAGGGTGAAATATTTGAAGAGACAATGGCCAACATAGAAGAGGCTGTTGAATTTTACATTGAAAACATTGACAGATAAAGAGACAATTTGTAAACAATGCCAAATGTACTTAGGGTAGGTTCTTATAGGTTTTTCTTTTACTCTGCAGATGGTAGTGAACCTAAGCACGTCCACGTTGAATGTGACGACAGGATTGCAAAGTTTTGGTTGGAGCCGGTGAGATTGCATCATAGCATAGGATTTAATACAACGGAGCCTCTTGCAAAACTCCTAAACTAAACCTTTTTTAGTTCTCTTTGTGCTATAATATAACACCTAAATATAATAGATTAAAAGGAGAACATAATGTTATTAGAGAGTATATCATGGTTAGCAGGAAATATACAACGGGTACTGTTCCCAGAGTTGGAAGAAATACTTACCGATCCAATAACCAAGAAACAAAAGCAGTTAGTTACAATCCTGGAGATAGTTCAGATAGAAAGACATATGTGGTGGGTAGACAGTCAATGCATAGGTCGTAAACTCAAGGAGAGGTATGCAATTGGCAGAGCGTTTGTAGCCAAAGTTGTCTATAATTACCCTACGACAAGTCTTTTGATAGAATCTCTAAAAACGATGCCAAATCTGAGAAAGATATGTGGATTTGCTAAAATACAAGATATACCATCAGAATCAACATTCTCACGTGC
>NZ_JMFO01000018.1 GCF_000714715.1 Candidatus Magnetobacterium casense
AGATAACGATACTTCGGAGTTTGCAGTGGAAAGTATCCGCGCTGGTGGCGTAAAATGGGGTGTGAACATTATCCCAATGCTAAAACACTTCTCATTACTGCTGATTGCGGGGGCAGTAATGGCTATCGTGTCCGTTTGTGGAAGGTTGCACTCCAACGTTTTGCAAACGAAACAGGTTTAAACATATCGGTTTGTCACTTTCCACCGGGAACCAGCAAATGGAATAAAATAGAACATAGAATGTTCTGCCATATAAGCATGAACTGGCGTGGTAAGCCTTTGACAAGCCATGAGATAATCGTAAATCTAATAGGTAGCACCACAACAAATAAGGGTTTAAAGATCAAGGCAGAACTGGATACAACTGCTTACTCAAAGGGAATTAAGGTGTCTGATGAAGAATTTGACAAAGTTAATTTAACTAAGGCTTCATTTCATGGTGAATGGAATTATACTATAGCACCTAATTGTTCAAGTTAATTATGGACAGTTACTAAGAAGGAGAACCTTTCTTTAATCACTTTATATCCCACATAGTTCAGATGAAACCGCATATCGCCAGTGCTGCTTTATAAGCATTTCCCACTTTATATCCCACATAGTTCAGATGAAACAGCCAAAGCAGACAAGGGACGGACAGTATCTTGACACTTTATATCCATTCCCTGTTGCACTTCAACGCGTTACCTTTACAGACGGACAGTATCTTGACACTTTATATCCCACATAGTTCAGATGAAACGCATTGCCTGTGGTGACAGCACAGACAGTGAAATCACTTTATATCCCACATAGTTCAGATGAAACGCTTACCCACATTCAAAAACACCGGAACCTTTTTCCTTTATATCCCACATAGTTCAGATGAAACGCAGAACGCAACCCGCAGTTTAACGGCATACAAAACTTTATATCCCACATAGTTCAGATGAAACGTGTTGACCTATTTCGTAGACAAGCTCCTTAATGGCCTTTATATCCCACATAGTTCAGATGAAACTTTACATTAACCGTGCCACTTGCTTTTGTCTTTAAACTTTATATCCCACATAGTTCAGATGAAACTGACGCCACAACCGCAATACCGGCAAAGTACATGTTCTTTATATCCCACATAGTTCAGATGAAACTACAGCCTTGTCATCCAGTTTGGTTAGTGTACCGTCCTTTATATCCCACATAGTTCAGATGAAACCCGTCAAAAGTTGCCCGTTTGCCCATATGCGTATAAACTTTATATCCCACATAGTTCAGATGAAACACGGCACGGTGATTGATACCAGTAGTGATTTGGAACTTTATATCCCACATAGTTCAGATGAAACTTTAATATCAGGTAAAGCCATTCTTGACATATCTGACTTTATATCCCACATAGTTCAGATGAAACTTGATAGACCCAACTAAGACAATCCTTTCATCCTCACTTTATATCCCACATAGTTCAGATGAAACGTAGCCCTTGCGCTTAAAATACTCAATAGCCTCTTTCTTTATATCCCACATAGTTCAGATGAAACCCAGCCGTGCTATCTGCCCTGAAAAGCAACTTACCACTTTATATCCCACATAGTTCAGATGAAACAAGGATATCGGCGATAAGGCCCACGGGCTTTTGTGTCTTTATATCCCACATAGTTCAGATGAAACGTGGATGCTCATCAGGCTGCCCAAAGTTGATTAAGCTTTATATCCCACATAGTTCAGATGAAACACCCTGCCAACTCACGCAAGATACTCGTTATTGACGCTTTATATCCCACATAGTTCAGATGAAACTCTGCCAGTTTTTTCATTTTGGCGTTAAATTCTTCCCTTTATATCCCACATAGTTCAGATGAAACGCAATGTAGTCATACGTCTCTTTATTTACAGTCATGCTTTATATCCCACATAGTTCAGATGAAACCTGAATCTGAAAAAAGAAATGTCAATGTAGTTATTACTTTATATCCCACATAGTTCAGATGAAACCATCGTAAGCGGCCTGATATGACGTATGCAGAATGCCTTTATATCCCACATAGTTCAGATGAAACCTCCTGATGCTTTAGCTGAACTTAGAAGGAAGTATGCTTTATATCCCACATAGTTCAGATGAAACTTGACAGTTAATTATAACAACAGACGCATCAAGCCTTTATATCCCACATAGTTCAGATGAAACGCTGTAGGGACGACGGCGGCAGCGGTAAAAACACCTCCTTTATATCCCACATAGTTCAGATGAAACTCGCTCGTATCGGGGCAGTGGAGGAGTTGTTATCACTTTATATCCCACATAGTTCAGATGAAACCTACAGGGGCCGGAGACGTGAAGCCTATCTCTGCACTTTATATCCCACATAGTTCAGATGAAACGACTTGCTGTGATGTTACGACGGTTGTCATTTTGACTTTATATCCCACATAGTTCAGATGAAACACGCTTGCCCCCCATGAATCCCCGGAGTTCAGCTTACTTTATATCCCACATAGTTCAGATGAAACTTCGTTGCAACTGCTCAAGGTTTGCCATCCATTCTGCTTTATATCCCACATAGTTCAGATGAAACTATTCCTTCTGAAATTATGTTTGCAGGGTCTCCATCCTTTATATCCCACATAGTTCAGATGAAACTCATAGTGACTCCTGATTATCCACACCAGAGGTGTCCTTTATATCCCACATAGTTCAGATGAAACGCGGACACTCCGACACGATCTGCGCATCGTCATGATCTTTATATCCCACATAGTTCAGATGAAACTAATATATACAAGTATTCGTATATTAAGTGTTAGAACTTTATATCCCACATAGTTCAGATGAAACGAGGTCATAGATGGTAGTTTACAATCTGTGTTTACTCTTTATATCCCACATAGTTCAGATGAAACCCGGACGTGAAGGTTCCCGTAAGGCTGCGTCTTCTTCTTTATATCCCACATAGTTCAGATGAAACCTCAATCTTGAAGCGTACAGGATTGCTTCATTGAACCTTTATATCCCACATAGTTCAGATGAAACTAATTGCCTTTATCAGCAAGCCCCTTCCTTTAGGTACTTTATATCCCACATAGTTCAGATGAAACTTGGTATTAGTCCTCCTTGCCACTAACCGTAGCTCTTTATATCCCACATAGTTCAGATGAAACTCAACCTTTGCTGTCAAAGATCAAAATCACAAGCCCTTATAAAATAACATATTAGACGAGGGGTTTTCTCAAAATAATTGAAATGTACGTACTTTTTTGCAGTGAACCTGCGGTCGCGTTTTTCAGGCATAGATAATTCACAGGTATTGTTTAATATTATCAGTGACTTATATGGATTCATACTTGAAAGAGGTTTACTGCACATACCATCTGCCTAAAAAATGTTACCAGTCATTTCTTTTTCAAGGCCAAGCACTGCCTTTGAGAGATTGCTTCTGTTTTCTATGACGTAGAAGTATACGCTGTCTGATTCTAAGTCTATTATTTTTAAAAGCTCCTGCCTGCACTTTTGAAGCTTACCGACGCTCAACTCACCCTCAAACACCGAGTTTTGTACCCAGTGAAGATATTTTTTGAGCGCCTTGCGAACCTTGTTTACACGCAACTCCCCAATATCGTATGTCACCACGTAATAGGGCATCACCACCACGCCTTAAGGGGAACGTACTCTTCGTCTCCCAACAGATGCTTTATAAGCTTGTAGCACTCTAAACGTATCAACGTGGAATACGACACCTTGCGCTTGAGCTTTCGGTGCTGGACGGTGGTATTGAGTTTTTCGTCGAGCTCCCGCAGATACTTCTTGCGCCCAACCTCCGTCAGGTAACAATAATCCACATCCTCATCGAAGTCTTCCTCCGTGAGCATCCTGTTGTTGACGAGCTTGAACATGACCGTATCGGCAATTAGTGGCTTGAATATATCCGATATGTCAAGACTCAGCGAATAACGCCGCTGACTTGGTTCGTGCAGATAGCTGATAGTTGGATTAAGCTGAGTGTGGTATATATTGGTCAACACGTGTGTGTACATCAGCGAGTTGCCAAAGGAGATCAGGGCATTAACGGGATTTGTAGGTGGCCGCTTATTACGCTTGTCAAAGGAGAAACCATCAGCCACCATCACGACGTTAAGTGCCTGGTAATAGGCGTTGCGAGCACGTCCCTCACATCCCATAAGCTCGGCAACGGAACCCGCCGATTCAATGTGTTTCAATTCACGGTCTATGATGTCCCTGAATTCTTCAGTGCCCTTGTGACGGCGGAGATTACGCTGGAGATGAAAGAGACTCCCCTGGACAAATCCAACTGCAATGGCCAACCGCTTGGCGGGGTCAAGGTAGTGCTGAACCTGCCGGACGGTAAGCTCCCCCGATGCACTCTTATGGGGCGGCATGAAGCTCCCCGTGTAAAACCCATAGTAGTTGTAGAAGTGAATGGTCGTGTTGTGTTTGGAGAGAAAGTTCAACAGCTTGGAGTTTAGGTCAATTTCACCAAACAGGTGGATGGTGTCGATGTCTTCAATGGGAATGGCCTTCTTGTCACCCTTTTCGTTTTCGATGACAACGGTGTTTTCCATCCGTTTTATCCTGCCATTTGAGGATATGTAATACGGTCTGTCCATAGTCTTTTTTTCCTTATGTTATGCCCAACACAGTTGACAGTATGCACACTTTGAACAGATGGGTTTATGGACTGGTTTGGGCGGATTTGGTAGTGCGGTGATGGCCCTGATTTTATCGAGGTCAGCAAGAACACTCAACTCGTCTTGTTCCGTGAGAACGACTTCTTCGGTTCGTCGGAGTTTGGGATAACTGATAATACCCGTTTTGTTGATGCCGCGTTGTTTGAGAATGAACAGGTAATAGAGAATTTGCGCCCTATCGGCATCGGCAATGGAGTTGGAGAGCTTGATCTCGCGGATGGTGTCGGGGCCAACGACGTCGATCCTAATCAGGTTATCGATCAATACCTCGCGTGACTTCTCCCGTGGATAGGCAGATTGATCAAGGAGCTTGCCAAGCAGAACACTGTCTGACTCTGCCTCCATCGTGATGTGCCGGTCAAAGAGCCATAGCTTGCGCTGACAAACGTACAGGTAGTTGACCTTTACCCCCGTTACCCGAAACTCCTGCGGCGGAGACCCTATCGATTGTGAATCTGACATACCTATATCAACCTGAGCTTAACATAAACAGCGTCAGTCAATAAACACCCCCGCACCCACAGCCTCGTTGAGTTCAATCCCCTTCTCAAAGGAATACGTGACATCGTTTATGATACATATAGCGTTTCTATTGCAGTAAGCGGAACCAGCAACACGCATCAGGCGCTTGCGGTCAAATAACTGAACGGCAACCGTATATTGCCTCAACTCCGCCTTTGCACGGAGCCTGTCATCGAACGACACCCCCTTTGCCTCAATTATGCCGAGAGCTTCGGTGATCTCCTTCTCACATGCGTTGTAGACCGGTCGGGGAATAACGCAGTAATTAAAGGCAATCTTTCTGAACATCTCCTGGGCTTCTTTTTTTGTTTGCGCCTTAAAACCGAGTTCAAGCAGGTTCTTGTAGTTTTTATAGCTGCGATAGTATTGCGTTGTTTCGATGTCACGAAAAATATGTTCTATTGTCGCTTGCTTGTCTTCTTCGGTCATAAAGAGGCCGTCATAGCGATCCTTCAGGTGGCGATACGTCCGTGCCATCAGGTCAGCGTCGTAGACTTTGAATGTCTTTGCATGAAATATGTGGATATTGGGTGTGGGCAACCCATACTCCCGTTTCCTGTAACAGCGCCCAAAGCGTTGAAACAGACTGTCCACGGGAGAACATTCGGTAAAGAGTACGTCAAAGTCGAGATCAAGGCTGGCCTCAACTACTTGCGTGGCTATCCAGACCACAGGTGGATGAGTGGGATCGTTGATGGCCATGATGGCCGTTTCCTTGAGCTTGCGATCTCTCTGTATGAACCGGGAATGAAGGAGACAAGCCCCCTCGTCTCTGAGCGCCTCGTACATCTCCTGTGCACGCCTGACCGTGTTGCAAACGACAAGCACCTTTCTGCCGGTTTCGAGACTGTCAATGACCATTGCCAATGACCCCGGGTCGTTAATCTCTTCACCGTGTACTGAAATCCTATGCCGCCTGATGCCAGGGAGAACAGGGGAAGGGATTTCAACGTTGCCAAGGGCCTCCAGCTCCTCTTTTACAAAAGGCGGAAGGGTTGCCGTCATCAGTAGAAACTTACCCCCCAGGCGATGAATCTCCTTCAGAAACACAACAATGGCCGCAATGGAATCGGGCGAAAAGCTCTGTATCTCGTCAACGACGATCTTTGAGTAGGACGCGGTGAGGTAAACAAGTTCATAGCCGTTGTACTTAAAGGCCGCCGTGACAAGCTGGTCTGCCGTGGCAACCGTCAGGGGGGCGCAGAGTTTTCTGGCCGTCTCGATACGTTCCGTGTAGGTTTCGGTGTTATCGGTGTCCTCAAGGTTATAAGCAATGTCCCCATGCAGGAGCGAAACGTTATTATTGTCGTCTTTGGCAAACACCTCACGAAACCGCTTGTGCATCTCACTCACGGCCATCTTAAGCCCCAGGAGATAAAACGCCTTAGCGCCATCTATCCAGTTCATGGAGTACTCGGTCTTACCCGAGCCTGTGGCCGCAACCAAGATGATGTTCTTGGCAGCCAGCCTCCTGGCCTCCTGCTGAAAAGGTTTCAGAGTCCAGACTTTGCCAGCAAGACAGCGGGCAAAGTCGTCGCGATAGTTGCCACGATAGAGTCTTTCGGCATCTATGCCGGCGGATGCGGTGTAGTCACACTTGTGGAGGATGCCCTTGAAAAACACGATAAGCTCAAAGTAGTGGCGATAGTACGCCTGTGACTCTATAAGTTGCCGCAGGTCTTTTTCAATGTCGTAGTCTGCATTGAGCGGTGAGGTGAAGCCTATCTTGTCTTTGTTTTTCTCCAGGTCGAGTTCAATAAACTTTATCACGGCTTCTTTGTTAAACTTGTCGCTTCGTGTGTGGTGAAAAGCCACGCAGTATTGGACGAGCCTATAAAAGCGGATATTCTCCGTACTGAAGCCGTGAAAATACCTATTATCTTCGCTTGTGATGAAGGCAACGGAGAGCCATTCGTGTGGGATCTCTTGTGCGTCCTTCAGCTCTGGGATGATAGCCTTTTCCTGCAGTCCCAGTTTGTTCTGAAACTTGTGGTTGAGTTTACCGAGGTCGTGGTAGCAGAGTATCTTTTTAATGACGGCGTCGTATTTGTTGACCTTTTCGGGGTCAAGGTACGGCTTGAGTGTCTCATAACATGCGAGCAGATTGCGGTTGTGTGTCTCAATTGTCTCCGGAGGGTCTGATTTTGCGTAAACTGGCATGTCATTTCTCCATAAGGTTTACGATATAGCCATCACTGTCTATGGTAATATTGTAAAACTTTATTTGATTGCCCTTTGTTATGTATATGGTATCGACATAGCTAAATATCCGTTTGTCCTCAAAGGACTTTACGTCTTCATAGTAAAACGGCAGACGATAATATGTCCCAACCAATTGCTGCTGTTTACAGAACTCCGGCGGGAGGTAGGTATCGTATGGAAGCCTGAATCCGTCTGTTTCATGGGACGATATATCGACGAGCTTCGTTTCGCCTAAGTCAACGCGGGCGATGTCCTCGTTTCTGCCAATTACAACGGTCTTTGTCCTGACCGCATCATAGAGCTGATCGGTAAGGCCCTCATCGTCAAAGGCAATATGCAGGAGAAGCTTCATGTCAACGATTTCGTCAACAAACATGACGCCGTGTGTTGCTGTTTTCTCAGATGTACCAATAACCACATCGTAGGGATTTTTGGGTCTATCCTTTCTGGCACGGTCGAATTTATACACCTTCTGCATGTTGGTAACAACGGATGCGTACCTGCCCTGGATCGATATGGCAAGGTTGCGATACTGTGTTAAATCGAGCAGGGCGTGTGCCATGCCCCTTACCATCGAGGGCGTGGGAAGCGGATATGTCTGGACATAGCCAAAGCTCATCTCTCTGCGGTAGTTGACCAGGTTTTGATACAGCTTTATCTTTAATGCCTTCATGGTGGCTTAATTTGCGTTTCCATTGTAGTGTTCGTCAACCGATTGACGCAACTGCGCAAAGAAACCTTCTACGTCCCTTTGATTGTCCACCGTTATGGAACCGACATTGGAAAATATGCCGTCTATAACGCCAAGCATGGTTTGTTCCTTCACGGTATGATTGTTGAGAGTCGTGATGGCGAGTACGCTGTTGATGGCCTTTTCGTCTATCTCAACCTTGTCTCTGAGGAAGGTCAGTCGCAGTCTGTTGTAAAAGAACGGATTGCCGACGTCGTAAATTCCGCCTATTACAAAGACCGGGGCAAGGTTTTCCCGTTTTCCTCTGATGTCCCGGTAGAGGAGCTTTATGACGCTAAGGAGGTTGTTGACTCGTTCTGCTTTCCTGGCAGGAGACAGGTTAACCTTGTCTATTGTGTCTTTACCGATATCATCGAGATTGAAGGTCATTGAATAACAATAAAACGAACGGTGTATCTCTGCCTGAAAGATGTCGTTACCAACGTTATTGGGGATTCTGTCAGCAAGTCCCTTGTTTGTTCCAAACTCCATTTCGTTGTGGAAGGTTTCGAGGCTTACTGCGTCTGTGAGGCGGACTACAGCCTTTCTGATTTTTGTTTTTTCTTTTACATCTTCATCATTTGTCTCGGGTTCTTCAATTTCGTTTTTTGTCTTACTCTTTTTCTTTTTCTCTGTTTTCATGTAGCCAAAGAAATCTATTTCAGGAAACTTGTCAATTGTTGATGATTTGGAAAATTGTATAACACCACTCTCTTTATCAACTTCAGTAAGTGGATAGTTGTATACCTCATTGAGCATACGCACGATATCGTAACGAATGGCCTGTCTGCTGACGTATGAATAGTTCTTGGCATCTGTGGTAAGTTTTTTCAACGTAAGAATGTTGCCAACCCCTTCGCCGTAGTTCAGATTAGAGGCCTTAAAGATTACGGCCATGTGTATATGTTTGGACTTTGCCATTGTGTTATCCTCCTTGTTTGCTATTGTCTGTGTTATTGTCTTTTTCAGATGCAAGAAGTCCGTTTAGAAACGAATAGCCAAATTGCATGAAATAATCATCATCGAGCATTTCGTCTTGTCCAAAGGCAAGAGATAAGTCATTGGACATCATCACTCGCATGTACTTGTCAAGGAACTTCTCACGGTCGGCTAACTTTAGATCGTTTAGAAAACCGTAGGCAATGCCATTGATCTGATTGTCCTTATTTCTTCTGTGAAGCTCTTGGCGGAGAGTTATTCCACTTCGGTAGCCTTTTTTCACTATCTTCTGACTGTTGCCCATATCCTTCTGCCCCCTTATAGTTTGAATGTAGCTTATTATGTAATTTGTAACCTTGTAGAGGTTGTATTTGCCTGATTCATCGAGATAATAGGAGAAATATCTGTCAAGCGTTGCGTATCCGATCTGGCGGTTGATGGCATACAACAAAAGCTCTTCCTCAATGCTATAAAACGTCTTTTTTATCTTGTAAAAACCTTTAGGGATTTTATCCTTTGTAAACTGTTCGTCAAGGAACCTCGCAATATCAACGCTGATATTGTAATTGTACGTGTTATATCCTTTTGTGCTTTGCCCACCGGCAATCGGGTTGTCTGAGACCTCAATAAAGTTGATATTCTCACTTGTGTCTTTGACCTGCCGGGTTCTGATATGACGAACGGTTTCTTTTATCATGGCAATAATTACATTAGTCTCAGTCTTGTCTGTTATGATGTTGAGTTGGGTATTAAATGATACCGTGGATTCGTAAAGTGTTTGTAAATCGGTGTTTTGATTTACAAAGTAGAAATACTTTAAGTAATCGCTACGTCTTAAGACATATATCAGTGAATCAAAAGCACTGTTGTATATGAGGGCACATAGAGGACAGACCTTTACCTTCTGAGCCTTACAGCCCCATATCCAATTAGAATTGTCCTTGTTAAAGCCTATGATGTTTGAAATGGCATTGCTGAACTCGTATTCTGCCTTTTTCGTCTGGCATGAAACACACAGGTCAGTGTTCTTGATTGTCTTAACCGGGGGCCGTTTTTTTATGTCCTTAATGTACTCATCGGCTTTATCGTGTGCACAGACTCCCTTTAAAGCAAATTTAGACGATATAAACGACTGTATTGAATCTTTTCCTTCCTGGGTTTTATTTAGCGCCTGAAATACGCCATCTTTAGTCAGGCCCTTGAGCTTCTCTACTGTGGCATCAAGATATGCGGCATAGTCATCTTGGGTCTCTATGCTGTTTGGTGAATAACCAAGCAGACTGAGAAAATTCAGATAAGGGCTTTTTTCAAGCTCTGCCAACTTTTTATCTATTTGTGCTTTAGTCATCAGTTGCTTTTTCCCTTGAATCTCCTTTCGTGCCTTTTTGAAGCGCTGACAGTACGCCTGCACGTTAAAAAACTTGGCAAAGGCGTGTTTGACGAACTTATCGCCGAAGTTGTCAAAGATGGCGTCGTCGAACTCCACGTAATTTTCCCCGACGTGCAGATGCTCCACCTCGTCAAGGCTTCTGCCGTCGGCAACTATCGTCAGGAAGCCAACAATGCCGGCATTAAAGTACCAGTCGCGCATGTAGAGCCGATGTTTCATATTTCCACACCGACCATTCCAAACCCCTGGGCAGTGCGCAGTCCCACGCCAGCCTGATAGAGCAGTTGCAGGTCACTGACATCCCCGATGACCTCAAATGTCCCCTCAAATACCGTCAGGTACATAAAGGGCTTGCCCGTCCGTTGCACGAAGTGGCGAATTGTGTGCTTGACCACCTTCTTGCGTAACGTAAGGGGCCGAAACTCCAACGGTCTGTGTAAGCCTTCCCCGCGCAACTCACGACACAGGCGGTTGTGGATAGCATTGAAGTCATCGTTAAACCTGTCGCTGTAGAATTCCATCCCGGGCATGGGCAACAGGGGTTTGCCATCCCTGCCCTCAATGGAAACCGGTGAGTGTGTCCTGAAAACCACACGGTCCCCGGTGATACCCGCTTCGTTGAGCATGTATATCTTGTCCACCTCAAGCAATATCCCGTTGTCAAACTCAAATGACCTCTTGTCGATAAGGCCGTTGTACAGGTTGGCAATGAACTCGTAGTCACAGGAGCTTACGTACAGGGATACGTAGCCACCCTGATCAAAGTAAAACACCGTTTCCTCAACCGTTACATCCTCTGACACGTTAAACCGCTCCTTAACGACCCGACTCTTGTGCGGTAAGTCCACGCTAAACGTAAATGGTTTAACCACCTTTGAGTGCGTCGTCTTTGATTGTTTTGTACTATTACCCTCGCCACTGTTGGGATAGAGTGCCTCCTTGTACGGCTTGTTGGAGGTCTTAAGCGCCTGGATGATCATGCTCATAAACATGTGACGATACATTACAGGCAGTTTTTCAGCCTTGCAGTTAACCCTGATCCTCATCTTTACCTCACTTCTGAATTATTATGTTCTCTGTCAATCATAGAAATCAAGAGATGTTGTCCTTGCGGACCTTTGTGTTGTCTGTTTTTGTTTCCAAACCCGTTTCCTCGCAGTACATAGCGTCAAATATCAGTATATCACCAAGCCAATGAGTCAGCCTGTTAAACTTCTTTTCTTCAACCTTGCAATCTCTTAGCTCACATAAGATTGTGCTTGCAAGTTTTGGTTTTTCTGTCATCAGGACGGGTCTGACGTTTACCACGACGCGAGATAACACCTCGTCCTTAAACGACACGTATCTGAAGCTGTCATCGTCATGCTCGTCGATGAAGGTCTCAAGGGCTTCCTTCAACGTGCCTTCAAGGGCAGAAGGGATGCCGGAGATGGTGCAGATATTCCTGAACGTCCGCAGCGCCTCCTCTTTCCTCTCTGACATGTACCCTGAATCAAGCAATCTCAGTGCCTGAGCGAACTTACGCTTGTAGGCGGATGTTTTGGGAACTAAATCATATAGCTCCCCGACGAGTTCCTTCTTCCTGGTTTCAGGTAATAGAAAAGATAATTCGAACCTTGCCGGAGCAGATGTGAAGTTATCGATTTCTTTATTTATCTTGATTTGAAAGTTATCCTTTTCAGCAGGATATTTGACCTTGGTTATAAAGTCATCAACCTCTTTAATCTTATTGTTGCCACTGTTGACCAACAGGGCAAGAGAAAGGGCGCAGATCAATTTCTCATAAACATACCCCTTTCCGGATTCAAGGATAGTTTCTTTTTTATTTTCTTGTTGTCCGTTGTTAAAACAGACTATGACGTTTGGAGGCTCTTTTTCGTTGTACCGAAAGCCTGAATCGTAGGCATAACGCCGAAAAACACGCCCCATACGCTGCACAAGACAGTCAAGCGGTGCAAGCTCCGTGTAAAGGATATCGGCGTCGATATCCAGCGAGGCCTCCACTACCTGAGTAGCCACGAGTATGACGCCTGAGGCATCGTTGCCTCCCCCGGGGTTGGCAAAGAGGCCACTCTTACCCGCTATTTGGGCTTCAATATGCTGCCGCTTTTTTAATACGAACCTGGAATGAAGCAACAGCAGTTTTATATTGTCCCCGGCGTCCAGTTGTTCTTTAAGGCTTTTATATATACCCTGAGCCTTATGTACGGTATTAACTATAACGAGCGTTCTGTGCTTTCCCCTTGCCTTTTGTATGATGTCAGTTGTAATGTTATCGTCCCCAATATCTCCGGCTCTTATCTCCACTTTATGTTTGGTACACATTGCGCCGACATACTTGTCAATATATTTGTAGTGGGCTTTTGTTCTTTCTTCGATTTCGCTGCGGACAAAATCCGGCAGAGTAGCGGTCATCAGGAGGAACTTGCCACCGAGTGCTGCAATGTCTTCGACCAGCTTTACGATCATGGCTACGGCCTCTGGATTGTATGCCTGTACCTCGTCTATGACGAGTTTTGAATACAGGAGTGTTGCGTATATTTTTTCGTAGCCGGGGTACTTCAGGGTAGCCGGAAATATCTGGTCGCCGGTTGAGACGGTGGCCGCAAGGGAGAGGTGTCTTGCCATTTGAAGGATTTGTGGTCTCTCACCTTCCATTGCTTCGTGTTGAGACTGCAGGTCGTTGTGGTTGTTGTATCCTGATTTTTCGAGGATGTAGAGATCGGCATCCGAATGCAGGAGCCCGACGTTATCCCTTCCGTAGACGGTTTCGGTGCGGTCAAAGATGGAGTTCACGGCCGTTTTCAGTGGCAGGGTGAAAAACAGCTTTGAATCAGCGCCCCACAGATAGGCAAACTCCGTCTTTCCTGCCCCCGTTGGAGCCACAAGGATGATGCTACTGCCATTGTCATCGCCGGAGAGTTCCTTTTGTTGCCAAGGGTTTTTTGTTTTTTTCTAGTAGCCCTCTGAGGACATTAGTTCTGACATGTGTGCCGTCTATCTCCTGTTCGATTAGTTCATCGGTGTTTTCATCCTGAACGTAAGACGTAAAATGATCGAGTCTCATGAGAAACCCCGAGAGTAGGAGCCATTTTTTCAGATACGTAGCCTGCGGGAAATTAAACGATCTCTGAAAAAGGAAGTTGTGACTATATGGCGGCACGACGTAGGCAAAGAGGTCGTTTCTATCCTTGAGGGTATGGGCTAAATCCTCGTTGAAACCGATCAGTTCAGGGAGTTTTTTGAAATCGCTGTTGCCATCGAAGTGTTCTCTGAGGTTTTGCAGAAGGGCGGCTCTGTAGGCTTCGTTTTCGAGGAGAATTTTTGCGGTTTTTGTGAGTTCGCTACTTAATCCAAAGAGCATCTGTTCGAAGTTGTCCCTCCAGTGGTGAAAGGCAATGGCCGAGTATAGAATCTTTACGTCCTTGTCGTTGTTAAAGCGCTTTCGTATTTTTTCGTAATCCAGCCAAAAGAGTGAGAATATGCTGTGAGGTACGTTTGGCAATGGGATACGCGGCCTGTAGTGCCAGTTGCCAACGTTGAGCTGAAAGGTGGACGAGACCTTGCCCAAGTCATGCGCAAAGATGGCCACATCCAGGAGGTCAGGGAAATTGCGGAATTCATCATTGTCAGGTAAATAAGGTTTAAATGCCTTCTTCAAAGACTCTGACTGTGTAAGCAGACCTTTGGTGTGATGGCTGAGGGTAATAGCGTGTTTGCTCTTTGCGAGTATGTTTATTTTACTTGTCATTGCATTGCCCCAGTGTGGTTAATATGACTGGCGTATCCTCATCCATGAGGAATGTCTGGCGTTTAAAGCTCAATCCCTCATAGAGCTTGACGTCAATGTAGTAGTCGAAGATGCGGACGCCTTCGGAGTTGATCTTGTAAAATCCGGGGAGCTTAACCAGATTACAGTTGAGGTTGTGGAAAAAAGCTTCGTATGATTCTTTGCCTGGTAGGTAGTGCGTGTTTACCCATGCCGGGGAGGGTATCCATGTGTATGAGGGTATGGCGCTTGTCTTGGCTTCCTTGAGAGTAACGGTTGTGATGTCGTTGAAAACGAGCCAGTCTTCAGCGCGTCCCAGGGAGATGGTGGAGGTTCTGTTGACGGGGTTTTCAAAGGCGGATTGGATCGTATCAAGCATGTTGTCGTCGCTGTGATGGATGTATATAGTGAGGTTGACGTTATCAAGGACGTTGATAGTTACGGGCATCTGTCCACCGGGGTGCTGGACGATACCGTCTAACGTCCTGTTTGTGGGGGAGGTAAAGCGAGTAACATGGCTCTTTTTTTTAAGGCTTCTGTACCATATGTATTCCCTGACCATTGATTCGTATGTGCCGTGGATGGCCATTGAGAGTCCGGAGCGGAGCGAGCTGAGGGTTTCATCATCGTTATAGTCCTTCACGCCTGTTTTCAAGCCCATGAGGTTAGTCATCAACCCCTTGACCGTTGAAAAAGGCGGTATCGGATACGTCAGCAGCCTTCGGTAACTGAAGTGTATGCGATAGAACGCAGAGGGTTGGTGTATCTTAATCCGCAGAACTTTCATCGTATCCTCTTAAAAAAGCATGGTAAAATGGGGTCAAGGGGGCTGGCCCCCTTGCAGGGGAGGTCTGAGGAGGGGGCGGAGCCGCCCTCCTTCTTTCCTTTACCGTGAAATATAAAGAGGATACCTTTCATCGTCCTTATAAACCGAGGGCCGTTAAGAATTCATCCCATTCGTTGTTTTTATAGTAACCGTCATTGGGAATCCCGTTGATTATATCCTTTGGATTGCAAAAATAAACCTTTTTCTTACCGGTTCCATTTGATACGATATAATGATTATCGAGTATGGCGTCAAAGAACTTACCCTGTTCAAGGTAGGAGTTAAAGAGCGGCACGGGTAGCTTTAAACCAGCGGCTACGATGAATACAGGGACAATGCCATAGTTCTCTCCACTGGTATGGTATATGAGACCGTTTTTTATAACTGTGAGAATCTGTCTGATACGCTTGAGCTTTTCTGATTTAGCCAGTTCAAAGACGGCCCTTTTTGTTGTGCCATCAGACTCATTAATCATAGTAATGGAACCAAGCTGTTTTTTCTCAATTACGTTTTCAGGTTGTGAAAAAATATCAAACTTCCCGCTTATATTGATGGGAGTTTTACTCTTGTCCTTTTTTTTCTTATTACTTGTTTCATTTGTAATCTGAGAGGTTTCTTGATCATGCTTACTTTCCGTGTCGCTTTTTCCGATTGTGTCTTTAAGCACCTGCTCAATGCATAGTAATTGCCAATTTTTATCATCCTTAATTAACCACTCATCGTTTCCTATTTTTTCTGTATCAATGGTATAAGACACTTTAAAGTATGAACAATGCTCCTCCTTGTTTACAGGATTAGGGTTGCTACCTCCCCGCCTTGCCAGATCATGATTGGCGTTGAACTGCATATCGCCTTCCCAGGTTTCAAATGCAACGGCCTTTGTTATTCCAACCGGCGACTTTCTCGTCATAGTTGGTTGTACCGCAGTAAACATGTAACCAAATGCATCTAGCTCTGATGAGTTAAGGATATTGTTTCTTGTCAGGTCAAATTGCACTACATCCGAGCTAACAACACTTGCTTCGGCCCAATCTTTGGGATACAGCTTGTTCAATGAGTTAAACAAATAATGTCGCATAGCAACCCTGGATATGTAACTAAACGTCTTATTGCCAAAGCGGACCATTTTTTTAATTGAAGGAATATTGCCGCCGATTTTTTCGTCTCTGTTTAACGCACACGCCTCAAAAATAACTGTAAGCGTAATTCCCTTAATGTTTTGATTGTCGTTGTTATTCATACCTGTCATCCTCCTTCTTCTTTTTTTCTTTAATGAACCCACTTAGAAATGCGTATACACACGCCTTAAACATGTTGTCATCTATATCGTTTGGTTTTAGAACAGCGACTAGTTCCTGTGGAAACTTTTTGCCTCTTGTTGTGCACAGACGTAGTAACATGTGGATCACATTCTCTCTCTTACCCAATCTTGTTTGCTCAAGAAGGCGATAAATTATTGCCTCCATAGACTCTACAAAGTCAACGTCCTTAGCTAGTGTTGCCCCCCTGTATTGCAATACTTCTATTAGCGAGTCTGTTTTTCGTGCCTTAATATATACGTTAATTCCAGACAGCCTTTTCAATAATTCTTTTTCCTGATCGTTAAAGCTCTGGTTTTTTCGCAAGTCTTTTTCTACAAGGTCAAGCATATCAAAAAGAGGGTGCATACTCTCATCACGCAAAAACATCTTAATGACTTTATCAACGTCGTCTATCCAGTCCTGTACATTCTGTGGCGACATGTTTTCATAGAGGTTGTCTATGATTTTATTTATCTCTTCATGTGGTCTCATATATACTCCTGTGTTATTACTTGTCGTATTCTGGCATAAATTAGAGGCAACTTGATTGCCAGTTTTCTCAATGCGGTTATGTCTTTCTTTGTTATTTTGTCCAATCGTTTCAGATAACTGTCATTTGAGATTATATTGTTCATTTCATCTGTTGGTTTACCTTCAGAGATATCATTAAATGCGAAAAGTAGTTTACATAAACTATGAGAAAGTTTTATCAAATCATCAAAGTCTCCGTTTAGTATCATCTTAAAGACGAGAGGTTCTCCTGCTTCATGTATCAACGCTGCGATGCCCTTTTGATTGAGCACCCTTGAAATGTGCAAGGGAAGTGAAAAGTAAGATATATGAGCCTCTTGCAAATCTCAAATCAAGCAATTATAGTGCCCCCAAAATATCATTTAATATCAGCCACTTACAAAATGAGCTTTTTGCTATATTTTACATAACATGTACTTTTGCAAGAGGCTCATATCACCGTCTTTTTTGATCACCATCTCAATATTCATCAACGACCATGTCCCTAACAGAGAATATATCCTCTGAGCTAACCCTAAATAACTCAATCCTAAGATTTCTCTTCCTGCCATATCAGGTTGCCTTGACATCATCTCAGTTGCTATCTTGTTAATGTACCACATAATTTTAAATGACGGCGCATTTATAAACAACTCACCGGATGTTGTCCTGATAAACGGTAAATGATGATGCAATACGAGATATATACACAGGGGACACAGCTTGACAGATGTCTTCATATTCCAAAAAGCGTTAGGAAAATCAAATGATCCCCCAATATATGAACCGTGCATCATATTTAATTTACTACGGTTTTTTAGAAAATCCCCGAAGTCTTGATTTGCATCTTTATCCGGGATTATTGAAAAAGATTGGCAACATAGATTACATGGTTCAGACACACCAGTTTTAAAACTATCACCGCTTAAGTATTGAACCAGTAATGATAGGTTATGTTCATCCTTTGTTTTTGAACTTGGATTAATAAAGTTTGTATAAAGGCTATTGCCTACGATTTTTAACCCCAGGGGTTTGTTTAGAATAGGGTTAACATATACTTCATGGTAATGATAATACCACTGTAGCGCCTTTGGCCTGTCATCACCGTTGCTTTTGGCAAACACTGATCTGTTTATTTCCACTGTCCCGTCGTCGCGGAGGTAGCTTTCAACGCTTATACCGGCATGTTTCAAGACCTTCAGGAAGCCGATAACGGATGCGTTGTAATACCAGTTGGATGGTAACAGCGTTAAAACGTGTGAATCACCGGCGCCGTTCAATCACCCCTCCGAATCCCGACCACACACGGGCGAGCCGTGGAAATCGTAAACGCCACGATGTTGACACTCATAAAAGGGCGATAATACACCAAAAGGCAGTTTATCAGCCTGGCAGATACACCTGTCCTCAATCTTTACCTCACAATGAATCAATTAAAAGTTATCCCCAAGTATAATAAAAATTATGCTAACATAACTCTATTGAGCCTCTTGCAAAAGTACATGTTATGTAAAATATAGCAAAAAGCTCATTTTGTAAGTGGCTGATATTAAATGATATTTTGGGGGCACTATAATTGCTTGATTTGAGATTTGCAAGAGGCTCTATTGTATAAAGCAACAAAAAAATTTAAAGGCGGCCCTGAGATTTTATAAAGAGATTATGCTATAATAAACTTGATAGCGATTTGGAGAGGTGGCTGAGCGGTTGAAAGCGACGGTCTTGAAAATCGTTGTAGGGGTGACTCTACCGTGGGTTCGAATCCCACCCTCTCCGCCAGAATTTTTCCCATCTGATGTAACGACTTCGCTTGTACCCGGCAACAGGGCTGCCCCGTATCTTTTTTAATGTGTATAGGGGTATAATAATTTATATATATGGTAAAGGTGTTTTCGATGCACCCGGCGCCTGTAGGGTCGCTGTGGATATTGATTGCGGTGGTAGTGGTGATGCTTGGTGTAACGCTTGTTATAGGGTACCACACCTACTCGGTGCGGCACGTGCGGCTTGAGATTGGTGCCGAAGGGTTGCGCATAAAGGGTGGCATGTATGGCAGACGCATTGCCCTAAGCTCTCTTGTCATGTCAGAGGCTAAGGTTATTACCTTTGAGCAGGCACCGCAGCTCTGTCCCAAGACACGCACCAATGGCATTGGCCTGCCCGGATATGGAGAGGGCTGGTTCAAGTTGCAGGATGGCAGCAAGGCCCTCCTGTTTATGGTAAGGCACAAGAGGATACTGTATGTGCCAACCACGGAGGGTTATGTGCTGTTGCTCACCCCTGAAGACCCCGATGGCGTGCTGCTTGCGTTGAATGAGGCAACAAAAAAATGACATGTAATATAGCGCGTTTCGATTGTGTGCAATACAAGAAAAGAAAGGGGCGGCTCCGCCCCCCTTCAGAACCCCCCGCAAGGGGAGGGGCGAGGCGCCCCGGCCGGAAAGAAGTCCCCTTGACCCCGTAAAAATGCCACCTATTTTGTATTTAATCCAATCGAAATTTGCTATATAAAAAAACTAAGGAGGACTTTCAGATGTTAAAAAGAACTGCCAAAATGATGATGCTGGTAGTGCTGGTAATACAGCTTTGTGGTTGTGTGGCTGCCGTGGTGGGGGCTGGTGCAGGGGTTGGCACGTATGCCTTTGTTTCGGGTAAGCTGAACTATACCTTTGACAAACCCGTGTTGGTTGTTCATGGTGCAACCTTGCGGGCTCTCAAGGACATGAAGATGTCCATAACCGAGGACAGGAGTGATAAGATTGCTGCCGTTGTAAAATCAAAGTTTGCTGATGGCGAGGGAGTACACATTGAAATAAATTCACAAACGGCTCAGACCTCCACAATCTCTGTCAGGGTTGGGGTCTTAGGAGACGAAAAGAGGTCGCTTGCCATATTGGATGAGATTAAAAAAAAACTATAAACCCACAGACGATACACAGGAGACAAGACATGAAAGAACTCAACGTAATAAACATCATTCCCAAAGAGCGACATTCCCTGATCTTCAGGACATTTGACGAACTGCAACCGGGCGATGCCTTCATCCTCGTCAACGACCATGACCCCAAGCCACTGTACTATCAATTCCTGCACGAGCGCGAAAACATCTTTGCATGGGAGTACCTTGAGCAGGGCCCGGAGGTCTGGAAGGTAAAGATATCAAAGAAGTAAAAGGTGGCCAGGGAGAGAGTCAGGGGGAAGCCCCCACGGGTAGATACAACATCAGCAACAGACCAGATTCTTAACACAGAGGGTTAATCATGAAGGATATAAGGGCACGAGATATATGCAGCAGGGACATAGTAGCAGTAACCCCCAATACAACCATTGAGGCACTGGGCAGGTTGTTCATGGAACGAGACATATCCGGGGCGCCGGTTATAGGAGATGATGGCATCCTCTATGGGGTGGTGACCGAAAACGACCTCATCAGCACGGAGAAGTCCTTCCACATACCCACGATCATAAACATCTTCGATGCCATAATCCCCATACACGGCGATGCCTACATAGCGCGGGAGATAACGAAGATGGCCGCAACCATTGTGGATGACATATGTGTCCGGGACGTCGTCACCGTGGAGGAAGATACGCCCCTGCAGGAGATAGCCGACATCATGGTCGAACAGAAGATACACCTGCTCCCTGTCCTAAAGGATGGCAAACTGACCGGCATAATCGGGAAAAAAGACGTCATCAGGGCCATTGCAACAAAGCGTTGATATTTATGTGGCATTGACTGTGTAGGACAAAAGTTACGCGTTGCTGTTTAAAAACCGTACTATTACCTGTTATAATACCAACAGTAAGGATTTTCTTACATAATATTCAGCATGGGAGTGACATAGTTTAGATGAAGATTAAGACAAGGCTTAGGGGTACGGTGACGTTGTTTTTCCTACTCAGCTTGTTCAGTGCCATATCTGTTTATATACTCGTTGACAGGATGGAGCTTGATGGCAGAGTGGTCAATTACACAGGCATAGTGAGAGGCGCAACACAGAGGCTTGTTAAGCTGGAGATATCAGGCAGACCCTCTGATGAGCTTATTGCCAAACTCGATAAGATCATACATGCACTGATCAATGGCGATAGTGAGCTAAAACTACCCAAGGCCGTTGATAGCGGGTATATTTCCGTTATGAATGAGATTGTCGCCTCATGGGGTGAGCTCAGGAAGGGTATATTGAGTGCCAGGACAGACCCGTCTCTGCGTGAGGCACTGATAAAGCAGAGTGAGGATTATTTTGAGCTGACCAATAAGGCGGTATCTGAGGCCGAAAACTTCTCAAGACAGAAGGTGGGTAGCCTGCAAGTCGTACAAATAGTACTGATTTTTGTATCTCTGATCATAGCAGTATATATATGGATAAATAGTAGTACACACATAACGCTGCCGCTTTCGATGCTGGCCGAAAAGGTCAGGATGTTGGTAACGGGAGACCTGCGGTTGACCATAGATTACTCGAAAAAAGACGAAATAGGAATACTGTCGCAGGGTATGAATGAAATGGTAAGTTCCTTCAGCAATGCCATCAACGCAATCCTGAGCGTTGCAGACTCACTGTCACTCAACGTTGAGACCCTGTTAAAGGCAAAGGCCGAAAAGACCAAGACGGACTCTGAAGTCCTCAACACCCAGGCAACCCAATCGGCTACCGCTGCCGAGGAGATGAACGTTACAATAAACAGCATAGCAAGCAACACAACGGTAGTTGCCGAGGCATCGTCCAAGGCCATGGAGTATGCCAACAAGGGTAAGGAGGTCTCAGATGGCGCTGTTGATATAATAAACCAGGTAAGTACCTCCACAGATGCCCTTGCAAAAATGATTGCAAATCTCAATAAGAGTGTTGCTGAAATCGGTGATGTCGTAACAGTTATCAACGACATAGCAGATCAGACAAACCTCCTTGCGCTCAATGCTGCCATAGAGGCAGCCAGGGCCGGGGAACAGGGCAGGGGGTTTGCCGTTGTTGCCGATGAGGTACGCAAGCTGGCCGAGCGGACTATAAAGCAGACCACCGAAATATCAACTAAAATTAAACTCGTGCAGGAAGACTCGCAAAACACGACAAGGTCTATGGCAGAGGCCTCCACGGGGGTCACGAGGGCCACCGAGTATATCAACGACGTTGGCAGCTCCCTTAGTGCAATCGTTGGCGCTGTCAAGGACACGCGTGACCAGATCGGGCAGATACAGACCTCGGTTGACAAACAACTTGAACTCTCAGAGAAGGTCACCTCCAGCGTGCTTAAAACGTCGGTTATCGTCTCTGATATGGGACACCTCTCCGATGAGGTCATGGCAGACCTTGCCGTGATGGGCGGCATATCGGAGGAACTAAGGACAGCCTCGGCAAGATTTAAGACCAGGGCAGAGGAATGGGCAAGCGTTGACATGTTTGACGCTGCCCCTAAAATGCCCCTGCACATCGAACATGAAACCAAAGGGCTTGGTATGCAGTGGGACTCGTCCTTTTCGGTCAATAACGCATTGATCGATAAGCAACACCAGGAGTTGTTCAAGTTAAAAAACGACCTGCTGTCCGTTATGTCCAAAGGAAAGGGCAAAGATGATATAGCCAGGGTGCTAAAGTTCCTGGAGGAATACGTCGTCAAGCACTTCAAAACAGAAGAGGACCTCATGAAGAAGTACAACTTCCCAGGCTATGACCTCCAAATGAAACAGCACAGTGCGCTGATTGATGCAGTAGGAAAGTTTAAGGCAACGTTCATAAAGGACGGCCCCTCGGAAACCCTCCTGTTAAAGGTCCAGCAGGAACTGGATAAGTGGCTCAAACATCATATCAAGCAGGTAGACATAGACCTAGGCAATTTTCTGAAATCAAAGGGGTATAGATAAAAACAAAGGGGCACCAAGCGCCCCTTTGTTGCATGTTCGGAATTATACAGCCAGAGGCTTAGAAGAGCGAGTACCTCCTCATCGTAATAGAGTCTATGACATCTTGGGTGATTTCACGGCGCTCATCGGCCTCCTTCCAGAGCTCGTCGTGGAAGGTGTTCTTTGGACCGTGAAACAACTTTACAAGAACTCCCTCGTCCTTTGCTACCTTGATGGCAGGTATAAAATCACTGTCGCCCGATATGATGGCAATGTGCGATATCGCACGCTTGACCGACAACAGCGTGATATCTATACCGATCATCATGTCTATGAGCTTCTGGATAAAGATAGGGTTGCCGTCTTTATCTATGCCCCTGAACTCGAGCTTGCCGGTTCTTACCTTAAACCTCTCCAGTTGGTCAATAATGCTGAGAAACTTCTGTTTGCTTGAGAACCTCTTAGCCTCCTCCAGCGTCGGCGTGGGAGACTGATACGGCAGACAATCGTAGTAGTACGTCCTGAATATCTCCATGTCGGACGCCACCCACTTGGCAAACAACCCATAGTGAATCCTTGCCTTACCAAAGTATTTCCTTAGAATATCCGCCATATAACCGCCATCGATAAAAATTGCGACTCTGTTCATTTTGCTTACACCTTTAATATAAATTTGTTTTTGCCTATGTATATTCAAACACTACGCCTCCCTATTATACTCAAAATCACTAAAAAATATATCATTTTTATTTTGCTAAAATAAATAATAAAAAAATCCTTAAATACTGCGTTGTAATTTGCATGGACTTTTGATATAATAGCAAGGTAAGAAGGCTCGTATAATTGTACAGGAAGGAAGAGACAGGACGCAGATGGTATTGGACGCAGGTGGTAAGACAGACATAGGGTTAAGGCGGTCAAAGAATGAAGACTCTTTCTGTGTTGAAGGCAGCAGCGGACTGTTAATCGTAGCGGATGGCGTAGGTGGTTCAGCCTCTGGCGATGTGGCAAGCAAGATGGCCGTAGAACTTATACGGGATTACCTCGTAAGTGGAGATAAAGGAGCCGCTGTCAATGCCGACTACAGAGAGGAGTTCTCCTTTACAACCAATAAGGTTGCAATGGCCGTTAAGGTAGCCAACAGGGCCATACACAATGCCTCTGTCAAGAACGATAAGCTCAGTGGTATGGCGACTACCATTGTCGTTGGTCTGGTGCATGATGATCGCTTAAGCATCGCACATGCGGGTGACAGCAGGCTATATCTGATACGTGGCGACTCGATCGAACAGCTCACCGATGACCATTCGCTGATAGCAGAACAAATACGAAAGGGAATGATGACCCAGGAGGAAGCAAAAGAGGTGGGAATGAGAAATGTTATAACCCGCTCCCTGGGATACTCAAGCAGCGTCGATGTAGAACTCGGTGAGTTGACTGTCTATGACGGCGATGTGTTGCTCTTGTGCTCTGACGGCCTGTATACCATGGTATCAGATAACTCTATCATGAGGACTGTTAAGTCATCCAAAAACCCGAATGAGGTATGCAACAGACTGGTAGAGTTTGCAAACAAGAAAGGCGGCAGGGATAATATCACAGTTGTGGTAGCTTATGTATACAAGAAGAGATGGTTCTCTTTCTTGTACAACCTTTTTAAAAGGAGAAGGAGGTAAAATGGCAAAGATTTTGCTCAAGTTTAAAGACGCGGTGCTTAAGGAATTTAACCTGGAAAAGGATGTGCTGACCATTGGTCGAAAGCCAACTAACGACATACACGTAGACAACCTGGCTGTCTCCGGTACTCATGCCAGGATATTCAAAAAAGACGACAAGTTTTACATAGAAGACCTCAACAGTCTCAATGGCACGTTTGTCAACGGTAAAAAGATATCCGTTCATCACCTGACAAACTCCGATGTCGTGATAATCGGTAAACACTCCCTTAACTACATATCCGACAAGGAAACCCCTAAACCGAAGGTCGAAAAAGAACCAAGCATCATGGATGAAACCATCATGATTGATTCCAAGCTCAAGGATGAGATTCTACAAAAGTCGCCGACGAAAGACTCGGCCCCTGACAAGGCCATTATGGGTGGTTTTGTCGTAATAGAGGGATCAACCGAAAAAAATGACTACGAACTGATTGACAGAATAACTACCATTGGAAAGGACAAGAGTGCCGTCATACATCTCAAAGGTCTGTTTGCTCCAAAGGTTGCTGCCCTTGTCAACAAGCGCAAGGATGGCTATACTATCAGCTCTGCTACAGGGGGGAAGGGCGTTAAGGTAAACGGAAAGGATATTGAGGGTGCGCACAAACTCGAAGAGGGCGACATCGTTGAAGTAGGAGGCCTTAAGATGCAGTTCTATATAAAAGAAAACTGATAACATTTTTCCTGTTGGTATGGATGTGTTGCCCCTAAAAAACAGCATCTACAGCAGTCAGATGTTATGTCTGGGCTATACGTTTGGCTATATTACAGATGCAATATCCGTACCCTTGATTAATTCTATACACGTACACAATTATTTATATAGACAGAGCCATAATACTATGCCCGGTCGGGCTACTGTGATTGGTATCTCAGGGAGGATCGTTAGTTCAACATATGATACGGAGGACAAGGTTGTTGATTGTCGGTGGTGGCAATGAGGGGTTTACGTTGGTTGAGTTGCTGGTTGTCATCGCAATAATTGGAATCCTCACTACCATTGGTGCCATGATGTACCTGGGAAACAGGGACAAGGCCGCTGTTAGAACCATTGAGGCCAGTGCAAAGGGTGCCGTCGCTGATATCCAGCAGTACCTCGATGCCTATCACGCCAAAGGCCCTTTTATCGTAGTAGACGCCGCAGGGACAGAGATATGTGTGCAATACAGCAACCCGGGGACTTTCAACACGTGTCAGGCCATCTTTAATCAGAACAACAATGGCAACGTATACAGCAACATTAACGACATCGTCAACTACGTCCTGGCTCACCATCAGGGTAGAAAAGAGGTTGATCCACACTCCGGTTCCACATTCATGTTTGTCAACACCGCAACCCCCTGGACTATTGCCCTGACTCCACTAGGCACCTCCGGCATTTCGATCGTTGGATATGCCGAATCGACCACAACCCCTATCTTTAGTTACTCTGTTGTCGGAAGGTAACTCTATTTAAGCGATTGCAGGCTGATATCGTCGTTTAAGGGCAGCTTGAGACGACTCAGGACTCCCAACAGCTCTTTCATGTCTACAGGCTTATACAGATATGCCATGCACGAAGTCTTATATAAATTAAACAACTCACGGGAGATACCCATGCCCGTCATTAAGACAATCTTTACCTCGGCGCCGTTTTTGACGTTACACTGGCGCTCATACTCACGGATTGTCTCATATGCCTCTATGCCGGTCCTGCCTGGCATCATGACATCCATGACAATGAGGTCATAGGGTCTGTCCATATGCCAAGCATCCTTGAACAAAGTAACTGCATCATCGCCGTTAGTAGCTGCCTCACACAGACCATAACGGGAAAACAACCGCTTAAGCATCTTGGTTGTCACGGGTTCGTCATCAACGATTAGCGTATTCATGGCTTAGTCGCACATTAGCTTAGTCACACAGTGCCGATACGAACTCCGCGGGGATGAAGTCGCGGAAGTCCTCGATACCCTCGCCAACACCGATCAGTCTTATGGGGATGTTTAACTCCTTCTTGATTGCCAGGACAATGCCGCCCTTTGCCGTGCCATCGAGTTTGGTCAGGGCTATGCCAGTGACGCCGACGGCCTCGTTAAAGATGCGGGCCTGATGCAGGGCGTTCTGACCCGTTGTGGCATCCACTACCAGGAGGGTCTCATGCGGGGCGCCGGGGACGGCCTTGCCAATGACCTTTTTGATCTTCTTGAGTTCATCCATCAGCGGACTTTTGGTGTGTAGTCTGCCTGCCGTATCGACGATGCACAGGTCGATGTCTCTTGCCTTGGCTGCCTCTATGGCGTCAAAGGCCACGGCGGCGGGGTCGGAGCCACCCTGATGCTTGACGATCTGCGCACCGGCACGCCTTGACCAGATGTCCAACTGCTCTATGGCGGCAGCCCTGAACGTATCCGACGCCGCAAGGATTACCGAGTGGCCCTGATGAATCGAGCGGTGTGCCAGCTTGCCTATCGTGGTCGTCTTGCCAACGCCGTTGACGCCCACGCACAACACCACAAAGGGTCTCTCCTGGTAGAGCACAAAGGGTTGGGGCAGACCCAGGATGTCCAACATACTGCGCCTGAGGATGTCCTTGACGTCTTCGTAGCGTTTGAGGTTACCGGACCGGTAGCTGCTCAGGAGAGTTTCTACTATCTCCGTGGTGGCGTTTATGCCGATATCGGAGGACAGGAGCATCTCCTCAAACTCCTCAATTGTGGCCTCGTCTATCTTTCTGGATGAAAACAGTACCTCAACGTCTGTAAAGAGCGCCTCTTTGGTCTTCCTAAGACCCGACTTTAATGTATCTACAAATCCCATCAGCTTAACTTCTCTACGCTATAAGTTCGGAACGTATCTTAATGGGAACGGTCTTTTTTAAGCCCTCTATGTACGCCTTTAACACCTTGGACTTGGCCTCTTGCACCTTTGATTGCCGGATGGATTGCATTATCTGTTCATTGTCTTTGAACTTCTCCTGTAAATCAGGCGGGATACTGACCTGTGCGGTGGCGGCAAGTTCAATGAATCTCTTTGTTTTTTCAACCAGCAACTCCTCACGTCTCCTGTTTTCATAGTAGCCGGCAGTCATCTGGTTTGCCTGCAGGATTCTCAGGTATATCTCCTTATTGAAGACACCGTCCTTGGAAAAATTCGGCTCAGAGGTGATCGCCCTGGTCAACTCATCCAACGAAACAGCCAGGTTGAAACGCTTGGCCGCCACCAGGAGCAGTTCGCTTTCAACGAGGAAATCCAACGCCTGCTGTTTGATGTTCATCTTTTTTTCCATTTCGGCGTTAAAGCCGTCCTTGAACATATTTGCGTAGTTGTTTCTCATGCCCTCATATGTCTTCCAGTACACCTCGGGATACACCTTTTTATCGCCAATCTCAATCAGCGCAATGGCACTCTTTTGATCCGTCGGGCCGATGTAGAAGAATATAAACGAAATGATTATCAGGAAGAAGAAGATATAGAAATATTTGGCCCGTCTTTGCATGAATTTTAGCATAGTTGTTACTCCCTTTCTCTCAAGATTTTTCCGTAGTGGTTTCGGTTGCGGGTTCGAATTTAAATACCATGTCATCATCGGGGATGATGGATGAGACGGCATGCTTGTATATCAGTTGCAGTCGTGCGTCTTTCATCAGGATAACGAAGTTGTCAAAGGCCCTTATCGATCCTTTCAGTCGAACTCCGTTGGTCAGATACATTGTCACGGGGGTCTTTTCCTTTCTCAACTGGTTCAGAAAGGCGTCCTGCAGGTTAAAGCTCTTGGTTGCTGTCATATTAATCTCACTCCTTAAATCTTTTATCTTATATATACGATATATTATTTGCAGTTTTTATTCAAGATGGGTTTTATTTTTTCAAGGATATCCTGACTGTTACTGATGCCGCTGATGTCAATCCAGGAGATGTTGTCTTCGGCGTTGAACCATGTAAACTGGCGTTTAGCGTATCTTTTTGTGGCTTTTTTTATTTCTCCGACGGCCATATCGAGGGTCATCTCACCACGCAGACATGCCAGTAGCTCCTTGTATCCGATGGCCTGAAGTGGTGTACGTGCAAGTGCAAGCTGCGATAGCACCCTGACCTCCTGCAGCAGCCCACTACGGAGCATTTCATCCACCCGATGCTGGATCATTGCATATAGCTCCTGACGGTTGCGCCTCAGCCCGATCTTGATAAACCTGTGTGGCAATGGTCTTGTGCCAGTGTGTTGGATAGCCGACATGGGGCTTCCACTCTTGAGGAACACCTCCACGGCACGCACGATGCGTCTTGTGTCGTGCGGATCGATGCGCCTGCAGGAAACCGGATCAATACGTCCGAGGTATCTCATCAACCAGCCCGGCCTTTTAGACTCAATTGCCGTGAGTCTGTCTCTGAGTTGCCAATCGGCCTGGGGGGCGTTCACCAGACCGCGTGTCATCGCCCTAAGGTACAACCCCGTGCCACCGACAACAAGCGGAATACAACCACGTTTATGCAGGTCGTCGATGACGCTCACCGCATCACTGAGATACCTGCCCGTGCTGTAGTCCTCCCAAGGCTCCACCACGTCTATCATGTGATGTTTAACCGCACGTTGTTGTTCCGCGTCGGGCTTGGCCGTGCCGATATCCATCCCCTTGTAGACCTGCATCGAATCGGCACTGATTATTTCGGTGCCGAGGTACTGTGCCATCAATATGGCCACACTGCTCTTGCCCACACAGGTTGGGCCAACCAACGCAACTACGGTATGCCGGGGGATTGCCTCTTCAGCCTCCGACAACAATCCGCTATCCCCCTTGACAGAGTCATCGGGGTGTTCTACACTATAAGCAAGGAACCTGCTTTGGCCCGTGCGCCTCGCACCATCGACCTGAGTTGTTTTATCCGCGATGGGTGTATTAGTAAGAGGGACCAACTGCTCAGGGCTGGTCGAAAGGAATGTGCTCCTTTCCCAAAGTAGCTTCTTTCTGACAAGGTTGCTATTATTCATAATAAAGGCAGTTACTACCCCATAATAATTACCATGCACCTCACGCCTTAACGCTGTAACGGAAACACGGCATAGTCCGTTTGTTTTTACCAGCAATAATCTGCTTTTACCATTATCACGTACCTGCGTAAAATTTTTCGTAATATCTTCAACAAAGGTTATGACGTTGGGGTATCCGGCTTTTCTAATCTCTTGTCCGTGTCTCTGTGCTATGTGTATCTCGCCGTAGCCATCATTGCCCCTTTGCAGTCTTATCGGTGCAGCCAGGCAATTAATCTGTCCTGCCAATTCCTCATCAATGTATCCAAAATCAAAGGAACCATCGCCGGCCTCAACGAAATTCACTGTCATCGCCGCCTTTGCCCCTTGACAGGTTCATCGGGGTGTTCTACAATAAAGATAGAAGAACTGCTTTGGCCCGTGCGTCTAGCGTTGTTCACCTGAGTTGTAGCGTTTGGAACATCGTTTACTAGTGGGGCCAACTGCTCAGGGCTGGTCGAAAGGGATTCGCTCCTTTCCCAAAGTAGTTTCTTTTTATCCACATAATCAGTAGTTCATTGCAATTATATCCTTCATTGCTTAAAATTATACAATGTGCTCTCTGCCTAACTCTATGTTGTTTACTACTGAGCCTCTTGCAAAAGTACATGTTATGTAAAATATAGCAAAAAGCTCATTTTGTAAGTGGCTGATATTAAATGATATTTTGGGGGCACTATAATTGCTTGATTTGAGATTTGCAAGAGGCTCTACTTCTATTAATTCTTCTCAATAAACTTATTGTCTCCCGAGTTAAACCTTTAATAAATCTCATGATAAAAATGCACTCCTTATCGTCGTATATAAACTTCATCCCATATTATATTTTATATAAAAACTTTTGTCCAGGTACTTATATCAACCTCAAGTGGGCGTTGCCCTCTAACAGCATCAATAACATTCTCCCACGAACCTGGGTTTATATAAGAAACGCTTTTAAGAGCATGGTGATATCCTCTTTCTATGAAATAACTGTATAAGCCATCACGATAATACTTTGATAACGTCCCAGCTTCTCTACAACCAGATGCATCACGGTCTCCCGCTTCAACAGTTTTCATGAGATACCTGAAACGATCAATCGTATAACGCACGTCATTGTCTTGGTAGTTAGTGTTGTTGTTATCTGAAGGATTTCCTACTAAATTAGGAAAACCGTTTCTGTCCCAGTATTCTGCAATAATTGTAAATGCAACAGGAACACAACCTGAGTAATTTCTAATATTTGATTTATATGTGCCATAGTCCGTATTACATGTATATGGCCAAACAGAAAGGCAGCTTGGGGGAGTGTCAAAACACTTATATGGCCAAAAAGGAAGGCAATAATGAGAACCAAGAGGAACCCAAGTATTCTCCCATTCTCTGCACTCCTGATTATAATCGGATAACCAACTCACTATGTGATTTTGCTCCCTACTACTTAACTGCTCTGTTTCTTTTCGAAAGCCTTTTATTGCACCTGAGCTAACCTCATGGAAAAACTCCTTGGAATATTCCTGTTTGATTAGGGCATTGCGAAAATCTTCCTTCGTCTGATCATCTGCAGATTTTATTTCAAAATTCACAGGCATTACCGACTGTCCTTTTCCAAAACTCACACTCGATGGAAGTGGCATTAGACTGAGTATATACCAACCATTCTCTTGTTTTACATCAGTCAACCTATCAGAATAACCGTTAAACTTAAATCCTATGGCATAGTGTATATGCGAAAGCATAAAGCGCCTGTCAGCCACACTTAATCCTTCTTTTTCTATCTCTCCCTTCAGAACATCGTTATAAAACGTCTTAAGTTGACTGACGGTAGAAGGTCCAGACGGTGAAAACGATTGTATTACACCTGAGTTCTTGTTGGCGTAAACCATCACATAACCAGCATCCTCCCCTTTAGCAGACTTAACACTTCATAGGCTATCACCACGTCGTTAGAGCTGTAAAACGGTTGCACGTCCAAAACTGAAGCACCGTTCCAATCTTCATAGCCTTCTTTAGCCTCCTTAGATTTTATGAATCCCTCGGCTATCTTTACCGCATCATCTGAACTGATCAACGCCGACGTTGTGGCACTATATGCGCCCTGTGGCACCAGTGTCAGCAGCAATGATATCAACAATATCCATTTTCTTGTATTGCTTAACATACAGATATCTCCCACAGATTTAATCTAACATCATATAGCCTGTAAAACAGGTCTATATCAAAGATAATCACTTGCTCTTTGCGCAAAGCGGCCATAGTCAGGAGAATACGAAAAGACTCAAAAACGACAAAACCCACCCCTGCCTGGATGTCAACCTAAGAGACATAAAGCTGGCGGCAGTGTTGAGGTTAGTACAAAGAGAGCTACTGAGGGTGGTGTTGCTCGTTAAAAAATGAAATTGGTGTTGACAAAATAAGCTAGATGGATTAGACTTAGTTGTGACTTGTGACTTGTGACTTGTGACTTGTGACTTGTGACTTGTGACTTGTGACTTGTGACTTGTGACTTGTGACTTGTGACTTGTGACTTGTGACTTGTGAGAAATCTTCCCGACTCTGATAAGCCGGTGTAGTTTTATAGTCATTTTGGACCATTGGACCAATAGATAGGCGCCCGACGGGTTTGGTTTAGTCATATACCCTTCAAAGGCTAAACTTGCAACGTCAAGCTCTGAAGTGCCGTACACATCAGTATATTGTCGTATTTGCAATATTGATAGAAACATTATACAAAATTTTAAAAATATCCTTTATCATTTGTCAATAGCGAGTGCATAAATTTTTGTGGCGAGACAAAATGTCTAATTCCTCGCAAAGCGGTATATAGTCTATAAGAAGCAATCGCAGGGAGCATGGGGGTCAGCGCCCCCGCCCCTTTCTTTATCTCTTACGGTCAAATGCGATTGCCCTGTTCTGTCATAGCTGCTGCCTGTCTTGTGGACGGATAATATTTTGAGAAATTTATTCCTTGCACAATAGGAAAATGTTGCCGCTATGGCGGTACAATTTTAAGCAGATATGTATATAGTATCCTCAGTTTAAGGTCTGGCATGGTAGTTGCAACTCCCTATACCAAAGATTAAATCAGTCAAAAACAAAAAACTTAATGGAATATATAGGAGGTCACAATGGTAGGGTTAAACGGATTAAACAGTACGGCAATAAGGCAACAGCTTTTAAACAGGGCAAGCAGTTTGGCATCGTTAAAGGAATCTTCAACGAGTAATGGCACCGATACTTCCAACAAGTCGGATTCGGTAAGCATCAGCTCAAAGTTGTCTGAACTCAAGAGTAGTCTGAGTTCACAAGAGTCAAGCAGCAGCAGTAGCAACAGTGATGATGCTGTAAGCACCACCGATACTGGTTTATCACTGAAGGAATCCGGGTTAACGGCAGCAGTATTTAACAAGGCCGACATAAATGGCGATGACAAGGTTGATAGTGTTGAATCACGACTCTATAAGCTTGGACAATATGCAAAGACGGTAAGCAGTCTCAACTCCTCCACGGGTACCTCAAGCACAAGCAACTCAAGCTCCGGCAGTTCAAGCACGAGCAATTCAAGCAGCAGTTCCTCTGATGATTCCGATAGTTCTGCAAGCAGCAATAGCGCTGCCAGTGGGACTGGATTAATAAAAGACCTCGATAAAGATGGTGATGGTTCCCTGACATTAAAGGAGAGTGGTTTGAAATCGGACGAATTTAACAAGATAGACGTCAACGGTGATAGTCTGTTGAGTTCCTCTGAGCTAAAGGCTGCCTACTACATGCGTGAGGCTGAAACTTCTTCGCAGTTTATAATCGACAAGATGGACACCGATGGTGACGGGAAGTTGTCTGCCGAGGAGACTGGCATGTCATCCAGTGTGTTTGCATCCTATGACAAGAATTCAGATGGCTATCTGAGCCTTGACGAGTTAGTAGCTGCCAATCCGCTTGTAAAGCTCGTAGAGAAGCTGCTTGGTACAAACTCATCGGCAAGCTCATCCTCGTCTGACAACAGTGGTAGCAGTAGTAGCGATAATTCATCATCCGGGACGTCAAGCAGCGCATCGGCTTCAACTGTAAGCTCGGCGGCATCCACTGCCAAGAGCCTGTTAAACGCATCCACCTCATCATCCGGGACGTCAAGCAGCGCATCGGCTTCAACCGTAAGTTCGGCGGCATCCACTGCCAAGAGCCTGTTAAACGCATCCACCTCATCATCTGAGACGTCAAGCAGTGCATCGGCTTCAACCGTAAGTTCGGCGGCATCCACTGCCAAGAGCCTGTTAAACACATCCGGGACGTCAAGCAGCTCATCGTCAGCGGCAGAGTCAATCACTGCCAGTTCGACATCGTCTGCTATACAAAAATTGCTCGACTCGTTTAAGTCAAACAGCTCCTCTGCCTCATCCAGTGCAGGATCAAAGAGCGTCAAGAGTCTGGTAAATATCACAGCATGATAATGGTATACATGTAATAATGGGTGGTGGCTGATATCACCCATTATTATAGCCCCCTTATAAGGTAGTATATCACCCCACATCCTATAGAGATGGCCCTGAGGGCAAGATAAAAGATCGATAAAAGCCCAACGGGTCTGTCCATGGAAAAAGCAAATCTGATAAACCCCAGTGTCGAAACCGCATAGACTACAGTCAAGACCCCGGAGATATACAACACTGGTCCGTACACCGGGGCAATGGCCAGCGACAACAGCAAGGCAAACACCGTCAATATCTGCAGCTTAAGACTCTGTGGCGTGTATGAATCCCTGAGCATCTTCTGCGGGTAGCGCTTGTATACGATCATCCGCCAGTAGCCACGCCAAAACTTCTGTCGTGCGTACTTCAGTACAGAGGCGGGGTGGTTTAGGTGATATACGACGGCGTTTGGGTTAAAGACCATCTTGTAACCTGCGGCAGAGAGTCTGTATGACAGTTCGGTGTCTTCGTTGTTGGCACATGGAAAGCCCTCATCAAAGCCGCCAATGGCCTCAAAGACATCCCTCCTGATGGCCGCACAATAGGTATCTACCATGTCTATGTATTGGGCATTCTTCAGAAGTTCGTAGCGTTCTTCAAACTCAACCTGCGCAAACCTCGACGTCAGTGAGCGTTGTGCGTTTCTGTAGACCCCTTTGGCAGCGATGACATCCGGACAATCAAGAGTCCGTACCATTTCTTGTATCCACGCCTGGTCACAAACGCAGTCTGAATCTGTAAAGAGCAGGATATCGCCTGATGCATGTCTGGCGCCGAGATTCCTTGCCGATGCTGGTCCCCTGTTAGGCTGTTGGTAGAGCTTAATCGGCAATCCCTCCATGACCTCAACCGTTGCATCCTCAGAGCCATCGTCTACGACTATTACTTCGTAGTCGTTGCGGTCAAAGGTTTGCCCAAACAGCCCATCCATACACCTGCCTATGGTGGCTGCAGCATTGTAGGCAGGTACAATAACCGATACCCTCATTGTTGTGCCTTGCTTTGCATGGTTTGATGTGTTAGTACAACAGGGTTTTAAGAGTGGCGCGCCTGAAGGGACTCGAACCCCTCACCCACTGCTTAGAAGGCAGTTGCTCTATCCTACTGAGCTACAGGCGCTCGGAATAACGTAATTGGTCGGGGCAAGAGGATTTGAACCTCCGACCCCCTGCTCCCAAGGCAGGTGCGCTATCCAGGCTGCGCTATGCCCCGATCATGATACCTGATAACCATCTATAGTTAGTAGTATACTATACACACATGGCAAATGTCAACAATCCCAATTGCCTCATCTAAAACCTATACGAAATTATAATAAACCTCAGAGCCTCTTGCAAAACTCCTAAAATTTAATGATATTTTAGCCCTCCCTATGATAAAATAAATCTCGTAAAAACATCTTAAATCATAAGGAAAGCATATGTTAATAGAGAGTATATCATGGCTATTACGAAAAGTGCAACGACTATTGTTCCCAGAGCTTGAAGAGATTTGTACCGACCCCATAACTGAAAAGCAAAAGCATTTAATTACAATCCTGGAGATAGTTCAAATAGAAAAGTATATGTGGTGGGTAGATAATCAATGTAAAGGCATGCTCTGGCAGGATGGCTCAACCGGCGACGTGTACATCTGGTTTATGGACGGCACGACGATTAACTCCGGAGGCTACGCTGATCAGGGCGTGCCAAGCGACTGGAGTATCTACTAACAAAGCAAAGAAATAGAGAAGAGGGGGGCGGCGGAGCTTCTTTTCCGCTCCAGGGGGTGAGGCACCCCTGCCATAAAAGTCGCACCTGACCCTCCTCAGACCTCCCCCGCAAGGGGAGGGGCGAGGCGCAATCTTGTCGCAGCGGGTCGCACCCGCCCCGGGCACGAAGAAGTCCCCTTGACCCCATTATTTCACACTCAATTATCATGCATGAAAAAAAACTGTGTCATTTCAGTATATACCTCTGGATAAACTATCAAGGCAAGCAAGCGAGTGAGGTTGTACCACTTGCAGATATCAGGACAAAAACGTTATCCTAAACGTATGGATGAGATTAACCATATGGCCTGTTGGCAGGACACTAAGTCTGCGTGTATGACATAGCAAAGATAGCGTTGGCCTTTGCAGTCATTGTGCTGCTGATGCGGAGGAAGTACAACGTCGGATACGTGCTTCTGGCGGCATCGGCCCTGATATGTGTGCTGTACCTGATGACGCCGGTCAGGATACTCAAGACCATGTATGGCTCCATAACCGCGGGGGTGACAATAGAGTTGACCGTGGCCCTGACCTTTATCCGTATGCTTGAAATGCTCCTGCGGGAAAACGACGTCCTCAAACGCATGTCTGATACCATGCGGGGCGTCCTGAGAAAAAAGCGATTTGTGATGATCTCCATGCCACTGTTGATAGGCACGCTGCCATCGGTGGGTGGGGCGTACTTTTCATGCCCGATGGTAGAGGAGTCGGCAAAGGGGCTTGGTCTGTCCCCAGAGGACAAGGCCTTCACCAACTACTGGTACAGACATCCCTGGGAGCTGATACTGCCCCTGTACCCCGGCATAGTCCTTGCCTCCCTGATAACAGGCATAGGGTTGAGGCAGTTTATGCTTCTCAATCTCAGCTTTGCCGCTACGATGTTACTGGTGGGACCACTGTTTAGCATGAAGGGCGTAAACGGAACTTTTGAACCTAACGGCAAAATGAACAAAAGCGATGTTCTGAGCTTCCTGCCACTGGTTGCACTCATTGTCATGGTCATGGTGTTTAAGGTGCGTTTGTCTGTCGGACTGGTCGGCGTGGTGTGTATGCTGCTGTTGTACTACAGCTATGATCGCAGGAGAGTTGCCAGTGTGCTGAAGTACGGTTTTTCACCGGACCTCCTTGTGCTGATCCTTGGAGTGGTCTTGTTTAAGGATATGCTTGAGTCCTCGGGGGCCGTGGGTAACCTCAGCAAGGTCTTTATCCAGCATCACATACCGGTGCTGTCCATACTGATAATCCTGCCGTTTATCAGCGGATTCCTGACAGGATTTACGCTGGCCTTTGTCGGTAGCACCTTCCCGTTGTTCCTGAACATGCCGGCAATGACGCCATATGCCTATTCCCTTGCCTTTGCATGTGGTTTTATCGGTGTGCTGCTGTCACCCGTACACGTGTGTCTGGTGCTGACACGGGAGTTCTTCAAGGCAGACATGTGGGGGATATACAAGAAAATACTCCCGGCTGTATTGCTGATCTTCCTGGTAACGTTGATTCAATACGTGATACTAAATGGATATTACACAAGATGAACGTCAGAGCTAAACTAAACGCCATCGCAGGAAGGGGTCAAGGGGGCTTCTTTGTGGCCGGGGTGCCCCACCACCCCCATTGCAGGGGGGATCTAAGGGGGGGAGGAGCCGCCCCCTTATTTTCTCTTTTAGCGTATGTTTTTGTTGTGTGCCTGTTTCTTTGCATCTTGGCCGACAGATCCCAAGCAGACAACGCCCAACCCCACTACGGCGATACCCTTGTTGAGGCCACCACGGCAGAGCCAAGTATATTAATCCCGATGCTTGCCGGTGACAGCATATCGCACGAGGTGGCAGGACTTATATTCAACGGACTCGTCAAGTATGCCCCCGATCTCTCACTCACCGGCGATCTCGCACAGAGCTGGGATATCGATGGCCTAACGATAACGTTTCACCTCAGACACGGTGTCAGGTGGACCGATGGGGTGGAGTTCACCGCCGAAGACGTCATGTTTGGTTATAAAACGATAATCGACGACAAGACCCCCACCGCCTACAAGGAGGACTACCTGCAGGTGAAAAAGGCCGAGGTCGTTGACAAGTACACATTCAGGGTGACCTACGAAAAACCCTTTGCCTCAGCACTCTCCAGTTGGGGTAGCCTGACCGTGTTACCAAAACACCTCCTTGATGGTAAGAATGTAACCAAAAGCCCCCTTACCAGAGCCCCCACGGGCCTTGGCCCCTACAAGCTAAAGAGATGGACGCCCGGACAGGAGGTGCTGTTGTCATCCAACCGCGACTACTTCGACGGCAGACCCTATATAGACAATTACATGTTTAGAGTGATCCCCGATCAGTCAACGATGTTTATGGAACTCAAGGCCGGCGGCATAGACTTCATGGGTCTTACTCCGCTGCAATACAAGAGACAGACGGATTCTGCGTATTTTAAGGAAAACTTTAACAAGTACCGTTACCCTGTGTTTTCCTATACATATCTTGGATTTAACCTGAAACATCCCATATTCAAAGACAAGCGCGTACGACAGGCCATTGCCCACGCCATAGACAAGAAGGAACTTGTAAGCATAGTCCTGCTTGGGCTTGGCAACGAATCCACCGGCCCCTACGTGCCAAACACGTGGCCCTACAATCCCAACGTCAGGCGCTACGAGTACAGCCCTCAAAAGGCCAAAGAGCTACTTGCCCAGGCCGGCTGGAAGGACTCCGATGGTGATGGCGTCCTGGACAAGGATGGCAGGCCGTTGGAGTTTGCGATATTGACGAGCATGGGCAACAACGCCCGTGTCAAGGCCGCAACAATTATCCAGTGGCGATTAAAGCAGATTGGCATACGGGTCAACATCCGCACCCTTGAGTGGAGTACGTTTATCAATGAGTTTATTGACAAGCGAAGGTTTGAGGCCGTGTTGCTTGGCTGGGCAATCGGGATGGATGCCGATCAGTACGACATCTGGCATTCCAGCAAAACAAGGGAGAAGGAGTTTAACTTCATAAGCTACGCAAACCCCGACGTTGATCGTTTGCTTGACGAGGGCCGTCACACGTTTGACATAGAAAGGCGCAAAAAAGCCTACTACCAAATACAGGAGATACTTGCCGAGGATGTACCCTACGTGTTTCTGTATGTCCCCGATGCCCTGCCGGTTGTGCATAAGAGGTTCAAAGGCATTGCCCCCTCCCCCATCGGCATCGGCTACAACCTGCCCAAGTGGTATGTCCCCAGGGAGCAACAAAAGAACAAAATCGATCCCTGAGCCTTGCTTGTCTCTACTTAAAGACCCGCACGTAGGCACGGCTTAACCAGGGGCTTGAATGTATAAACAGCTTCTTTCTAAATGCAAACTCCCCCACGTTACCGATAACCAAACGTTTGATCTCAAGCAGGCTATCCTGAGCGGTGTTGGTGCCCGTGCGGGTGGTAAAGAGCGCCTTAAACCCTGCCTGTGTAGCCGTTGCTATCCACCCCTGATCGTATATGCCCCAGGGCCAGCAGAGGGCATGACACGCCTTGCCCAGCCGCTCCTGGATGAGGGCCTTTGACTGTTGCAAGTCCGAGTGCAGTTGCGCCAATCTGTCGTCATTGTCCTCGTAGAGCGTGTCGAATCTTGCATGTGTGTGCGTGTGCGATTGGACGTCTATTACGCCGGAGCGTTCCATTTGTATTAGCTCCTGCCAGGAGAGTACGCACTGTGTACCGTTGCCCTCCTCAACCATCCTGACACACTCCTTGTGCGATGGCAGGGGCGTGTTGAACCCCTCATCCATGCGTGGCCTTAGTCCCTGATCAGTAATCCGGGAGGTGACAACGAATATGACAGCCCTGTGGCCATACTTCTTCAGGATCGGATAGGCGTAGACGTAATTGTCAAGCCAGCCGTCATCAAAGGTAATCATCAGGCACCGTTGAGGTGTTGTCTTGCGTGCAGCAACCTCCAACAGACCGGCAGTGTCAAGCGTCCTGTACCCCATCCGCTGAATCAGTTGCATCTGCCGCTCAAACTTCGCAACATCAACGTTGATAAAGGAACCCCTGTCATTGACATGGTGGTACATCAGCACGGGTATCGCAGCCATAATAGATGCTAATGCTCCTTTTTGTTGTACCGGAGATTCTTAAACGGCATGATAAGTCTGACCGCCCGGTCTGAGACGAGATAGTCCAACGCCCAGTTAAGGGTGACAATCATGCGGTTTCTGAACCCTATGAGACTCAACAGATGCACCACCAGCCACACCAGCCAAGCAATAAAGCCTGTAAAAACCCTCTCTCCCAGACGCACCACGGCAGCATTGCGACCAATCGTGACCATCGCCCCCACGTCCTTGAATGTAAACGGTAGAGGACTCTGCTCGTTGAGCCTCAGGAGGATGTTTTTGGCGGCATGTATACCCTCCTGGATGGCAACCGGCGCCGTCATGGGCAACATCGGTCTGCCATCGTCAACAGAGGACATATCCCCAATGATATAGACGTTGGGATGGTCTTCAAGCTGCAACGTGGGGGTGACATTTATGCGCCCGTAGCGTCCGGTTGGCAATCCCCAATCGGGGTTAATGGCGGCCGTGACGCCTGCCGTCCACAGGACGGTCTCTGTTGGCACTACACCCTTTTCCTTGAGATGAACCGTGTGTCGGGTGATATGACTGACCATCGTTTGCAGCATGACGACCACTCCCATTGAGCGTAACCTGTTGAGGGCGTACAGGCGCTGCTTTTGCGGAAACCCAAGCAATATCGAGTTGGCGGCTTCAAGGAGTATGACGCGTGCACAACTCAAGTCAAGGCGGGGATAATCCCTCTTCAAAGGGCCATTGATCAGCTCTGCAAGGGCCCCGGCAAACTCCACTCCCGTTGGACCGCCTCCAACTATAGCAAACGTCATAAGATGCTGTCTTAGCTCCTCATCCGTCTCCACGGAGGCCATCTCAAAACAACTCAATATATGATTTCTGAGCCCTACTGCATGGTCGAGCGTTTTTAACTGAAAAGCAAATTCCTCTGCCCCTGCGATTCCAAAAAACTGTGTCTTGCTGCCCACAGCCAGGATCAAGTAGTCATAGGCAATGTTAAGTCCGTCACACTTGACAAATCTCTTGGCAAAATCTATGCCTCTGACATCGGCCATAACAAAGCTGGTGTTTGGCATTTTCCTTATGATTGTCCTCAGCGGATATGCTATATCCTCCGGCTCAAGCTCTGCCGCCGCTACCTGATACAACAGAGGCAGGAAGGTGTGGTAGTTGTTTCTGTCTATCAACGTCACATCAACAGGTGCATTTTTAAGTGTGCGTAACGCCCATAGCCCCCCAAATCCACCCCCCACGATCACTACCCTTGGTCTCATACTGCCCATTTTGCTTTATGTATCTCCTTTGATGCCTGTCGGGAATTATAAACCACTTTGACTGAATTATATCACATCTGTCATGTTTTTATAAATACTCCGAAATTATTTATATTCTAAAACATTTGTGAGGGCCAAAAAAGTATCCACCCAAAATTTATGTACCAAAAAATTACGAAAAATGTTAAAATGACCGTTCTAAACATGTAGACTAATTTTATATAAAGGAGAAGACAATGAGCAGAAGAGTCTTAATAGTAGATGATGATGTGGCTGCAAGGAAGTTTCTGTCGTTAGTGTTGGAGCAAAAGGGGTATGAGGTTGTAATGGCAGAAAACGGTGCCGAGGGGTTCAACAAGGCAAAAGAGACAATGCCCGACCTTATCGTCCTGGATGTAATGATGCCAAAGCAAAACGGTATCAGCACGTTGCAGCAGATCAGAAGCACCCCTGAGCTTAGAGACATCCCTGTTATCATGTTAAGCTCTGTTGACAGTTTCATAGAACAAGCCAGTAATGATATTGATGATCCTGAAATTATAAAAGAAATGCGCGGGTTGCTGGAGCATGTAGACAGCACAATAGAGAGATTTTTCCTGAGATACACCTCCTATCGGAGACTTCTGCTGATGGAGAGAAAAGACCTGATAGAGCGGTATCGTCAAAAAGATGCAAAGATAAAACCGTCTATGGTATTGCCTGACCTGTTTTTGGATAAACCGACAAACCCGGAGAACTTAATCGAGGCCGTAACGGGATTGCTTGATGAAGCTAAATAACAGGGGTGGCAGATTATACGGGGCATCTCTGATTCTTTGCTTATAAAGCAAGCACTCTATGGTTAGTTTTTTTATGGGGTCAAGTGGTTTGTGCCCACCTGACCCCCTTTGCCCTTTTATTAACAGTTATACACAATAGCTAAATTACATATAACATATAACCTGAGATTCTAAATAAACAACGGTGCAAGCACGAGCGTTACGGTAGACAGGAGCTTGATAAGGACATGCAAGGAAGGCCCTGCGGTATCCTTAAAGGGGTCGCCCACGGTGTCGCCTACAACTGCCGCCTTGTGAGTATCTGAGCCTTTGCCGCCATAGAAGCCGGTTTCTATGTATTTCTTGGCGTTATCCCATGCTCCGCCGCCGTTGTTGAGAAACGTTGCCATCAGGATACCGGCAATCGTACCAACCATCAGCAAAGAGGCAACCGCCTCCGGGCCGAAACCAAACATCTTAAAGACTACTCCTACGATGATAGGCGTAAGCACCGCAACCAATCCCGGCAGTACCATCTCTTTCAGGGCGCCCTTGGTTACGATATCAACACAACGACCGTAGTCGGGCTTTTCCGTACCGGCAAGTATGCCAGGTTTTTCCCTGAACTGGTCCCTGACGTCCTGTATGACATAGTATGCGGCCTTACCCACCGCCTTGATAGCCAGCGAGGTAAAGAGAAACACCAGCGTTGCCCCCAACAGTCCGCCTACAAAGACAAACGGATTTGCCAGGTCGATGCTTGGCATGTCGTGCCCATAGTTTTTGACCTCATCGATATATGCGCTAAAGAGCAGAAAGGCCGCAAGTGCCGCCGAGCCAATTGCATATCCCTTGGTCAATGCCTTTGTCGTATTGCCTGCTGCGTCGAGCTTATCTGTTCTTTTTCTGATATCCTCGTGGTGTTCGGTCATTTCAATGATACCGCCGGCGTTGTCTGCGATTGGGCCAAAGGTGTCCATTGCCAGTACGTATGCGGCAGAGCCGAGCATTCCCATTGTAGCCACTGCCGTGCCAAAGATGCCGGCGTCCTTAAACCCTGACGTTTCACCGAGGTAGTAGGCAACCAACAACGCCACGGATATGGACAACGCTGACAGTGCCGTGCTTTCAAGCCCTACGGAGATACCGGCGATGATGTTTGTTGCCGGTCCGGTCTGGCTGGCCTTGGCTATATCCAGGACGGGTTTATGTGTGTAATCCGTATAGTACTGCGTTATATAAATAAATGCCACCGAAGTCAACACCCCTACAACTCCGGCCAGGAAAAAGTTCAGCCAGCCATTAGGCGCCGACTCGTGAAAAAACAACCACTTGCAGGCTATAAACAGGCCAAGTATGGTAATTGCAACTGTAACAAAATACCCCCTGTTCAGGGCGCTCATCGGCTCCTCGTCCTCAGACATCTTAACGGTCAACACCCCGATGATGGAGGCAATGATACCAAATGCCCTCGCCAGGAGGGGAAACATCATCACACCGACAATCCACTCAGGGCTAACCCCCGGCACTTTCTTTGCCATAACCCCGGCAAGGATCATGGCGCCGATGTTCTCCGCAGCCGTGGACTCAAACAGGTCGGCACCACGACCTGCGCAGTCACCAACGTTGTCGCCAACGAGGTCGGCGATAACGGCGGGATTTCTGGGGTCGTCCTCCGGGATGCCGGCTTCCACTTTACCGACGAGGTCGGCACCCACGTCGGCTGCCTTGGTGTATATTCCACCGCCAAGCTGCGCAAAAAGCGCCACAAAGGAGGCTCCAAAGCCATATCCCACGATCAGAAACGGTATCTTGTCAGGATCGATGTTGGCAAAAATCTTCACCATCCAGTACAGGCCGCCAACTCCCAGGAGGCTCATCGAAACGACCATAAGCCCCGACACCGCACCGCCACGTAACGCCACCTGAAGGGCGGTATTGACGCTGGTCATAGCCCCGGCCGCAGACCTGATATTGCTCCGTATGCTGACCCACATGCCAATGTAGCCGGCAAACAGCGAACATATTGCCCCAAAGATAAACGACAGGGTTATCCAAAATGCCATCTGAAGACTCGAGCCCACAGGGTCGAAGTCCCTATGTTCACGAATCAACCCATAGCCGATAAACAGAACCGCTGAAAACATCAGCGCCAAGTAGATGATCGTTCTGTACTGCCTTTTTAGGAAGGCATTGGCCCCTTCCTTAATAGCATCGGAAATAACCCTCATTTCCTCTGTCCCGGTCCCCTTGGCCAAGACCCACTTGGCAAGCATAAATGCCGCGACACCGCCCACTACACTGAACCCCATAACCAGGGCCAGCAACACGTTTTCAAGCATAGCTTCTTTCTCCTTCTCTAAGCCACTCTTTTATTGTAAATAACGTCACACAACGTATGACCTTGCAAACTAGCGAATGCAAAATATTGTGGTTACTATAAAATTATATATTCTCAAAAGTCAAGTTTCCGACAGGGCAATTCTTTTACGGCAAAAAAATAAGTATCTTCTTTATATTTCATGGTAACTATACTTTTATGCATCCTGGATTCCTGGTCAAGTCAGGAATGACCCCTGTTCGAGCCAGGGGCAGGCACACTTGGAAAACGGCTGTAACTGTCATTCCTGCGAAAGCAGGAATCCATGTCTTTTAACCTGGAAATAAATTTTACCATGCTTTTTTAGAAGATACTTGTTGACGTGTCGCTAACCACGCAGCCGTCTGAAAACCGGATCAACCGCTTGCTGTAGGCCGCTATGTCAGGCTCGTGGGTGACAAGGATAACAGTTATCCCTGAGTCTGTGTTCAATCTTGCCAATAGCTCCATGATTTCCTTGCTGGTAACGGTGTCGAGGTTTCCGGTTGGCTCATCGGCAAGGATGATTGGTGCGTCGTTGACCAGCGCCCTGGCGATGGCCACGCGCTGCTGCTGTCCGCCGGAAAGCTGATTGGGATTGTGGTGCTCCCGGCCACTGAGTCCGACCAACGACAGGGCATGTGAGGCACGCTCTCTACGCTCTTTTGGCGGTACGTTACTGTAGAGCATTGGCAGTTCAACGTTTTCGATGGCCGACGTCCTCGATAGCAGGTTGAACCCCTGAAAAACAAAGCCAAGCTTCTTGTTCCTTATGCTTGCACGCCCGTCCCTGCCCAGCGTAGAGACGTCCATGCCATCAAGTAGGTACTGCCCGCTGGTGGGCGTGTCAAGGCATCCAAGCAGGTTCATAAACGACGACTTCCCTGAGCCGGACGGCCCCATAATAGCCACAAACTCCCCCTTGTCAATCCCGACGGAGACGTCCCTGAGGGCGTTGACCGGAATGTCGCCAAGCGTATAGACCTTTGATATCTGTTGCGTCTGTATGAGCATCGCTATTAAAACATCCTTGGTCCACCGGAGGTTGGTTGGGCCTTGGGCTTTTCAAGTGATTCCACGATCAGCTCCTGTCCTTCAACGAGGTCGCCACTGAGCAACTCTGTATAGGTGCCGTCACTGATGCCGGTGTTTATTGCAATTCGCTTTGGCTTGTTGCCTTCATTAATCCAGACACCTCTGCCTTTGTTCTGTCCGGGCTTTTGCCCCTGGGGGCTTTTCTCTCCCTTGGACTTGTCCCTGTCAGGGGGCTTGAAGCGTAAGGCGGAGTTTGGAAGCCTCAATACGTCCTGCTTCCTGGAGACTATGATTGAGACGTTTGTGGTCATTCCCGGTTTGAGCTTGAAATCCGGATTTGCCACCCCAACCACCACGTCATAGGTGACGACGTTTTGCACGACAATGGGCGCATTTCTGACCTGCACTACGCTGCCATTAAACGTGACATCGGGATAGGCATCCACTGTAAACTCAACGATTTGTCCGACCTCAACACGGCCAATGTCCGCCTCTGCCACGTTGGTATCGATCTGCATCTTGGTCAGGTCCCGGGCTATGCCAAAGAGTGTAGGGGTCTGAAAACTCGCCGCAACCGTCTGTCCGACATCGATTGTCCTCGATACAACGATGCCGTCAACGGGGGAGACGATCCTCGTATACCGGAGGTTGGTCTCTGAGGCTGCCAGTGCTGCCTGTGCTTGGGCGATCTGTGCCTTGGCCGCATCCACCTGGGCTGCGGCGGTGTCGCAATTGGTTGCAGCGGTGTCGCGGTCTGCCTGTGCGATGAGGTCCCGTTTGAGGAGTTCCTCGTTTCTACCCAAAGTCCTTTTGGCGTCAACAAGTGTTGCCTCGGCCTTTTTCAGATTGGCCTGCGTAACGTACAGATTGGCACGTGCCTGGTCAACCTGGGAGACAAACAGCGCAGGGTCTATGCGGGCGATCAACTGCCCCTTCTTTACCGGTGAGTTAAAGTCAACATACAATTCCTGGATTATGCCAGACACCTGTGTCCCCACATTGACCATCGTCACGGCATTGAGTGTCCCCGACGACGTAACCGTAGATGTTATCTCACCACTGGTCACCTTTTCTGTTCTGAACCTTGGTCCGCTCTCTTTGCTCCTGGTAAATACAAAATAGCCCCCCACAACGCACAGTAAGATGAGAACAAAGGCAACTATCTTTTTTCCCATAAGCACTAGCCATCCTTATTTCAGGGTAATCGCAGTGTCAATATCACCCTGATGCGAAGTTGCGAGGTTTTCCGCCACCCTTGGGAGGGCCGACCAGGCCATCCTCTTCCATCATCTCCATGATCTGTGCTGCCTGGTTGTATCCAATCTTAAATCTCCGCTGGATGGAGGCTATGGATATCTCACCGATAGTCTGGGCGTATCTTACCACCTCTTTGTACATTTCGTCCCTTTCGGCGGTTGGGGTTGCGGTGACCGGTTCCGAGGGGCGGAGGTTGTTAAAGGCTGTGTAATCCGGCTTACCCTGAGCCTTTACATAGTCGGTGACGGCCTTGACCTCGTCTTCGCTAACGTAGGCCCCGTGAACCCTCATCAATCGTGCCCCCGGGGTCAGCAGGAGCATGTCGCCACGGCCAAGCAACTTTTCTGCCCCGTGGGTATCCAATATGGTTCGTGAATCTACCTTCGAGGACACCATAAAGGCAACCCGTGAGGGGAAACTTGACTTGATTTCGCTTGTGATAACGTCCGCCGTGGGATGTTGTGTGGCCACGATCAGATGTATACCCGCACCACGCCCCATCTGTGCCAACCTCACAATTGACTCCTCAACACCCCTGGCCGACGTAAAAATCAGGTCTGCCAGCTCATTGATCACGACCACGATGTAGGGCAACTTGTCTTCTTCGGCTACACCTGCGTTGAACATCTCTATGTTTTTTGCCCCCTGAGTCGCTATGTGACGATAACGCCTGTCCATCTCAAGTAGCATCCTGGCCAAGGCATCGGATGCCTCCCCGGGACTGGTGATCACGTGACTGAGAAGATGCGGGATACCGTTGTACATGGAGAGTTCAAGCAGCTTGGGGTCTATAATCAACATCTTCACCTGCGACGGCTTGACCTTGTAGAGAATGCTCAGTATCATGGCATTGATGACCACACTCTTGCCACACCCAGTTGTCCCTGCCATAAGCAGGTGCGACAACCTGGAAAGCTCCTCTACCACGGGATTGCCGTATATGTCTATACCCATAGACATGGTAAGCAGGGCACTGCGCTTTGCAAACCTGTCTGAGTGTATGATCTCTTTGAGGGTAACAACAGCCGCCACCTCATTTGGAACCTCTATGCCAACAGGGGCCTTGCCGGAGATCAGAGAGACCCGTACCTTCAGTCCGCCCATGGCACGGCCAAGGTCATCAGACAATGACACCACCTTGCTGAGTTTGACACCGGAGGCCGGCTCAAACTCGTACATCGTCACGATAGGCCCCGGACTAACGTGTACAATATTGCCATCAGCGCCAAAGTCAGACAGTAATTCCTGGAGGTTTGCTGCCCCTCGCAGGATTTCCTCCTTTGTAAATGCCTGACCATCCGTGTGTTCGCTGCTAAGGAGCTCCGCCGGGGGCAACAGGTATTGCCCCTTCCTTGCCTCTGGAATCTTTGGTGCGGTGGGCCTCCTGGGTGGGGCCGCCTTTGCAGGGGCATCCTTGGGCAGTGTGGGTGGAGGTTCAGGGGCTTTGGCAGGGGCCTGGACAGGTTTTTTGGGGACGGGCGCTTTCGATACTGATGCTGCGGCGGGGGCATTTGTAACGGGGGCAACCGCCTTCTTTGGCTGCACCGCCTCTGTCACCCTGGGACGGTCAACCCGAGGGCCACCGATGTCGCCGTCCCTTGGGAGTGAGACCCTTTCGGTCAAGTCCTCCTTGCGGCTGTCTTTCTTGTACGTGGGGGTGGTTGAAAGAGACATCGGGATCAACAGCACTATGGACGTGTACAGGACTGAGAGGCTGATTATAAAAGCCACCACTGTGGAGAGAAACGTCTGCAGGATATAAGAGATAGAACTGCCTATCAATCCCCCCTTGACAATGGTTATCTCAAAGGTATCCCCCATGAGGGAAAAGTTTATGGACAGCGAAATAACCATCAGGACAACGCCTACTATGTTTTCAAGCCTCCTGGAGGCACCGGTAAACCTCCTTGCCGCATAGAAAAACAGTACAAGCGGGAGAGCATATGCCGACGTTCCAAGCACGGATATCAGGACATCAGCAATGTATGCCCCCACCATGCCGCCATAATTTTGGGGCGGAAGATTGGTATAGGTAAAGGGCGACGGGTCCCACTTATTGTACGTGGCAAGACTCAACCCCGCAAATAGCGCAAGAAGAGTCGCTAAAAAGCCAATTACCGTACTCCTGCCACTTTTCAGTTCTTTATCCATAGCAACAACACTATAACTCCGGCCAGGGTAAACCTGTAATAGACAAATGCCCTTAATGAGTATTTCTTAAAAAACGCCATAAGAAATTTAATGGCGATCAGGCCTACTATAAACGAGGCCGCTATGCCACACAGGAACACCTCTAGGTCAAATCCCGCTGTCGCACCATGCAGTAGCTTTACCCCGTGTAAGAGTGCAGCCCCACCTACCACGGGCGTGGACATGAGGAAGGAAAACCTGGCTGCCTCCTCCCTTGTGATGTTTAGGGCCAACCCTGCCGAAATGGTTATCCCCGAACGCGACACCCCCGGTATTATGGCAATGGCCTGGGCTATGCCCACCATCACGCTGTCATAGATGTCCATATCCCGTATGGATTTTTCCCTGGTGCCAATGCGTTCAACATAGAGCATCACAAACCCGACAACAACCAGACTTGCAGCTATCACCAACGGATTTCTCAGCGTTTCTTCCACGAATTCGTCCAGGAGCTTGCCCGCCACAGCCGCCGGGATGGTTGCCACAATGAGCAGCCCCAACAGTCTGTGTTTTTTGAGCAGGATGTCAAGCCAGTCCTTAAAAAAATACAACAGCAGTGCCAGGAGCGTGCCCACGTGCAGGGCTATGTCAAAAGACATGGACTCGGTTATCCCGTGCCAGTCAAATAGCCACGGTATAAGCACCAGGTGTGCGGTGCTGCTTATGGGGAAGAACTCCGTAACGCCCTGGACAGCCCCCAGGGCAATCGATTGAAGTATCTCTGCTCTCATACCTCTACCACCACCGGCATGATAATGGGTCGTTTGTCGGTGACATTTTTAATGTGTTTCCTCAGTGCGCTGTGGAGTTTTGCCTGCAACACGGAGGAGTCCTTTCCGACGTCCCGGTCGATGTTGCTGAAGGTTTCGACGATGAGCTTTTTGGCCTCGGAGATGACCATCTGTGAGGCGCTCTCCAGGACAAACCCCCTGTAGATGATCTCCGGTTCGGCAACGAGTTGCCAGAGTTCCTTGTTGATGTAGATCAGGACCAGTACAAAGCCATCCTGTGACAGGCGTCGTCTGTCTTTGAGGATAATATCGTCTCTGTCCACAAAGCCCTTGCCATCGACGAAGTGTCTGCCGCAGGCAACGCTTGAGGTTTTGGAGGCGCCCTGTGCGGTTATTTCGAGGATTTCGCCGTTTTGTGGGATGAAGACGTTTGCCTCCGGGATGTTGAGGTTACAGGCCAGCTTGGCGTGGTAGATCAGTTGTCTGTACTCCCCGTGGATTGGCATAAAGTAGCGCGGTCTGACCACGTTGAGCATCAGTTTCAGCTCTTCGTTGGATGCGTGTCCTGAGACGTGGACATCGGATATCTTGTCGTAGAGGACGTTTGCTCCGCGCTTAAACAGTTGATTGATTATCCTTCCTACGGCCTTTTCGTTACCCGGGATGGGTTTGGCCGAAACTATTACGGTGTCATCGGAGGCTATCTTTATGTGTTTGTGTTCGTTGATGGCAATCCTTGTCAGGACTGACATAGGCTCTCCCTGGGAGCCGGTTGTTATGATTACCGTTTCTTCGGGTTTGATGGTGTTCATCTGTTCGAGTTTCAGGAGGACATTACCGGGGATATTGAGGTAGCCGATGTCCATAGCGATCTTTGCATTTGAGATGATGCTTCGGCCACAGAGGATGATCTTTTTGCCAAAAGCCACAGAAACATCCACTGCCTGCTGCACGCGGTGAATGTTGGAGGCAAAGGTGGCAATGATGATCCTGCCCCTGGCCTTTGAAAATATGTCCTCAAATGCCCTCTTGACCTCCTTCTCAGATGGTGTGATGCCGGGTTTTTCAGCGTTTGTGCTATCAGAGAGCATCAGCAGGGTGCCCTTTTCACCGTACTCGACGAACTTGTTAAAATCCAGCAGTTGGCCGTCAACGGGACTGGAATCGATCTTGAAGTCCCCCGTGTGGATGATGTTACCAAGGGGCGTGCTGATACCAAGTCCCACTCCGTCAGCTATGCTGTGCGTAACGCGGATGAACTCGACCGTAAAGCTGCCAAGCCTGGCCCTGTCACGGGGTTTTATCTTCTGGAAGGGAACACCCTTTATGCTGAACTCCCGCAGCTTTTCCTTGATCAACCCCAGGGTCAATGGCGTCCCGTACACCGGTACCATCTTGCCGAGGTCCCTTAGCAGAAACGGCAATCCCCCTGTGTGGTCCTCGTGTCCGTGGGTGATGACTATACCGCGGAGTTTTTCACGTCTCTCCAGTACATAGGAATAATCAGGGATAACATAGTCAACTCCCGGCATATCATCATCGGGAAACATGAGGCCAACATCGACTATTATCATATCGTTATTGGTTTCAAACACCGTCATGTTTAAACCAATCTCCGCAACGCCTCCCAGCGGGATCACTAATAGCTTTTCTTCGTTATTTCCATTACACATATAGTTTTTCTTATCTTTCCCCCTGTTATTTTCCCATCTGCGGGGGGGATGGACAGTGGGTGTTTAGCAGAAGATTTCTGTCTGTTATTTAACAAGCAGTTCTAGTATGGCCTTTTGCGTATGCAGTCTGTTTTCAGCCTGGTCAAAGACTATGCTGTTTGTACCATCCAACACCGGAGATGTTATCTCCTCCCCCCTATGAGCCGGCAGACAGTGCATGATTAGCGTATCGGGTCTTGCATGTGCCATGAGGGCGTCATTTACCTGAAATCCGCTGAATTTTTTCTTTTTGTCTTCGGCAGCTCCCTTATCACCCATGCTGACCCAAACGTCGGTATAGATGACATCGGTCCCCCTTACGGCTTCCGAGGGGGCGTGAGATATGTGTATATCAGCCCCTGTTGCTGCCTCCAGCACATCCCTGTCAGGCTCAAATCCCGCCGGGCAGGCAACGGTCAACGACATGCCCGTCAACCACGCCGCATCAATGAGGGAATTGGCCACGTTATTGCCGTCGCCCACGTAGGTGAGTCTGACCCCCTTCAGGGTGCCCTTTTTCTCCTTGATGGTCATCAGATCGGCAAGCACCTGGCAAGGGTGGTGGCTGTCGCTAAGGGCGTTGATTACGGGTATTGTGGCATACCGGGCAAACTCCACCAGACCTGCGTGCTGGTAGGTCCTGATGGCCACGGCGTTGAGGTACCTCGATAGCACGCGTGCCGCGTCGGCTACGGACTCACCCCTGCCCATTTGCGTATCCCCCTGGTTGAGGTATATGGGAAGCCCGCCAAGCTGATATACCCCCACCTCGAGGGAGACCCTCGTGCGAGTGGATGACTTTTCAAACAACAGCCCCACCGTTTTGCCAATAAGAGGCCGGGCGATATTGACACATTCGCTCTTTAGCTCTATTGCACGGTCTATCAGTTGCTCACATTCCTCAGATGAGAGGTCAATGATCCTCAAAAAATCGCGCTTCATGACAGCCTCGTCAGTATTTCGGTTAGTGTGAAGATGAGGCGTTCTATGTCATCTTCCTTGACGACCAACGGGGGACAAAATCTCAGGGTGTTTTGTGCCGTGCAGTTGATAAGTATGCCACGCTCAAAGCAGGCCTGTACCACCTGGCTGCACTCCCTGGTTAGCTCCATCCCCAGTAACAGGCCCATACCACGAACGTCCACGATAATGTTGGGGAACTTTTCCTTTAGCTCTAACAGAGCGTTTTTCAGCATTGCTCCCATCCTCTGACACTCCGCCAGCATGATGCCATCCTCCGTAACCGTATCAAGCACGGCCAGGGCCGTGGCACAGGCCAGGGGATTGCCTCCAAAGGTTGAGGCATGACTGCCTGCCTCAAAGCCCTTTGCTATCTCCTCACGTGCAATGGTTGCCCCTATGGGGAAGCCGCCTCCAAGTCCCTTTGCCAGGGTCATGATGTCGGGTTCGATGTCAAAGTGTTCGTAGGCAAACAACTTACCCGTTCTGCCGATACCGGTTTGCACTTCGTCCATGATGAGGATGAGGCCGTGTGTATCGCAGTGCTGTCTGACCTCCTTGAAGTAGCCCTCAGAGGGGACCTGCACACCACCTTCGCCCTGAATGGGTTCAAGCATCACGGCGGCTGTTTTATCGGTTGTTGCATTTTTGAGTGCTTCTATGTCGTTAAATGGCACGTACCTGAAGCCGGGCAGGAGGGGTTCAAAGCCCTGGTGGAACCTGTCCTGGCCAGTGGCCGATATGCAGGCCATCGTGCGACCGTGGAAGGAGTTCTGTGCGGTTATGATCTCATAGCGATCTCCGGCGCTACGTTGATTGCAGTAGCGTCTGACGAGCTTTATTGCGGCTTCGTTGGCTTCGGCTCCGGAGTTGGAAAAGAACACCTTGTCGCCAAAGGAGTTTCTGACCAGTTGTTTGGCAAGCCTTATGTGGTACTCGTTGTGGTAGAAATTGGATACGTGGATGAGCCTCTGGGCCTGCTTCTGGATAGCTACGACTATCTTTGGATGGCAGTGTCCCAGGACGTTTACCGCAACACCTGCCAGGAAGTCCAGATACTCCTTGCCATCCATGCTCCAGAGCTTCATGCCTCTGCCCTTGGTAAATACCACGGGAAATCGTTTATACGTCTCCATCATGTACTGCTGGGATTCGTCCAGTGCCTTTTTTATCTCCATACTTTAATAATCACCCTTCATTTCTATTACAATGGCACATAGCATCGGAAACATGATTTCGTGATGCCCGACGAGGCTTATGGCCGAACCGGAATTGGCGGTTGGTCTTTTGAGCACATTTACCTCGGCCCTGTATTGTCTTATAAAGTCCATGTTTATAGTTGTAAAGTCCTCCACCCTGTAACCGATGTTTCTTGCCAGATTCAGCGCCTTCAGAAAGACCTCCGGGATGATAACGGCAGAGCCGAGGTTGATAAACACTCCACCATCGAGTGTGGCTATGATCGAGGTAAGGGTTCTGAAGTCTCGCATACTGCCCTCTCCGATGTTGCTGCCGTTGGCTTCGGGGTGCATGTGCAGGATGTCCGTACCGATGGCAACATGTACGGCGAGTGGCACGTTGAGGTCGAAGGCCGTGGCGAATATGCTTATTGACCTATTCTTGATTCTGTCGTCGGAGGCTATGAATTTGCCAATGGAGCTGCCCAGGCCCAGCCCTTGTGTTACGCCGTCGGATATGGCCGTATTGAGCATAACGCCAGTTTCTTCGGCCATGCCAAAGGTACCATGACAAAGCTCGGAGGCCACGTCCTCGGAGGTACATCCCATAAAGGCCATTTCAAAGTCATGGACAATGGAGGCGCCATTTGTGGCTATCGCCGTGACGGTCTCATTTTTCATGAGGTTTATGATAAGCGGTGAGAGGCCAACCTTTATTGGATGGGCACCCATGCCCAGGACAACGGGTTTATTCCGGTTCCTGGCTTCTATGATGGCACAAGCAGCCTTTTTCAGCTCTGATGCGGCCAGCACCTCGGGCATCGTATCAAGGAATCCCCTGAATGAGCCGCCCCTTAAAAACGGCTTACCCTGTTGCTGGAGGTTTACCTTGCTACTTCTCGCACTCAGAGAGTATCTCTTGACGTCTGTCAGCGGCTTATCCACGGACAACGATTTATCTCTCATCCGGTCATTATCTCTCTTTTTAATTTGCCATTATAATTTTTATAATTTCAGCTCTAAAACAAAGCCAAACTATAATATATAATAAATACAGAAATATTGTCAATATTTGATTTTCTGAATCCATCCTTATAGCTTGACTCCATAAAATTGCTACTTTTTGTCTACCGCCCTGATATCCAGTGCAGTTTCCTTCAAGCCCTCTATCTTTAGCACCTGTAAGGATTGAGTATCTCTATGCCACCGCTCTCTCTATCCCCACTGAGGTCTAAGACAGTGTTTAAGAAAGATATCAGTATCTCTTTCCTGTTGTGGATTGTCTGAACCATGATTAAACGGATTAAGAGGATTAACAGGATAACGGCATGTATAATAAGGGGTCAAGGGGTCAGCGCCCCCCCGGCATAAAAGGGGTCAGCGACCCCCGGCATAAAAGGGGCGAGCCGCCCCCGGCTAAGTTCCCCCGGCATAAAAGGGGGCTGGTCCCGCCCCTGCCGTAACCGCCCCCCTTGTAGCCTCTGCCCTGCCCTGTCCGATGACGGTGGAGAGGTAGCCGATCAATTGGCTGATCCCTTCGTTTGATGCGGCTGATATCTTAAACAACGGTATGGCCAATTGTTCACAGTATGCCGTCAGCAGGTCGAGTCTGTGTCCCTGACGTGCGATGTCGAGCTTGGTTGCAACGATGGTCTGTGGCTTGGCTGCCAGGTCGGTGTTGTGCATGGAGAGTTCCCTGTTTGTCTGCATAAGGGCCTCGACGGGGTCAAGTTCGATGTCGTCACTGACGTCAACCAGGTGCAGGAGCATAAAGGTACGCTCGGCATGTCTGAGAAACTGCAAGCCCAACCCAGCCCCCAGGTGTGCGTTTTCTATGATGCCGGGGATATCAGCCACCGTAAAGCTGGTGTAGTCCTTCATCTTGACAACCCCGAGGTTTGGCACCAGGGTGGTAAATGGATAATCGGCAATCTTGGGTCTGGCTGAGGAGATGCTTGCCAGCAGTGTTGACTTTCCGGCATTTGGCATCCCGATGAGGCCAACGTCTGCCAGTAGCTTCAGTTCGAGTATAAGGTATGCCTCCTGGCCGTCCTCGCCAGGTTGAGCGAACTTGGGCGATTGAAAGGTCGATGTCTTAAAATGGGCATTGCCCTTGCCGCCGCGGCCACCGCGCAGGACAACGGCCTCCATGGCATCCTCGGTGAGGTCTGCGATGACCTGCTCGGAGGTCTGGTCTCTGATGACAGTGCCAACGGGAACCCTTATGACAAGGTTGGGGGCATCCTTGCCGTGCATATCCTTGCCCATGCCGTGGCCGCCGTTTTTGGCCTGATAGTGTTTCCTGTACCTGTGATCAAGGAGGGTGTTTAACTGACTGTCGGCCCGAAAGACGATATCTCCTCCGACACCGCCGTCACCTCCGTTTGGTCCGCCCCAGGGGATATACTTCTCGCGTCTGAAACTGACACACCCCCTGCCTCCATGACCAGCCTTGGCATAAATGGTTACATAATCAACAAATTTCATAATCAACAAAGCAAAAAAAGCGGGGTCGAAACGCCCGCTCTTTTGTTATAGCCTCCCTTTATGGCCGCCCACAAATCCCTCCGGTGTTACCACTGCCACCGTTGTCTTTGTGGTGCCGTACAGCGCGTGTGTGTTATTTGTGTCGGATTGCTAGGCAGTTACCGGATATACGCTGATCTTCTGCCTGGTTCTGTCCTTTCTCTCAAAGGTAACCACACCGGCGATCATGGAAAACAACGTGTCATCTGAGCCAATGCCAACGTTCTCACCCGGATGAAACTTGGTCCCGCGCTGCCTGACCAAGATGTTGCCGGCCTTTACCACCTGACCGCCATACTTCTTGACACCCAACCGCTTGGACTGGCTGTCTCTGCCATTTCTTGTACTGCCAACGCCTTTCTTATGAGCCATTGCTACCTCCCACTATTTCAGCTATCTTAAGTATAGTGAAGCCCTGCCTATGTGTCCTGTACTTTCTGTGAGCCTTCCGGGGTTTCATTTTAAATATTTCTATTTTCCTGGTGCGTCCATTTGACAGCACCTGTCCCTTTACCGTGGCACCGGATACATAGGGAGCACCAACAGTCACCTTGCTGTTGTCAGAGATAGCCAGCACCTTATCTATTACCACCTGGTGCCCGACCTCAAACCCTTCCTTCGGACCCAACTTTCCAACCTTGACCCTGTCCTCAGGTGATACCTTGTACTGCTTGCCACCTGTCTCTATAATTGCGAACACCTAATCTATACCTCCTGAATCTTTACTTAATAGTTATATTTTAATATAAAGCCGGTACCCATTGTCAACCTGTTGAATTTTTTAATTTTTCTGGAGTAAAGGACCATTCGGACAGGCAACCGTAATCCATATTTACCGCGGACAATATCCAAGATCAGGAAAAAGTAATGTTGGCATCTTTGGTTGATTATTGCTAAAATATACATAACGGTGTCAGCAGGCGAACCAACAGAATAAAAAAAAGAGAGGTATGTTATTATGAAAGAAAGTTGTCCTGGTAGTCAGGAGATACGAAACCCTTTTCCGGAGCACCTGAAATGTGTTTACTGTGGCGGCGATAACGAGATATGGTCTGACGAAACGGAGACCAATTGCGGCAATTGTGGCAAGTTGATCTCCAGGGAGATGAAGGTGACGTGTCTGAACTGGTGTCCGGCTGCCAAGGAGTGCGTCGGGGTCGAAAAGTATCAACGTCTGATGGGTGCCAAGAAGGTGGACGGATAGGTTTAACCGTATCTGACCTGCGGTATCACGATGGCAGCGTTTAAACGGTGGTGGTTGGTGGGCGTTGTGTCGGTGGCGATTTTCGTGTTTGCCACGAAGGTGCCGCCAAACATGGATGAGTACCTGCAGTACCATCAGCTTGGCTGCTACTTCTTCCCCAATGCCACGGAGAACGTCTTTCGTGAAGGATGCTACGGGTACTACGACCTGAAGATTTTTGGCAAGTTTCTGCCCCTGCGTTCCTTCATGTACGTGGGATTTACGCCGTCGCTGTTTTACCTGCCCATGTACCTACTCTGGCCATACTATCTTTCGGCGCGTGTGATGGGAATATTTGCCTTACTGGTGATCACCTTTGTGATTCATCGGTTGGCGAAGTTGCCCTTGTGGTTGAGCGGGCTTATCGTCTTGTTTAGCTTTCCGGTTGTGTTTCAGAGCATTACGGACAGGGGACCGGTGCTCTATCAGATGGCGCTGATGTTTGTCATGTTGTACCTGTCATCCCGCCCGCCGAGTTTCGCAAGGGGTGCCCTGGCAGGGCTGATAATGTTTGTATGCATAGAGCAGAAGCCCTTCTTTGTCAACTTCATACCAGCAACGCTTATCGTTGCGTTTTTTTTGCTCAAGCCTCTCTTTGACTCCGGCAACAGGGCTGAGAGGTTGAAGATGCTCAAGTCGCTCCTCATCGCCGCGGTTGTTGCGGCAGTGCCGACCCTTATCCTGATGACGGCAGAGACGAGGTACGGCTGCCGGTACTATAACGACCTGCTCAGGCTCAACAGCGTCTCCCCGCTGGATTTTAGCAGCCAGTTGTATCACCTTAAGAAGAACCTCATTCCAAGCATGGTGGATTTCGCCCGGTTTGCCAACAGCATCTACGACGTTAGAGACACGGCCACCACGTTGACGGTATTACTATGGGTATCGTTTGCTGCGATATTTGTCACGGGTCAGCTCTACGCGGTCCGCGACATCGGCACAAGGCGCAATGCCCTGTTGGCAGGCAGCTTAGGTGCGTTTGTGCTCTGCCTGTACCTTGTAAATCTCTCACCCCACTCATGGAGGGGGCACCACTATGTCCTGGCGTTTCCTTTTTTGTTGTTGGCGATTGCCTTGTCGGTTGAGTACATCTACAGATACAGGAGGGCGTTGGCGGTCTCCCTGGTGCTGATCGTTGCCGTGCTCAACGTCGGTATTGCCGGCAAGGTGTTACAGACCCCGCCACACTGGCACGATGACTGGAGCAAGGTCAGGGTGCTGGATTACCTGCGGCAGGACGACATCGCTGCCAGGTACGTCTACGTCATCCCCGACTGGGGCATTTACTGTCTCTTTGCGTTGTACGGCAGCAAGCAGCAGATCGTTCTCTACGTTGACCCCCTCGATAACCCCTCAGACATCACCAAGATCGCCGAAATCGCACAACGCAGGCACAGGTTACACCTGCTCATTGCCCAACGCTCGACGTTTGACGTCTCAAGGCTGATCAACGCCGCCTATCCAACCCTGACACTGCTGCAGTACCCAGGCTACAGCGGTAGTGACGCATGGGTGATCAAAGCAGAATGAGATTCGTCCCGACATTATAGTCTACGTTGCAGACTCCATGTGAAACTTTCTTCATATAAGTTACACTACTGATTTGTAGTAACAATGCAACGTTGTAGCAGAGATAAAATGGCTTTAATCCTGACTTCAGCCTGTAAAGAGCCTGCCGGATATTTTATTTATTTTTCAGTGGATAAAAATATTTTGAAAATTATTTAATTATATGCTATACTCTCTAATGAGTATACTGTAGTGAACAACACTTACAAAAACATATTTATATGGCTCCTGATTGGTGGGCTTATGATCGTCCTGTTTAACCTGTTGAGCATACAGAAACCGGTACAGGAGGAGATGATATTTTCAGACTTCATCGAGAGTATCGAACAGGGCAAGGTGGTGGATATCACCATAAAGGAAAACGAAATAAGCGGTAAGCTCAATGATGGCAAGACCTTTAAGACCTATGCCATCGAGTACCCCGACCTGATAAAAGAGCTGCGCACCAAGGGCGTAAAGATCACCGTAAGACCGCCAACACCCAACCCGTGGTATGTAAACTTTTTCTTTTCGTGGGGGCCGATAATATTCCTGGCGCTGATCTGGATATTCTTCATGAGACAGATGCAGATTGGGGGCAACAAGGCCATGTCGTTTGGCAAGTCCAAGGCACGGCTGGTGTCGGACAAGACCAATAAGGTGACGTTCAAGGACGTAGCCGGCGTGGAAGAGGCCAAGGAGGAAGTGCAGGAGATCATCGACTTCCTGAAGGACCCGCAGAAGTTCACCCGATTGGGGGGCAGGATACCCAAGGGGGTCTTGCTTGTGGGGCCGCCTGGTACGGGCAAGACGCTGCTTGCCAGGGCAATCGCAGGGGAAGCCGACGTGCCGTTTTACTCGATCTCCGGTTCGGACTTCGTGGAGATGTTTGTGGGCGTTGGTGCATCGAGGGTCAGAGACCTCTTTGACCAGGCCAAGAAAAATGCTCCGTGTATAATATTCATAGACGAAATAGACGCCGTTGGCAGGCACCGTGGCGCCGGTCTCGGAGGTGGACACGACGAACGCGAACAGACCCTCAACCAACTCCTGGTGGAGATGGACGGTTTTGAGGGCAAGGAAGGCCGGATCGTTATTGCGGCCACCAACAGACCGGATGTCCTCGACCCTGCCCTGCTAAGACCAGGCCGGTTTGACAGACAGGTCGTGGTTTCCCACCCCGACGTAAAGGGACGTGAGGCCATCCTGAACGTTCACACAAAGGCCATCCCCGTGTCGGTGGATGTCAACCTTGCCATTATCGCCCGGGGCACACCGGGTTTCACGGGCGCAGACCTGGCAAATCTCGTCAACGAGGCAGCCCTGTTAGCCGCGCGCGTTTCAAAGGAAACCGTTGATATGGATGACTTTGACAAGGCCAAGGATAAGGTGTTGATGGGCGTAGAGCGCAGGAGCATGATTATCAGCGACGAAGAGAAGAAAAACACGGCCTATCACGAATCCGGTCATGCCCTGGTAGCAAAACTTACGCCGGGTACCGACCCCGTGCATAAGGTCACTATAATACCGCGTGGCAGGGCGTTGGGCGTCACACAGCAACTGCCCATTGACGACAGATATACGTACTCCAAGGACTACCTCCTTAAGACCTTAAAGGTGCTAATGGGCGGCAGGGCGGCAGAGGAAATCGCCCTCAATCACATGACCACCGGGGCTGGCAACGACCTCGAACGGGCCACCGACCTGGCACGTAAAATGGTCACCGAGTGGGGCATGAGTGATTCCCTTGGCCCGCTGACATTTGGCAAAAAGGAAGAACAGATTTTCTTGGGTCGTGAGATCGCCAAACACAAAGACTACAGCGAAAAGGTTGCAGAACAGATCGACGATGAGGTTAAGTCCCTGGTCATTGATGCCTACGCAAGCAGTAAGGCCATCCTGATGGAGAACTATAACATCCTGGAGGCCATGGCAAAACGACTGCTCGAAAAGGAGACCATCGATGGCCCGGAAATTGAGAGAATCATCCAGGAAGTAAACCACAACGGCCTCCAGGCCACGACCACGTAGTCTCCCTTAAGAGCTACCCCCTATGAATCCCCTATTCGACCTCAACCGGGTCTGCGTCATGGGCATACTAAACGTAACGCCGGACTCTTTTTCCGATGGCGGCAAATTCCTTGATAAGACCAGGGCTGTGCAACGTGCGGTTGATATGGTTGCCGAAGGTGCCGACATCATCGACGTTGGCGGCATTTCGACCCGTCCTGGTTCCGAGGCCGTTGACGTTGAGGAGGAACTCAGGCGTGTGCTCCCTGTTGTTGAGGCTCTCAGCGGCAAAATAGACGTCCCCGTATCGGTGGATACGTATAGGGCGGTGGTAGCCGAGGCGGCACTAAGTGCCGGTGCCGGTATCATCAACGACATCAGCGCCATGCAGTTCGACCCGGAGATGGCCGCAGTGGTTGCCAAAAGCGGTGCAGGGATCGTCCTGATGCACATCAAGGGCACCCCCAAAGACATGCAACTCAACCCCGTCTATGGAGACGTCGTGGAGGAGGTCTACGCTTACCTCAGGCAAAGGAGCGACGCAGCCCAACAGGCCGGTATAGCGGCATCAAGGATCATCATAGACCCCGGCCTGGGCTTTGGCAAGACCCTGGAGCACAACCTGAGCCTCATCAACAACCTTGGTCGCTTCAAGGACCTCGGACATCCGATTCTGATAGGGCCGTCACGCAAGGCCTTCGTGGGACATATCACCAACGTAGCCACCCCCGGGGACAGGCTTATGGGCAGCGCTGCCGCAGTTGCCATTAGTGTGTACAACGGCGCTTCAATCGTCAGGGTGCATGATGTCCGGGAGATGGTGCAGGTTGTACGGGCAGTTGAGGCCATAAAAGCCCAAGTATGTCCCCCCAATGGTCGGGGTTTTTAATTAAGAAATACACAGGATTAGATACCTTCGTTGAGGCCAGTGATGGCTCCTTTGACTTTGGACGTATTGATGAGGAGGTGGCAAGGCAGATTAAGCGCCTGGCAGCTCCTATACGAATGGAAAGGGGTAATGACAACTACGGTGAAATACACATAGAACAAAGACATGGGCAAGAGATTAGAAAAGTCGGCTATAAGGGCGTCAGAGACTTTGTTGAGGATGTAATAAAGGATTTTACACAAATACGTGAAAGCGGTAACAGATTAGTTCTTGTAAAAGAAAACGGATTGCCTCATGTATCTGCGATACAATTGATTCCGACTCCAGATGGCAACTATTATAGCGTGGTAACTGCTTACTTGATAAACTCTAAAGCCCTTACCAAAAAGAAACTGCTCTGGGAAAGAAGTCCGCGGCCGCCTTCTTCTGGTAAACCAGAGCAACCTACCACCCTTCGCAACATCAGCCCCACTGAGGCTCTGGAGGATGATGCTTCGCGGTTAAGCCAAAGCAGTTCTTCTACCTCTATTGTAGAACAATCCGATGAGTCTGTCAAGGGCAGGCACGGTAGAGGATTCGATGACCTTCGTTGAGACCGGTGATGGCTCCTTTGACCTTGGACGTATTGATGAGGAAGTGGCAAGGCAGATTAAGCGTCTTGTCGCTCCTATCCGAATCTCAACACCGAGATAATCAGCTCCGTATTGCAAGCTAATCAATCCTCGCCGTTACAACCTGGCTAAAGATCGGGCTTGCAACATCCTCAGCGTAGGCCGTGATGCTAACAGCCCGGCTGTTGATCGGGGTTAAGACGACCTCTCCCTGTGTGGTGTGATTTGCCACGAACAACGACAATCCTGTATGTGGGCTTTTGTCGCCCTTATTGGTGTGGTGGTTTATGAAGTCGCCAAGTACCTCGTCCATGCCACCGGGGAATGGCGTGTAGACAGCAGAACTGACTTCATTGTATACCGCCTGGCAGGTCTTACCGGTAGTCGCTGCATTGCCGGCCTCTATGCAGCCTGCCTTACCGGAACTGTCCGTCACGATTATATAAGGGTCGCCTGCTGCATATGAATCCAGATAGCCTTGCAGGCCAGAGACAGCGCCCTTTGCCCCTGATTCTAAGGCTCTAACTTTTGACTTCTCTCCTCCAACCATCTCTAATTGTTTTTGTGTCTTGGCGATCCATATCAACTGATGAATCGATACCGTTGTTGATATGCCGGTGACAAACATGAGGATAAAGATCGCCACGGAGACAAGCGTCCATCTCAACTGCCATGTTGCTGGTGTCTCGCTGCGAAGGAGCTTTAATTCCGCATAGAACCACCTCACAAATACATGCAGCCCCACTATTAACAATGCCAGGATCACGATACCTAACACGATCTCCGTTGCGTTAAACCTTATATTTTTAGCGATGTGAAGGACATAGTATATCCACCCCGTTGCAATGAAATAGGGTGTTTGAAATACAAACGCAGGAAATGGTAATAACCCAATAGCATATAATAGCCAACAGAAAATAGCCCCAAGAACGATTGTCGTTATAATAGCGTCCCGTATCTTGCGCAAGTTTTTTCTCAACTTCCAGAATACAAACGTGGTAGCCACAAAAGTAAACGCAAGGATAAACACAAACATAAGCTCGCCCAAGGGTAACGGTGCTGTATTGTCGTAGGCTATAAAAGAGCTTAGCAATATACCTGAAAGAGCGTTGAGAATAAACAGTAAAATAAAGATAACAAACAAATAATCCTTTCTGTCCAACCATTTCATATTCGTTCCTCCCGGGTTATTTCGATAATGCCGTTACAAATGTGCTAAAGATCGGCTCGGTAACGTCCTCGGCGTAGGCCGTGACGCTGATGACGGCACGACCGCTCAAAGGCGTTAAGACGATCTCCCCTTGCGTGGTGTGCGTTGTCACAAACAGTGGTAATCCGGTAAATAGGCTCTTACCCACTTTCTTGTTACAGTAGTTGTTGCAGTAGTTGATAAATGTGCTGATTACATCGTCCATGCCATTTGGAAAGGGCGCGTAGGTGGCAGAGGCGACTTTGTGGTATGTCAACAGGCAGGTCTTACCGGTTGCAGATGCGTTAGCGGCTTCTATGCAGGTAAGATTATCGGTATTGTCTGTTCTTATTCTGTATGGGGTGCCTGTTATGTATGACTGCAAGTAGTTTTGCAGTTCGGAGACAGCCTCCCTCGCTCTTGAGTCGATCTCCTGTTCTTTAATCCCCTGTCCCCCTACGGTAGTCCCCTGTGCCCTTACAGTTGCGTCAAAGATTGGGGATGCAAGGTCACTGGCGTAGGCCTTGATGTTAATAGCCCGGCTGCTTACAGGTGTTAAGACGACCTCCCCCTCCGTGGTGTGTGTTGCCACGAACAACGACAATCCTGTATACGGGCTTTTGTCGCCCTTGTAGATGTGGTGGTTTATGAAGTCGCTGATTATTTCACTCATGCCATCTGGGAATGGCGTGTAAGTAGCAGAGACGGTTTGGTTGTATAGCGCCTGACAGGTCTTATCCGTTACCGTTGCGTTGCCGGCCTCTATGCAGCCTTGCTTACCGGTGTCCTCCGTCACGATTATATATGGCTTGCCTTCCATGTATGAATCCAGATAGCCTTGCAGGTCAGAGACGGCGCCCTTTGCCGCTAATTCAACTGCCCTTAGCTTTGCACCCTTTCCTTCATCTCTCTTTACCACTTCCGGGGTTTTGGTAATCCATACTACCTGATTAATCAGCGCCGTTGATGATATCCCGATAACAAGCATCAGGACGGCAAACACAACCGTCCATGTCAACGGCATTGGCGTCTTGTTGCGAAAACGCCTGAACTCTGTCCACTTCAGGACAATATGCAGCACCGCTATCAACAAAACCAAGAGAAGCACCATTGTTAATGCTATCTCCGGCACGTTGAGATTTATGTTTTCATCAATGCTAAGGGTATAATATATCCACCCTGTTGCGATGAAATAGAGTGCTTGAAATGGAAACGCAATAAACGGGAATAACCCTATACGATATAATAGCCAATTGAGAAAGATTGCGCCCCCCATAATACTTAGCAACTTGAGCTTTTTAGATAAATCCATCGGCATGTCCTATTTGTACGTCCGTTTTGGCAGTTCATGTTTGTCTGTTTGTTGTTGCAGGACGTAGGACTTGTCGTCCTTGACCCAAGCCCCAGGCGTCATCAGCTCCCTTGCCCCTGCGATCATCACCAGTACCAGGTGAAAAGCCAACCCCCACAGAAAGACCATCGCAACGGCGCTCTTAAACGACAGCGGTGGCAATACCGGGAAGTCCTCACGCAGGAAGTTCCACAGCCTCCACAGTGCAAACGTTGTAACCGCAAAGACAAGCCCGAAGAAGGATAACGCCTTCAGTCGCAGTGATACCACATCGGACAATATAATGCTGATTGACGGCATCCCCGCATAGGCCTCGGAAGCAAACAGGACGATAGAGACAGCGATACAAAACACCTTTGTGTAACCCCAAACCTTACAGTGATTTCGGTTCATCTTCGTACCTCCTAAATTTATGTGTGATGACATTTATGCTTAAATGCTAACATATCGCTGTTTTGTATTGCAAGCAAGTGAAATATGCGGTAATTTCTGTTATGAATGTATCCCTTGCTTCATCTCCTATGTTTGTTATATTATTCATATAGCCCTTCAGTGTTTTGTATCGTTTGTCATAGCTATATTCCAAGACATTTGTGAGGGCTAAGAAAAAACACCTATGCAAAATTTATACACCAGCATGGTAGAGGATTGAGATGAATTTCGTTGAGGCCGGCGACGGTTCCTTTGACTTTGGATGCATTGATGAGGAATTGGCAAGACAGATTAAGTGCCTGGCTGCACCGATAAGACTGCAAAGGGGCAATGAAAAATATGGCGAAATACACATAGAGCAAACGCATGGCAACCAAATAAGAAAAGCCGGATATGTACATGTAAGAGCATTTGTTGAAGAACTCACGAAAAACTTTACACAAGTACGAGAAAATGGCAAGCGGTTGTTGTTGGTAAAAACAAACAGTATGCCTCACGCTTCCGTAGTAGAGTTAAGGCCTACACCTGATGGTAATTACTATAGCGTGGTAACCGCTGGAATCTTTAGACCTGATGAGCCTCTTGCAAAAAGAAATCAAAAATCCCTACAAATATCTACTCTCTCATCTTTAATGAGGTCTAAATTTTATTCACTCACATAAAAATCTCCAAATCTTCTATTTTATCGGACATAATTGCCAATTTGTTCTGATTTTAGACGCATTTCTCCCTCATAATGCTAAAACAACCTTTTTTTAGGTATCTTTTATCGTTTAGGTTATCAGTTTTAACATTTGATCGGCAAATAAGACAACAATTCCGATCATCAAGTGCATCTTTACTTTCATGCTTCCCCTTACCAAAACATTATTTCCACCAAATTCGGTCTTCAATCTACCATTGACTCTTTCGATTGTAGTACGTTCATTATATCTTATAGCCTCTGCAGTGGACATTGGTAAAACGCTGCCACGGCGAGGATTTTTG